>JBFWNE010000001.1:0-239111 GCA_050251215.1 Candidatus Nanopelagicales bacterium
CACCGGACAACACACTCAGCACGATCCGGGCCTTGGTCTCGGCCGGGATCACAGGGGGACGACCCATGACGAAGATTCTCCTTCAGGACTGACCTAACAGCCCTGCCAAGAATCCTGACGCGCGACAGGTGTACTCGACCACGCGGCGGTGCCCGGCGTCAAAGACCGCCCGCGTGCCGCGCCCGAACGCTCGCCGGATCGGGCCAACGGGCCGATGATGGGCCCGACCCGCGAGGAGGTGGCATGGCCGGCCCGACGACGACCGCGCACGAGGTGCGCGTCCCCGTCGCGGGCATGACGTGCCGCGCCTGCGAGGCCCGGGTGGGCACGGCCCTGCGCCGCGTCCCGGGCGTGGTCGGGGCCGAGGTCTCCGCCCGTCGGGGCACGGCGGTGCTGCAGCTGGCCGACGGCGCCGGGCCCGAGGTCGACGCCGCCGTCGCCGCGGCCGTCGAGCGCGCGGGCTACCGGGTGGGCCGCGAGCCGTGGATCAGCGACGACGTCGTCGTCTGGCGCGAGGCCGTCGTGGCGGTCGCGGTCGTGGCCGTCGGCGCCATCGTGCTCACGTTCTTCGGCGTCGGCGACCTCCTGAGCGGCTCGGTGTCCACGTCGTCGGGCAGCCTGCTCGTCGTCCTGGTCGTGGGCCTCGCGGCCGGCGTCTCGACCTGCATGGCGCTGGTCGGCGGCCTGGTGCTCGCGGTGTCCGCGTCGCACGCCGCGTCGGTGTCGTACGACGACGGCCGCCCCGTGCGCGGCAGCATGCGACCCCATCTGGTGTTCCAGGCCGGGCGCATCGTCGGGTTCGCGGTGCTCGGCGCGGCGCTCGGCGCGATCGGTGCGCAGATCGGGCTGCCCGAGCGGGCGCAGGCCGTGCTGACCCTCGCGGTCGCGCTCGTGATGCTCGTGCTCGGCGTGCGCCTGCTGCGGATCTCGCCGCGCCTCGCGGCCTGGTCGCCGTCGCTCCCGCCCTCGCTCGGGCGCCGCCTCGGCATCGACGAGCGCGCGGGTCTGCCCTACTCCGACGGGCGCACCGCGCTGCTCGGCGCGCTCACGTTCTTCCTGCCGTGCGGGTTCACCCAGGCCGTGCAGCTCTACGCCATGACCACCGGGTCGGCGCTGACCGCGGGCCTCACGATGGCGGTGTTCGCGATCGGCACCGCGCCCGGCCTGCTCGCGGTCGCGGGGCTCCCGCGGCTCGGCTCGGACCGCGTGCGCCAGCAGGTGCTGGCCGTGGCCGGCGCCCTGCTGGTCGCGTTCGCCGTGGTCAACGCGCAGGGCGCCGCGGGCCTGCTCGGCTGGACCCAGCAGCGCGGCGACGTGCCGACGGCGATCACGTCGAACGTCGTCGTGGGCACCGGCACGCAGACGGTGACGATGGACCAGACCACGCGCGGCTACGTGCCGGCCACCTCCGTCGTCGCGCCCGGCGTGCCGATCCGCTGGGAGATCAGCTCGGTGTCCGACCTGAGCTGCGCGGCGTACATGCGCGGGGTCAGCTGGGACTGGAAGGTCAACCTCAAGACCGGGCCGAACGTGATCGAGCTGCCGCCGCTCGCCGCGGGGGAGCGCTACGACTTCGCGTGCGTCATGGGCATGTACAGCGGCTCGCTCGTCGCAGCCGCAGCGCCCGCCTGACCTGTCGGAGCCGTCAGCCTGCGGGGTGCAGGCTCATCGGGCCGTAGACGACGCGGTCGCCCTCGAGGAGGGTCACGGCGTCGACGCCCTTCTCGAGCAGCTGCGCCCACTCCTCGCCGATCCAGGTCTCGGCGTCGGCCTGGCTCGGGAACCCGTCGACGACGTCGTCCGGCCCGAGGGCCACGACGTCGCCCCCGGTGGTCTCGTAGCGCCAGGTCCAGGTCGTCTCGCTCATCGCCCTCACGCCCGCGGGTTGGGCGAGACGGTCAGGCGCGGGTCGGTCTGCACGACGTCGCCGAGCACGATGTCGATCGCGTCGAGGAGCTCGGGCTCGAGGACGACCCCGGCCGCCTTGACGTTCTCCGCGACCTGCTCGGGCCGGCTCGCGCCGATGATCGCCGACGACACGTTGTCGTTCTGCAGCACCCACGCGACCGCGAGCTGGGCCATCGACAGGCCCGCCTGCTCGGCCAGGGGCTTGAGCTTCTGCACGCGCGTGAGGATCTCGTCGGTGCGCAGGCGCTCGGTGAAGTGGCCGCTGGTGGGGTCGGTCGCGCGCGAGCCCGCGGGCGGCGGCTCGCCCGGCAGGTACTTGCCGGTCAGGATGCCCTGCGCGATGGGGCTCCACACGATCTGGCCGAGGCCGAGCTCGCGGCTGGTCGGCACGACCTCCGCCTCGATGACGCGCCACAGCATCGAGTACTGCGGCTGGTTCGACACGAGGCGGTCGAAGCCCATCTGGTCGGCGATCTCGACCGCGCGGCGGATCTGGTCGGCGTCCCACTCCGAGACGCCGATGTAGAGCGCCTTGCCCGAGCGCACGACGTCGTCGAACGCGCGCATCGTCTCCTCGAGCGGCGTCTCGTGGTCGTAGCGGTGGGCCTGGTAGAGGTCGACGTAGTCGGTGCCGAGGCGGCGCAGCGAGCCGTTGATGCTCTCGAGGATGTGCTTGCGCGACAGGCCGCGGTCGTTCACGCCCTCGCCGGTCGGCCAGTAGACCTTCGTGAAGATCTCCAGGCCCTCGCGGCGCTGGCCGGCCAGGGCCTTGCCGAGGACCGACTCGGCCTTGGTGCCGGCGTACACGTCGGCGGTGTCGAAGGTGGTGATGCCGGCCTCGAGGGCGGCGTTCACGCACGCGATCGCGGCGTCCTCCTCCACCTGGGACCCGTGGGTGATCCAGTTGCCGTAGGAGATCTCGCTGACCTTCAGGCCGCTGCGGCCGAGACGACGGTGCTGCATGCGTCGAACCCTATGCGGCCCCGGCCGGACGTGCGCCCCGGCGTCGGGCTACTTCTGCTTCGCGGCCTTGGGCGCCACGGGCTGGCCGTTCCAGCGCACCTTGGGCGGGGGCAGGCGCAGCTTGCGGATCTGCAGGCTGCGCAGGATGCCGTACGACAGCGCGCCGCGCCGCGACTCGTCGGGGAACCGCTCGGGCAGGTTCTTGCGGAGCCGGTACCAGAGGAACACCGAGTCGAGGATGACGCCGATGAGCATCGCGGACCACGCGTAGAGCAGCACGACCTGCACCCACTGGATGCGGATGAAGCCGGCGACCAGCACGACCAGCGCGACGGGGATGAAGAGCTCGCCGGCGCTGATGCGGCCGTCGACGAAGTCGCGGACGTACGCCTTGACCGGGCCGGCGTCGCGGGCCGGCAGGCGGCGCTCGTCGCCGGACTGCAGCGCGAGCCGCGCCTCGTAGCGGGCCTTGCGGTCGGCCTCGCGCGCGGCCTTGCGGTCGGCCTTGGCGTTGCCCGTGCTGCCGGACAGGCGGGCCTTGCGGGCGGCCTCGGCCTCCTTGCGCGTGGGCGTGGGCGCGCCCTTGCCCTGGGTCGAGGGCACGGCGGTCTCGGGGGCGGGCGCGGACACCTCGGTGTCGGAGCTCTTGCGGCGGAACACGGCGCCACTCTAAGCGGCGCACGCCGGCCCCGACGAACGGGCAGGCCCCCGCCCTGGGGCGGGGGCCTGCGGGACGGCCGGTCGGTCAGGGACCGGCCGCGTCGGGCGATCCGGGGGGCGTCAGGAGATGGTGGTGACCACGTAGCCCTGGACGGTGAACTTCACCGGCGCGGTCTTGGCGACGTACAGGGTGAAGTTCACGGTGCCGGCGGTCTCCGGCAGGTTCACCTGGGCGCCGGCGGTGGCCCAGTCGGCGCAGTCGCTGGTGCCCCAGTTCCAGGCCGGTGCGAAGCCGGTGCCGCAGCCGAAGTCGCTGACGTCGGTGTCGTCGTCGAGAAGCTCGAGGAAGACCTTGGGGCTGGACGACTCGCCGACGCGCACGATGGTGGTGGACGCGTTGGTCGAGGGGAACGACCAGTAGCCGCCGGAGGACTTGGACGACCAGCCGCTCCAGATCGGCGACTTCACCGTGGTGCCGGCCTTCCAGCCCGCCTTGAACTCGCCGGCGCCGGCGTAGTCGCTGTCGTCGGAGAGGTTGATCTTCGTGATGTGCCACGTGGCCGTGCGCTGCTTGATGCGCACCGAGCGCCACTCGGTCCAGGTCTTGCCGAGCATGTCCTTGGCGACGATCTTCACGGCGTAGTAGGTGTTCTGCTTGAGGTAGGTCGAGCTCGGGCTGGTGAACGTCCACGAGTTCGTCCACGTCTCGGTCTGGCCGTCGGTCATGTAGGCGAGGCGGGTGGCCTTGTCCGACGTCCACACCTCGGCGGTCACGTTGACGTAGCCGGTGGTGACGACGCTGGCGCGGATGGTCTTGGTGTCGGCGCTCACCGGGGCGTACGAGATGCAGTCGGTCGAGCAGAGGCTGGCGGCGGAGGCCGGGGCGGCGAGGCCGAGGGCGCCGGCCAGGAGGGCGGCGGAGGCGACGAGGGCGGTGCTCGCGCGGCGCAGGGTGGTCTTCATCGGGTTCTCCTTCGTCGGGCCGTGGCCCTCGGGTCTGGTCCGTGGCCCCCGGTGGGGCCGCTCGTGGACAAGAGTCGTGATCGGGCCCGTCGGGGGGATGGGTAGCCGCTACTCAGATCCCGCGGGCGGCTACTCACGGCGCTACTCCCTGCAGCGGCCCGTGCGCACGGCGTACGACCGTGGGACAGGCCGCCGACGGGCGGATAGGTTGGGAGCCCCCGCCGCGGGCGGGAACCCCACCGGTGGCCCCGCACGTCGCCACCGTCAGGACGCGTACGACGTCGCATCGAGGAAGGGACGCCCACGATGGGCCTCTGGCAGCGCTTCACCCTGATCTTCAAGTCCAAGGCCAACAAGGCCCTGGACAAGGCCGAGGACCCGCGCGAGACGCTGGACTACTCGTACGAGAAGCAGCTCGAGCTGCTGCAGAAGGTGCGCCGCGGCGTGGCCGACGTCGCCACGAGCCGCAAGCGCCTCGAGCTGCAGATCACCCAGCTCGAGCAGCAGAGCGCCAAGCTCGAGGGCCAGGCCAAGGCGGCGCTGGCCGCCGGCCGTGAGGACCTCGCCCGCGAGGCCCTGACCCGCCGCTCGGGCCTCACCACCCAGATCTCCGACCTGCAGACCCAGCTCGCGGGCCTGCAGGAGCAGGAGGAGAAGCTCGTCCAGGCCAGCCAGCGGCTGCAGGCCAAGGTCGAGGCCTTCCGCACCAAGAAGGAGACGATCAAGGCGACGTACTCCGCCGCGGAGGCGCAGACCAAGATCAACGAGGCCTTCTCCGGCATCAGCGAGGAGCTCGGCGACGTCGGCCTCGCCATCCAGCGCGCGGAGGACAAGACCGCGCAGCTGCAGGCCCGCGGCCAGGCGATCGACGAGCTGCTCGCCTCCGGCGCGCTCGACGACCCGACCGGCACCAGCAAGGACTCGATCACCCTCGAGCTCGAGCGCCTCGCCAGCGGCAACGACGTCGAGGCGCAGCTCGCCGCCATGAAGGGCGAGATCGCGGGCTCCGCGCCCGCCCCGGCGATCGAGTCCGCGGACAAGCCGCAGGCCTGACCGCTCCGCCAGCCCGTCCGTACGTCGCGAGAGGGGAACCGCAGTGCTCATCCGCATCCTCGGCGAGGGCCAGTACGAGATGCCCGAGTCGTCCCTCGCCGAGCTCAACCGGCTCGACGCAGCGCTCGAGCGGGCGCTGAACACGCCGGAGCCCGACGTGCAGCCCGCGCTCGACGCGCTGCTGGACTTCGTGCGCAGCACCGGCGTACGCCCTCCGGACCACGAGGCCCGCGAGTCCGACGTGATCCTGCCGTTCGCCGACGCGAGCGAGGAGGACATCCGCCGGATGCTCACCGACGAGGGCCTGGTGCCGGACTGATCGGCTGAGAGATCGATGAACGTGCGGCGGGCCGGGGAACGTATCCCCGGCCCGTCGGCGTTCCCCCTGTACGGCCCGCCGCTGCGGCGGGCGAGGATGCGACGAGGAGGATGACGGCTGTGGCCGCCACGCGGTACGCCAGCGACAAGGGCCTGACCCGACGGATGGTCGGGACGGTCTTCGGGCTAGGCCTGCTCTACGTCGTGCTGGCGGCGGTGCTCATCTCGCTCGGCTTCAGCGCGGCGTTCGTGCTGATCATCTCCGGCGGCATGCTCCTCGGGCAGTGGTACTTCTCCGACACGATGGCGCTCTCGGCCATGCGTGCCAAGGTCGTCACGCCCGAGCAGGCCCCGCAGCTGCACGCGATGGTCGACCGCCTGTGCGCCATGGCCGACATGCCCAAGCCGCGCATCGCGATCGCCGACACCGATGTGCCGAACGCGTTCGCCACCGGCCGCTCGCCGAGCCGCTCGGTCGTGTGCGTCACCACCGGCCTCGTGCGCCGCCTCGACGCCGAGGAGCTCGAGGGCGTGCTCTCGCACGAGCTCTCGCACGTGGCGCACCGCGACGTCACCGTCATGACGGTCGCGTCGTTCGCCGGCGTCGTCGCCGGTCTGCTGACCCGCATGTGGATGTGGGGCGGCATGACCCGCAACAACCGCGACCAGAACGCAGCGCTCGTCGCGCTCGCCGTCTTCCTCGTCTCGATCCTCGTGTACGTCGTGTCCTTCCTGCTCACGCGTGCGCTCTCGCGCTACCGCGAGCTCTCCGCCGACCGCACGGGCGCGCTGCTCACGGGCCGCCCGAGCGCCCTGGCCTCCGCGCTCACGAAGATCTCCGGCGACATCGCGCAGATCCCGGACCGCGATCTGCGCTCGATGGAGGCCGTGTCGGCGTTCGCCTTCGCCCCGGCGCTCACCTCGAAGTCGTCGCTGTCGACGCTGTTCATGACGCACCCGCCGCTGGAGAAGCGCCTCGAGGAGCTCGCCAAGGTCGCGGCCCAGCTCGGCCAGCGCTGACCCCTGCCGGCGACGTATCGTCGTCGCATGGGGGATAGGGCAGCACGCCGGTACGGCGACGATCCGGTGCTCGCGCGCGCGACGCGGCGGGCCGTGGTCGCCGTGGGCGGAGCGGTCGTGCTGCTGATCCTCGGCCTCTCGGTCGTCGTGTCGGCGATCGGCCTGAAGTTCGGTCCGTGGGGCGGTTTCAAGGCGATCGGCTACACCCACGGCCTCGTGCTGCTGCTGCCCGTCGCCATCGCGATCCTGTGGTTCCTGCGCTCGCTGAGGCGGGCCGGCCGCGGCCGCTACCTCGGGCGCGGCGTGGCGACCGAGCCGGCGCCCGAGCATCCGCTGCGCGTCGCCCTCGAACGGCTCGCGGCGCTCGCCGACGTGCCGGTGCCGCCGCTGCTGATCGTGGCCTCGCCCCGGCCCAACTCCTACGTGGTCGTCGAGGTCGACGGCGTACAGACCATCTGCGTCACGACGGCGGCGGTCGAGCGCTGCAGCCCCGCCGAGCTCGATGCGATGCTGGCGCACGAGCTGTTCCACATCGCCCACGGCGACGCGCCGCTCATGGCCCGGCTCGAGGCGATCGCCGAGCTCGCCGACGACAAGGTCGTCGTGCTCTCGGGCTGGATCGTGCCGCCCGTGCGCAACCTCATGCGCCAGCGCGAGCTCTCGGCCGACCGCGCGGCGGCCCTGCTCACCGGCCGGCCGGGCGACCTCGACTCCGCCGTACGCACCTGCACCGACGGCTCCTCGGCGCAGCCCGACCTGCGGGTGGCGCTCGGCGTGCCGTTCGTGGAGGCGTCGGCGCCGGAGTCGTACGAGCGGCGCACCCACCCCAGCGTGCACGAGCGCGCCGAGAGCCTGGCCCGCGTCGCCGCGCAGCTCGGCCTGCGCTGACGCGGTCCCGGGCGGTGGTCCCGGCGCGGATGGGGGAGAGTGGGGGCATGGGACTGTTCGACTCGCTGCTCGGGCGCAAGGCGCCGGTGAAGCCCAATCTCGACAACCTCTTCGGGCTGCCGTCGGCCGCGGTCACGCTCGACGCCGCGCTCGGGCTGCACCCGGTGGGGTCGGGGTCCGTGGCGTTCCGCGCTCCTGAGGGCCGCGCGTTCGCCGACGTGCAGGCCGAGGTGCAGCAGCTGCTCGACGCCGGCGGCGGCCCGACGGTGGAGGTCGAGGTCGACTCGTACGGCTACACGTGGCTCGTGTGCCGCACCGACCCGCCCGACGTCGCCTCGCTCGTGACCGACCTGCACGCGGTCAACACCACGCTGCAGGAGTCCGGCTTCGGCTCCACTCTGCTGTGCTCGCTGGTCACGTTCGCCGACGACGCCGGCAAGCGCGTCGGCCTGGTCTACCTGTTCAAGCAGGGCACGTTCTACCCCTTCGCGCCCAAGGAGGGCACGGGCACCACGATCGAGGGGCAGCCCGTGCAGGCGCGCGACAACCTGCTCGAGATCCAGCTGCGCGACCTGCTCGCCGACGACCTCCGGATGGAGCCCGAGACCTCGCGCTGGTTCGCCGTCTGGGGCGCCCCCGGCCTCTGACGCGGCGGACCGGACGCAGCAGCGCGTCGCAGAGCGCGCGGTACGTCGTCCGCTCCGATCGAGCGCGCGGGAGCGGACGCAGCAGCGCGTCGCAGAGCGCGCGGTACGGCGTCCGCTGCGCGTCAGTCCTGCTGGCTGGGCGGCGTGGCGCCGACGCCGGGCAGGGCGAGCATGCGGTCGAGCGCGACCCGGGCCCAGTGCGCGACGTCGGGGTCGACCTCGATGCGGTTGACGACGTTGCCCTCGACGAGGTTCTCCAGCGCCCACACCAGGTGCGGCAGGTCGATGCGGTTCATCGTCGAGCAGAAGCACACGGTCTTGTCGAGGAACACGACCTGCTTGTCGGGATGCGCGAGGGCGAGGCGCTTCACGAGGTTGAGCTCGGTGCCGATGGCCCAGGCGCTGCCGGCCGGCGCGGCCTCGAGCGTCTTGATGATGAACTCGGTCGACCCGACGTAGTCGGCGGCAGTCACGACCTCGTGCTTGCACTCGGGGTGCACGAGCACGTTGACGCCCGGGATGCGCTCGCGCACATCGACGACCGAGTCGAGGGCGAAACGCCCGTGCACCGAGCAGTGGCCCTTCCAGAGGATCACCTTCGCGGCGCGCAGCTGGTCGGCGGTGAGGCCGCCCTGCGGCTTGTGCGGGTCGTAGACGACGCAGTCGTCGAGCGAGAGGCCGAGCTCGAGCACCGCGGTGTTGCGGCCGAGGTGCTGGTCGGGCAGGAAGAAGATCTTCTCGCCCTGCTCGAACGCCCATTCGAGCGCGCGGCGGGCGTTGGACGACGTGCACACCGCGCCGCGGTTGCGGCCCGTGAACGCCTTGATGGCGGCGGTCGAGTTCATGTAGGTGATCGGGATCGTCACGTCGGTGATGCCGGCGTCGGCGAGCACGTCCCACGCGTCCTCGACCTGGCCGATCTCGGCCATGTCGGCCATCGAGCAGCCGGCCGCGAGGTCGGGCAGCACGACCGCCTGGTCCGGGCCGGTGAGGATGTCGGCGCTCTCCGCCATGAAGTGCACGCCGCAGAACACGACGTACTCGGCCTCGGGGCGGGCGGCGGCGTCGCGCGCGAGCTTGAACGAGTCGCCGGTGACGTCGGCGAACTGGATGACCTCGTCGCGCTGGTAGTGGTGGCCGAGGACGAAGACCCGGTCGCCGAGGGCCTCCTTCGCGCGGCGTGCGCGCTCGACGAGGCCGGGGTCGCTCGCCGCGGGCAGGTCGCCCGGGCACTCGACGCCGCGCTCGGAGTCGGGGTCGGCCCCGCGGCCGAGCAGCAGCAGCGCCAGCGGCGTGGGGGTGGGCTCTACGAAGCTCTCGGTGCTCACAGCGGCATCCTCCCAGACGGCTCCGCCCGCGGCCGGGCAGCCGCCCGATCCGCACTCCCGACAACACCGCCGCGAGCCGCACGCTTCCGCCCTTGTACGGTCGATCGTGTGAAGGTCCTCGTCGCGCCGGACAAGTTCGCGGGCACGCTGACTGCGCGCGAGGCCGCGGACGCCATCGCCGAGGGCTGGCTGCGCACGTGCCCCGCGGACGAGGTCGTGCGCGTCCCGCTGGCGGACGGCGGGCCCGGCTTCCTCGACGCGCTCGAGTCGACCCTCGGCGGGCGCCGCGTGCGCCTCGAGGTGACCGGCCCGCTCGGCCTGCCCGTCGCCGCGTCCGTGCTGGTCGTCGAGGGCACGGCGTACGTCGAGAGCGCCGAGGCCTGCGGCCTGCACCTCGTGCCGGACGACCTGCGCGACCCCGTGCGCACCACGACGTACGGCGTGGGCGAGCTCGTCGCGGCCGCCGTGGCCGAGGGCGTGGGGCGCATCGTGGTGGGCCTCGGCGGTTCGGCCACCAACGACGCCGGCATGGGGATGCTCGCAGCGCTCGGCGCGACGGCCGAGGGCGCCGAGGGCCTCGACGTGACGGCGCTGCTCGCCGAGGGCGCGTCGTCGCTGCGCTCGGTCGTGTCGGTCGACCTCGCGCCCGCCCGCGCCGCGGTCGCGGGCGTCGCGCTCGTGATGGCCTCGGACGTCGACAACCCGTTGCTCGGCCTGCGCGGAGCGGCCAACGGCTTCGCGCGGCAGAAGGGCGCCGACGACGCGGCAGTCATGGAGCTCGAGGGCACCCTCGAGCACCTCGTCGACGTCGTGGGCCGCCGCCCGGACGGCAAGGACCCGGCCGTCGCGCTCGGCGCCGGCGCCGCGGGCGGCCTCGGCTACGCGCTGCTGCACCTCGACGCCGAGCGCGTGCCGGGCATCGCGACGGTGCTCGGCACGGTCGGGTTCGACGGACTCGTCTCGGACGCCGACGTCGTGGTCACGGGCGAGGGCGCGTTCGACTGGCAGAGCCTGCGCGGCAAGGTCGTGTCCGGCGTGGCCGAGGCCGCGCTCGGCCAGGGCCGCGCCTGCGTGGTGCTCGCCGGCCGGGTCGAGGTGGGCCGTCGCGAGTACGCCGCCACCGGTGTCTCGGGCGCGTACGCCGTCGTCGACGACCTGCGCGACCGCGGCGTCCCGGAGGCGGACGCGCTGGTTCGCCCGGCCGAGCACCTCGCCGCCCTGGCCGAGCGCGCCGCCCGCACCTGGGGCGGCACGGCCCGGGTCGAAGGAGCCTGAGCGCCCGCGGCGTGGCACCATGGTCCGGGTGAGGGTCGCCTCACCCGGCGGGAATACGTCGCCGGGCGGCCCGGTTGGCCCTCACGTACCGGCACGACCAGTCGCATCACGGAGGACCGCCGCATGACCGCCGACGTCACGATCGAGAGCTCGACCCCCGTCTCCGACGGCATCCTGCTCACCGAGACCGCGTCCTCCAAGGTCGCCGCGCTCCTGGCCCAGGAGGGCCGCGAGGACCTCTCGCTGCGCGTCGCGGTCCAGCCCGGCGGCTGCTCGGGCCTGCGCTACCAGCTCTTCTTCGACGACCGCTCGCTCGACGGCGACGTCGTCAAGGAGTTCGGCACCGTGAAGGTCGTCACCGACCGCATGAGCGCCCCCTACCTCGCGGGCGCCACGGTCGACTTCGTCGACACCATCGAGAAGCAGGGCTTCACGATCGACAACCCGAACGCCACCGGCTCCTGCGCCTGCGGCGACTCGTTCAGCTAGACCGCTGCCTCTGGCACCAGATCGTCGCGAAGGGCCGCACCCCGCCGGGGTGCGGCCCTTCGTCGTCAGCGCGCAGTCCTAGGTGCGGGTGACGGGCACGGGCAGGCCGGTCGTCGCGTCGACGATCTCGCGGTCGCCGAGCGGCGCGTCGAGCTCGACGACGGCCTTCCACTCCTGGGCCATGTCGACGCAGGCCCCGTCCGGGCCGAGGGTCGACCGCTCGACGACCTGGACCTTCACGGTCGTCGCGCTCTCGTCGGCGATCGCGGTGAACTCCGAGCACACGCCGCCCCAGCCGGTCAGCGCGAGCGTGCGGCCGTCGCTGTCGACGTACGCCTTCTCGACGGCGGGGGATCCGGGGGCGACGGGCTCGCCGCCCGAGCCGTCGCTGCCGCCGCCGCTCGTGCCGGGGTCGCCGGGCTCGACCGACGGGGGCTCGACCGGGGTGTCGGTCTGGCCCGGGTCGGGCGGTACGGCGCTGCCGCCGCCGGTGCCGGTCGTGGGCTCGGGGGCCGGAGTCGGGTCGGCGAGGTACTGGTCGGCGACCGCCACCTGGGCGAGCGGGTCGTCCCAGCCCTGCACCGTGAACAGCCACGCGGGCACGAGGATCGCGGTGCCGTCCTCCCAGCTCACGGTGAGGCCGAACACCGCGCCTGTGATGACCGGGGGCTCGAACCCGCCGCAGCCCGGCAGCGGGTCGTCGCCGGGAACCTCGCCCGGGGTCTCCATCGGCCCGGGCGCGATGCTCGGGCACGCCATCTCGGCGAGCGGCCGCGGCATGGCGGCGAGCCGGTCGAACGCGTCCTGCGCCGAGATCACCGGGTAGTCGCCCGACGGCTCGAGGTCGCCGAGCCAGCCCATCGCGCCGGACACGCCGTCGGCGTCGACGTCGACCAGCGTCTGCAGGCCGTACGTCGGGAGGTCCGCGACCGTCGGGTCCGCGCCCACCGTGGTCGTGGTGCCGGCCGGGCCGCGCGCGCCGTCGAGCACCCGCGGGGCGGCGTCGACGCCGGCCGCCGAGAGCACCGGCGCGGCAGCGGCGAGTGCGGCGTCGTCGGTGACGAGCGGCAGATCGGTCGCGGTCCCGTCGCCCGGGCCCTCCGCGACAGCGCAGGACACGACCGAGTCGGGGCCGTCGTTGTCGACGTCGACGTAGTACGACGGGCAGTCCGTGCCGCGCGAGAACGACCACTGTCCGCTGGCGTCGTTGCGCACGCGCAGCTCGCCGCCGGGCCCGTCGACGATCCAGCCGTGGGCACGCGTGTCGGGGGAGGCGCTGAGGCCGAGGGCGGCGGCCAGGGCGCGTACGTCGTCCTCGCCCGGCGCGCCGGTGAAGCGCAGCACGGGGCCCGTGCCCGGGCCGGCCGGGAGCGAGCCGGACAGCGTCCAGCCCGAGGCTGCGACCTTCCCGCCGCCGGAGTCCGCTGCGGGGAGGCCGCCGCCGGCGCCCGTCCCGATGCGCAGGGGTGCCAGCCCGCCGCCGCTGCCTCCTGCGACCTCGGTGCCGCAGGCCGTGAGCGCCAATGCCGCCACGAGCCCGCCGAGGGCGAGCGCGGAGCCTCGTCGTGCCGTGGTGCCGGTGGTGGTCGTCATCGCCGTACCTCCCTGCCGTGGCACCGCCATCGTCCTCGCGCTGCCGCCCCGGTGTCCTACGCCCCTGTGACGGCGGTCACCGGGGGCCGGTTCCGTCCCTGCGGATAAGGTTCTGCGCGTCCGAGCGGCGCGAGCCCTCCACCAGCTGCAGAGAAGAGATGGCTGTGCGCGTCTGCGTGACGGGGTCCATCGCGACCGACCACCTCATGACCTTCCCGGGCCGGTTCGCCGACTCGCTCGTGGCCGACAAGCTCGACTCGGTGTCCCTGTCGTTCCTCGTGGAGGAGCTCGACATCCGCCGCGGCGGCGTCGGCCCCAACATCGCGTTCGGCATGGCCGTGCTCGGCCTGCACCCGATCCTCGTCGGCGCGGCCGGCCCGGACTTCGCCGACTACCGCTCGTGGCTCGACCGCCACGGCGTCGACACGGCGTCGGTGCGCGTGTCCGAGGTGCGGCATACCGCGCGGTTCGTGTGCACCACGGACTCCGAGCAGTGCCAGATCGCGTCGTTCTACGCCGGTGCGATGAGCGAGGCGCGCGAGATCGAGCTCGGCCCGATCGCCGACCGCGTCGGCGGCCTCGACCTCGTGCTCGTCGGCGCCAACGACCCCGAGGCGATGGCCCGGCACACCGACGAGTGCCGCTTCCGCGGCATCCCGTTCGTCGCCGACCCGTCGCAGCAGCTCGCGTGGTCCGACGGCGACGCCATCAAGCAGCTCGTCGACGGAGCGGCGTACCTCTTCAGCAACGAGTACGAGTCGAGCCTCATCGAGCACAAGACCGGCTGGTCGTCCGACGAGGTGCTCTCGCGCGTCGGCGTCCGCGTCACGACGCTCGGCAAGAAGGGCGCGCGCATCGAGATCGCGGGCCAGCCCGCGCTCGAGGTGCCGACCCCGGCCGAGCTCGTCAAGGCCGACCCGACCGGCGTGGGCGATGCCTTCCGCGCCGGCTTCCTGTCCGGCCTCGCATGGGGCCTGTCGCACGAGCGCTGCGCGCAGATCGGCTCGCTGCTCGCGACGTACGTGATCGAGACGATCGGCACGCAGGAGTACGAGGTCGCGCAGCAGAACTTCCTGGACCGCTTTGCCGCCGCGTACGGCGACGATGCCGCCGCCGAGGTCGCGGCGAACGTGCGCTGCCCGCGCCCGTAGCCGCTGACGGTCGTACGCCGTGGCCCCCGTCGAGCCGCCGCCGACCGGCTGGATGCTGCCGGACCCGGCCCTCGGCGAGCCGGGCGAGGAGGTGCTCGGCGTCGGCGCCGACCTCGCGCCCGGCACGCTGCTCGCGGCGTACCGCTCGGGGCTGTTCCCGATGCCGCTGGACCGCGGCGGGCCGCTCGGCTGGTGGTCGCCCGACCCGCGCGGGGTGCTGCCGCTCGACGGCCTGCGCGGTCCCTGCGCAAGTCGTGCCGCCGGTTCACGATCACGGTCGACACCGCGTTCGAGCAGGTGATGCGCGCCTGCGGCGACCCGCGCCGGCCGTCGGGCTGGATCACCGAGGAGTTCGTGCAGGCGTACGTCGCCCTGCACCGCCTGGGCTGGGCGCACTCGGTCGAGGCCCGCGACGCCGACGGCGCGCTGGTCGGCGGCCTCTACGGCGTGGAGGTGGGCGGGCTGTTCGCCGGCGAGTCGATGTTCAGCCGCGAGCGCGACGCGTCGAAGGTCGCGCTCGTGGCGCTGGTCGACGTGCTCGCCGCGGCCCCCGGCCCGGGCCGCCTGCTCGACGTGCAGTGGCAGACCGAGCACCTCGCGAGCCTCGGCGTCGTGGAGGTCGACCGGCCCGACTACCTCGGGCTGCTCGCCGAGGCGCTGCCGCTGGCGCCGGCGTTCACAGGTCGGCCTGCTCCTCCTGCGGGATGACGAGGTAGCCGCGGCCCGCGCCGTCGGGCGCCGGCCCGACCCAGGCGAGGGTGCGGCCGCGCAGCGCGCACCACGCAGGGATGTCGGTCTCGGCCGCGGCGTCGTCCGAGAGCAGCAGCAGCCGCGCCTCCGGCTCGACGCTCACGCGCCGGGCGAGGGAGATGACGGGAGCGGGGCAGCGCTTGCCGCGCTCGTCCACGACGCGGTCGTACGCAGGCACCTCGGTCATGCCGCCCATCGTCACAGACCGCCGTCCGTCACAGGTCCTGGGCCCCGAGGTGCGCGCGGACGTCGGCCACGACGCGGGGGAGCACGTGCAGCAGGCGGTCGACGTCGTCCTCCCGCACCCCCGCCGGCAGCGAGAGCCGGAGGTTGCCCTGGGTCAGCGCCCCCATCGCCGCGAGCACGTGGCTGGGCTCGAGCGCGTCGGCGACGCACGACGACCCGGACGACGCGGCGAAGCCCTCGCGGTCGAGGCCGTCGAGCAGCGACTCGCCGTCGACGTAGAGGAACGAGAACGTGACGATGTGGGGGAGCCGGTCGTCGGCGTCGCCGAGCACCACGGCGTCGGGCACGAGCTCGGGCACGCGGGCGCGGAGGCGGTCGACGAGCGCGGCGATCCGGGCGCCCTCGGCCTCGCGCTCGGCCTCGGCCTCCTCGAGCGCCGCCGCGGCGGCCACCACGAGCGGGACGGCGACGGGCCCGGGCACGCGGCCGCCCTCGGCCGGGTCGTCGGGGGAGGGGGAGCGCCAGCGCACGCCGGTGCGCACGGCCAGCACCCCGACGCCGGCCGGCCCGCCCCACGCGGGCGCGTGCGCGGTGAGCACCGACCAGGCCGCGGGCGGCGCCTCGCGCCCGACCGACTGCGCGGCGTCGACGAGCAGGGGTACGCCGTGCTCCTCCGCCAGCGCGGCTGCTGCGGCCACGGGCTGGCGGGTGCCGACCTCGTGGTTGGCGCTCTGCACGGCGGCCAGCGCCGCGCCGGGGGAGCCCACCGCCGCAGCGAAGGCCTCGAGGTCCAGGCGCCCCAGGCGGTCGACCGGCACCGTCTCGAGCGACCCCGCAGCGCGGGCGGCGTGCAGGACGGCGGAGTGCTCGACCGCCGAGGCCACGACACGGTCACCGGCCCTCGCCCGGCCGCGGGCCAGGCCCGCCACCGCGAGGTGCGCGGCCTGGGTGCCGGACGCCGTGAACGACACTTCGTCGGGCCGGGCGCCGAGGCGGGCGGCGACGCTCTCGCGCGCGGCGTCGAGCAGCAGACGGGCCCGGCGGGCGTCGCGGTAGCGGCGCGCGGGATCGGCCCAGCCCTGGTCCAGGGCGGCCGCGAGGGCCTCGCGGGCGGACGCGCGGATCGGCTGAGCGGACGCCGCGTCGAGGTAGCCGCGCGGGGGGTCCGCCGACTTCTTCGGTGAGGCTTGCCTCACCCCGTCGACCGGTCCGCCCGCACCGGCATCGTCGCTGGTCAGATGCTGCGCCACGCCCTGACGGTAATGCCCCACCCCGACGGGTCGGAGGGCGGTTGCTGCGCTAGTCTCGGCGCGTATGTCAGACCCGTCCTCCGGGTCGACCGCGAGCCGCCCACCCGGCGGCCCGCTGTCGTTACGGGGGGCTCGACCACTGTAGGGATGGCGATCCGTGGGCTCGACCCGCTCGCAGCGCCCCTCGCGGGCACGCCGCGTCGCACTGGCCGCAGGCGCGGCCCTCGTGCTGGCCGGCACCGCAGGGTGCTCCGCCGACACCGAATGGGGACGCCTCGGCTACCCCGAGCCGGCCACCGAGCAGGGCCCGACCCTGCTCGCGTTCTGGCAGAACTCCTGGATCGCGGCGTTCGCGGTCGGAGTCCTGACCTGGGGCCTGATCTTCTGGGCGATCATCGCCTACCGGAAGCGCGCCAACTCCGGCGCTCCGGTCCAGACGCGCTACAACGCGCCGCTGGAGATCCTCTACACGGTCGCCCCCGCCGTCATGATCGCCGCGCTGTTCGTCGTGACCGCGCGCGACCAGGCCGAGATCACCAAGCTCACCCCGGACGCCACCAACAAGGTCGGCGTCGTGGGCTTCAAGTGGAACTGGGGCTTCAACTACGAGGAGGGCGCGTTCGACGTCGGCACGCCGGCGCGTCCTGCCGACCTCTACCTGCCGATCGACGAGCGCACCCGCTTCGAGCTCACGTCGCCCGACGTCATCCACTCGTTCTGGGTCCCGCAGTTCCTCTTCAAGATGGACGTCGTCCCCGGCCGCCTGAACCAGTTCGAGCTCACGCCCAACAAGCTCGGCGTCTTCGCCGGCAAGTGCGCCGAGCTCTGCGGCACCGACCACGCCCGCATGCTGTTCAACGTGCACGTCGTGACCCGCGCCGAGTACGACGCGCACATCGCCGACCTCAAGGCCCGCGGCCAGAGCGGCACCCTGGAGACCGGCCGCGTCGTCACCTCCGGCGACCCTGGCGGCAACACCGGCCGTATCGACAACTCGGGGAGCTCGAAGTGACGCTGTTCAACGACCGCCCGGTCACCTCCGCGCCCGACCCGGACGGCATGACCACGCTCGTCCCCGAGCGCCGCAAGTTCGGCCGCACCCTGGTCTCGTGGATCACCTCCACGGACCACAAGGTCATCGGCTACATGTACATGATCGTCTCGTTCTCGTTCTTCCTGTTCGGCGGCGTGATGGCCCTGGTCATCCGCGCCGAGCTGGCGCAGCCGGGGATGCAGATCGTGTCGCTGGCGCAGTACAACCAGCTGTTCACGATGCACGGCTCGATCATGCTGCTGCTATTCGCGACGCCGCTGTTCGCCGGCTTCGCCAACGCGCTCATGCCGCTGCAGATCGGCGCCCCCGACGTCGCGTTCCCGCGCCTGAACGCGCTCGCGTTCTGGTTCTTCGTGGTCGGCGGCATCATCGTGTGCGCCGGCTTCCTGACCCCGGGCGGCGCCGCCGACTTCGGCTGGTTCGCCTACACGCCGCTGTCGAACGCGATCAACTCGCCCGGCGTCGGCTCGGACCTCTGGATCATGGGCTTCACCCTCGGCGGCCTCGGCTCGATCCTCGGTGCGGTCAACTTCATCACCACGATCTTCTGCATGCGCGCGCCCGGCATGACGATGTTCCGCATGCCGATCTTCACGTGGAACGTGCTGTTCACCAGCGTCCTCGTGCTGATGGCCTTCCCGGTCCTCGCCGCCGCGTTCGTCGTGCTCGAGGCCGACCGCATGTTCGGCGCCCAGGTGTTCGACGCGGCCAACGGCGGCGTCATCCTGTGGCAGCACCTGTTCTGGTTCTTCGGCCACCCGGAGGTCTACATCCTCGCGCTGCCGTTCTTCGGCATCGCCTCGGAGATCCTCCCGGTCTTCAGCCGCAAGCCGATCTTCGGCTACAAGGGCCTCGTCTTCGCGACCGCCGCCATCGCGGCGCTCTCGGTCGCGGTGTGGGCGCACCACATGTACGTGACCGGCGCGGTCAACCTGCCGTTCTTCTCGTTCATGACGATGCTCATCGCCATCCCGACCGGTGTGAAGTTCTTCAACTGGATCGGCACCATGTGGCGCGGCTCGGTCACGTTCGAGACGCCGATGGTCTGGACCCTCGGCTTCCTCGTCACGTTCCTGTTCGGCGGCCTCACCGGCATCCTGCTCTCGGCCCCGCCGGTCGACTTCCAGGTGTCGGACTCGTACTTCGTGGTCGCGCACTTCCACTACGTCATCTTCGGCACCGTCGTGTTCGCGATGTTCGCGGGCTTCTACTTCTGGTGGCCGAAGTGGACCGGCCGGATGCTCGACGAGAAGCTGGGCTACGTCCATTTCTGGCTGACGTTCATCGGCTTCCACACCACCTTCCTCGTGCAGCACTGGCTCGGCGCGGAGGGCATGCCCCGCCGCTACGGCGACTACCTCGAGTCCGACGGCTTCACCGCCCTCAACGTGGTGAGCACCATCGGTGCGGCGATCCTCGCGGTCGCGATGCTGCCGTTCATCTACAACGTGTGGAAGACCTCGCGCGGCCCGGCCACGGTCACGGTGGACGACCCGTGGGGCTGGAGCCGCTCGCTGGAGTGGGCGACGTCCTGCCCCCCGCCGCGGCACAACTTCACCTCGATCCCGGTGATCCGCTCGGAGTCGCCCGCGTTCGACCTGCACCACCCGGAGCTGGCCACCTCGGCCCACGACCACGTGGGCGACCGGGTCGAGGCTCTGATCGGCTCGGACTCGAAGGGCGAGAACGCATGAAGATCGAGGGCGCTCTCTTCGCGATCGGCACGATCTTCTACGGCGTCATCGCCATCGTCTACTGGTTCATCACCAACGAGACGGTCGGCACGACGGCGCTCGCCCTGACCGGCGGCCTGTCGTTCCTGGTCGGCTTCTACGTGCTGTTCACCGGCCGCCGGGTGGGCACCCGCCCCGAGGACGACCCGCACGCCGTCATCGAGGACGCCGAGCCCGACTACGGCTTCTTCAGCCCGCACTCGTGGTGGCCGATCGCGGTCGCCATCGCTACGGGCATCACGATCTTCGGCCTGATCTTCGCGGTCTGGCTGCTGATCCTCGGCGTGGTCCTGCTGATCCTCACGATCATCGGCTTCGTCTTCGAGTACTACGTCGGCGAGTTCGCCGACTGAAGGCCCGACGCATGCCCGCGCAGGGGCCGGACCCGCTGGGTCCGGCCCCTGCGGCGTCCCGGGCTGCTGCGGCCGGCGGGCCCGTCCCGAGCCACCCGTGCCGATCCACCCGTCCGGCCCTGTCGTCACCGTTCCGTCACCCGAACGAGGTGGACCCGGCGCCGATTCGTGCCGACACTGGGAGAAGGACCCGGCGACTGGACGAGAGAGGGGTGCGGCATGAGCTCTGCTCGTCGCGCCCGCACAGTCCTGCTCGCGGTCCTCGCCGCAGGGTCGGCGCTCGTGCTCTCGGCCTGCGGCACGGGGGGCCTCACGATCCACGCGGGCTCGGTCGAGCCGGCGTCCAGCGCCTCGATCGTCATCACCCCCGCGCCCACCGGCCAGCCCGTGGCCCCTGCCGCGCGCCTGGTCGTGCAGGCCGACGCCGGCCGCCTCACCGCGGTGCGCGTGGTCGGCCCGGACGGCCCGATCGAGGGCGTGCTCTCGGTCGACGGGCGCACCTTCACGGTGCCGGGCGGGCGCCTGGACTACGACACGGCGTACACCGTGGAGGCCGAGGCGGTCGACCGAGTCGGGCTGCGCACGACGAGCACGACCACGCTGCAGACCGTCACGCCGTCGAAGTTCCTCGACTTCACCATGAGCCCGCGCGAGGGCGCGACCGTGGGCGTCGGCATGCCGGTGCGCCTCACGCTCGACCAGGGGCTGCCCACGCTGTCCGCCCGCAAGGCGTTCGAGCGCACGCTGCGCGTGCGGGTCGACGGCGAGGCCGTGGAGGGCTCCTGGAGCTGGGACTCGTCCAACGTCGTCACCTACCGCCCCGCTGAGTTCTGGCCGGGGCACGCGACGATCACGGTCACCTCGAGCATGAAGGGCCGGCCGTTCACCAAGACGCTGTGGGGCAAGGCCGACAAGGAGCTCGCCTTCAGCACCGGCGCCGCGATGGTGTCGTACGTCGACATCCAGAAGCACACGATGCGCGTCACCCGCGACGGCAAGACGGTCAAGCGCATCCCCATCACCACGGGCAAGGAGGGGTTCACCACCCGCAGCGGGATCAAGGTGATCTCGACCAAGGAGGAGACGCGCCTCATGGACGCCTCCACCGGCGGCACGCTGGTGAACGACCCCGAGTACTACCGCCTCGAGGTGCAGTGGGCGATGCGCCTCACAAACTCCGGCGAGTTCATCCACGCCGCGCCGTGGTCGGTCGCCAAGCAGGGCAAGGAGAACGTCTCCCACGGCTGCACCGGCATGAGCACCGAGAACGCCAAGTGGCTGTACGACCGCTCCCGCATCGGCGACGTCGTCATCTACACCGGCAGCAACCGGCCGATGCAGCCCTGGAACGGCATCGGCCTGTGGAACACGCCGTACGACGACTGGAAGACCGGCTCGGCGCTGTCCTGAGGGAACGGCACGCGCCCTGGGGGCGTCCCAGCGGGCATCCTGCCCGTGCCGGACGAGGGGGAGACCACGATGCGAGCCCAGCTGCCGGCGGCCGTCGCCGTCGCCGTGCTCCTGGCCGCCTGCGGCACCGAGACCGCCGGCACCGGGGGAGCTGATCAGGCCCCGCGGTCCGCCGGCACGGTCGCGGCGGAGTGCCCCGCCGACCTGGAGCCCTTCACGGACTACGCCAGCGGACCGCGCCTGCCGGACGACGCCGCCCCGGTAGGGGTGCTCCGGTGCGTCGTGGAGCAGGAGGACGACCCCGCCACCGGCCGCTGGACCGTCGTACGCACCGAGAAGGCCACCACGGGGATCGACGCGTACGTCGCGGCCCTGCGCCTGCCCGACGAGCCGCGGCCCGAGGGCGACTACGCCTGCACGGCCGACGCGCTGGCGCTGCCGTGGTTGGCCGTGCTGCTCCCGGACGGGCGCGCCCTGCAGGTGGCGCTGCCGCTGACCCCCTGCGGCAAGCCGCGGTCCGAGGTGCTCGCGGCGCTGGACGCGCTGGACTTCTCGACCGTCTCGACCGAGCGGGTGTCGCAGGTGTCGACGCCTGAGCAGCTGGGGCTCGAGAAGCAGGCCGCGGCGCTCGGGTGCGCGTACCAGTTCAAGGACATGATCACGATCGAGGCCGGCGACGGCCCCGACAGCGGGAAGCAGCGGCTGCTGGCCACCACTCCGAACCGGATGACCTCGTGCCGCTACAGCGCCGACCCGGCGTCGGACGACCCGGTCCTGACGTTCGTCGGGGGAGGGCGCGCCCTGACGCCCCAGGAGGTCGATACGGCCGTCGCAGCGCTGCAGACGGCCACGCCGACCACAGAGGCGTGCCCGAGCCCCCACACGGTCGTCTGGGGCCTCTACGGGGCCGACGGCGGCCCCTGGCTGCTCGTCGAGCTCGACGGGTGCGGGCGGGTGGCCTCGGACACCGGCGCCCTGCGCACGCTGCCCGCAGCCTCGCTCGCGGAGCTGCAGGCGGTCCTCGAGGCGACCGCCGGCTGACGCTGCGGTTCGGCCGCGCGGCACGGCGTACGACGAAGGCCCGGCCCCCGAGGGGGACCGGGCCTTCGCCGGTGGTGCAGGCGACTCAGTGCGAGTCGGGGCCGAGCGTGCTCGGTGCGTGCTTGCCGGCGGCCTCGAGCTCGGCGACCTCGTGGTCGTGGAGCTCGTGCCCGTGGTGCGCGGCCTCCTCGAGCTCGGCCGGGGTGGGCGTGGCGACGTTGTCGCCGAAGTACGCCCGGGAGAGCTTGGCCCGCAGCCGCTTGGACCGCAGGCCCGGCGTCTTGACGCCGTTCTCGTCCGTGGCCGGGGGAGCCTCGATCGGGGTGATGTCCTCCTTGGAGAGGATCACCGCCTTGACCTCGTCCGAGACCGGCGAGTGGATCTCGATGAACTCGCCGTGCGGCAGGCGCAGGATCTGGCCGCTCTCGCGTCCGTGCAGGAGCAGGTTGCGGTCGCGGCGCTGCAGGCCGAGGCAGAAGCGTCGCGTCGCGATGAACGCCAGCGGCGGGATGATGAAGATCCCGATGCGGGTGAACCAGATCAGCTGGTTGATCGACAGGTTGAACGTGATCGCGATGATGTCGTTCGCGCCGTTGATGACCAGGATGCCGTAGAACGTGATGACCATGACGCCGAGCGCCGTGCGCGTGGGGTTGTTGCGCGGGCGGTCGAGCAGGTGGTGCTCACGGGTGTCGCCGGTGATCCAGGCCTCGAGGAACGGGTAGGCCAGGAGCAGCGTGACGAGGATGCCCGGCATGACCACGGCCGGGATGAAGACGTTCCACGACCAGGTATGGCCGAGGAAGTTCTCCCACTCCCAGTTGGGCATCGCCCGGAGCATGCCGTCGAGGAAGCCGATGTACCAGTCGGGCTGCGAGCCTGCTGTCACCTGGTCCGGCACATAG
Organism: Candidatus Nanopelagicales bacterium; assembly: GCA_050251215.1. Taxonomy (GTDB): domain Bacteria; phylum Actinomycetota; class Actinomycetes; order S36-B12; family CAIYMF01; genus Longivirga. Next base: position 22,939 of record JBFWNE010000001.1, read on the forward strand.
GGGCCGTACGCCCAGATCGGGTTGATCGTGACGAGCGCGCCCATGAGCGCCGTGACGCCGAAGACGATGAAGAAGAAGCCGCCGGCCTTGGCGACGTACACCGGGAAGAGCGGGAAGCCCACGACGTTGGTGTTCGTGCGGCCGGGCCCGGGGTACTGCGTGTGCTTGTGGTAGAAGATCAGGATCAGGTGCAGGCCGATGAGGGCCAGCAGGATGCCCGGCACGAGCAGCACGTGGAACGTGTAGAGCCGCGGGATGAAGTCGTTGCCCGGGAACTCGCCGCCGAAGATGAAGAACATCAGGTACGTGCCGACGATCGGGATCGACTCGACGATGCCCGCGACGATGCGCACGCCCACGCCGGAGAGCAGGTCGTCCGGCAGGGAGTAGCCGGCGAAGCCCTCGAGCAGGCCGATGAGGATCATCGAGCCGCCGATGACCCAGTTGAACTCGCGGGGACGGCGGAACGCTCCGGTGAAGAAGATCCGGAACATGTGCACGATCATCGCGGCCATGAAGAACAGCGCCGCCCAGTGGTGGATCTGGCGCAGCAGCAGGCCGCCGCGGACGTCGAAGCTGATGTCCAGCGCCGAGGCGTACGCCTCGGACATGTGGATGCCGACGAGCGGGGTGTACGAGCCGTTGTAGACGACCTCGGTCATCGAGGGCTTGAACCAGATCGTCAGGTAGACGCCGGTCAGCAGCAGGATGATGAACGAGTAGAGCGCGATCTCGCCCAGCATGAACGACCAGTGGTCGGGGAAGATCTTGCGCATGTTCGCCTTGAGCAGCGAACTGATGGGCGCACGCTCGTCGGCGCGGCTGATGGCCTTGCCGGCCTCCTTGACGATGATGCTCATGCGCCACGCTCCCAGAAGCTCGGGCCGACGGGCTCCTGGAAGCCGTCGGCGGCCACCAGGTACCCCTCGTCGTCGACGGTGATAGGCAGCTGCGGCATGCGGCGCGCTGCCGGTCCGAACACGACGTTGCCCGAGTCGGCGAGATCGAACGTTGACTGATGGCAGGGGCACAGCAGGTGGTGCGTGCGCTGCTGGTAGAGGGCGATGGGGCAGCCCACGTGGGTGCAGATCTTGGAGAAGGCCAGGATGCCGTTGTAGTCCCAGTCGGCGCCCTGCTGGCTGCGGATCTCCTCGGGCTTCATGCGCACGAGGATGATCGAGGCCTTGGCACGCGCGTTCTGGGTGCCCTGCTCCTCCTGGAGCTCGGTGAGCCCCTCGGGGGAGGCCGACACCAGCGTGCCGACGCGCAGGTCCTCGGGCCGGATCGGCTGGAGGGTGACGTCGACGAGGATGCGGTCGCCCTTCTTCCACACGGTCTCGCGCAGCGAGGTGCCGGGGAGGGGGCCCATGTCCTTGAGCAGGACGATGAGGGGGACCGGGAACAGCACGAGCGCGCCGATCAGCGTGCGGCGCACGAGCTTGCGCTCGGCGAAGCCCGACTCCGCGAGGCCGGTCTGGAAGGCCTCGAGCGCGGCGTCCTTGTCCTCCTGCGGCGAGCCGACGGGGTGGCGCTCGTCGGCGATCTCCTCGTCCGCCATGAGCTTCTTGGCCCAGTGGATCGCGCCCGCGCCGATCAGGAAGATCGCGCCGCCGAACGTGAGGCCGAGCAGCAGGTTGGAGGAGTTGACGATGCCGATCGGGCCGAGGTTGACGAAGTTCTCGGTCGGGACGCTCACGTAGACCGCGATGAACGCGATCACGAGCAGGGCCGACAGGCCGAACATCGTGGCGACCTGGCGCTCGGCCCGGCGCGCGGCGCGCGGGTCGGTGTCGGTGATGCGCAGGTGGTGGGGCGGCAGCGGGAACTGCGGCTCCTCACCGTGCCCGTGCGTGACGAGCTCGGTGCTCTTGGTGTCGCTCATCGAACCTTCGCCCCGATCCACACGGCCGCGGCGAGGAGCACGCCGAGACCTGCCGTCCAGATGAACACGCCCTCGGTGACGGGGCCGAACGAGCCGAGCGCGAGACCGCCGGGCGACTCGCCGCCCTGCAGGTTCTCGATGTACTTGATGATCGCCTTCTTCTGCTCCTCCGGCATGGTGGAGTCGGGGAAGTTCGGCATGCTCTGCGGGCCCGTCGCCATGGCCTCCCAGATGGTCTTGGCGTCGGAGTCCATCAGCGAGGGCGCGTACTTGCCCTCGGACAGCGCGCCGCCCTTGCCGGCGAAGTTGTGGCACTGGGCGCAGTTGGTGCGGAAGAGCTCGCCGCCCTCGGCGAGGTTGGCGTCCTCGGTGTTGAGCTGCTCCTCGGTCGGGATGGCCGGCCCCGGCGCCAGCGAGGCGACGAACGCGGCGAGCGACTCGATCTCCTCGGCGGTGTAGATCTTCGGCTTGCTCGGCGCCTGGTTGGCGGCCACTGCGAGCGGCATGCGGCCGGTGCGGACCTGGAAGTCCACGGCGGCGGCGCCGACGCCGATGAGGCTGGGGCCGTCGGTGGAGCCCTGCGCGGCGAGGCCGTGGCAGGTGGCGCACCCCTCGAGGTAGAGCTTCTTGCCCTCCTCGATCTGCGACGTGGTCGCGGTGGGTGCCGAGGCCTCTGCCGTCCCGGTCACGGCTGCGTAGCCGATTCCGGTGGTCAGGAGCCCCACCATGAGGACGGCGAGGCCGGTGGCCTTGTGCCGTCGGACTGAGCTGCTGGTCACGAGTGAGCCTTCACGTGTCGTCGTTCGGGATGGAGATCAGCGGCGGAGCCGGCGCTACTTGATGAGGTAGATCATGGTGAACAGGCCGATCCAGACCACGTCGACGAAGTGCCAGTAGTACGACACGACGATCGCGGTCGTCGCCTGGCGGTGCGTGAAGCGCCGCGAGACGTACGTGCGCCCGAGAACGAAGAGGAAGGCGACGAGGCCGCCCGTCACGTGCATGCCGTGGAAGCCGGTGGTGAGGTAGAAGACCGAGCCGTACGCGCTGGAGGCGAGGGTGACCCCCTCCCGCACGAGCTCGGCGTACTCCGTCACCTGGCCCGCGATGAAGATCGAGCCCATGACGAACGTGATGATGAACCACATCCGCAGCTTGCGGACGTCGCCGCGCTCGGCGGCGAACACGCCGAGCTGGCAGGTCACCGAGGACAGCACCAGGATGATCGTGTTCACCGTCGCGAACGGGATGTTCAGGATCTCGGTGAACTCCCGCCAGGTGCCGATGTTGACGGCACGGAGCGTGAAGTACATCGCGAAGAGCGCTGCGAAGAACATCAGCTCGCTGGACAGCCACACGATCGTGCCGACGGACACCATGTTGGGCCGGTTGGCAGGCGCGTGTGCGGGTGCGTTCTCGATCACGGTTGCGGTCGCCACGGGGAGGATTGTGGCAGGTCCGGGGCCCTTGCACCCGTCCACCCCCTGAGTCCGTGTCGCGGCTGTGACCGAGCGGCGGCCGGCGGGGCTCCATACGCCCTGACCTGGCACTTTGGCGGCCCGGGCTTGTGAGGTAAGCCTCATCTGATCGAGGCTCCGACAATCGGAGCCCGAGGTCCGCCGCGGAGCGCCGCCGAGGAGGTGGCGACGTCATGCGCGCGCCCTCCCGGTCGCTACGATGCGGTGCCATGAGCACCGCCGAGCGCACCCAGACCGTCCTCGTCTACTCGTCCGAGGCTCCCGTGCGGACGGCGGTGCGCCAGGCGCTCGGCCGCCGGCCCGCGGCGGACCTCCCGCGGGTCGAGTACGTCGAGTGCGCCACCGAGCCGGCGCTCATCCGCCGCCTCGAGCAGGGCGGCATCGACCTGTGCATCCTCGACGGCGAGGCCCGCCCGTCCGGCGGCATGGGCATCACCCGTCGCATGCGCAACGAGATCTACCAGGCCCCGCCCGTGCTCCTGCTCATCGGCCGCCCGCAGGACGCCTGGCTCGCCACCTGGTCGCAGGCCGAGGCCGTCGTCCCGCACCCGATCGACCCGGTCGTGCTCGCCGAGACGGCGGCGAACCTCCTGCGCCCGCGCGCCGCGCTCACCGCCGGCTGATCCGGCCCCCGGAACCGCCCGGGGCCGGCCGCGGCCGCGCGGCTAGGGTGCGTGCGTGACCACGGCACCCGCGTCCTCGGCCGCACCCGATCCCGGCTCCCGCAGCTGGGCCGATCTCATCAGCGCCCTCCTGCGCCGCGAGGACCTCACCGCAGCCGACGCCGAGTGGGCGATGGGCGGCGTCATGGCCGGCGATGCGACCCCGGTGCAGCTCGCCGGCTTCCTCGTGGCGCTGCGCGCCAAGGGCGAGACGCCCGCCGAGGTGTCCGGCTTGGTCTCGGCGATGCTCTCGCACGCCTCGCCCGTCGAGCTGGCCCCCGCGATCGGCGCCACAGTCGACACCTGCGGCACCGGCGGCGACCGCTCGCACACGGTCAACATCTCCACCATGGCCGCCGTCGTGGTCGCCGCTGCGGGCGCCCCGGTGGCCAAGCACGGCAACCGGGCGGCGAGCTCGGCCGCCGGGTCGGCGGACGTGCTCGAGGCGCTCGGCGTCGCGGTCGACCTGCCCCCGGCCGGCGTGGCCGAGGTGCTCGAGCGCACCGGCGTCACCTTCTTCTTCGCGCCCGTGTTCCACCCCGGCATGCGGCACGCCGCCGTCGCTCGCCGCGAGCTCGGGGTGGCGACCGTGTTCAACGTGCTCGGCCCGCTCGCCAACCCTGCTCGGCCGGCAGCCCAGGTCGTGGGCTGCGCCGACCTCCGGCTGGCCCCCGTGATGGCCGAGGCCCTGCGCAGCCGCGGCACCCGCGCGATCGTCGTACGCGGGGAGGACGGGCTCGACGAGCTGTCGACGTCCGCGCCCACCCGCATCTGGGACGCGACCGGCGGCTCCGTCGTCGAGTCGGTGGTCGACGCCGCCGACCTCGGCATCGCGCGCTCGGCGGTGGACGCGCTGCGCGGGCAGGACGCGGCGTACAACGCGGGCGTCGCGCGGGCGATGCTCTCGGGCGAGCGCTCGGCGGCCCTCGACCCCGTGCGCGACGCCGTGCTCCTCGGGGCGGCCGCGGCCCTGGTGGCCCACGACGCCGTGGCCTCGGGGCCGTCCTCGCTGTCCATGGGGGACCGGCTCGCGGCGGCCCTGCCGCGCGCGGCCGAGGCCGTCGACTCCGGTGCGGCCGGCGACGTGCTCGCCCGCTGGATCGACGTCTCGTCGTCCCTCGCTGGCCGCTGAGGCGCCTGCTCCGCAGCCGTCGGGCAGTGGCCGCCGCTAGGGAGCGGCGCACAGGTAGTCGGGGTAAGCCCTGTACTCGTCGCCGCTCTTGCTCAGCGTGATGGTGAAGCTTGGGTTGCCGTCCTCACCCCTTACATGGGACGAGAGCGCCGAAACGCTGCACGGGCACCGCGCCCGAACGCGTGGCCTGTGGACAGGGGCGCTCGTGAATGCCGAGTTTGTTGCGCTCTTAGCAACGAAGGCCCCCTTCATCGCAAACGCGGAAGGCGCTGGGGTTAGTCGAGGCCGATGGCGAAGGCCGACTCGAGGTCGTGCTTGCTGTAGGTGCGGAACGCGATGTGCGTCTCGGTCGCGAGGATGCCGGCCACCGTGCCGATGCCGTCGGTGACCACCCGGCTCACGTCGTCGAGGTCGCGCACGCGGACCATCGCGACGAGGTCGAGGTCGCCGGTGACGGAGTAGACCTCGGCCACGCCGTCGAGCGCTGCGACGGTCTCGGCCACGCCGTTCACGGCGTCGACGTCGGTGCGGATGAACACGATCGCGGTGACCATGGCGCCACCCTAGGCCCGACCTCCTCGATCTGGATGCCTGACAGTCCCCTCCAGGGGACTCTCAGGCATCCAGATCGGTCAGCCGGCGGGGCGCAGGTGGCGCTCGGCGGTGGGCCGGGCCACGACGTCGGCGGAGCGGGCGGCATCGAGGCGCGCGAGCAGGCCGGCCGCCCCGTGGGTGGGCAGCGACCAGGCCACGGGCTGGGGCCCGGGCACGAGGCGCACTCCGGGCTGCTCGAGCCAGCGCAGGATCCGCACCGTCTCCTCGACGAGGGCGGCGGGCACCGGGCCCGTCGGGGGCTCGACGTGCTCGGCGGTGCTCACGAGCGCTGCGACGGCCGGGCGCGGGTCGACGCCCGGAGGCACGGCAACGGCGCCGGCAAGGCGCCCGTAGCGCACGACATGCACCTCCCAGCCGCGGTCGAACGTGGGCCGGGCCGCGATGAGCTCGGGCAGTGCGGCCAGCGACGCGATCTCCTGGGCGCGGGCAGCGCCGCGGGCGAACGTCTCGAGCCGGTCGCGCCAGAGCGCGGCGTCCTCGTACCGGAGGTCGTCGGCCAGGGAGCGCAGGCGGTCGACGAGCGCGGTCTCGACCCCGCGCACATCGTCGAGCAGAGCGCGCCGCGCAGCCTCGACGTGCACGGCGTAGCCCTCGACGTCGACCTCCCCGATGCAGGGTGCGGGGCACCGGCCCATCTCAGCCAGCACGCACGCCGACCCCGTGCCGCGCGAGGGCATCCGCGCGGTGCACGTGCGCAGCGGGATCGCGGCCTGCATCGCCTCCACCGCTTCGAGGGCGGTGCGCCGGGATCCGAACGGGCCGAGGTACGCCGCTCCCGAGGCGACGTCGTCCTTCACGGTGCGCACGACCGACAGCCGCGGGTACGGCTCGACGGTGAGCTTGACCCACACCGACCGCTCGGGGTTGCGGCTGCGCCGGTTGTAGCGGGGCGACAGCTCGGCGATGAGGCGCAGCTCGCGCACCTCCGCCTCGAGCGGTGTCGCGGTGACGACGGCATCGACGCGCGAGGCCACGCCGACCATCTCGGCCATCCGAGATCGCGTCTCCGACGCTGTGAAGTACGTGCGGACGCGCGAGCGCACCCGGCCCGACTTGCCGACGTACAGCGCGCGCCCGCGCTCGTCGCGGAAGACGTAGACCCCTGGGGCGTCCGGCAGCGACTCTGCGAGATGCCGCTTCTTGCGCTGGGCCGGGGTGACCCGCGAGGTGTACGTCGCGAGCTCCTCGAGCGAGTGCACCCCGAGGGAGCCGACGCGCGCGATGAGGCCGTGCAGGACGTCGACCGTGGCGCGCGCGTCGGACAGCGCGCGGTGGTTGGGGCTCGTGGTCGACCGGAAGTACGGCGCGAGCGTCGAGAGCTTGCAGTTGGGCACCTCGTCCTTCTGCAGCACCGCGCGCGCGAGCTTCGCGGTGTCGAGAACGACGGTGCCGGCGGGCCAGGGCCGGCCGAGCTTCGCGCACGCGCCCTTCAGGAAGGACACGTCGTACGGCGCGTTGTGCGCGACGAGCACCGCGCCTGCGGCGAAGTCGAGGAACGCCGGGACGGCGGCGCCGAGGCGGGGCGCGTCGACGAGCATGGAGTCGGTGATGCCGGTGAGCACCGCGATGAACGCCGGCACGGGGATGCCGGGCTGCACGAGGGTCTGGAACTCGCCGAGCACCTCGCCGCCGCGGACCTTCACCGCGCCGATCTCCGTGATGCCGGCCTCGACCGGCGAACCGCCGGTGGTCTCGAGGTCGACCACGACGAACGTGACCTCCGCGAGCGGCGTGCCGAGGTCGTCGAAGCTGGCCTGCGCCGGGGCGGCGCGAGCGCCGGGGTGGACGGCGGGCACCAGCGGCGGCATCGACCCGCGCGGCACCCGTGACCTCATGCCGACGACGCTAGGCGGGGGGTACGACGACGCCCGAGAGGCGCGCCGCCGTAGGGTCGGGGCCGACCCCGAGACGAAGGACGGCACGCCGTGGCCATCGCCCTGCCCGACGACGACACCCGCTGGCGCTGCGGGCAGTGCGGCAATCTCACCCGGTTCGACGTCGTGCGCTCGAGCCGCGTCCGCGAGTTCTGGCACCTCGACCTCGGGGGCGTTCCCGCGGTCGAGGAGACCGAGGTCCTCGGCGAGGTCGTCGAGTCGGTGTCCTGCCGCTGGTGCGGCGCCGTCGACGCCGTCGAGCTCGTCCCGCGGCCGGAGGCCGGCGGTCCGAGCGACGACCCCGCAGGCGACTGATCGGCGCGCGATGACGACCGCCGCGCGCCCCCTCGACGGCGTCCGCGTCGTCGACCTCACGCGCCTGCTGCCGGGCGCGTACGCCACCTCGCTGCTCGTCGGCATGGGGGCCGACGTCGTGAAGGTCGAGGACCCGCGCGGCGGGGACGGCCTGCGCGTCACGCCGCCCTTCACGCCGTCGGGGGAGAGCGGCCTGTTCCTCGCGCTGTGCCGCGGCAAGCGGTCCGTCGCCCTCGACTTGAAGAACCCCGTCGCGCGCGACGCCCTGCTCGCGATCGTCGCGACGGCGCACGTGGTGATCGACTCGTTCCGCCCCGCCGTCCTCGACCGCCTCGGCCTCGGGCCGGGGGCGCTCGCCGCGGCGAACCCGTCGCTCGTGCACGTGTCGATGACGGCGTACGGCGACGGCGAGAGGGCGGCCCTGCCGGGGCACGACCTCAACGTCGAGGGGTACGCCGGGATCCTGGGGCTGACCCGCGGCGCCGACGGGTCGGCGTCCATGCCTCCGTTCCCGGTGGCCGACATGGCGTCCGGGCTGCAGGCCGCGCTGGCCGTGGTCGCCGGTCTGCGCGCGGCGGAGGCCGGCGCCCGGGGCGCCGCCGGCGGCCCGGCGTTCCGCGCCGACGTGACCATGCTCGACTCGGCCGTATCGCTCACCGCGATCGGCCAGGGCGCGGTGATGGCCACGGGCGAGGCGCCGCCCGTGCCCGACCTGCTCACCGGGGCCCTGGCCTGCTACGGCATCTACCGCTGCGCCGACGGCGCCGAGCTCGCCGTCGGCGCGCTCGAGCCCACGTTCTTCGCCCGCGTCGCCGAGCTCGTCGGCGATCCCGGCCTCGCCGCCGTGCAGTACGACGGCGCCGGCCAGGACGCGCTGCGCGGACGCCTCACGCTCCTGTTCGCCTCGCGCCCGCGCGCGGACTGGCTCGCTTTGCTCGAGCACGACCAGACCTGCGTCACCCCGGTGCGCACCTCGGCCGAGGCGCTTGCCGACCCCGACCTGCGGGCGCGGGGGGTGCTCGAGGACGTGCTGCTGGTCGACGGAGGCACGACGACGGCCGCCCGCCCGGTGGCCTGGCTCCCGGCCGACGGCGCCGCGCTCGGCGCCCCGGCCCTGGGGCAGGACACCGACGCCGTGCTGCGCGCCGTCGGCGTCGATCCGGCCTCGCTCGGCTGACCGGGCGCGCGCACTGTCGGACGTGGTTCCTACCGTCGTCGGCAGGTGGTCGGAGTTCCCCTCTCCGGCCCGTACCCGTCCCGAGGTGACCACCGTGATCATCGACTGCGACTCCTGCGCCGTGCGCGGCCCGGCGTGCTCCGACTGCGTCGTCACGTTCGTGCTCGGACCGCCGGACTGGCTCGTCGGCGACGGCCTCGCCGGGGAGGAGGCGGCGGCCCTCGCGGTCCTCGCCGACTCGGGCCTCGTGCCTCCGCTGCGTCTGGTCCCGCGGACCGAGGGCGACGTGCCGCCAGCCACCACCCGAGCGGTGTGAAGCGGATCACAGATCGATCTCGCTCCGGTCACGCCCCGATGTCGGGGAGGCGGCTGGGAGGTGGCGTGCCGGGGTGTTATCGTCGCCGCAGGTGCTCGTGAGCCGCCGTCACCCGACGGCAGCGGGCACCCCGTCGAGTTCGAGAAGCGACCCGATCCTGGGCCGCCGATCGGAGCCGGGGACCCACTTCCCCGGGGCGAATCGGCGGTGGACGACCGGCTCCGGCCGGTTCGCGAGCCGTCGTAGGGCGTTCTTCCTGCCCGAGCCCGTCAGCTCACCCGGTAGACGGTTCTGGGAGAGGGAGTCCGCCTTCGTGGCGACCAGCACCACTGCGCTCGCTCGCGTGCGCGGCACCCGTGCCGCCCGCATCGCCGCCCCCGTGGCTGCCCTCGCGCTCCTCGTGAGCGGCGTGGCCCTCGTGTCGTCCCCGGCGTCCGCGCAGCCCACCAAGACCATCGAGCAGGTCCAGGCCGAGATCGATGCCCTCGAGGCAGACGCCGCAAACGCCGCGGAGACCTGGAACGAGGCCCGCACCCGCCAGACCGCCGTCGAGACGCAGATCGCGAAGCTGAAGAAGCGGATCGCGGCGGCGAAGAAGTCGTACGAGAAGACCGCGGCCGGCGTCGACGCGATCGCGCGCGCGGCGTACGCCTCCGGCGGCATGGAGCCGAGCCTGCAGGCGCTGCTGGCCGACGACCCCGAGTCGTTCCTCGAGCAGAGCGCCGCGCTCGACCAGGTCGCCCGCTCGCAGGGCACGTCGCTGCGCCGCACCCAGGCCGCGCGCCTCGCCCTCGCCCAGCTCGAGGCCCAGCTCGTCCAGAAGCAGGCCAAGGCCGACGCCGCAGCCGCCGACGCCGCAGCCGCCAAGGCGCAGGTCAGCGAGCGCCTGGACAAGGCGCAGAAGATCCTTGCCGGCCTCAAGGCCGAGGAGCGGGCCCGCCTCGCGCGCCTGCAGGAGGCGCGCCGCCAGGCCTCGGCCCGTGCCGCCTCGCGCGCCGCGGCCCAGATCCGCACGAGCCGCGACACCTCCCGCCCGAGCACGAACTCCGGCTCGAGCAACGGCGGCGGCTCGGACGCCCCCAACTACGCCTCCGGCCGTGCGCGCATCGCCGTGGCCTACGCCCTCGCCCAGGTGGGCAAGCGCTATGTCGCCGGCGCCGCCGGCCCGAGCTCGTTCGACTGCTCGGGCCTCACCATGGCCGCCTGGGCCCAGGCCGGCGCCTACCTCCCGCACTACTCCAAGGCGCAGTGGAGCGCGACCTCCCGCGTCAGTCGCAGCGACCTGCGCCCCGGCGACCTCGTGTTCTTCTTCGGCGGCGGCGCCCACCACGTCTCGATGTACGTCGGCGGCGGCATGATGGTCAGCGCCTCCAACCCGCGCGACGGCGTCGAGCTCATCGGCGTGTGGAGCCCGTGGTACGGCGAGCGCTACAGCGGCGCCGGCCGCGTCGGCTAGGCAGAGCCGTCACCCAGCACGGTGACGACCGCCGCGTCCCCATTCGGGGGCGCGGCGTCGTCGTGCTCGGGGCCCTCGTCCTCGCGCTCGTCGGCTGCAGCCCGGCCGGGGACGACGCTGGGAGCACGGCCACGCCGAGCAGCGCCCGAGCCGTCGCGCCCTCGGCGTCCGGCACGTCCTCGGCGTCGTCGGCGGCCGATGCCGCGCGGACGGACCCTGCGGCCCGGCGCGCGGCGGTCGAGGCGCTGCTGTCCGAGCGCGCCTCGGCCTTCGTCACCGGCGACCTGCGCCGAGCGAAGGCGACGCAGGTGCCCGGGGCGGTGGTGCCGACGTCCGCGCGCATCGTCGAGCTGCCGCTGGCGAGCTGGTCGTACGCCGTCACCTCGGCCACCGAGAAGTCGGGGCTGCTCGACGTACGCGCCGACCTGACCTGGCAGCTCGAAGGCGAATCCTCCGGCAGCGTGCTGCGCGAGCGGATCGCGCTGCGCTGGTCCGGCGGCCGTTGGCTGCTCGCCTCGGAGAAGTCCACCGCCGACGCCCCGCCGCCCTGGGAGCTCGGCAACCTCACCGTCGCCCGCGGCACGAGCAGCATCGTCATCGCCATCGGGGGCAGCGCGAGCCGGGCGCGCACTGCGGCCGGCCTCGTCGACCGGGCCGTGACCGGTGTCAGCGCCGTGTACGGCGACGACTGGCGGCGGCGCGCCGTCCTCGTCATCACCGGCACCGACCAGCAGATGGCGAGCGGCCTCGGCTGGAGCGTCGAGCGCGTCCGCGACGTCGGCGCGGTCACCACCTCGGTCGGATCGTTGGAGTCCGCCACCGCACCCGCGGACCGGGTCTGGACCCGCGCCTCGCTGTGGACCCGCCTGCCCGAGCGCTACCGCCTCGTGCTGCTCCGGCACGAGCTCACCCATGTCGCCACGCGGGCGACGTTCAGCGCAACGGTGCCGCTCTGGCTCGAGGAGGGGTACGCCGACCACGTCGGCTACACGGGCTCGGGCGTGCCGCTCGAGCAGTCGGTCGTCGAGCTGCTCGACGTCGTGCGCGGCTCGGGTGCGCCGCGATCGCTGCCGACCGACGCCGACTTCCGCGGCTCGGGCGTCGGTGCGGCGTACGCCGGGGGCCACCTGGCGTGCGAGATCCTCGCCGACCGCTGGGGCGAGGCCGGGCTGCGGCGGGTGTACCGCCTCACCGCGACCGGCGAGGCCGAGCCCGCGCGCAACCTCGAGCGCGCGCTGCGCGAGGTCACCGGGGCAGGCCTCGCGACGCTCACCGCGACGTGGCGCGCGAGAGCGCAGGAGCTGGCCCGCTGATCGGGCACGATCGGCTCGTGCACCCGGACCTCGACCGCGACTTCACGGCGGAGGAGCAGCGCCGCGAACGCGCCTTCCGCCGCCGGGTGCGGCCGTGGGGGCTCGGCGGCGTCGCGCTCGGCGTGCTCGTGCCGACCGTCCTGCTCCTCACCGGCGCCACCGGCGCCGTGGCGGGGGCGGCGCAGCCCTGGTGGCTCGGCGTGGTCGCGGCCGTGACGCTCGTCGAGGGCTCGGTGCGCGCCCTGACGATCCCCGGCGCGGTGCAGGTGCGGCGCGAGTCGCTGCGCGTCGGCCTCGCCGCCGGCTCCTGGGCCCGATGGTGGCGCGACCTCGCCGTGGCCTGGCTGCTCGGATGGGCCCTCACGTCGGCGGCGATGCTGGGCTGGGTGCTCGCCGCCCGCCTGCTGCCCGGCGGCTGGTGGTGGGTCGTGGCCGCCGTCGCGGCGGTCCTCGTGGTGCTGCTCTCGTTCGTCCTGCCCGTCGTGGTCGAACCGTTGTTCGCTCGGTTCGAGCCTCTCGGACCGGGCCCGCTGCGCGACCGGCTGCTGGCCCTGGCGGCGGAGGCGCGCGTGCCGGTCCGCGACGTGCTGGTCGCCGATGCCTCGCGGCGTACGACCGCGCTCAACGCCTACGTCTCCGGCCTCGGCCCGACCCGACGCATCGTCGTGCACGACACGCTCGTCGACCGCGGCGCCGACGACGAGGCGGCCGCCGTCGTGGCGCATGAGCTCGGGCACGTGGTCGCGCACGACGTGCGCACCGGGACGCTGCTCGGCGCGGTCGGGGCGGCGCTCGGCGTTCTGGTCGCGGCAGCGCTGCTGTCGTGGACGCCGCTGCTCTCGGCGACCGGCGTCGGCGGCGCCGACGACCCGGCGGTCGTCGGGGTGCTGCTCGCCCTCGGGGCGTGGGCCGGCCTGCTCAGCGCCCCGTTGTCGAACGGGCTGTCGCGGCGCATCGAGCGGCGGGCCGACGCGTTCTGCCTCGATCTTGCGCGCGACCCGTACGTCGTGGCCCGGATGCACCGCGCGCTGGCCATCACCAACCTCGCGCCGCTGAAGCCGGTACGGATCCTGCACCTGTGGTTCGGCACGCACCCGACCTCGCCGGAGCGCATCGCCGCGGCCCGCGTCTGGGCGGTGCGCCACGGACTGCCCGACGTCCCCCCGCTCGTCGACGGCTGAGGCCGGTCAGGAAGAGGCGGGCCAACCGGGCGCGCCGGGTGCGTGCAGGAGCACCCAGCGGCCCTCGCGGGCGACGACCACCCAGTCCTTCTGCGCCACGAGCGCCCCGGCGAGTGGCTCGGTCTCGCGGATGAGCGCGCTTGTCGGGCGCAGCTCGGCCAACAGGTCCTCCCACCCGGGGCGGGTGTCCATGAGGTCGCCGTCGTACCGCTCGATGTAGTCGCCGCCGTACCGATCGGCGCGGCCGTCGATCCCGACGAGTACGTGAGGCGGCCCGCCCGCGAACCACAGCAGCGGCCCGGCGATGTTGTACGCGTTGAGCACGCGCTGGGGCTGGCCGGCGTCGCGGATCTGGGCGAACAGACCCTGCGGGTAGTCGGGGTCGATGACGGGGTTCTGCGTGGCGGCCAGTCCGAGGCTGAGGACGCAGCCCGCCGCTGCGATCGCCGCCGATACCCGGGCGAGCGGCTGGCGGACGCCCGGGGGCAGAGGGTCGGTCTCGCCGAGGCCCCGGGCCAGCGACCCGGTGACGATGGGGGCCAGCATGAGCAGAGCCGGCGTAGAGGACCGCCAGGCGGTGTAGCCGAAGCCGAGCAGTGCCAGGACGAGCACGACCTCGCCGCGGGTCGGGCGCACCAGGCCGAAGGCCCAGGTGCACACGATCGTCACGGCCATGAGCAGGATGGGCAGCGACTCCCAGTCGACGGCGGTCACGGGCAGCCACTCGGAGATGCGCGCGGTGGCCGAAGAGAAGCGCAGCACCGACAGCACGTTGTCGAGGCCGGACGGCGACACGAGCGCGGCGAGACCAGTGCCGGCCGACAGCGCCACCGCCAGCCAGGCCGCACGGTCGCGGAGGCCGTGGTCCAGCGCCCGGGCGAGCGCGGCGAGCACGAGGGCCATCGGCAGCAGCAGCCATCCGCCGTGGACGTTGGCCCAGATCACGACGAGCGGGAGCACCACCCACCAGCGGGGGAGTGTGCCCTCGCGCCAGAGGCGCAGGGCCCACCAGCCGACCAGCGGCGCGAGGATGTAGGTGAGCTGCTGGCTGCGGTCCTGGCCGGTGAGCGCGAGGGCGAGCCCGGCGATCGCGAACGGCCACGCGCCGGCCCGCGCCGGCCGGCGTACGACCGTGACCGCGGCGAGCACCACGATCGCGAGGATCGTCGTGAGGGTGCGGTAGACGACGAACGATTGGAAGCCGAACGTGTCGTGCATCCAGGCGAAGAGCACCTCGGCCAGCCACTGGGTGCTCACCCAGGTGTCGGGGACGGGTGCGTACGACCAGCCGCGGCCGGCCTCGGCCACCGGGGTGCCGCCGAGGATCTCCTGGCCGATAAGGATGTGCCAGTAGAGGTCGATGTCGTCAAGCGGCCGGGTAGCGGCCCGGAGCGGGACGAGCGCGGCGACGACGGCAGCGAGCAGCAGGAACGGCGCCGGCCTGCTCGGCGGCGCCGGGGCAGCCTCGTCCGCGCGCTCCGCCGCTGCGGCCTCGCTCACGTGCTTCCACCCCTTGCGTCAGGTCCATCGGCCACGACGGGCCGGTGCGGACGTGCGAAGGGGGGTCGTCGGGCGAGGCCCGACGACCCCCCTTCGGAGATCGTTGCCGATCAGCAGCCGGAAACGCTGCTGCCCGCGCCGATGCAGGACTCGGTCTTGCTGAAGGTCGACTTCACGCGGTTGCCGAGCAGGAAGACGACGGCGACGATGATCGCGGCGATGGCGGCGACGAGCAGGCCGTACTCGACGGCCGAAGCGCCCTCCTCGCGACGGAGCGTGGTGCGGATACGAGTGATCATGGGAGTGCCCCTCCTGGTGCGTGGTTCCCCCCGAAGTCCGGGGCGCTGCATCAACTATGGCAGCGGAGCGTGACGGGAAACTCCCTCGTCAAGCCGGATGGGGGTCGGACGTTCGGACGATTCGTGACTGACCGGTCACCCATTGGAACCAACGACGATGCGCGGTGCACGCGCTGAGGCACCGTGCGCAACGGTGTCGACCGCTGATCGAGCGCTGCTAGAGCTGGCCGTCCTCGCGCTTGAGGAGCCCGAGCCGCAGCGCGGTCATGAGCGCCTGGGCGCGGTTGCCGGCGCCGAGCTTGTCGTAGAGCTTGCTGATGTGCGTCTTGGTCGTGGACTCGCTGATGAACAGCTGCCGGCTGATCTGCGCCACGCCGAGGCCGTCGGCGAGCAGGTTGAGCACCTCGCGCTCGCGCGGGCTCAGCTGCGGGCCCGTCGGCGACATGCGCCGTCGCATGGCCTCGTTGAGGTCGGCGGAGGTGAACGAGCGCGGAGCGCTGGCCGCATGCCGGGCCGCGGCCACGACGTCCTCCGACGGCGCGTTCTTGGGCACGAAGGCCGACGCCCCGGCTTCGAGCGCGTCGAAGAGCGTGTCGTCTCCGGCGTACATCGTGAGGATGACGATCCCGAGCTCGGGGTCGTCGCCGCGCAAGACGCGACAGGCGTCGATGCCGTTGCCGTCAGGCAGGCGCACGTCGAGGATGACGACGTCGGGGTGCATGAGGGCGATGAGCCGACGGGCGTCCGCCAGCGAGCCTGCCTCGCCCGCCACCGTGAACTCGCCGTCGCGCTCGAACGCGCGGCGCAGCCCCTGGCGGATCAGCTCATGGTCGTCGACGAGCAGGACGCTGATGGTCATGTGCGGTGGCCCCCTTGGCGAGTCCCGCCGATCATGTCACGACACCACCCGCCGACGTGGGCATGCCCGCCGGTCACGACGCGGGGAGCGGCCGGCGCGGGTCGGACCCCTGGCCGAGCGTCACCTCGACCACGGTCCCGCCGCCGACGCGCTGGCGGATGGTGAGCGTCGCGCCGAGCCGCGCCGTGCGCTCGCGCATCACGTCGAGGCCGAACGAGTCGCTGCGGGGAGCGCCCATCCCGCGGCCGTCGTCGGCCACGCGGAGGAACGCGCGCGGCGGGTCCACCCGGCACGTCACCCAGAGGTTGCGCGCCCTCGCGTGCTTGCGGGCGTTGGTGATCGCCTCCTGGGCTACGCGCAGGATCTCGGTCTCCGCCTCGATGGGGAGCCGGTACGGCGACTCGTCGAGCACGAGGTGCACCGTGAGCCCCGAGCCCGTGCCCACGCTGCGCACGTAGCCGGTGAGCGCGGCGCCGAGGCCTGCGGAGGGCTGCACGTCGCTGCGCAGGTCGAAGATCGAGAGGCGCAGCTCGCTCACGATGCGGGTCAGCTCGTCGCGCAGACCGCGCAGGTCCTCCTTGGCCTCGGGGTCGCTGGTGCGGGCCGACAGGTCGTCGACCACGAACCCGAGGGCCGCCACCTCCTGCGCCACGCCGTCGTGGATCTCGCGGGCCAGGCGACGACGCTCCTCGACCGTCGCGAGGGCGCGGACCTCGCTGAACAGCTGCCCGGTGTCGATGCGGAGCGCCGCCTCGTCCGCGAGCTGCTGCGCCCGCGCGAGCTCGCGCCGGCCCCACGGACCCCCGGCGCGCTCGATGCCGACGAGCCCGACCCGGCGGTCGCCCAGGCTGAGCGCGAGCACCGCGGAGTGGCCCGTCCCGTGATCGGTGAACGTGCCGCTCTGCTGCAGCGCGCGACCGGAGTCCCAGACGCGCGCCCATACGCCATCGTCGATGTCGGGGACCCACTCGATGTGGTCCGCGCCGAAGTAGGCGAGCGGCATGAGCACTCCGCCGCCCGCCGAGCCGTACAGCGCGCCGCGGTCGAAGTCGATCTCGTCGTTCATCGAGGCCAGCACCTGCTGGGCGAGCGCGACCTCGTCGAGGCCTGTGGGCAGCGCCCGGGCGACCTCGCGCAGGCGCGTGAGCAGGCCGTGCGCGGTGACGTACGTCGAGGTCGCCTCGCGCTCGCGCGCGGTGACGCGCCGGGCCCAGCCGCCGACGATCCCCGTGGCGAGGCCGATGCCGAGCCAGGGCGCGATGGCAGTGACCGATGCGGTGCCCGGCAGGGTCACGCCCACGGCGACGCGGGCCCCGACGAGGGCCGCAGCGGAGAGCGCCGAGGCCAGCAGCGCGAACCCGATGCCGGAGATGAGGCCGGCCGCCAGAGGCGGGACGATGAGGTAGGGCAGCAGCGCGGTCTGGAGCGGCTCGGTCAGGCCGATGACGACCGAGGCCGCCACCGCCTCGAGCAGGGGACGCCACCGCAGGATGGCCCAGCGGCGCGGCAACGGCAGGCTGACGAGGACGGCGATGAGGGCCAGCAGTCCGAGTTCGCGGACCGGGACGGTCGCCCCGGCGAGCCCGTTGAGGTAGCACAGAAGGCCGACGAGCGCGAGCACGCCGAAGCGCACGATCGTGCTCGTCGTCTCCGCGGGTTCCGGGGCCCATCCGGACCCGCGCGGGATGCTGGTGCTCATCACTGCAGACGGTGGCACATGCCCCGCCCCCGGTGCAGGCGGGGGTGCGTCGCCACGCCGGGCGTTCTTGCCGGCGGCGGCAGCGCCGCGGGCGCGGCTCTGCCAGCATGACCCGCATGCACGGTGACTCCTCCGCGTCCAGCCGCCTGGCCCGGCTCTCCGACGTGCTCGACGAGACCAACGCCCGCCTCCTGCGCGGCGAGGCGGCCTCGCACGCCCCATGGGGAACGGGGTTCGTGCCCCTGGACGCCTACCTGTCGGGCGGTCTGCGCCCGGGGGAGTTCACGCTGCTGGGCGGGCCGCAGGGCATGGGCAAGACGACGTTCTCCCTGCAGGTGGCCCGGCAGGTCATCGCCGCGGGGCACGCCGTGCTGTACGTGTCGTACGAGCACGACTCGGTCTACCTCCTCGAGCGGCTGGTGGCCGCCGAGGCGGGGGAGCGCGCGGGGATCGACGCCGTGCCGCTGAAGTCGGTTCGGGCGCTGCTCGAGGGCGACGGCTCCTCGGCGTCCCTGTCGGACAAGCTGTCCTCGACTCCGGGCGGCGCCGAGGCCCTGGCTGCGGTATCGCTCGACCTCGGGCGGTTCCATGTGCTGCGCGGCGGCGTCGACACGTCGGTGACCGACATCGAGGACGCCGTGCGCGCGATCGTCGCGCTCGACGGCACGCGGCCGCTGGTCGTCGTCGACTACGTGCAGAAGGTCGCGCTCGAGGGCGAGCGGGCGGCGGACGAGGAGCGGCGCATGGCGCGCGTCGCAGGCGGCCTCAAGGACCTCGCGCTCACCGAGATCGTCCCCGTGCTCGCCATCTCCGCGAGCGACGCGGCGGGGATCGCCGACGGCAAGCGGCTGCGCACGCAGAACCTGCGCGGTGCGTCGAGCCTCGCCTACGAGGCCGACGTCGTCCTCGTGCTCAACGAGAAGTACGACGTCGTGGCGCGCCACCACCTGGTGTACGGCGCGGCGAACGTCGAGCACTTCCACCAGTACGCCGTGCTCTCGATCGAGAAGAACCGCGGCGGTCTCGCGGACGTCGACATGGAGTTCCGCAAGCGGTTCGAGCAGGCGCGCTACGAGCGCGGCGGCGACATCGTGCGCGAGCAGCTGGTCGACTCGCGCCTGTACGTCGAGTAGCCGGTCTCAGACGCCGCTGAACGCCTGCGCGATCTGGATCACGGCGGGGCCGAGGATCGCGATGAACAGCACCGGCAGGATGCAGAAGATGAGCGGGAAGAGGATCTTCACCGGCACCTTCTGAGCTGCCTCCTCCGCGCGCTGCGAGCGGCGGGTGCGCATCTCGCGGGCCTGGATGCGCAGCACGTTGGCCACCGGGATGCCGAAGGTGTCCGCCTGCACCATCGCGGTGACGAAGCCGCGCAGGTCCGACACGTCGGTGCGGTCCGCGAGAGCGCGCAGGGCTTCCGAGCGCGACGTGCCGAGCTGCATCTCCTGCAGCACCCGGAAGAACTCGTCGGCCAGCGGCCCCTGCGTGTTCCGGGCGACCTGCGACAGCGCCGCGTCGAAGCCGAGGCCGGACTCGACGGAGATCACGAGGAGGTCGAGCGCGTCGGGCAGATCCTTGAGGATCCGGTCCGAGCGGTTGTACGCCGCCTGGTACAGCACGATGTTCGGCAGGTAGAACCCGAACACCGCGAGGCCGATGCCGAGGATGATCGCCCAGAGCACGCTGCCGAACAGCAGCGGCAGCAGCACGCCGGCGACGCCGCCGACGATCAGGCCGAGCATCTTGAACGCCACGATGCGGTCGGCGTCCCACCCGGCCGGGTTGCCGGCGAGGTCGAGCTTGCGCTTCATCCGCGCGTTCTGGTCGCTCGGGGTGAGGCGTCGCCCCTGGCGCGTGAGCCAGGCGAGCAGCGGCTGGCCGACGCGCTCGCCGATGGGCCGGTCGAGCTCCTGGCGCATCCCCGACGGCGCCGCCTTGATGGCCTCCACGGCAGCGAGCGAGCGGGCGACTCCCGTCGGCTCCTTGCTGCCGGCGAAGGCGAAGAACACGCCGATGATGCCGAGGAAGACCGCGGCGAGGCCCACCCACAGGATCGCGGAGCTCATCTCAGACCTCCACCTTCACGACCTTGCGGAGCCAGAACGACCCGCCGATCAGGAGCATGATCCCCACGATGATCATGAGGATGCCGAGCGGCGTCGTGTAGAGCACGCCGAGGTACTCGGGCCGTGCGATCACCAGGTAGACGATGAACAGCAGCGGCAGCAGCACGAGGATCACGGCCGAGAGCCGGCCCTCAGCGGAGAGCACCTCGACCTGGCGGCGCAGGCGCTCGCGCTCGCGCATGGTGGCCGCGACGTTCGCCAGCACCTCGGCGAGGTTGCCGCCGACCTCGCGCTGGATGCGCACCGCCATGACGACCCAGGCGAAGTCGACCGAGTTCATGCGGCGCGCGACCGTGTCGAGCGCGTCCTCGATCGGTACGCCGAGCCGGGCCTCGACGATGGCGCGGTTGAGCTCGGCGGCCATCGGGCCGTCGCTCTCGCGCACCACCGTGTCGATCGCCTGCGGCAGCGAGTAGCCGGCGGCCAGCGACCCGGACAGCAGCTGAAGCGTGTCGGGGAGCTGGGCTGCGAACCTCGCCTTACGGCGCTCGTCCTTGATGGCCAGGTACGCGTACGGCACGAGGAGGCCGATGACGAGGCCGAGGAACGTCGCGACGAGGTTGAAGCCCGACAGCAGGGTGAACAGCAGGGCGAGGCCGACCGCGGCTCCGACGTGCAGCAGCAGCCACTCGGCCGGCTTCAGCGGCACGCCTGCGGCCTCGAGCTTGGTGGTCAGGGCGCTGTCGATGTCGCCGCGCGAGGTGACACGGCCCGCGAGCTCGACGGCCGACCGGGCCACGCCGCTCTCGCCGAGCGCGCCGGACGAGGCCGTCTGCTCCTGGCGGGGCGTGAGGGAGTAGCGCGACAGGCGGCGGCGCAGCCGGCCGGACTGCATCGAGTCCCGGTCGGTCGACACGAACGCGATGGCCAGCAGCACGAACAGACCGACGCCGAGGATCGCGAGCCCCACCGGCAGGATCCAGCTGTTGCCGAAGATCCCGGGGTCCGAGGGCGCGACAGGAACAGGCCCGACATTCGCCGACTCGGTGGGCACGGCGCCGGCGCCGGGCAGGGCATAGGCCGCCTGGTCCGAGATCGGGGTCCCCCCGGCGGTCGCGTTGACGGCGACGGTGACCGAGGTGCCCGCGAGGTCCGCCGGCACGTCGGCGGTGATGGCGATGGCGCTCGCCTGGGCCTGCGCGGCGGCGGCGAAGACGTCGTTCAGCTGCTGCGAGTCGCCGACCTCGACCACGATGCCGCTGCCCGCCGTTGCGAGGGTGGTCAGCGTGCCCACCGTGGCCGGGTTGAGGGCCACCGCGTCGAAGGTCGCGCCGCTCGCCTGGATGGAGGCGAGCGCCTCGGCCTCGGTGCCGCTGCCGTTGTTCTCTCCGTCGGAGAGCAGGAGCTGGCTGCGGAAGCCGTCGGTGCCGAGCAGCTCGTTGGCGGCCACGATGCCGTTGTAGAGCGCGGTGGAGCCGCCGGCGGTGATGGCGTCGATCGCCGCGTTGATGTCCGCGCGGTTCGTCGTCGGCTCCTGGGCCACGGTGACGGTGCTGCCGAAGGTCACCAGGCCGACGAGCACGTCCGCCGGCAGGCCGGCGACGTACGACTTGGCCGCGGTCTTGGCGTTGTCGAGGCGGCCGGCCTCGTTCATGCTGCCGCTCACGTCGATGGTGAGGACGGAGGTGCGCTTGGGCAACGAGGCGGCTTCACCCGCCGGCTTCGCCGTCGCAGTCACCTCGGTGCCGCCCATCGTGACCTTGACCGAGTTCAGGTCGATGGACTGACCGGCGGCGATTCCCAGAGCCGAGAAGCCGATGGTCAGCTGCCCGGTGCCCTGCGGCTCGAAGCCGTCGATCCGGCCTGTGACCTGGCCCGCGGTCGTCGTGGCGGCCGCGGGGGAGGCCACGCCGGCCAGCGCCAGGAGCGCGGCGGCCGCTGCGGCTGCGCGCCCGAGGCGTCGGCGGGATGCACCACCCAGCATGGATCAGGCTCCGAACTTCTCGAAGGCGAAGATCGACGGGTCGACGTGCACGCCGGACGCGGCGAGCTTGTCGAGGAACTTCGGGCGCAGGCCGGTGGAGCGCAGCTGGCCGCGGGCGATGCCGTTCTCGTCGTACCCGGCGCTGTGGTCGAACACGAAGATGTCCTGGAGGGTGATGACGTCGCCCTCCATGCCGACCACCTCGGTCACGTGCGTCACGCGGCGGGAGCCGTCGCGGAAGCGCGCCTGGTGCACGATGAGGTCGAGCGCGCTCGCCACCTGCTCGCGGATCGCCTTGAGCGGCAGGTCCGCGCCGGCCATGAGCACCATCGTCTCCACGCGGGAGAGCGTGTCGCGCGGTCCGTTGGAGTGGGCCGTGCAGATGGAGCCGTCGTGGCCGGTGTTCATCGCCTGCAGCATGTCGAGGGCCGCGGCGTCGCGGATCTCGCCGACCACGATCCGGTCGGGGCGCATGCGGAGCGAGTTGCGCACGAGGTCGCGGATCTTGACCTCGCCCTTGCCCTCGATGTTCGGCGGACGCGACTCGAGGCGGATCACGTGGTCCTGGTGCAGCTGGAGCTCGGCGGCGTCCTCGATCGTGATGATGCGCTCGTCGTCGGGGATGAACGACGACAGCACGTTGAGGGTGGTGGTCTTTCCGGCTCCGGTGCCGCCGGAGACCATCACGTTGAGCCGGCCGCGGACGCAGTCGGACAGGAACTCCGCCACGGTGCTCGTCATCGTGCCGAAGGAGATGAGGTCTTCGGCCTCGTACGGGTCGGCGGCGAACTTGCGGATGGTCAGCATCGGGCCGTCGATGGAGAGCGGCGGCACGATGGCGTTGACGCGCGAGCCGTCGGGGAGGCGGGCGTCGACCATCGGCGAGGCCTCGTCGATGCGGCGGCCGACCCGGGCGACGATCTTCTCGATCGTGCGGCGCAGGTGCGCGTCGTCGTTGAAGTGGCCGTCGACGGGGAACAGGCGTCCGGCGCGCTCGACGTAGATCATCGAGGGTCCGTTGACCATGACCTCGGTGACCTCGGCGTCGCGCAGGAACGGCTCGAGCGGGCCGTACCCGAGGATGTCGTCCGCGATCTCCTGCGACAGTCGGGCGCGGTCCTGGACGGTGAGCGGCGTGCCCTCGTGGGCGATGACGTCCTGGAGGGTGGCGCGCACCTTGGACTCGAGCTCGTTCTCCGACAGGCGGGAGTCGTAGAGCTGCGGGCCGAGGCTTTCGAGCAGGCTCGCGTGGACGGCGCGCTTGAGGTCGCTGTATGGGTCGGTGCCCGTGGTGCGGCGTACGCGGGCGCCCGGGTCGGTGCCGCTGTCGGGCAGCGTGCCCGAACGGCTGCGGCGTGCCTGGGCCAAGCGGTCGGACAGGCTCACTGCTACCTCCTCCAGAGGCGCCCGGAGCGCCGGTCGGCCCGCATCTGGGACGGGATGTCGTCGGCCGTCGCGGCCACGAGGATGTTGTCGTCGACGAACGACCGGATGGCCACGCTGACGGGGTTCTTGGGTTCGTCGACGACGATGGCCACACCCCGGTTGGTGGATGCGGGAACGTCGCGGCTCGACGGGATCTGCGCGACGATCGGCGCCTTGAGCGTCTTCTCGACCTCGGACAGGGCGAGCCCGACCTTGGAGTCGGCACGGTTCAGGACGATGCGCAGCTTCTCGCGCGGGTATCCGATGAGATCGAGCGTCTCCAGCGTCAGCTTCAGGTTCTTGAGCGCCGGGATGTCGAGGGTCGCGAGCAGGGCCACCATGTCGCTGCGGTCGAACGCCGCGAGCACGTTGTCGTCGAGCGCCGGCGGAGTGTCGATGATGACGTAGTCGAACTCCTGGCGCAGCACGTCGATGACGCGCTTCACCAGGCCCACGCTGATCGTGTCGGCGGTGCTGGGCTCCATCGGCGCTACGAGGGCCTGCACGCCCGTGCGGTGCTGGGTCAGCAGGCCGCGCAGCGCCTCGCCGTCGAGGTCCTCGCCGATGGCGACGGCGTCGCCGATCGTGTGGGTAGGGAAGAGCTGCAGCGCGATCGCGACGTCGCCGAAGGCGAGGTCGAGGTCGAGCAGGGCCACGGTCCCCTTGCCGCTGGCGGCGATGGCCGTCGCGATGTTCGTCGCGAGCGTGGTCTTGCCGCAGCCGCCCTTCGCCGAGAAGACGGTCACGACCCGGCCGTGCGCCATCATGTCGGCGTAGTCGTCGCCCCGCTCCATCTGCTCGCGCAGGCGGGTCGCGATGTCGCGCTGACGGCGGACGGCGGACGCGAGGCCCGCGAGGTCGCGCTCCTGCACGACCTCCCGGACGCCCGCTCGCAGCGAGTCGGACAGGATCGCGGTGTCGATGCGGCGCCGCACCATCACGACGCCGAGGCTCGGACGCGAGACGCGCAGGGACTCGGCGAGGGCGAACACGTCCTGCTGGTCGACGCTCGGGCCGAGCACGACGCAGTCCTCGAACGGGTTGGTGTCGAGGTGCGCCTTCAGGGTGTCGAGGCTCGGCAGCACCAGGGCGTCGCTGCTGAGCGCACCCTTGATGGCCTCGACGCCCACCGGGTCGAACTCGACGATCGCGGTCATGGTCGGTGTCCTCGTTCCTTCGTGCTCTCGCTGGCGGCGGGAAGCGCTCCGATCAGCGGAACAGGTTCGTGTCGTCCACGCCCGGGTCGCCTGCCTGGACGTCGGAGTTCTCGTCCATGAGCGCGAAGTACAGGCCGTTGTACGCCGACTCCGCAGCAAGGCCCTGGGAGTAGATGATCTTCTCCGCCTCGGCCTGGGTCACGGCGAGCGTGAGGATCGCCGACGAGGTCTGCTGCTCGCCGTTCTGCGTCGGGGCGGCGTTGAGGCCGGTCGCGCCGACGCCGATCACCGTGATGCCGGACAGCAGGGTGCGGATGCGCGGACCGCCCGTGGCGAAGATCGCGACGGTGGAGCCGGGGGAGACGAAGCCCGCGACGCGCTGCGGGTCGCCGAGCTCGAGCGAGAGCGCGATCTTGCCGTCGGGGAGCGGGAGGCGCGTGAGCTGGCCCTCGGTGCCCCACTGCTGGCTGATGATCTGCTGCCCTGGGAAGATGTTGCCCAGTGCCACGAGGTCCTGGATCGCCGCGGGGTCCGACAGCGCCGTCGGTGCCGCAGCCTTGGCCGGGATCACCTGCTGTTCGAATGAGCCGGCGTTGGCCGCGGCAGCGCCCGTGGTGCCGGCGGGGATCTCCGCCTTGGCGACGAGGACGGTGACGGGCGCCGCGTCGGCGTCGGCCTGGTTCTGGATGTTCTGCGCGTACAGGAACACCAGGACCACGCCGAGGACCGCAGCCAGCAGGGCGGCGATGAGCAGAACAGTGCGACGACCCATGAGGACCTCTCGCGGTACGACCACGGCGTGCGCGGCAGTGCGGACACCGGAGCGGGCGGACCGGACCCCCGGCGGGCGCCACCACCCTCACGATGGCCCCGCACGTACGGTAGCGGTCCCGGGTACCGGTGGAACGCTCCGCAACAACGGTTGCTCCGTTCGGTACGGACGATCGTCCGAACGTATGACGGTGCGTAACCGTCCGGCCCGGTCGATGGTGACCCGGGGTGAGAGCGTCGCGCGGCTGGCCGCCGGACGCCCGCCGCGTCAGCCCGCAGCGACGGTCGTGACGACGTGGGCGCGGACCGCCGGGTCGCTCCAGCGCCGCCGCGTCCGGGTCCACGACCAGGCGGCCCAGCAGAGGAGACCGGTCGTCATGAGCAGCGGCGGCAGGATCGAGCGGCCGAAGGTGAGGCCGGAGAACACGAGGCCGACGGTGGTGGTGACGACGGCGAGGCGCACCGAGTAGACGGCCATCGTCCCCGGTGGGGCCGGGGTGTCGCGGGGGCCGCGCAGGTCGGCGCGGTGCGGGCGCGTCACCGACAGGTGCAGTGCCGTCGCGACCACGAGCGCCGTGCAGCTCACGGCCGCCCCGAGCGTCGACGCGAGGTCCACGAGGTCGGGCGCCCGGCTCGAGCGCAGCCCCGCCCCGACGAGCACCAGCAGCACCGGCACCGAGACCACCTCGGCCACGACCTGCGCCTTGCTGCGCAGCACGACATCGGGGTCGTGCGGGAGCGTCGAGACCCAGATCGATCCCGACCCGTCGAGGCACATCGCGTTGACGCCGAACAGCAGCGCCGACCCGGACGCCACGAGCGGGGGGAGCAGCGCGATGGACGACCACGGCAGCGAGGCGAGGGCCGCCGCCGCGACGGGCAGCACGCCGAGGACGAGCAGGCCGCGGCGCAGCGGAGGGGAGCGCCAGAGCGAGGCGCGGTCCATCCGAACGAGCATCCGGTACGCCGTCGGCGCAGACTCGAACGGGCGGCGGTCGACCGGACGGGCGAGCGGCCCGTCGACGCCGAGGTCGCCGGGTCGGCGCAGCGCCCACCCGGCCACGCGCACCGCCACGAGGTAGCCGGCGACCGTGATGGCGAGGCACCACAGCACGACCGGGATCCACCCGCGGGTGAGCGCGGCCGCCTGGATCTGGGCGCCCAGCACCGTCAGCGTCGGGGAGCTGTCGAGGAACTCGGTGCCGCGGTCGGTGAAGATGATCCACGCCGCGACACCCACGAGCGCGGCCGCGACGAGCCAGGTGGCCCGCCTCCCGCCGCGGGTCCGGCGTACGCCGACCACGGCCCAGCCGATCGCCTGCCCGGCAGCCGTGCACGCGATCATGTAGGCGACGAGCACGCCCACGGGCGGGAGCGGGCCGCCCTCGCCGCGCACGGCGTAGCCGGTCGCCGCGGTGAGCAGCAGCACCTGCAGGTACCACGCGATGTTGAGCGGCGAGAGCAGGAAGCCGATGCGCACCAGCGTGGCGATGCGCACCGGATAGGCGACCAGCTGCGACTCCGGGATGAGCTCCTGCCCGCCGCCCGCGGCGAGCGGGGCCACGATGCACAGGAGCGCGAACGCGAGCATCGCCGACGGCAGCAGCGCGGCGACCTCTCCCGTGCGGTCGACCGCTCCTCCGAGGTCGCCGAGACCGATGTCGGACGCCGTCTGCCGCCCGAGCCGCGACGAGGCGCCGGCGACGACGCCGAGCACCACGAGGCCGAGCGCGACCAGGCCGAGGACGGCGAGGCCGGACTGCACCGTGCGGGAGCGGATCATCCGCCAGCGCAGGGCGAACAGCGGGCGGACCTGGCCGATGCTCACGACAGCAGGCTCCGGTAGCGGGCTGCGCCCTCCTCGCCCGCGAGGTCGGCGGCCGGCGCCGCCGAGACGACTCTGCCTCCTCGCAGCACCACGGCCTCCTCGCACGCCTGGACCGCGAGTCCGAGCAGGTGCGTCGAGACGAGTACGGCGGCACCGCGCAGCCGTGCCCGACGGATCTCCTCGAGGGTGGCCTCCACCCCGAGCGGGTCGACGCCGTCGAACGGCTCGTCGAGCAGGAGGACGGCGGGCTCGTGGAACGAGGCCAGCAGCACCGAGAGGCGCCGGCTCATGCCGTGCGAGAACCCGGCGGTCACGCGGTCGGCCGCGCCGGCGAGGTCGAAGCGGTCGAGCAGATCCCGTGCCCGGTCCTCCCATGCACTCATGCCGCGCAGCCGCGCTGCGAGCTGCAGGTGCTCCCACGGCGTCGCGCGGGGGATGAGGCCGCCGACGTCCGGGCAGTAGCCCACCACCTCGCGCGCCCGTCGCGGCTCGCGGGCGGCGTCGACCCCGCCCACCATCACGGTGCCGCCGCTCGGCGGCAGCACGCCGCCCAGCACGCGGAGGGTGGTCGACTTGCCGGCGCCGTTGCGCCCGACGAGGGCGACCGCGCCGCCCGCCGTCACGCGCAGGTCGAGGCCGTCGACCGCATGCACGGATGCGAACACCACCGACAGGCCGCGCACGTCCACGGCCGCGGACGCGGCCCCCGTCTCGGTCATGCCCTGATCCTGCACCGCCGCGGGCGCCGCGGCAGGTCGACCTGGTGCGTACGGGTCACGCGTCGCCCCCGGGCGGAGCAGCGGCGGCTAGACGTACAGGGACTCGACGTCGGACTCGAACTCCTTCATGACCACTCCGCGGCGAAGCTTCATCGACGGCGTCAGCTCGCCCGTCGCGTCCGTCCAGTCGACGGGCAGGACCCGGAAACGGCGGATCGACTCGGCCTGCGACACGGCCTTGTTCGCGTCGTCGACGGCCGCCTGGAGCTCGGCGACGAGGTCGGGGTCGGTCGCGAGCTGGGCCGCCGAGAGCGACGGGTCCTTGCCCTTCTGCGCGGCCCAGGCGGGGAGCGACTCGGGGTCGAGGGTGATGAGCGCGCCGATGTACGGCTTGTTGTCGCCCACCACCATGCACTGGCTCACGAGCCAGTGGGCGCGGACGCGGTCCTCGAGGACCGCGGGCGCGACGTTCTTGCCGCCGGCCGTGACGAGGAGCTCCTTCTTGCGGCCTGTGATCGACAGGTAGCCGTCGTCGTCGAGCTCGCCGAGGTCGCCGGTGCGGAACCAGCCATCGGCCTGCAGCACCTCGCGGCTCGCGTCGGGGTTGTTGAAGTAGCCGCGGAACACGTGGGGCCCCTTGAGGAGCACTTCGCCGTCGTCTGCGATCGCCACGGCCGCCCCGGGGAACGGCCGGCCGACCGAGCCGACGCGCAGCATCGTCGGGCGGTTCACCGTGGTCGCACCGGCGGTCTCGGTCAGGCCGTAGCCCTCGAGGATGGTGACGCCGATGCCGCGGAAGAAGTGGCCGAGCCGGTCGCCGAGCGGCGCGCCGCCGGACACCGCCCACTGCACGCGGCCGCCGAGGGCCGTGCGCAGCTTGGAGTAGACGAGCCTGTCGAACGCCGCATGCCGCAGCCGCAGGCCCACGCCGACCTTCCCCGTGTCGAGGGCGCGGCTGTACTCCTCGGCCGTGTGCGCCGCCTTGTCGAAGATCGAGCCCTTCCCCGCCGCGATCGCCTTCTGCTGCGCGCCGTTGAAGACCTTCTCGAACACGCGGGGCACCGCGAGCAGGAACGTCGGACGGAAGCCGGGAAGGTCCTCGGTGAGCTTGGTGGGGTCGGGCGCGTGGCCGAGCGTCACCCTGCCGTGGATGCAGGCCACCTCGATGATGCGACCGAACACGTGGGCCAGCGGCAGGAACAGCAGCGTGGAGGCGCCGGGCTGCTGGAACACCTCGGGCG
The DNA here is from genome assembly GCA_050251215.1 of Candidatus Nanopelagicales bacterium. Lineage (GTDB taxonomy): Bacteria > Actinomycetota > Actinomycetes > S36-B12 > CAIYMF01 > Longivirga. Next base: position 51,891 of record JBFWNE010000001.1, read on the forward strand.
TGGCCGCGACGACGTTCTCCGCCTCGAACGCGAAGTTGCCGTGCGTAAGCTCGCACCCCTTGGGCCGGCCGGTGGTGCCCGAGGTGTAGATGATCGTGGCGAGGTCGTCCGGGCCGCGCGAGGTGCGTCGCGCCTCGAGCTCGTCGTCGGCGATGCCCGCGCCCTGGCCGGCGAGCGCGTCGAGGCCGCCATCGTCGAATACGTGCACGTCGCGCACGCCCGGCACCCGGTCCGAGACCTCGGCGAAGACCTCCACATGCCTGGCCGACTCGAGGAAGACCGCGACCGCGCCGGAGTCGGACAGGATCCACTCGACCTGCTCGGCCGAGCTCGTCTCGTAGATCGGTACGACGACGCCGCCGGCCCACCAGACCGCGTAGTCGGCCAGCGTCCACTCGTAGCGGGTGCGGCTCATGATCGCGACCCGGTCGCCCGGCTGGACTCCGGTCGCGATCAGGCCGCGCGCGACGGCGCGCACCTCCTCGGCGAACCGGGACGCGGTGACCTCGACCCAGGTGCCGCCGACGCGGCGGGCGAGGGCGATCCCGTCCGGCGCCTCCGCGGCGTGCCGCACGACGTCGTCGGTGAGGGTCTTCGAGCGGGGGACGGGGACCAGAGCCGGCTCGTGGTGCTCGCGCACGATCTCCTCCAGGGGTCGGGTGCTGGGTAAGGGCACCCTAAGTAATTCGTGTGATCGGCGCCACACGACAGCCGTACCGGCGCAGCGTGCCAGGATCGGCGCGTGCCCGCCGTGGATCTGGTCGACGAGACCTTCGTCGTCGCCGACCGCGCCGTGCTGGCCGCCGAGGTGGCCGATCCGGCCTCCTGGGCGCGGTGGTGGCCCGAGCTCGAGCTCGCGGTGTTCATGGACCGTGGCCTCGACGGCATCCGGTGGTCGGTGTCGGGGCGGTGGTGCGGGTCGCTCGAGATCTGGCTCGAGCCCGTCGGCGACGGCGTCCTCGTGCACCACTACGCCCGGCTCGACCCTGTCGACCCGGCCACCGGCGGTCCCCGGCCCCTGCCGACGGACCCGCGCGGCTGGCGCCGCGCGGCCCGCGAGCGCGCCCGCCGGGCCCGGCGGTGGAAGCGCTCGGTCTGGGAGGTCAAGGACCGGCTCGAGGCCGGGCGCGCCCCCGGCGAGCCGCGCTCGGCCTGAGCCGGGACCACCCGCCCGGAGGGGTCAAGCCGCCGGGGCGTCGTGCCGATGACCTCACCGTGCCGATCCAGTCACGCTGCCCTTCGTGCGCGGCCGCGGTCCCCTCGGGCGCGGCCTGGTGCTCGCTGTGCCATGCCGACCTCCGCGTCCGCAAGGACCCGCCGCAGGTCGCCCGCCCGGTCGACGACGTGCTGCCCAGCTCCGGGCGCGCAGCGGCGCCGAGCGTCCGCGCCCAGGTCGCCGAGCCCGAGCCCGTCGGGCGACGCGAGGCCGGTCGCCATGCGCGCACGCCCGAGCCCGTTGGACGCCGCGAGGCGGGGCGTCGGACCGCGGGCCGCACGTCCACGCGCACCCTGGATCCCGAGCTCCTGCAGGACCTCGAGCTCCCGGACGGCCAGGTCGCACCGGAGCAGGTCGACCAGATCGCCGACCGCATGCTCGCCCGGCTCGCCGTGACCGAGCGCGCCCCGCGCATGTTCGATCCCGAGGACGTGCCCGGCGGCAAGTGGACCGTGGCCGGCGTCGGCGCGTTCGTGATGATCCTCGCGCTGCTGTCGGTGTTCGCCGTGCTCGGCGCCGTGTTCGGCCGCTAGGCGCGAGGGCGCCCCCCTCCACGGCCTCGTAGGGTCGGCACGTGCGGATCCACGTGGTGAGCGACGTCCACGCCCGCACCGATGCCCTGGCCCGCGCGGGCGACGGCGCCGACGCCCTGATCTGCCTCGGCGACCTCGTCCTCTTCCTCGACTATGAGGACTTCGACCAGGGCATCTTCCCGGCGCTGTTCGGTAGCGAGCGCACGCGGCGGTTCGTGGAGCTGCGGACCGCCGGGCGGTTCGACGAGGCCCGGACGCTGACCGCCGGCTGGTGGGACGAGGCGATGGAGCGGCACGGCCGCGACCGGCACACGCTGGTGCAGGACCTCGTCGACACGCAGTACGCCGAGATGTTCGCGGCCATGCCGGAGCCGGCGTACCTCACCTACGGCAACGTCGACCTCCCGGCGCTCTGGCGCCGCCACCTGCGCCCCGGGCACACCGTCCTCGACGGGGAGGTGGCCGAGATCGGCGGTCTCCGCTTCGGATTCGTGGGCGGCGGGCTCGTGAGCCCGATGCGCACGCCGTACGAGGTGACCGAGGCGGAGTACGCCGCGAAGGTGGAGGCGCTCGGCGACGTCGACGTCCTGTGCGCCCACATCCCGCCCGCGGTGCCCGAGCTCTGCTACGACGTCGTCGCGCGGCGGTTCGAGGTCGGGAGCCGGGCGATCCTCGAGCACGTCCGCCGCACGCAGCCGCGGATGGTGCTGTTCGGCCATGTCCACCAGCCGCTCGTGCGCCGCGCGCGGATCGGGCGGACGGAGTGCGTCAACGTCGGCCACTTCCGGGCAGGGCGCACCCCGTTCTCGCTGCGCTGGTGACCTGCGCGCGTCCGGGCGCCCGCGCGCGGCTTCGGGGGTAAGGTCCGCGCCATGGCTGACCGCACCGAGTCGAGCATCGTCGTCAACGCCGCGCCGGCCGCCGTGATGGCGGTGATCGCGGACGTCCGGAAGTACCCCGAGTGGAGCGACGGCGTGAAGTCCGTGACCGTGCTCACCGAGTACGAGGACGGTCGCCCGGCCGACGCCCGGTTCGTCGTGGACGCCGGCGCCATCAAGGACACGTACGAGCTCGAGTACGACTGGGCCGACGACGACTCCTCGGTGTCGTGGACCCTGACGACCGGGCAGATGCTGAAGGCGCTCGACGGCGTCTACGAGCTGAGCGGACCCGTCGAGGGGCCGACGACCGTGGTCTACAAGCTCGCCGTCGACGTGAGCATCCCCATGATCGGCATGATCAAGCGCAAGGCGGAGAAGGTCATCGTCGACACCGCGCTGCGCGGGTTGAAGGAGCGCGTCGAGGGCACCGCCTGAGCGGCGCGGGCAGCGTCCCGCACCCGGTAGGTTCGTGCCGTGCGCGTGCTCCTGGTCGCCGGCAAGGGCGGGGTCGGCAAGACGACCATCGCCGCGGCGACCGCGCTCGCCGCCGCCCGTGCGGGCCGGCGAACGCTGGTGGTCAGCACCGACCCGGCCCACTCCCTCGCCGATGCCCTGGGGCTGGCGACCGGCGCCGCCGCCGTGCGCGACTGGAGAGTGGCCGGTGAGCCGCTGCGGGTCGACGGGACCGACGGGCGCCTGGACGTGCTCCAGATCGATGCGCGCGCCCGGGTCGACGAGTCGTGGACCGCGGTGCGCCGCGTCGTGGGCGGCCTGCTCGCCGGGGCGGGTGTCGACCCGCTGGTGGCGGAGGAGATCGCCACAGTGCCGGGCATCGAGGACGTGCTGGCCCTGCTCGACGTGGCCGCGCACGCACCGGCGTACGACGCGGTCGTCGTCGACTGCGCGCCCACCGCCGAGACGCTGCGGCTGCTCGCCCTGCCCGAGGCGCTCGACCGGCTCGTGCGCCGCGGCCTGCCGGTGGAGAACCGCATCGTGCGGATGCTGACCGGCCAGGGCCTCGCCCCGGAGACGGCCGCGGCGCTCGATGCGCTCGACGACCTCGCCGCGCGACTCATGTCCGTGCGCGAGCTGCTCACCGGTCCCGAGGCCGCTGTCCGGCTCGTCACGACGCCGGAGAAGGTGGTGCTAGCCGAGACCGCCCGGGCGCGCACCACGCTCGCGCTCCTCGGCCACCACGTCGAGGGCGTCGTGGTGAACCGGATCGCCGCGGGGGAGGCCTGGCCCGCTGCGCTCGTCGCCCGCCACCGCGCCGCCCTGCTCGCCGCCCGGGACCGCTTCGCCGCGCTGCCCGTGCGGCACGCGCCGTACACCGAGGACGAGCCGGTCGGCATCGACGCGCTGCTGGACGTGGCCGAGGTCGTCCTCGCCGGCTCGGACCCGCTCGACCTCGGCGCGGTGCGCCCGGCGTCGGGGGTGGTGGACGCCGCCGGGCTGTGGAGGTACGACCTGCCGGTTCCCGGTGCCGATGCGGACGACGTCGACCTGTCGGTGACCGAGGAGGGCGACCTCGTGGTGGACCTCGGCCCGCACCGCCGGGTCGTGGCGCTGCCGGCTCTGCTGCGCCGGTGCGAGCTCGACGGCGCATCGCTCGACCTGACCGACGCGGGCCAGGTGCTCCGGGTGCGGTTCCGTCCCGACGCCGACCTGTGGCAGGCGAACCAGGGCGGCGGGTCATGAGCGAGGACGCCCCGCGCGCGGGGGCGGAGGCCGCCCGGCTGCTCGCCGCGGCGCAGGAGTGGCTCCGCGACTCCGCCCCGCACCTCGCGCCGGTCGACGACGAGGGGCGCACGTGCTCGTGCCCCGTGTGCCGTGGCATCGTCCGCCTGCGCGAGGGCGACCCGGAGTCGGTCGGCCGGTGGGTCGACACGGCGGTCGCCGCGTTCGAGCGGGTCGTGTCCGATCTGGCCGCGAGCCGCTCGGAGCCCCCCGCGACCGGCGCGGAGCGGGCCGGCGCACCGGCAGATCACGCCGGTTCCGAGGACCCGGTCACGCCGCCGCCGTCGGAGGCGGCAGAATCCCCCCGCCCCCGCCGTGTGCGCCGTGTCCCGTTGGACGACGGTGCGAGCGGCACCGCCGGCAGCACCGCCCCCGAGGAGTAGCGATGTCCCTGACCATCGGCGTCGACATCGGCGGCACCAAGATCGCGGGCGGCCTCGTCGACGAGGCGGGCACGATCCTGGCCCGGGCACGGCGCGACACCCCCGCGCGGTCCACCACGGCCATCGCCGAGGCCATCGTCGAGGTCGCCATCGAGCTCGCGGCCACGTCTGTCGAGTCGGGGGCGGGCGTGGTCGAGTCGGTCGGGCTCGGCGCCGCCGGACTCGTCGACGAGACCCGCCAGATCGTGCGCTTCGCGCCGAACCTCAGCTGGACCGAGGAGCCGCTCGCGGCCCAGGTGAGCGCCGGCTGCGGCCTCCCGGTGGTGGTGGAGAACGACGCGAACGCCGCCGCCTGGGGGGAGTTCCGCTTCGGTGCCGGGCGCGACGAGCACTCGCTCGTCATGGTCACCGTCGGCACCGGGATCGGCGGCGGCATCGTGCTGCGCAACCACCTCGTCCGCGGCGCCTACGGCATGGCCGCGGAGTTCGGCCATCTCGGCCGCGTCCCGGACGGCCGGCTGTGCGGCTGCGGCAAGCGCGGGTGCTGGGAGCAGTACGCGAGCGGCAACGCCCTGCTGCGCGAGGCCCGCGAGCTCGCCGCCGACCAGCGCGACCGCGCGTCGCTGCTGCTCTCTCTCGGAGACGGCACCCCCGAAGGCGTGAAGGGCAAGCACGTGACCGCGGCGGCCCGCCAGGGCGACCCGGTGGCGCTCGAGGCGTTCGACCACATCGGCCGCTGGCTCGGCACGGGTCTCGCGGACGTCGCCGCGCTGCTCGACCCGGCGATGTTCGTGATCGGCGGCGGGGTGTCCGAGGCCGGCGACCTGCTGCTCGTGCCCACCCGGGCCGCGTTCGAGGCGAGCCTCGTGGCCCGCCAGCACCGGCCCCTGGCGTCGGTCGTCATGGCGGAGCTGGGCAACGACGCCGGCGTGGTCGGCGCGGCGGACCTCGCGCGCACGCTCGACGACTGAGGCCGGAGCGGCCCGGCCCCGGCCGGGCGCAGCTCCCGTGACGACGCTGTCGCTCTGCGTCACAGGCTGTGACACACGGGTGATTCACCCTCTGGAGCGGCGTATCGAGCGTCCCCCGAACGTACGATGACGTCCGGAACCCACGGTCGACGCTGCGTAGCGCCCACCGATGGGACCCTGGCAGAACGGCGGAACGGTTCGCCGCGTTACAGGACGGTGGGGACATGTCGCTGACGAGGGCGCACGCGCTGCGCGCGCGCAGCCGTGGACGCCGCGGCCTGCGTTCGGATGACGGCGCCGCCGCCGTGGAGTTCGCCCTCGTCGCTCTGCTGCTGTTCACCATCCTGTTCGGCATCATCGAGTTCGCCCTGCTGCTGCGCGATCACGTGTCTGTCACGTCAGCTGTCCGAACTGCCACGCGCGTCGCCTCGTCCTCGCCGGGCGCTGGTCCGTGCACCCCCGTCAACGGCACGACCTGCCCCGCGTCGAGGCCCCCGGCCTTGGCTCAGGCTGCCGCCGACGCGGTGCAGCGCTCCGGAACCGCCATGCCGAAGGACTCGATCGACGAGCTGTGGGTGTTCAAGGCCAACCCGCAGGGCTTCCCCGGTGCCGCGACGAGCATGGACACGGCTTCGTGCACGACGAACTGCGTGCGCTTTCGCTGGGTAGACGCCAACGATCGGTTCACGTATCAGAGCGGTACCTGGGACACAAGCCAGATCAACGCCTGCATCGGCAGCTCCGATGCGGTTGGCGTCTACATCAAGTCGACCCATCGCTTCCTCACCGGCCTGTTCGGCGCCAGTCTCGGCGTCTCCGACCGCGCCGTGATGCAGTTCGAGCCGCTTCCCAGCGCGCAGTGCTCCCCTGGCGCTCACCCATGAGCCACCGACACGGAGGATTCTTGACGCGCGTGCGTGCGAGCCGCACGGCGGACGATGGTGCTGTGGCGGTGCTTGTCGCGCTTCTCCTCCCGGTACTGCTCGGCTTCGCAGCGCTTGCTGTCGATGTCGCGCGGTGGTACGTCGAGATGGAGCGCATCCAGAAGGCGGCTGACGCCGCGGCGCTCGCGGGCGTCGTGTACATGCCGCAGGACTTCGCGCAGGCGCAGACGACGGCGCTCGCTGTGGCCGCGAAGAACGGGTACGCGCCGAGCGCGGACGTTTCCGTGACGGTCGAGCAGGGCCCGCGGCCCTCCCAGCTGCTCGTCACGGTGACGAGCGAGGTGCCCAACGCCTTCGGTGCGATCTTCGGGGTCGGCACGACAAGACTGTCGCGCAGCGCCACCAGCGACTACGCGGGACCGGTGCCGATGGGCAGCCCGTGCAACCTGTTCGGCAATGAGCCGCTCGGTTCGGGCGAGCTCACCGCCGGCTCCGCCGCGAACTGCACGTTCGGGTCCCTTCCGAACTTCTGGGCAAACATCGCTGGGCCCGCAACGAGCAAGCAGAACGGCGACCGCTACGCCACCCAGGGCTGCACGTCGTCGTCCGACTCCTACTGCCTCGGGGCCGGTCAGCGCGACAACTGCGACCACTTCGGCGCCACGAACTGCCAGGGCGCCTCGGTGGTCGGTAAGACGGTCTACTACTACAAGGTCCGCATCGCCCCCGGCGCCGGCACCGTCGACATCCAGATCTACGACCCGGCCTTCATCAACGTGGGCGACCACTGCACGGCCAATCTCAGGCCGGCCAGCTCGTCGAACCCCGACTGGGCGGGCTCCAACACGCCGAACCCCTACGTGACGGACGCCAAGAAGCGCTACGCGTACGGCGATGCCACCACGACGCCCGTGAGCACCGGCACGTTCTGCACAGGCGACAACAGGTTCGGCTTCGGGAGCGTCAACCCGACGACGACATACGCGCTGCTGGCCCCCAACGACAGCGGCGACCCGGCGAAGTCGCAGCCCGTGGGTTCGTGCAGCCCGCGCCAGTTCCGAGGCTTCGACGGCGACCTGACGCGGTACCTCGACGTGTCGACGCCGGAAGGGCGAAGCGCCGACGGCGACTACGTCCAGCGCAACTTCCGCAGATGGGTAAGCATCGGCTGCAGCGTGTCTGCGCCCGCGACCGGCTTCGACGACTACTTCCTCGCTGTGCGCACCAACCTGAACCCCGGGGTCGTGACCAACACGCGGTTCGCCGACCCCTCGGACGATGCAGGGGTCGCCGGCTCGGGGCACAACCGCTTCGCTATCCGTGCCGTCGCGAGCGTCAACCGCAGCGCCGTCTCGGTGGCGGCCTTCGAGCGGATGCCGATCTACGGCAACTTCCGATCCGGCACGTCGACGCGCTTCTATCTGGCACGGGTGCCCACTGCCGGCCAGGGCAACCTGCTCCGTGTGCAGTTCTTCGACACGGGTGATTCGACCGACACCGGCCGGATTTCGATCCTTGCGCCGAGCGACAACGCGGGGACGCTGCCTCTCGTCTGCACCGACCGGGGCTTCCTTCCCAGCGCGACTCTCGGGAACAGCAACCTGCCCGGATGCACGTTGACAAACGTGCGCAGCGACACGGGATATCAGGGCAAGGTCAAGCAGATCGATGTGCGGATCCCGAGCGACTACGCCTGCGCCGACACGAACCCGGCAGGGTGCTGGTTCATCGTCTCGTACGCCTACGGCACGACAGGTTCACCCGGAGGGGTGAGCGACACCACCACCTGGACGGCGTCGCTCGAGGGCGATCCAGTGCGGCTCGTCAAGTAGTCCTCACGGACGCTAGAGGACCGCGCCGTCGTCCCAGCCGTCGTCGTCGCGGGGCCGGTCGTGCATGCGCGCCACGAGCGTGGCGAAGCCGCCGAGGAAGCTGACGAGGGCGAGCAGGGTCACCCAGCTCTCGAGCCCGATGCCGAACAGCGCGGCCAGGATGATGAGCGTGGGGCCGCCGAGCAGCGCCGCCCACGCGAGGCGCGTGACACGGTCGGCCTCGGGCAGCGGCGGGGGCGGGGGCGGCACGAAGTGGTCGTCGTGGTCCTCGAGCGGGTCCGGGGCCGCGGGTGCGGGCTCCGGGCTGCGGCGCACGAGGCGGGACGACAGCGGCGGGCGCTGGGCGTCCGGCGCCTGCCCCTCGGGCTCGTCGGCGTCCTCGAGCACCGACCAGCGCGGCACCGGGTCGCTGCCCGTCGTGCCCCAGCCCGCGACGATGCCCGCGAACAGGGAGTCGACCTGGTCGGGGTCGAGATCGTCGGCGCGCGACCGCGCAGCGTCGGCCGCGTCCTCGCGGCGCGCGGCGTCGGCATGGAAGTCCGCGCGCAGCGCCGGCAGCGCCTCGGCCACCACGGTCTGGGCGAGCTCCACGTGGTCGTGGTCGACGTGCACGCGCTCGGTGGGCCGCTTCGGGGGAGTCGTCGCCCGCGACGCCGTCCCCACCTCGCCCACGACGGGCTCGGCCAGCGCGGGTACGCCGGCATCGCGCAGCAGGTCGAGCACGTGGTCGGCCACGGGCGGGTCGACGTCGACCAGCGCGACGTACCGGGCGGCGCGAGGCAGTCCGTTGTCGCGGCCGGTCGGTGTCATGGGACCAGTCTCAGGCCTGGGCGGGCGAGCCCGCGACCCGGTGCACGAAGTCGACCGAGGTGCTGAAGATCAGCTCCGCGTCGTTGTCGACCGTCGCCACGTGGTAGCTGTTCTCCAGCACGACCTCGGTGACGTCGTCGCTCGCGACGTTGCCGAGGATCCAGGCGGCGTTGCTCGGCTCCACCACGTGGTCCTCGCGCGAGTGCAGCAGCACGACCGGCACGGTGACCTTGCCGATGTCGGCCTTGATGTCCTTCCATGCGGTCTGCAGGGAGTAGACGCACTGCAGCGGCATCTTCTCGTACGCGCCTTCGTCGACGCCGGGCTTCTTGATGTCGTTGCACACGCCCGGGAAGGCCTTCACGACGTGGCGCAGCACCGGCAGCAGGACGGCGTCCTTGCGCTCGGTGTGCACGGCCGGGTTCACGAGGACGATGCCGGCGATGTCCTGCCCTCGCTTCTCGGCGAGGCGCAGCGTGAGCGAGCCGCCCATCGACAGGCCCATGACGAACACCTGCTCGCACCGGGAGACGAGCGAGGTGAGCACGCGGTCGACCTCGGCGTACCAGTCGTCCCAGCGGGTGACCGCCATGTCCTGCCACGTGGTGCCGTGCCCGGGCAGGCGGGGCATCTCCACGGTGAAGCCGGCCTCGACGAGGTGCTCGGCCCAGGGGCGCATGGACTTGGGGGAGCCGGTGAAGCCGTGGATGACGAGCACCCCGATGGGTCCGCCGTCGTGCGAGAGGGGCTCGGCTCCGGGGATGAGCGGCACAGGTGCTCCAGGGTGCGTCGGGGGCGGCTGGGGTCGGCCGCCGGTCGTGCTGGGTCGGTGCGAGGGTGACGCTACCCCGGCGCTGCGTTGCTCGGGGTGCCGTCCGCGCCGTACTGTCGGCGCCGTAGCGTGTGCGCGACAGGCCCTGACCTGGGCCGCAGCCGCCCGACGCCCCTCGGGGGCGGCGGGCCGAGGATGGGGAGGAGGAGGCGGCCGGTGTTCTACTGGGTGTGCAAGTACATCCTCATCGGTCCGTGGCTCCGCCTCCTGTTCCGCCCGCAGGTCGAAGGGCTCGAGCACCTGCCCGAGGACGGCGCCGCGATCCTCGCCGGCAACCACCTCTCGTTCTCCGACTCGATCTTCCTTCCGCTGGTGTGCAAGCGGAAGATCACGTTCCTCGCCAAGAGCGACTACTTCCACACGCCCGGCTTCAAGGGCTGGCTGACCAAGCTCTTCATGTCGGGCGTCGGCCAGGTGCCGGTGGACCGGTCGGGCGGCAAGGCGTCCGAGGCTGCGCTGCGCACCGGCCTGCGCGTGCTCGGCGAGGGCGCGCTGCTCGGCATCTACCCCGAGGGCACCCGCTCGCCCGACGCCCGCCTCTACCGCGGCAAGACCGGGGTGGCGCGGATGGCGCTCGAGGCCGGCGTGCCGGTCATCCCCTGCGCCATGGTCAACACCCACCTCATCCAGCCGCCCGGGCGCGTGCGGCCGAAGATCATGCGGGTCAAGATCGCGATCGGCGCGCCGCTGGACTTCTCGCGCTACGAGGGCATGGCCAACGACCGGTTCGTGCTCCGTTCGATGACCGACGAGATCATGTACGAGCTCATGCAGCTCTCCGGCCAGGAGTACGTCGACATGTACGCCGCCAAGGCCAAGACGCTCTCCGCGGACGCCGCCCTCGAGGTCGAGCAGCCCGACCCCGACGCCCTCCGCGCCTCCAGCTCCGCCGCCTGACCGCCTCAGCGGCTGGACGTCCCGGCCCGCTGCACTGTCGGGCCCCTAGGGTCGATCAACGCAGTTGAACTGCACCCGTTGACCCGTACTCCTGCTCGTGGACGGCGGTACGCCGCCTACAGGACGGCCCAGGACTTGCTGCGCTCGACGGCGACGCGCCAGCGGCGATGCGCCCGGTCGTCGCGGGGCCCCGGCTCGAACCGGGCGTCGCGCTGCACGGTCGCGGCGATCTCGTCCTGGCTCGACCACACGCCGGTGGCCAGGCCCGCGAGGAACGCCGCGCCGAGGCCGGTGGTCTCGAGCTGGGCAGCACGCGCCACCGGGACCTGCAGGGCGTCGGCCTGCAGCTGGCACAGGAACCCGTTGGCCGAGGCGCCGCCGTCCACCGCGAGCTCGGCGAGCTCGAGCCCGCCCTCGCGCACCATCAGGTCGACGACGTCGCGCACCTCCCACGCGATCGCCTCGAGCGTCGCGCGCACGATGTGCGCCCGGGTGGTGCCGCGGCTGATGCCGAGGATCGTGCCGCGCGCGTGCGGGTCCCAGTCGGGGGCGCCGAGGCCGGTGAGGGCGGGTACGAACACCACACCGCCGGAGTCCGGCACCGAGCGCGCGACCTCCTCGGTCTCCGATGCGCTCGCCACGATCTGCAGGCCGTCGCGCAGCCACTGCACGGCCGCGCCCGTGACGAAGACCGCGCCCTCGAGTGCGTACTCCAGCCGCCCGTCCGGGTGCTGCCAGGCCACGGTGGTGAGCAGGCCGGTGGACGACGACACCGGCCGGTCGCCGGTGTTCACCAGCACGAACGACCCCGTGCCGTACGTGCACTTGCTGGTCCCGACGGCGTAGCAGGCCTGGCCGAACAGCGCCGACTGCTGGTCGCCGGCGATGCCCGCGATGGGCAGGTCGAGGCCCAGGAACGCGCTGGGGTCGGTGCGGCCGAGCACGCCGTACGACGGGACCACCTCGGGCAGCGCGTCGATCGGCACGTGGAAGACGTCGCACAGCTCCTGGCTCCACGCGCCCGCGTGGATGTCGTACAGCAGCGTGCGGGAGGCGTTCGACGCGTCGGTCACGTGGTGCAGGCCGCGGGTCAGGCGCGCGACGAGGTACGAGTCGACCGTGCCGACGGCGGTGCGGCCCGACGCGACCGAGGCCCACACGTGCGGCTCGTTGAGCGCGATCCACGCGAGCTTGGTGGCGGAGAAGTACGGGTCGAGCCGCAGGCCCGTGAGCGCCGCGACGCGCGGCTCGTGGCCGTCCTCGCGGAGCTGGTCGCACAGGCCCGCCGTACGCCGGTCCTGCCACACGATCGCGCGGCGCGGGGAGCCGAGCGTCTCGCGGTCCCACAGCACGACGGTCTCGCGCTGGTTGGTGATGCCGACCGCGGTCGGCTGGTCGCCGTCGGGCCCGAGCTGCTCGAGGGCGCCGCGCACGGCCGTGAGCGTGGCCTCCCAGATCTCCTTCGGCTCGTGCTCGACCCAGCCCTCGGTCGGGAAGTGCTGGGTGAACTCGGAGTAGCCGCGGGCGATGATCTGCGCGTCGGCGGATACGACGAGGGCGGTGACGCCGGTCGTCCCGGCATCGAGGGCGAGCACGCTCACGGGTGGACCTCCGGCTGTCCGCGCCGGCCGCCTGGGTGCGGCCGTGCGGGCACGCTAGCGCGCCCGCACAGGGTCCGCCCGGCGCCCCCGCAGGTGGCCGCGGCGGCGTGGTCGGGCGGGTGCGTCGTACGTCTCGCCGCAGGTCAGCGGGGGAGCGTGCAAACGCTGCCATGGGTGCGGTTGGATAGGGGAGGTCAGGCGCGACAGTGCGGTCATGCCTCCCAGCCCTGTTCCCAACCGCATGAGGAGAACCATGCGCGTCGGTGTGCTGACCGGTGGCGGCGACTGCCCCGGTCTGAACGCAGTCATCCGAGCCGTCGTCCGCAAGGGCGTCACCGAGTACGGCTTCGAGTTCGTCGGCTTCCGCGACGGGTGGAAGGGCCCCCTCGAGGGCCTCACGATGCCGCTCGGCATCCCCCAGGTGCGCGGCATCCTGCCCCGCGGCGGCACGATCCTCGGCTCGAGCCGCACCAACCCGATCAAGATCGACGGCGGTGTCGACCGCATCAAGGCCAACATGGACCAGGCCGGCGTCGACGCCCTCATCGCCATCGGCGGCGAGGACACCCTCGGCGTCGCCACCAAGCTCGACGAGCTCGGCGTGCCGGTCGTCGGCGTCCCGAAGACCATCGACAACGACCTGAACGCGACCGACTACACGTTCGGCTTCGACACCGCGGTGAACATCGCGTCGGAGGCGATCGACCGCCTGCACACGACCGCCGAGTCGCACCACCGCGTGCTCGTGGTCGAGGTCATGGGCCGGCACGCCGGCTGGATCGCGCTGCACGCCGGCATGTCCGGCGGCGCGAACGGCATCCTCATCCCCGAGGTGCCGTTCGACCTCGACGAGGTCGCCGGCTGGGTCGAGTCGCGCTTCTCGGCGTCGTACTCGCCGATCATCGTCGTCTCCGAGGGTGCGCTGCCCGCGGACGGCGACATGATCACCAAGGACCAGTCCCTCGACGCGTTCGGCCACGTGCGCCTGTCGGGCATCGGCGACTGGCTGGCGTCCGGCCTCGAGGCCCGCACCGGCAAGGAGGCCCGCGCCTCGGTGCTCGGCCACATCCAGCGCGGTGGCACGCCCACCGCATTCGACCGCGTCCTCGCCACCCGCTTCGGCCTCTCGGCCATCGACGCGGTCAAGGCCAAGGACTTCGGCAAGATGGTCGCGCTGCAGAGCACCAGCATCGTCCGCGTGCCGTTCATCGAGGCCACCGGCGAGCTCAAGACCGTGCCGATCGAGCGCTACGAGGAGGCCCGGCCGTTCTTCGGCTGAGCCACCGTTCACGCACCACGACGGCGGGGCCCCTCGGGGCCCCGCCGTTCGCGATGAAGGCGACCTTCATCCAATAGAGCCGAACAATCCCGGCGTTCATCGACGCCGAAGCCCCCGTACGGCGGCCTGGCGGCGCGCAACTACCCTTGGGAACCATGGTGGACCTGATCTCCTGGCCGGACCTGCCCGCTGCCCAGCAGCCGGTGTGGCCCGACGCCGCCGCGCTCGACGAGGCCGTCGCGCGCCTGCGCACCCTGCCCCCGCTGGTGTTCGCCGGCGAGTGCGACAACCTCACCGACCGCCTGGCCCAGGCCGCGCGCGGCGAGGCGTTCGTTCTCATGGGCGGCGACTGCGCGGAGACCTTCGACACCGCCACCGCCGACGACATCCGCGCCAAGCTCAAGACCGTCCTGCAGATGGCGATCGTGCTCACGTACGGCGCCTCGCTCCCGGTCGTGAAGGTCGGCCGCATGGCCGGTCAGTACTTCAAGCCGCGCAGCAAGCCCCTCGAGGTGCGCGACGGCGTCGAGATGACGTCGTACTTCGGCGACGGCGTCAACGCCCTCCCGTTCGACGTCGACGGCCGCGTGCCCGACCCGCAGCGCCTCGTCCGCAGCTACCACACCGCGTCGGCCACGCTGAACCTCGTCCGCGCGTTCACCCAGGGCGGGTACGCCGATCTCCGCCAGGTCCACGCGTGGAACCAGGACTTCGTCGCCGCGACCCCGGCGGGCGACCGCTACGAGAAGGTCGCCGGCGAGATCGACCGCGCGCTGTCGTTCATGGCCGCCTGCGGCGCCGACCCGGAGGAGTTCAAGCGGGTCGAGTTCTACGCCGGCCACGAGGCCCTCGTGCTCGACTACGAGAAGGCCATGACGCGCATCGACTCGCGCACCGGCAGGCTCTACGACGTCTCCGGCCACTTCGTGTGGATCGGGGAGCGCACGCGCCAGCTCGACGGCGCGCACGTCGACTTCGCCTCGCGCGTCAGCAACCCCATCGGCGTGAAGCTCGGCCCGACCACGACGCCCGAGTTCGCGGTCGAGCTGTGCGACCGGCTCAACCCGGAGAAGGTCCCGGGCCGCCTGACGCTGATCACGCGCATGGGCGCAGGCACGATCCGCGAGGCCCTTGCGCCGATCGTCGAGAAGGTCACCGCGAGCGGCCACCCCGTGGTCTGGGTCTGCGACCCGATGCACGGCAACACGCGCGAGGCGTCGTCCGGCCACAAGACCCGGTCGTACGACGACGTCGCCGAGGAGGTGCGCGGCTTCTTCGAGGTGCACAAGCGCCTCGGCACGTTCCCGGGCGGCATCCATGTCGAGCTCACCGGCGACGACGTCACCGAGTGCGTCGGCGGAACGGTGGGGGTCACCGAGGACCAGCTCGGCGACCGGTACGAGACCGCCTGCGACCCGCGCCTGAACCGCGAGCAGAGCCTCGAGCTCGCGTTCGACGTCGCCGACTTCCTGCTCGACCGCCCGCGCCCGTAGCGCCGGCCCGGCAGTAACGGCCGGGTCCGATTTCCGCCAGTCTGCCGTCGGGTGGATGGGGCAGGATCAACCCCATGAGCAGCGCCGTCGACGTGGTCGCACAGCCGGGCCTCGCCCCGGCGGGCCTGGACGCCGACGCCGCGTACGCCGCGCTCGCCGCGCGGGACCGCCGCTTCGACGGCCGCATCTGGTTCGGCGTGACGAGCACGGGTGTGTACTGCCGGCCGGTGTGCCCGGCGCAGACGCCGAAGCCGCAGAACGTACGGTTCTTCGCCGCCCCCGCGGCCGCGGTGAGTGCCGGCTTCCGGGCCTGCCGACGCTGCCGCCCTGACTCCGCGCCGGGATCGCGGCACTGGGACCACCGCGGCGACCTCGTCGCTCGCGCGCTGCGCCTCATCGCCGACGGCGCGATCGACGACGGCGGTGTGGCCGGGCTCGCGCGCGCGCTGCACGTGAGCGAACGGCACCTGCACCGCAGCCTCGTCGCCGAGGTGGGCGCCGGAGCGCTGCAGCTCGCGCTCAGCCGTCGTGCGCAGACCGCGAAGCTGCTCGTGGAGCAGACCGATCTGCCGCTCGCCGACATCGCGTTCGCGGCGGGCTTCTCGAGCATCCGGCAGTTCAACGACGTGATGCGCAAGGAGTTCGGCGTCGCGCCGTCGGGCCTGCGCCGCGCACCGGTCGAGCGCATCCCCAGCGCCGACGCCGCGATCGTGCTGCGCCTGCGGCTGCGCCCGCCGTACGACGCGGCGGAGGTCGGAGCGTTCCTTGCCGCTCGGGCCGTGGCCGGGGTCGAGGAGCACGCCGCGTCGGCGCGCGGCTGGACGCACCGCCGTACGGTGCCGCTGCCGTCGCGTACCGCGGTGGTCGAGGTGCGGCCCGAGGCCGACGCCGTCGTCGTGCGCACCGACGCCGACGTGCGCGACACCGCGGCGCTCGTGCGCCGGGTACGCCGATGGCTCGACCTCGACGCCGACCCCGAGACCGTGGGCGCTGCGCTGTCTGCCGACCGGGCGATCGCGCCGCTCGTGGCCGCGCGGCCGGGGCTCCGCGTGCCGACCACGGTCGACCCCTGGGAGACGCTCGTCCGGGCGGTCGTCGGCCAGCAGGTCTCGGTCGCGGGGGCTACCACGCTGCTCGGCCGGATCGCGGCCGACCACGGCGAGGAGGCCGGCGGCATGCGGGCGTTCCCGACCGCGGAGTCGCTAGCCGCCGCCGGCCCCGACGCCGTCACCGGCATGCCGCGGGCGCGTGCCCGCACGCTCCACGCCGTGGCCGAGGCCGTCGCGTCCGGCGCGGTCGACCTCGCCGATCCCGACCTCGACGCGACGGGGCAGCGGCTACTGGCTCTGCCGGGCGTCGGGCCCTGGACCGTGGCCTACCTCCGCCTGCGCGGCCTCGCCGACCCCGACGCGTTCCCCGCGTCCGACCTCGTGGTGCGGCAGTCGGCCGAGGCGCTCGGGCTTTCGCACGACGTCCGCGGCCTCGAGCAGCGCTCGACCGCCTGGAGCCCGTGGCGCGCGTACGCCGCCTCGCACCTGTGGGCGGCCGCCCCCGCCCCTGTCCGCCGTACCCGCACCACCCAGCCCGAGGAGACCGCATGAGCACCGCGCTGCCGCCGTACGAGACCGCGGAGGCCGCCCTGCCCGGCGGCACCGTCGTGGTCGTGGCCGATCCGCTCACCGGCGCCGTGGTGGCCTCGGGCTACAAGCCGCTCGAGCAGACGTTCGCGTTCCTCACCGCAGCGGAGCAGGCGCGCGGCCATCGCCCGGCGCCCGCCGAAGGCGGCGCCACGCAGGCCGCGATCGACGCCCTGCGGCGGTACGCCGGCGGCGATCTCGAGGCGCTCGACGCCGTCGAGGTCAGCCAGCCCGGCGGCCCGTTCCTGCAGCGCGCCTGGGACGAGCTGCGCGCGGTGAAGGCGGGGGAGACCGACTCGTACGCCGGGCTCGCCGAGCGCGCCGGCAGCCCCGCGGCGGTGCGGGCCGCGGGCCAGGCGTGCGCGCGCAACAAGGTCGCCCCGTTCGTGCCGTGCCACCGCATTCTGCGCACCGACGGCAGCCTCGGGGGCTATGCGTACGGACTGCCGGTGAAGGCGGCGCTGCTCGCCCACGAGGGCGCGCTCGCTGTCCCGGAGGGCACGCTCTTCGACTGAGCCGGCGTCCCGCGTCGACGCGGATGCTGCGATGATCGGGGGACGGCCGGGGGACGTCGGTCGCCCGGCGCGCCGCATCGGCGTACCGGCATCGGACAGACGAGGATCGAGCACGTGGACGACCACACGACGGCCATCGAGAACCGTGCGCGCACGTGGCTGCGCGAGGCCGTCCGCTCCCATGACACGGTGACCGTGTCGGCGCTGCGCAGCCTCATCGGCGCGATCGGGAACGCCGGCGCGATCCCCGTCGACGGCCGCGCGGCTGCGGCGTCGTCCGAGCACGTGGCGGGCGCTGCGATCGGCGCCGGCGCCGCGGAGGCGCCGCGCCGCGTCCTGTCCGACGACGACGTCGAGGGCATCGTGCGGGCCGAGATCCGCGAGCGCCGCACGGCCATGGAGGTGTACGGCAGCAGCGCGACGTCGCACCGGCTCGCCGCCGAGATCGTGGTGCTCGAGGGTCTGCTGTCGCACCCCTGACGCGGCAGCGGCGCGGGTCCGCCGTAAGGTGCGCGCGTGCCCACACCCGAGGTGACCGAGCCGACCCTCGGCGCGACCGCCCGGCTCGGCCGCGCGTGCGCCCGGCATCCGAAGCGGGTGGTGGGGGCGTGGCTTCTCCTCACGCTGGTGCTCGCCCTGCTCGTCGGACGGTTCGGCGCGGCCACGACCGACGACCTCACCATCCCCGGGGCCGACAGCCAGGCCGCGATCGACACGTCGCGGGCGGCGTTCCCGGACGCGCCCAACCCCGCGCAGCGCGTGATCGTCTCGGCGGACACGCTCACCGGCGCCGATCAGGTCGCCGCGCTCGAGCAGGCCGTCACCGACCTCGAGGCCCTGCCCGAGGTGGCGAGCGCGACGCCACCCACGGCTCGCAACGGCCAGCTGGCGCAGAACGGCCGCATCGGCACGATCAACGTCGTGCTCACGGTCTCGGGCAAGGACGTCACGCGGGCGCTCGCCGAGGAGATCGATGCGACGGTCTCGTCGGCCGTCGCGGATGCCGGCATCGCGGTCGATCCGGCGGACCAGCTGGCCGCGGTGCTGGACCGCGAGAGCAACCGGCGCGCCGAGCTGCTCGGGCTCGTCGCGGCGCTGTTGATCCTGCTCGTCGCCTTCGGGTCGATCGCGGCGGCGCTGCTGCCGCTCGGCACGGCGATCGTCGGGCTCGCGGTGTCGATCCTCGGGCTCGGCCTGCTCGGGCACGCCATCGACATCCCGGCCGTCGCCCCCTCGCTCGCGTCGATGATCGGACTCGGCGTCGGCATCGACTACGCCCTCTTCGGGCTCAACCGGTTCCAGCGCGCGCTCATCGCGGGGGAGGACCCCGTGCGCGCGGCCACCACGACGACGGCGACGGCCGGCCGGGCGGTGCTGTTCGCGGGCTTCTCGGTGATCGCCGCGCTGTCGGGCCTCGCGCTCGTGGGCATGCCCCTCATGCGCAGCCTCGCCATCGCCTCGGGCCTCGCGGTGCTCGTCGCGTGCATCGCCGCGGTCACGCTGCTGCCGGCGTCGCTCGCGTGGCTCGGTCCGCGGCTGGCGACGCGCAGGCCGGAGTCGCTGGGGGAGGCGGGCGGCTGGGCGCGGCTCGCCCGCCGGGTCGCGCGTCGGCCGTGGCTCGTGCTCATCGGCAGCACGCTCGTGCTGGGGCTGCTGGCTGCGCCCGCGCTCGACCTGCGGCTCGGCCAGCTCGACGCCGGATCCTGGCCCGCCTCGACCCAGCAGCGGCAGTCGTACGACCTGCTCGCCGAGGGCTTCGGCGCGGGCGCTAACGGCCCGCTGCTCGTGACGGCGACGTACGCCGAGCCCCTCAGCGGGCCGACCGACCCGGCCGCGCTCGCGCTGGCGACGGCGGTGCAGGGGACCGACGGCGTAGCCGCGGTGTCGCCGCCGCAGGTGTCCGAGGACGGCACCGTGGTGCGCCTGTCGGTCCAGCCGACGACAGCGCCGTCGGACCCGGCGACGCAGGACCTCGTCGCCGCGCTGCGCACCGACGTGCTGCCGTCGGCTGCTGGCAGCGCCGTGACCCACGTGGGCGGCTTCACCGCGGGCAAGGGCGACCTGACCGAGCGGATCTCGAGCCGGATGGTGCTCGTCGTGGGCGCGGTGGTCCTGGTGGCGACGCTGCTGCTGCTCGTGGCGTTCCGCGCGCCGATCGTGGCGCTCAAGGCCGCGCTGATGAACCTGCTGTCGGTGGGCGCGGCGTACGGCATCCTCGTCGCGGTCTTCACCTGGGGCTGGGGCGCGGGGCTGCTCGGCCTCGAGGCACCGGTGCCGGTCGAGAGCTACGTGCCGCTGCTGATGTTCGCGGTGCTGTTCGGGCTCTCCACCGACTACGAGGTGTTCGTGCTGACCGCCGTCCGCGAGGAGTGGGTGGCGACCGGCGACGGGCGCACGTCGGTCGCGAGCGGCATGGCCAAGACCGGCCGGGTCATCACCTCGGCCGCGCTCATCATGATCTGCGTGTTCCTCAGCTTCACCCTGAGCAGCGACCCCGTCATCAAGATGATGGGCGTGGGCATGGCTGCGGCGGTCGCGGTCGACGCGACCATCGTGCGCGGCCTGCTGGTGCCCTCGACGATGACGCTGCTCGGCCGCTGGAACTGGTGGCTGCCGGCCTGGCTCGACCGCCTCCTGCCCCACGTCCACGACCCGGTCTGAGCACTCCGCCCGCCGTCGCGCGGATCTGCCCCCGGATGTGCTGCTTCTTCGCGACGAACTGCCGCGGGAAGCGACGCAACCGGGGGCAAATCGCCGTGACTAGCCCAGCGGGGTCGCCGGCGTGCGGCCGGTCAGAGGCGCGAGCTGACGGACGGCGGTGGCGAGGTCGCGCAGGTCGCCGTCGACGAGGGCCTGCGGGCCGTCGCACAGCGCTGTCTCCGGGTGCGGGTGCACGTCGACGATGATGCCGTCGGCGCCCACCGCGATCGCCGCGCGCGAGAGCGGCACCACGAGGTCGCGGCGCCCGCCCGAGTGCGACGGGTCGACGACGATCGGCAGGTGCGACAGGTCGTGCGCGACCGGCACGGCGGCGATGTCGAGCGTGTTGCGGGTCGCCTTCTCGAACGTCCGGATCCCGCGCTCGCACAGCACGATGTCGAGGTTGCCGCGCTGGGCGATGTACTCCGCGGCCATGAGCCACTCCTCGATCGTGGAGCTCATGCCGCGCTTGAGCATCACGGGCTTGCCGGCGTCGCCGACGGCCTGCAGCAGCGTGAAGTTCTGCGCGTTGCGCGTACCGATCTGCAGCATGTCGGCGTACGACGCGACGAGCTCGACATCGGCGACGTCCACGACCTCGGTGACGACGGGCAGGCCGGTCTCCTCGCGCACCTCGGCGAGGATCTGCAGGCCGCGCTCGCCAAGCCCCTGGAACGCGTACGGCGATGACCGCGGCTTGAACGCGCCGCCGCGAAGCAGCGTCGCACCGGCGGCCAGCGCCATCTGCGCGGCCTCGAGCGTCTGCTCGGGCGTCTCGACTGCGCACGGGCCGGCGATGAGGGTGAAGGTGTCCGGGCCGATCGGCACGCGCGTCGCGCCGACGTAGACCGTCGACATCTGTGGGTGGTGCTGGCGGCTCACGAGCTTGAACGGCGTCGAGATGCGCACGACCTCGGCGACGCCGGGCAGCGTGCGCAGGTTGAGGCCGTGGAACTTGTCGACGTCGCCGACGAGGCCCACGATCGTGCGGGTGTCGCCGCGGCTGACGAACGCCTCGCCGCCCGCGGTGGTGACGCGGTCGATGACGGCGTCGATCTGCGCGTCGGTGGCGCCGGGGGCCATGACGATGACCATGTCGGTCCTTGCCTCTCGTTCGGGTGCCGCCCGCCGGGACGGAAGAAGCCCCGGCCGGTGCGGCGCGGGGCTTCTCGGTGCGGGTGGTGCGCGTCAGGCAGTGCGACGGCGTCCCGCCCGGGGAGCCCCGGGCCGGTAGCCATAAAACGCACGCTGCGAGATGAGCACGGCACGAGGGTACACAGGGGCGTCCGGCTGCTGGACGGGTGTACCGCCAGGTGAGACGCCGACGTCAGACGACGTTGATCTGGACGGTGCTGCCCCACGGGATCATGTCGCCGGCCTTGACCGACTGCTCGACCACGCGGCCGAACGGCGTGAAGCCGATCGGGTAGGTGACCTTGACCTTGAGGCCGAGGTCCTTGAGCGTCTTCACCGCTGCCTGCTCGTCGGTGCGGAACAGGTCGGGCATCTCGACCAGCGGCGGGCCCTTGCTGATCGTGAGGGTGACCGTCGCCCCCTTGGGCACGGTCGCGCCGGCCTTGGGGTTGGAGGTGATGACGCTGCCCTCGGCGACGGTCTTGCTGTAGTCCTCGGCGTACGCCACCTTGAGGCCGGCACCCTTGAGCGTGGCGGTCGCGGCGTCCTTGGTCTGGCCCACGAGCTTCGGGATCTGCACCGGCGCCGGGCCCTTGGACAGGACGATGTCGACCGTCTGGCCCTTCTTCAGCGGCGTCGTGGCCTTGGGCGAGGTCGAGATGACGAGGTCCTTCTTGATCGTCTCGGACCAGTCGCGCGTCACCTCGCCGCGTGCGAGGGAGGAGTCCTCGAGGGCCGCGGTGGCCTCGTCGAGGGTCATGCCGCTGAGCTTGGGCACCTCGTAGCGCTCAGGGCCCTTGGACACGATCGCCGTGATGGTCGTGCCCTCGCGCACCTCGGCCCCCGGGCCGGGTTCGGTCGAGATGATGTCGCCGACCTTCACCGTCTCGCTGAAGTCGGTGGTCTCGGCGTCGAGGGTCAGGCCGAGCGGCGTGAGCTTGGCCGCGGCCTCCTTGGCCGTGAGGTTGGCGACGGCCGGCACCTGCACGGTCTTGCCGACGCCGAGGTACCACGCGCCGCCGGCGACGCCGGCGGCGAGGAGCAGCACGAGGATGAAGGCGATGAGCCCCTTGCGGCGCTTGCGCTTCGGCCGCTTCTGCTTCCCCGCGGGGGCGGAGGGAGGCGGCGTGGGGCCGCGGTACGCCGTCTGGGCGCCGGCCGCGGCGTACTCGCCCGTGAGGGCGTCGGTCGTGAGCGGCACGACGAGCGTCGCGGCGGTGGCGCTGTCGTCGAGCACGCCGAACGGGCGGGGGACCGGCAGTGCCCTGCGGGCTGCGCGGACGTCCTGGAGGAACGCGGCGGCGTCGGGGTAGCGGCCGTCGGGGTCGCGGGCGGTGCTCCGCGCGACGAGGGCGTCGACCGCGGGCGCGATCCCGGGGCGGATGCTCGACGGCACGGGCACCGCTGCGTTCACGTGCTGGTACGCGACCGACAGCGGAGTCTCGCCGGCGAACGGCACCGTGCCGGTGACCATCTCGTACAGCAGGATGCCCGCGCCGTACACGTCGCTGCGGGCGTCGGCCACGCCGCGCTCGACCTGTTCGGGGGACAGGTACGCGACCGTGCCGATGAGCAGGCCCTGGGTGGCGGCGCTCGACGTCGCCGCGGAGATCGCGCGGGCGAGGCCGAAGTCGGCGACCTTGACCCGGCCGTCGTCGGTGAGCAGGACGTTCTCGGGCTTGACGTCGCGGTGCACGAAGCCGGCGCGGTGCGCGGCCTCGAGCGCCTGCAGGACGGGGTCGAGGATGGTGAGCGCCTGCTCGGCGGACAGCTTGCCGTGCTCGCGCAGCACGTCGCGGACCGTGCGGCCGGGGACGTACTCCATCGCGAGGTAGACCAGGTCGCCGTCCTCGCCCTGGTCGTAGACCGCGACGACGTGCGGGTCGGAGAGTCGGGCCGCGGACTTGGCCTCGCGCTGGAACCGGGAGACGAAGTTCGCGTCGTCGGCCAGGCTCGCGTGCATCACCTTGAGGGCGACGACGCGGTCGAGGCGGAGGTCGAGTGCCTCGTAGACCGTGGCCATGCCGCCGCGGGCGAGCCGCGCATCGACGCGGTAGCGCCCGTCGACGACCCGACCGACGAGTGCGTCGGTCGAGCGCGTTCCGGCAGACGTCTCCACGATCAGCGAGTCTACGTTCGGTTCCGGGATGCTCCCTGCTGGCGCGCCGGACGACGGACGGGCGATCCGTGCTCGATCGGGCTTGTGCGCGCCCGGATTCCGGGCATCCGGGCGCGCCGTCGACCGGTCCCCGCGGTGCGGCCCGGGGACGCTCCGGGCAGGATGGCGGGGTGCCCAGCAGCCGCGCGTCGATCGCGCTGACCGACGCCGAGACCGACGCGTTCCTGCGGGCCGGGCGCACCCTCGTGCTCGTGACGCTCGGCCCCGACGGCGTCCCCGACCCCGTGCCCATGTGGTACGTCGTGGACGACGACGGCGTGGTCTGGATGCGCACGTACGCGAAGAGCCAGAAGGTCGTGAACCTCGAGCGCGACCCGCGCTTCTCGGCGCTCGTCGAGGACGGCGAGCGGTACGTCGAGCTCCGCGGGGTGCAGCTCACCGGCACCGTCACGCTCGTCGACGACGAAGAGCGCATCTGCGAGGTCTTCGCCGGCCTCATGGTGAAGTACGAGGGCCTCGACCCCGAGCACGTGGAATCGGTAAAGGCGGCGTACCGCGAGAGGGCGCCCAAGCAGCGCGCGCTGCGGCTCGACGTCGAGCGCGTCGTGTCGTGGGACCACGGGAAGCAGGCCGGCGCGTGAGCCGCTTCGCCTACCTCGGCGTTCTTGTGTTCGTGCTCGTCGGGACCGCGTGGCTCGAGGTGCTGCTGCGCACCCGCGTCTACCGCCGCTGGCGCCGGCTGCTGCTCACGCTGCTGCCCGTCGTCGCCGTCTTCGTGGCCTGGGACATCTACGCGATCGCCTCCGGGCATTGGGATTTCGACCCCGAGCGCACGACCGGCGTGATCCTGCCGGGCAGCCTCCCGCTCGACGAGCTGCTCTTCTTCGTCGTGATCCCGATCGCTGCGCTCCTTACGTTGGAGGCCGTGCGGTCGGTGAAGCGGTGGGAGGTCGGCGACGAGCCGCCCGGATCCGTGGTCGACGGCGTACGGCGGGACGAGGCATGAGCTACACCCAGCTCGCGTTGCTCGGCATCGTCGCCGTCGTCGTGCTCGACCTGTGGGTGCTGCGAACGCGGCTGCTGCGCCGCCGCGCGTTCTGGACGGCGTACGCGATCGTGGTCTTCTTCCAGCTCGTCACGAACGGCGTGCTCACCGGGTTCCGCATCGTGCGGTACGACGGCGAGCAGATCATCGGATCCTCGACGCCCATCGACGGGCCGCCGCCGTTCCTCGGCGACGGCCGGATCGCCTACGCGCCCGTCGAGGACCTCATGTTCGGCTTCGCCCTCGTGGTGCTGACGATGGTCATCTGGGTGTGGCTCGGACGCCGCGGCATGCAGCGCACGCCGTACTCCGGACCGCCCCGCATCCCCATGCCCGGCCAGGCCGACGACCCCCGCGCCTGACGCTCCGTCCCGGACACCTGTCCAGCGATTCGCCACCACCCAGCGAGAAGTAGCCGGAATTACGCAGCGCACGTGCGCCGCCAGGATCAGGTCCGGACTACGACCAGCCAGTAGCCGATCCCGAAGGCTGCGACGATGCCGATATCCGTCGCCAGGCGCAATCAAGGCTTGTCGCGCAGAAGTGCAACGTCGACACCCACGATGATCGCGATCATGAGCAGGGCGACCAGCAATCCAGTAGTTGTCCTACTCATCGGTGGCCGTCACGGTCCGCTACGTGGATGCGGCTGCGTACGCGAGCAGTGCGATCCCGAGAGCAAGGAGGACCGCGCCGATGGTCACCCCGGTGCGCCGCGAGATGCCCAGGTTCGGTCCTCGCGTGAGGGAGATGATCAGGGCGATGATCCCAGTGACCGTGAGGACAAGGCCCGGCACGTTCGAGCCCATATGTGGTCCTTCCTCAGCGGACAGAGTGTGCGCTGCAGGCGCGCATCCACCTCATCGTAGGCTGCCGCCACACCGTGTCGCCGTACAGGCCACTCCGCGCCGATAGTGCTTTACCCGGGCCAGGGATCGGCTCGCCGGCGCTGGCAACATTGCGGTGTGAGCGGCAGCCCCCTGGGACCCCTGGCCCTGCTGGCCGTGGCCGTGGCCGTGGACGCATGGGTCTTTCTCGACGCCAAGCGACGTCAGGATTCTGGTGACGACGTCGTCGCGTCTGTGGGGCCTGTGACCCTCTCGGAGCCAGCCCACTGGCTGCTTGGCTGCATCGTCCTGTGGATCCTCGTCGTGCCGCTCTACCTCGTAGCCAGGCGCGCCTAGGCGCCGTTCGTGCTCGCTTCGTGAGGCTGAGGTCCCCGCGCATCGCCGGGCATGGCGATGCGCCGTGCCTGTGTGGGGGCACGGGGGATCGGCCGGTGTGCTGTGAGTGCCTAGAAGGGTGGAGTGTCGTCGCCGGCCTCGCCGAGGTCGGCTCCGGACCTGCCAGGCGGTGGCAGCTCGGGCGGATGCCATCCCATGAAGGGCCGGGGTGGGATGTGGATCCGCTGCCCGAGCATGGTGACGAGCGTGACCGAGCCGTCGGGTCTGCCGTCGACGAGGTCGAAGAACCCGGCGGTCTTGATCTGGTGGCAGCGGGGTGAGATCCCGCCGGTGTTGGCCGGTGTCGAGGGTCCCAGCGGGAATCTCAGGGCGTGGTCCATCTGCAGCTGGCTGATGGTGCGGCACCCGCAGCCCGGGATCCGGCAGCCGCCGTCGCGCTGCAGGACGTACTCGCGCAGCGGCCGGGGCAGGTAGTACTCGCGGCCGTAGTCGAGGGCGACGCCGGTGACGGGGTCCGTCACGATGCGGCGGAACGCGCGGGCGTAGGAGGCGATGTCACGGGCCATCGAGGCCGGGATGGGGCAGCCGTGCAGCAGGGCGGGGCGCTCGCGCTCCCCGCGCAGGGTCTCCAGGTCGATGACCAGCTGCACGTGCACGACGGCCTGTGCAGCCGGGTCGAAAACGACCTCGCCGTCAGGGGTGGTGGTGCCCAGGATGATCGCAGCCGCAGCGTCGGCGGCGCACGCGTGCAGGGACGCGTCGGTGTTGCCGGCGCGGACGGCGGCAGTGCCGCCGCGGGCGGCCTGCAGGTGCTTGGCCGCGGCCCGGATCCGGTCGTGCATCGCCGCGACGGTGGCGGCGTCGGTCGTGATGCCCAGGAACGCCATGCCGTCGGGGAGGCGGCAGGTCCACACGTCGCGGTCGGCGTGGGCCTTGCGGCGGCGGGCGGGGGCGTCGGGGTCGAACGCGATGATGACCTGCTCGAGGGCGTCCTCGAACCGCGCCGGGATCAGCTGCTCGGCCAGCGGCAGTGCCTGCTCGCCGATCAGCACCAGGGTGGCGGCGTCGTCGATGACGCGGGTGCGCTCCACCAGGATCCGCACATGCCGGTCGCTGACCCGCCCGGCGGCAAGTGCCTCGAGCATGCCGGGGAACACCAGGCGGGTGGCGCGGGCGGCGTCGATCATCTGCCGCGCCGCGCGCAACGACGACCGGCACGCCGCCGCAAGGTCGATCTCCCGGGCGCCCTCGGCCAGGTAGTCGGACTCGTGCGCCATGACCGGGACCAGCGACAGGACCGTGTCGTACCGGCGGGCGGCGATCGCGGCCTCAACGCGGTTGAGCACCTTCACGTAGGCGATCCGGGCCAGCGGGTCGTCCAGGGACGCAGGGTCGGTCGCCTCCAGCAGCGCGAGGTCGCCAGCACCGCACCCCTGCGCCCGTGCAGCAGCGGCCAGGATCGCCGCCGCAGCATCGTCGGGGGCAGCGTCGGGGGCAGCGCCACGGGAGGGCCGATCCTCAAGGTCCGACGGGTTCTCGAGGTCGGGGAGGTCGTCGCGGTCCCACGGCGGCAGGTCGTCGGGATACACCGGGCGGTCCGGGTCCGGCGGGAACAGCCGCCGCAGCTCGGCGACCACCGCGACCTCGTCCGCGGTCGGGACCGGCGACCACGACTCGTCCACCGGCATCTCGAACGGGTACGCCGAACCGAACGGATCGATCGTCGTGTCGACGGACATGGTCACCTCCCTTCGCGACAGGAACATCCTGCCGAGGGGGTCCGACAATGCAGCCGCCGAAAGGGGCGATATCCACGAGATCCGTTCTGCTTCAGGCGAAAACAGCGCACCGTCCGCGCGTCCGCGGGCCCCTCGGCGCACGAGGAGTGAGGGCGCTCGATCAGGCGCTGGCGGGGGAGTGCAGGCCGTGCGGGTGGCCCTCGCCGTACTTCCGACGGGCCCGGCGCGCCTGGTTCCACGCGGGCAGCGCGACCGCGAGGCGGCGGCGCTGCGACACCGTCGCCCGTCGTGTGAACACCTCGTAGTCGATGTCCTCGACGGCGTCGACGATGCCGCAGTAGAGGATGCGCGCGGCTTCGATGCACGGCTGCGACGACGGGTGCAGCATCGCGATGCCCGCCCGCGACTCCTCCTCCAGCCGGCGCACGCGCGCGATCTGGAACTCGAGCGCCGCGCGGATCTCCGGCGTCAGCACCCGCTTCTCGAGATCGCCGCGGGCGACCCCGAACTGCGCCAGCTCGTCGAGCGGCAGGTAGACGCGGCCGCGCTCGAGGTCCTCGCCCACGTCCCGGACGAAGTTGGCGAGCTGGAACGCGACGCCGAGGTCTTTGGCCCGCTCGTACGCCTCGGGCGCCGTCGGCTCGAGGATCGGCACCATCTGCAGGCCGATGACCGCCGCCGATCCGTACACGTACTCGTACAGGTCGTCGTACGTCGCGTACTCGGTGACCGTGAGGTCCATCGTCATCGAGTGCAGGAACGCCTCGAAGTGCTCGACGGGGATGTCCCAGCGCTGCACGGTGTCGACGACGGCCCTGCACACCGGGTCGTCGGACGCGCCGCGCCGCAGGTCGGCGAAGAACTGCTCGCCCCAGGATCGCAGCTGGTCTGCCTTCTCCTGCTCGGTCAGGGTCGAGGCGAGGTCGTCGACGATCTCGTCGGCGTACCGCGCGAAGCCGTATAGCGCGTGCACGTACGGCCGCTTCGCCGGCGGCAGCAGCAGCGTGGCGAGGTAGTAGGTCTTGCCGTGCTGGGCGTTGAGCTCGCGGCACCGCTCGTACGACGCACGCATCGCGGGATCGGTGATCCCGGCACGGTCGAGGTCGCGGCTGCTCACGCGGGCGATCCTCCCATCCCGGGCGGCGTGCCACCTCCCGGCGCCCAACCTGCAGGCCCGCCTGACGCCCGCCGCGGGTGTCTGCCACGATGCCGTCCGTGCACGGATCCCTCCCCGCCGCGAGCCTCAACGCCCGGCGTGCGCCGCTGCTGCTGGTCATCGCGGTCCTCGCCCTCCTGCTGGCCGCGTGCGGCGGGAACGCCGGACCGTCGACCGCGCCGAGCCTGGATCCAAACGGGCTCGCACCAGCATCCGCCACGACGGACCTGCCGACCATGGCCGTCGCCGAGCTGCCGCCCGAGGGCGTCGAGACGCTGCAGCTGATCAAGGACGGCGGCCCGTTCCCGTACTCCAAGGACGGCAGCACGTTCCAGAACCGCGAGGGGATCCTGCCCAGCCGGCCGAAGGGCTTCTACCAGGAGTTCACCGTCGAGACGCCGGGCTCGGACGACCGGGGCGCCCGCCGCATCATCGCGGGCGGCGACGGCTCGCGCTTCTACACCGACGACCACTACGCCTCGTTCCGCGAGGTCGTGACAGGAGCAGGATCATGAGCGCGCTCGAGAAGCTGTCCGGCGTACGGCGGATCGGCGACGCCACCATCGAAGAGCTCGAGGCCGAGGCCGACGACCTCGGCTGGCGGTGCGTGGTGCTCGACGGCGCCGAGGTCGAGGACCGCGAGTCGTTCCTGCAGATGTGCGACGAGGCGTTCGGGCTGCCCGACTGGTTCGGCATGAACTGGGACGCGCTCGAGGAGTGCCTGATCGACCTCGACCTCGGCGAGGACGAGGGCGTGCTCGTGGTGTGGTCCTCGTGGGGGCTGCTGGCCGAGGCGGAGCCCCCGGCCTTCGCGATCGCCGTCGACATCCTCGGGAGCGCGGTGCGCAGCTGGGCCTCGGACGGCGTGGCCGGCGGAGTGATGCTCCTCGGCGAGGGCCCCGACGTCGACGTCGACACGCTCTAGGCCGCCGCGGGCTCCTCGACCGGCGCGGCCGTCTCGTTCCACGCTCTGCGCCAGGCGTAGACGACGAACCCGAGCAGGAACAGGTCGCGCAGGGCGAGCAGCATGACGCCGGGGATGTTGGCCCAGTAGATCTCGGACACCCAGAGGTACATGATCGGGTAGATCACCTGGGTCAGGATCCCGACGGTGAGCAGCAGCACGACGAAGCGGCGTACGCCGGTGTCGCCGCGCGGCGCGACGGCCACCATCGCGATCGCGACGGGCGAGAGCCACAGCAGGTACTGCGGGCTGAACACCTTGTTGGTGAGGATCAGCAGGCCGGTGGTGGTGAGGAAGATCCAGCCCACCGTCTCCGCGCTGATGGTGGCTCCGCGCTTCCACGCGCGCAGCCACAGCGCCGCCATGCCGACGAGCGAGGCCACGGTCGCGATCGTCGCCAGCGTGATCATGAATCGGTCGCCCGGGCCCCAGACCTCGGACGTGATGAACTTCGTGAAGTCGACGACCCACGGGTCGTGGGTGAACGCCCACGCGATCATCAGCGGCAGCGCGGGGACCGACTCGATCTGCAGGCCGCGGTCGCCCTGCCAGGTCAGCGGTGTGAGCAGGCGGTCGAGGCCGCCGGCGAGCACGATGCCGCCGCAGATCACGAGGCCCGACACGACCGTGGTCCACACGACCCGCCAGCGCGTCCTCGCCGGTGCGGCGAGGGCGGGCAGCAGGACGGCGGGCCAGAGCTTGATCGCCGCGCCCATGGCCACGAACACCGTCGCGAGGCGCGGCCGGCGCTCGAGCAGCAGCACGGACGCGCCGGCGAGCACGCCGGGCACGAGGTCGAAGCGGGTGACCATGAGCGGGCCCATCATCGGCCCCGACGCGAGCCACAGCGTGACCGCCGGGCTCTGCTGCTTGCCGGCGCGGGTGTACAGCAGGCGGCAGAACGCGGCATCGATCGCCAGCATCATGATGATGAAAAGGGTCGCGTAGGCCACGTGGTTGCCGAACGAAAACACCCACGGCAGCCCGACGAGCACGAGCACCGGGAGCGGGTACTCCTTGAGCACCTCGGTGAGCGGCTGGCCGTCGTTGAGCTTGGCGAGGTTATCGGCGTAGTACAGGACGTCGTTGATGATCGTGCGCTCCGGCAGGGCCAGGAGCAGCAGCATGACGACGCGGGTGACGATCCAGCCCACCAGCACGCGCCGGCCCGGACGCAGCCCGTGCCACAGAGCGCCGTGCCCTACGAGGCGGTCGATCCAGGGCGCCACGTGGTCGATGAACCACACGAGCCTGCGGGTCATGCCTCCGCGGACGCCGGGCTGCTGCGTGGTCGGGCTGTCGACCACGGCGACGAGGTCGTCGAGATCGGCGCCGTGCGGGCCCGTCGTGTCGGTGCCCGGAGGCGTCGTACGGTCCTCGCTCATGCGTGCTCCGGCGCGCGCACGACCAGGCGGTCGCGGCGCGCGGCAGCGGGTGCGTCCTCGGGGACGAGGCCGTGCGAGACCGGCCCGCCGAACAGCAGCGCGCGCTCGCGCGGCGAGATCGCCACGGCGACAGCGACGGCGACCGCGGCCGCGATCATCGCCAGGCCGTCGCCGAGGTCGAAGTACGTGTCGGCCGACGCGCTCGTCTCCCACAGCCCGTAGATGGTGAAGCCGGCGACGAGCAGGAGCACGACGCGGAGCTCGCGGGCGGAGAGGCCGGACGCCGCGGCCAGGGGGAGGACCCACAGCAGGTACCACGGCTGCACGACCGGGCCGAGCGCTACGACGGCGAGGAACGCCAGCATCATCGCGCGCGGCACCGAACGGCCCTCGGGGCGCAGCAGCAGGTAGGCCACGATCGCGATCGCGGCGAGCATGCCGATCGCGCGGAACATGCCCACCGTGAGGTCGTGGTGGTCGCCGAGCCCGATCCACGACAGCAGGTTGCCGCTGGCCATGCCGAGGGCGGTCGCGGGCGAGAGCCAGGTGCGCACCTCTCCCGGCGTCGTGAGGGCGCGGATCCACCCCAGGCTCGCTCCGACCGACAGCGCGATGACGCCGTACGTCACGACGGCGACGCTGGCGGACTTCGTCCAGGCCCAGACCCGCGCGCGGAAGTCCTGGGTCGTGCCCGCCCACGCGAGCCCGACGAACGGGAGCGCGAGGAAGGCGATGGGCTTGACCATGCCCGCGAGCGTCACGAGCACGACGCCTGTGATGCCGCGGCCCTCGATCGCGAGGCAGAGGCCGGCGACCATGAGGCCCACCATGATCGCGTCGTTGTGCACGCCGGCGACGAAATGCATGATCACGAGCGGGTTCAGCACTCCGAGCCAGAGGGCCTTGGACCCGTCGATGCCGCAGTGGAAGGCCAGGCGCGGCACGTAGTAGGCCATGAGCGCCACGCCGCCGAGGGCGAGGATCCGGAACACCACGACCGCGAGGTAGGGGTTGTCGCCCACCAGGGCGGCGACCGCGCGGGAGAGGGTGACGAAGACCGGCCCGTACGGGGTCGGGGTGTCGCGCCAGAGCGGGTCGACGCCGCTCGCGAACCAGCCGGGGATCGACTCGACGCCCTGGGTGTACGGGTCGCCGCCCGCGAGGACGAGCTTGCCCTGCATGAAGTAGGAGTACGCGTCGCGGCTGAACAGGGGCGGCGCGAACAGGAGAGGGGCGCACCAGAGCGCGAGCACCTTCCACAGCCGGCGCACGTCGCGCACATGGCCGTTCATGATGTCCGCGCCGAGCACGAGCCACGCCTGCAGAAGCAGCGCGCCGCCGACGATGACCGAGGCGCGGGAGACCAGGACACCGACGCCCTCGTGCCGCATGGCCTCGACGAACGGGATGTCGGCGACGCCGTCCAGCGGCAGCCAGCCGACGCCGACCGAGCCGACGGCGAGGACGACGGAGGCCACGAACCCGCCGAGCGCGTACCGCAGGGCGAAGTGCAGGCGCGTGTCGGCGGACGCGTCCCCGTGCACGTCGTCCCCAGCCATGATCACGAGGGTACAAGCGGTCCTGGCCCGCGTCCGAACCCGCGTCGGCCGGCAGCCGGGTGATCTGCGTCGCCAGCCCCCGGTGACGTCCCAGCATGCGGACGGCGGCCCCGCGGGCTGGTCAGCGCAGGTAGGTCGGGCGGTACGTCGGGTCCGGCCCGGTGATGCGCTCGGCGGCCAGGCGCCCGGACACGAGCACCATCGGCACGCCGACGCCGGGCTGGGTGCCCGATCCGGTGAACACGACGTTCTCGCCGAACAGGTTCGACGGCCGGAACGGGCCGGTCTGCACGAAGGAGTGCGCGGCTGCGAACGGCGCCCCGCGCTCCATCCCGCGCGCCTGCCAGTCCAGCGGCGTCGTGACGTGCTCGACCTCGATCGCGTCGCCGAAGCCGATGTAGCCGCGCTCCTCGAGGGTGCGCACGACCTCGTCGCGGTAGCGGGGTCCCTCGACGCGCCAGTCGATCGGGGCGTCGAGGTTCGGCGTCGGGAAGAGCACGTAGTAGATCTGCTTGCCGTCCGGTGCGAGCCCCGGGTCGGAGTAGGTCGGGTTCGTGACGAGGATGCTCGGGTCGCTCATGAGCCGCTTCTCGTCGATGAGCTCGCGGAACACGCCGTCCCAACTGCGCCCGAAATGGATGTTGTGGTGCGCGGTCTTGGTGTACGTCGCCGACGACCCCGCGAGCAGCAGGAAGCACGACGGGGAGTACGTCAGGCGCCGGACGTTCCACGGCTCGCGGCCCAGCAGCTGCTTGTAGGCCACCGGCAGGTCGGGGTTGAGGACGACGACGTCGGCGGCGATCCGCTCGCCGTCGGCCGTGTGCACCGCGACCGCGCGGTCGCCGTGCATCTCGACGCGCGTGACCTCGGTGCTGTACCGGAACTGCACGCCGTGCTTCTCGGCCGCCCCCGCCAGCGCGCGCGGGAGCGCGTGCATGCCGCCCTTCGGGAAGTAGACCCCGGCCACGGAGTCCATGTACGCGATGATCGCGTAGATCGCGAGGGCGTCCTGCGGGGAGAGCCCGGCGTACATCGCCTGGAAGCTGAAGAGCCGCTCGGTGCGCGGGTCGTTCAAGTACTGCCGGACCTTGGGCGTCAGCTTGCGGAACCCACCGATCGCGACGAGCTTGGCGAGGTTCTCGGTGAGCAGGTCGATCGGGGTGTCGATGTTGGTGTCGATGAAGTCCTTCATCTCGTAGCGGTAGAGCTTCGAGACGAACTCGACGTACCGGCGGTAGCCGGCCGCCTCGGCCGGGGAGATGACCCGCTCGATCTCCGCCGCCATGGCGTCGACGTCGGAGTGCACGTCGAGCTGGGAGCCGTCGGGGTAGTAGGCGCGGTACAGCGGCTCCACGGGCACGAGGTCGAGCCAGTCCTCCATGCTCTCGCCGACAGCGGCGAACGCGTCGTGGATGAGGTCGGGCATCGTGAGCACCGTGGGGCCGGTGTCGAACCGGAACCCGGCGTCGTCGATGAGGCCTGCGCGGCCCCCCGGTACCGCCTCGCGCTCGAGCACCGTGACCTGCCTGCCGGCACCCGCCAGACGCAGCGCGGCCGAGAGCCCCGCGAGGCCAGCGCCCACCACCACGACGTGGTCGGTCGGGCCGGTGACGGTGCGGGGCGTTCGGTTGAGCAGAGCCATGGCCCAACCCTAGGCAGGACAGGCCTGATCGGCCTCCCGAGCGGGTGACGCGGGCCGTTCGGGAGGCAACGACCGGGTATGGGGGGCCACACTCGACGCGACGGCCCGCAGGGGGGGGTGACGATGGCAGCCGTACGCCGGTTCCTCGCGGCCCCGGTCTGGCCGATGATCCTGGCCTCGATCGTGCTGATCCTGCTGCAGACGCGCACCGAGCAGCCGGTGCTGCTCGGCCTCGGCTTCGTCATGATGACCGCCGTCGTGCTCATCGCCGACCCGTGGCGGACCGCCTGGCTGTGCGTGGTGCTGTTCGTGCTCGCGGCGCTCGAGCCGCTCCTGGACGAGTCGCCGCTGCCCGACCACGGCCGCCGTCTCATGTGGATCGTGCTGTTCGCGGCGCTCGCCATCACGCTCGCGTTCGTCGAGCGTCGACGGCTGGCCGCCGCGGACAGCACGAACCGGCTGCTGCGCGGCATCCTGGCGGGCACCGACCAGCCGATCTTCGTGAAGAAGTACCCGCCCGGCTCGTCCTCGCACCCGGAGTACGTGCTCACCAACGACGCCTGGCGCGCGATGACCGGCGTGCGGGACCCCACGGGCATGACCGACGAAGACCTGTTCTCCGACCAGGTGGTGCGCGACGTCGCGGTCGCCGACGACGTGGTGCTGCGCACGGGCGAGGCGGTCACGGTGGTGGAGCGCGTGGGACCCGAGGGCGCGGAGCCGCGCACCTTCCTCGTCACGAAGTTCCCGATCCTCGACGCGGACGGCCGCCCCGGCGCGGTCGGCGGCATCGCCACCGACATCACCGACAGCACGCGCTCCGAGCAGCGGCTCGCCGCCGTCTTCGCGCAGTCGCCGGTGCCCACCCTGCGGCTCACGGGCGGCGGCCCCGAGCGGACGAAGGTGGTCGACGCCAACGACGCCGTACGCCGGCTGTTCGGCATCGACATCGTCGGCGCCTCGAGCGACATGCTCGCCACGCTCATCCACCCGGACGACGTCGCCGACACGTGGGCGCTCGCCGACTCCGTCATCGACGAGGCGAAGCAGGCGAAGCAAGGCGACCCCATGCCCGCGACGTCCGGGCGCGAGATCCGGCTCGTCGCTCCGGAGGGCGGCTACCGCTGGGTCGTCCTCAGTGTGTCCGCGGTCGGCGCGCCCGACTCGCGCGGCACCCAGGAGCTCATCGTCCAGTTCGACGACATCACCGCGCGCAAGGACGCCGAGGCAGCGCTGACCCAGCGCGCCCTCACCGACTCGGTGACGGCGCTGCCCAACCGGTACGCGCTGTCGGACCGCCTCAGCACCGCCCTGCACCGTCTGACCCGCAAGCCCGGCCTCGTCTGCGTGCTGTTCTGCGACCTCGACCACTTCAAGCAGGTCAACGACGTGTTCGGCCACCAGGTCGGCGACCGGCTGCTGTCCGAGGTCGCTGCCCGCCTGGCGTCGGCGCTGCGCCCGGAGGACACCGTCGGGCGGCAGGGCGGCGACGAGTTCGTCATCGTGTGCGAGGGCTTCGACGACCCGACCGACGCCGCGCTCCTCGCCGTACGGCTCCAGGACCGCCTGCGCGAGCCGTGGTGGTACGGCGGCCACCAGTTCCTGCCGACGGCGTCCATCGGCATCGCGCACACCGACGACCCGCACGCCGACCCCGTCGACCTGCTGCGCCAGGCCGACGTCGCGATGTACCGCGCCAAGGACTCCGGCCGCGACCGCATCGAGACCTACGACCGGAGCCTGGACGACGAGCTGTCTGCGGCGCTGGAGATGCAGCAGCGGCTGCGCGCCGCGCTGCGCACCGACGGCCTCGTGCTGCACTACCAGCCCGTCGTGCGGCTGAGGGACGGGCTGGTGCTCGGGGCCGAGGCGCTCGTGCGCATGCGCGACGAGCAGGGCGGGCTCATCCCGCCCGGGGTCTTCCTGCCGCACGCGGAGGGCAGCGGCCTCATCGGGGCGGTCGGGTCGTGGGTGGTCGAGCAGGCCCTGACCGACCTGAAGCGCTGGCACGACGCGGGCATCAGCGTGGACGTGGGGGTCAACATCAGCCCCACGCAGATGAACCGGCCAGGCCTCGCCCCCGCGCTTCTCGATTCGGTGGGGGCGCATGGCCTCGATCCCCGGTGGGTCATCGTCGAGGTGACCGAGACCGCGCTGGTCCACGAGTCGTCGGCCGCCCTCGGCTGCCTCAACGACCTCCACGACGCCGGAGTCCGGATCGCCCTCGACGACTTCGGCACGGGCTACTCGAGCTTGTCATGGCTGCACCAGTTCCCGGTCGACATCGTCAAGATCGACAAGTCGTTCGTGCAGACCGTGCTCACCGACCACCGGCGGGCGGTGATCGTGCGGGCGCTTCTCGACATCGCCGACGAGACCGGGCTCGGCGTGGTGGCCGAGGGCGTCGAGACCGAGCAGCAGCGCGCCTTCCTGGCCGAGCTCGGGTGCGAGGCCGCGCAAGGATGGCTGTTCGGCCGCCCCGTCGCCGCCGACGACCCGGCGTGGGCCGCCGCCCGAACCGCCGGCCACGCCGCCGGCGGCCGCCGCCCCTCCCGCTGAATCCACCCGCTAAGGACAGGATCCGCCCTCCAGGGGCGCGATCTGTCCATTTCTCCGCGCGTCCCGGTCCGACGTCGTCGGCACGGTGCTGGGGCCGGGTCGCAGCAGCACGACGACCGCGGCCATCACGAGCACGCAGGTGTTGACCCAGAGCCAGCCCGGCACCCCGGACACGTCCGGCGTGCCGATCGCGAGGTCCTGCCAGGACGTCGCAGGCTCGGACAGGGCCCCGAACAGCCCCGCGGCGACGACCCACCGCCGCCACGACCGTCCGTCGTCCAGCACGATGCCGACGAGCGGCACGACCCACACCGCGTGGTGCAGCCAGGCGACCGGCGCTGCCACGACCGCGGCGAAGCCCATGACGGTCGCGGCGGTGAGCGCCTGCCCCGACCGCAGCAGACGCCCCGAGCGCACCGTCGCGACCGCGAGCGTGGCGGTCGAGCAGGCGACCCACAGCGCCGTTGTCAGTGTCGAAGCGCCGAGCGTGCGAAGCCACAGCCCGTGCCACGTGACGTTGACCGCTCCGTCGACCGGGCCGATGCGCTCGGCGTCGCCGACGAGGCCCAGCCAGGTGCGCGTGTCGTCGGGCAGGACCAGCGCGGCCGCGGCCCAGAGCGCCAGGCAAGCGGCCGCGGAGACGACCACTGCGCGGCGGCGGCCGGCGGCGAGCAGCGTCAGGGCGAACGCCGCGGGGGTCAGCTTGACCGCCGCAGCGATCCCCACGAGCAGGCCGGTCCCGCGGGACCGGCGGGCGGCGCGGTCGAGGTCGACGAGGCAGAGCACCGCCAGGAACAGCCCGATCTGCCCGTAGGCGAACGCCCGAGCGACCGGGGCTGCCACGAGGAGAAGCGCCAGGGCCACCACCACGACGAATGCCGCCCGGCCGAGCGGCCCAAGTTCTGGCATGGCCGGGGCGAAGGAGCGACGGGTGAGCCAGAGCAGGCACGCCGCGCAGGCGATCCACCACAGGACGGTGGCGGAGCCGACCGGCACGACGGCGAGGGGGACGAACAGGAGGGCGGCGAAGGGCGGGTAGGTGAAGGGCAGCGGCTGGTCGGGGCCGTATCCGGAACCGGGCGGGTAGAGGGCTCGGCCGTCGAGCAACCTAACCGCGGCATCGCGATACACCTGCAGGTCCTGAACGGATTGCGGCTGCCAGGACGCGGCGGCGATCGCGAGCGCGACGACGGCCACCGATGCGAGGAGCAGGGCGACGAGCGGCAGGCGGGAGCGCTGCTGGTGCACCGGCCCGCCGTCCATGCCGCGACTCTGCCAGGCGTCGCGCCGCGCGCGGGGGAGGCGCCGCTAGACCGAGCGGGACGTGGCGGCGTGCGCGAGGCCGCGCAGCACCTCGCGGGCGGAGTCGTCGATGTCGGCGGCGTCCAGCGCGCGGTAGCACTGGTCGGTGAGCGCCGCGATGAGACGCTCCACATGCCCGAGCGCGCCGGTCTCGGTGATGATCTCGCGCAGGGCCGCGACGCCGGTCGCGTCGAGCGCCGGATCGCCGAGGTGGCGGCGCAGCAGCGCCGCCTGCGCGGGGGTCGAGGCTTCGACGGCGGCTGCGACGAGCACGGTGCGCTTGCCCTCGCGCAGGTCGTCGCCTGCCGGCTTGCCGGTCTGCGCCGGGTCGCCGAACACCCCCAGCACATCGTCGCGCAGCTGGAACGCCTCGCCGAGCGGGAGGCCGTAGCCGGAGTACGCAACGAACGTCGACTCCGGAGCGCCGGCGAGCGCGGCGCCGAGGTGCAGCGGGCGTTCGATCGTGTATTTCGCGGCCTTGTAGCGGACGACCCGCATAGCGCGGGACTCCGAACCGCCCCCGCGCGCCTGCTCGAGCAGGTCGAGGTACTGGCCCGCCATGAGCTCGGTGCGCATGACGTCGTACACCGGCTTGCCGCGCATCACGGCCTCGGTCGGCAGGCCGGAGGCCATGAGCAGCTCGTCGGCCCACGACAGGCACAGGTCGCCGAGCAGGATCGCAGCGCCGACGCCGAACGCCTCGGGCGAGCCGAGCCATTCGTTGCCGCGGTGCAGCGTGGCGAACCGGCGGTGCGCCGCCGGCAGGCCTCGACGGGTGTCGCTCCCGTCCATCACGTCGTCGTGGATGAGGGCGCAGGCCTGCAGCAGCTCGAGGGCCGTGGCCGCGGCGACCGCCTCCTCGCAGTCGTCGCCGCCCGCGCCGCGCCAGCCCCAGTAGGCGAACGCCGGGCGCAGCCGCTTGCCGCCGCGCAGCAGGTCGGTGAGCGCCTCGGACAGCGGCGCGAGGTCGGGGCTGACGTCGTCCAGCACGGGGAGCTGCTGGGCGAGGAAGTCGTCGAGCCGCTTCTGGACGCGGACCCGCAGGTCCTCGGCGTCGAGCGGACTGCTCCCCGTGGTCATGTCAGGAGCGTAGGGGGAGGGCGCCGGTCGGGCACGTCGGCGCGGGCGGAGGCCGCTCACGATGCGGACCGTACGGGCTGCGGTCCGCGGGCACGCCGTACCCTGTCGGCCATGTCCGCGACGACCCCCGGCACGCCGTCGCCCGCCTCGGTGGGCGCGCTGCTGTCGTCCGGCGGCCACTCCTTCTCGTTCGAGTTCTTCCCGCCGAAGACCGACGAGGGCGAGCGCCAGCTCTGGCAGGCGATCCGCGAGCTCGAAGGCCTCCGGCCCACATTCGTCTCGGTCACGTACGGCGCCGGCGGCTCGAACCGCGACCGCACGGTGCGCATCACGCAGCGCATCGCCGAGGAGACCACGCTCCTGCCCGTCGGGCACCTGACCTGCGTCGGCAACTCGGTGGCCGAGCTGCGCTCGGTGGTCGGGGCGTACGCCGACGCCGGCGTGCGTAACGTGCTGGCGCTCCGCGGCGACCCGCCCGGCGGCCCCGGCTCCCCGTGGGAGCAGCACCCCGAGGGGCTCGCGCACGCCGACGAGCTCGTGCGGCTGCTGCGCTCGCTCGGCGACTTCTCCGTCGGCGTCGCGGCGTTCCCGGAGAAGCACCCGGAATCGGCGTCGCTGGACGACGACGCCCGCGTGCTGCTGGCCAAGCAGGAGGCGGGTGCCGAGTTCGCCGTGACGCAGATGTTCTTCGAGGCCCCGCACTACTTCGCGATGGTCGAGCGCGCCCGTGCCCTCGGCGTCACCATCCCCGTGCTGCCCGGGATCATGCCGCTCACCAACATCAGCCAGCTCGAGCGGTTCGCGATCCTGTCGGGCACGGCGTTCCCGGCCGATCTCGAGGCGCGGTTCCGTTCCATCGCCGACGACGCCGACGCCGTGCACGCGCTCGGCGTGGAGGCGGCGACGGCGATGTGCCAGGAGCTGCTCGACGGAGGCGCGCCCGGCCTGCACTTCTTCACGCTGAACCGCTCGACGTCCGCCCGCGAGATCTACCTCGGCCTCGGCCTCGGCGCGTCGACGTCCGCCTGACGCAGGTCGCCGCGCCGGTGCGAAGCGGCCGCGGTTGCGCGCTCTCCACGACGCGTTCCCGCGCCCGGTTGCGACGGCGTGGGGCAGGATCGGGGCATGGGCCGATCCGTCACCGTCACCGGTCGTGGGCGTGCGAGCGCGCCGTACGACGTCGCCACCCTCAACCTCGCCGCCGCAGCACGTGCTGCGAACCCGTCCGACGCGACCGCGCGGGCGTCGTACGCCATGGCCGCCATGCGCGAGGCGGTCGTCCGCGGGGGAGCCGACGAGAACACCCTGCGTACGACGAGCGTGTCGCTGAGCCCGGTGCACGACCCGTGGCCGACCGTGGTGGCGTACGAGGCCTCGCTGTCGCTGTCGGTGCGGATCACCGACCTCGAGCACGTCGGCTCGATGCTCGTCGCCGCAGTGCAGGCGGGCGGTGACGGAGCGCGCGTCGACGGCATCACCTTCTCGCACGCCGACGCCGCGGCGCTCGAGTCGTCGGCGCGGGAGGCGGCGTACGCGGACGCGCGCGCCAAGGCCGAGCAGTACGCCGGTCTCGCCGGCCAGGCGCTCGGCGAGGTGCGGCACGTCGTGGAGGCCGAGATGGGCGGCGTCGCACCCCGGCGCATGATGGCGATGGCTGCGGCCGACGCCGGCGGCGGGATGCCGGTGGACGCCGGCGAGGGCACGGTCACGGCCGTCGTCACCGTGACCTGGGCGCTCGGCCCGTCGGTCTGAGCGCGTCGCGTGGGGGCGGCGGCCGGCGTACGCCGCTAGGTTGCGACGCGTGAGCCGCAGCGTCCTGTCGCGCGAGGAGTACCTCGACCGCTGGTCCGCGCTGCACGGCGGCTACGACCCGCGCGGCTCGAAGCTCGTGGGGCCGTGGCTCACGGTCGTGCACGGTGCGGCCTCGCCGTTCGCCCGGCTCGGCGTCCCGCCGGACGTGGTGACGGTGCTCGGCGGACTCGTGTCCGCCGTGGCGGTGTGGATCGCGACGCTGGGCGGGCGGTGGGTTCTGCTCGCCGCCGTGGTGGTCGGGCTGTCGGGGCTCACCGACTCGCTCGACGGCGCGGTCGCGGTGATGACGGGCCGCGAGTCGCGCTGGGGCGCGGTGCTCGACTCTGTGGTCGATCGCCTCAGCGACGTGCTCTTCCTGCTCGCGCTGTGGGTCGTGGGCGCGCCGCTGCTCGCGTGCGTCCTGGCCGGCGTCCTGGTGCTGACGCAGGAGTACGCGCGGGCCCGTGCCACCGCCGTCGGCATGGACGACGTCGGCGTCATCACGATCGGCGAGCGTCCGACGCGCGTCATCGTCGTCGCGATGTTCCTTCTCGCAGCGGGGATCTACCCGGCATCCGCGGCGTTCTGGGTCTCGCTCGGCGCGTGGGTGTCGGTCGGCATCGGCGTGGTCGCGCTGCTGCAGCTGCTCGTCGTCGTACGCCGCCGCCTGACCTGACTTTGTAGTGGAATCGGCCGGTTCACTGCAGGAGGTCGAGCACCTGGTCGTGCGGGAACTCCTCGGACAGCACCCGCGTGAGGAGCGCGTCGCTGCTGCTGTCGACGTACGGCGTCTCCTCCACGTCGCGCACCCGCACGACCACGGGGGCGGCGAGGACGTCGACCCCCGGAAGGGCGTTGGCCAGCGCGCCGGTGAGCTCGAGGTCGGCGTACTCCGGCTCCCACCACACCTTCCAGGCGCGCTGCAGGTCGTCGGAGCTGACGCCGACCCACACGCCGAACGTGATGGTGTGGCCACCCTCGAGCCGCACCGGCAGCAGGCAGCGCACGAACGCGCCGAGCTCCGGCACGAGCATCATCACCGATTCGTCGGGGTGGTCGTGGCTGAGCCACGAGCCTTCGGGCAGTCCGCCGGCGTCGACGAGGCCGAGCACAGGGTCGGGCAGCGTGAACCGCACGTCGCGGTCGTGGTGGTCCAGCGGCAGGCCGCACATCGAGCAGGCGTCGGAAGGCACGCGCCCATCCTGCCGCAGGCCGCTCTGGATGCC
Organism: Candidatus Nanopelagicales bacterium; assembly: GCA_050251215.1. Taxonomy (GTDB): domain Bacteria; phylum Actinomycetota; class Actinomycetes; order S36-B12; family CAIYMF01; genus Longivirga. Next base: position 93,977 of record JBFWNE010000001.1, read on the forward strand.
TGAGAGTCCCCTAGAGGGGTCTGTCAGGCATCCAGAGCGGGTCAGGCGCGGCCGATGAGGTCGGCGACGATCTCGGCAGACATGCCCACGAGCGGCAGGCCGCCGCCGGGGTGGGACGAGCCGCCGACGAGGTAGAGACCCGGCACGGGCGAGGCGTTGGCGGGGCGCAGGAACGCCGCCCGCGGCCCGTTGCTCGACGTGCCGTAGATCGAGCCGCCGGGCGCGCGGGTGCCGCGCTCGAGGTCGGCCGGCGTGCGCACCTCCGACCACAGGAGCCGGTCGCGTACGTCGTACCCGCGGTCGGCCATCACCTGCAGCACCCGGTCGCGGTACGCGTCGGCGAGGCCGGGCGCGGTCCAGTCGACGGTGCCGCGCTCGCCTGCCGTGCCGTGGCGCGGCGCGTTGACGAGCACGAACCACGACTCGTGGTCGGCGTCGGGCCGCATGGTGTCGTCGTCCGGCGCGCAGACGTAGATCGTCGGGTCGTGCACCGGCCTCGCGTCGCGGCCGAAGATCGCGTCGAACTCGGCGTCGTAGTCGCCGGTGAACCACACGTTGTGATGGCGCAGGCCCGGCGTACGGCCCTTCACCGCGAGGAGCAGCACGAACCCCGACAGCGACGGAGTCGTGCGGCGCAGCCGCTTCAGCGGCTCGGCGCGGCGCGGGTCGCGCACCAGGTCGCGGTAGAGGTGGGTGGCGTCGGCGTTGGCCACCACGATGTCGGCCTCGACCACCTCGCCGTCGGCGAGGCGCACTCCGGAGACCCCGGACGGCGTGGTCAGCACCTCGGCGACGTCGGTCGAGAACCGGTACGCCACACGGCGTTCCAGTGTCCGCTCGTACAGCGCGTCGGCGAGCCGGCGAATGCCGCCGGCCACGTGGTACGCGCCGAACGTCTGCTCGACGTACGGCACGGTCGCCAGCGCCGCCGGTGCCTTGCGCGGGTCCGACCCGGTGTACGTCGCGTACCGGTCGACCAGCATCCGCAGCCGCGGGTCGTGCAGGTAGCGCCGCGAGAGCGCGCGCAGCGAGGTGAACGGCGCGACCGTGCGCACGTCGCCGACGTTGCGCGCGAGCGGGAGCAGGTCGCGCGTGCCGGTGAGCGGCGCCTCGAGGAACGGGCGGCGCGTGACCTGCCAGATCGACGCTGCGCGCGCCATGAAGGCGCGCCAGTCGGCCTCGGCGGTGCCGCCGAGGGCCTGCCCGAGCACGTGCGCGCACACGCCGGGGTCGACCCCGGGCATGTCGACGGTGGTGCCGTCGGGGAACCGGTAGCCGAACGCCGGCTCGAGGTCGACGAGCTCGACCGACGACTCGAGCGGCCCTCCCGTCTTGTTGAACAGGTCGCGGTAGACCGCAGGGATGGTGAGCAGCGACGGGCCGGTGTCGAAGACGAAGCCGTCGCGCTCGAACGAGCCGAGCTTGCCGCCGTACGTCGCGGCCTGCTCGATGACGGTGACGTCGTGGCGCTTGACCGACAGCCTCGCCGCGGCGGCCATGCCGCCCATGCCTGCCCCGATCACCACCACGCGTGCCACGGGCGATGAGCCTAGGCGAGCGGGCTGGGGCCCTCGCCTACGGGGAGGGTGCGCCCGCGCCAGCGCAGGGCCCCGGAGCGCCGGCGCCGCCAGGACTCTGCGACGAGCCCGCCGAACACCGCGACCGACACCGGGTGCGCGAGCGCGTCGACGGGCCGCCCGCCCGTGCGCCGCGCCACGAGAACCCTGCCTCCGACACCTGCGGCGTAGCCGACGAAACCGGCGGCACGTGCGCGCGGCGTGGGCCCTGCCACCGCGGCCACCGGCGGCACGACGTACATCAGCGCGAGCAGCGACACGACGGCCGCCGATCCGGCGGGGGAGCCGAACGCCGACCACAGCGACTTCGTGTAGCCCTCCACGAGCGACCCGGCGTCGTCGTACATCCGGCAGGTGGCGACGTCGGTGCCGTCGACGACCACGCCCCGGCCGCCGACCGCCTTCACCGCGCGCAAGAGCGCGACGTCGTCGACCACCTCGCCGCGCACCGCGCCGTGGCCGCCCGACCGCGTGTACGTCGCGGCGTCGACGGCGAGCAGCTGGCCGTTGGCGGCCACCAGCGACGGGCGGGGCGAGGTCTCGGCAAGGCGCAGCGGCAGCAGGGTCGCCCACGACCACTGCAGGAGCGGCTGCACGAGGCGCGCGAGCGGGAACTCGGCGACCTGCCGCGGGTACGGCGACACCAGGTCGAGCCCGCCGCCGCGCAGGACCGCCACGGTCGCGGCGAGCGCGTGCGGCGCGAGCACGACGTCGGCGTCGACGAAGACCAGCACGCTGCCGGAAGCGTCGGCCGCGAGGCGGTGGCACGCCCAGGTCTTCCCGAGCCACCCGCGCGGCACATCGCCGCCGCCATCGATGAGGCGGAGCCGCGGATCGCCTGCGGCCGTTGCGGTCACGACGTCGGCCGTGCCGTCGGTCGATCCGTCGTCGAGCACCAGCACCTCGAGGTCGCGCACGCCCTCGCTCGCGAGGATGGAGGCGATGCAGGCGGCGATGCGGGCCGCCTCGTCGCGTGCGGGCACGAGCACGGTGACGCGCTCGGCGACCGCGGGAGGGGTGGTCGACGTACGCCGGAGCAGGCGCAGGTTGAGCGCGGTATGCGCCGTTGCAGCGGCGGCCCCGATCGCGCCGGCCGTCACGACGGCCTCGGCCGTCCGGGTCAGTCGCGACCGGTCCACAGCGACCACGCGTAGGGGATCGCGACGAGGCCCATCGCGATGCCGCCCCAGATCGCGACGCCGGTGCGGTGCTCGAACACGGCGTTGAGCAGCACCGAGGAGACGTACGTCCAGAGGTAGAGCAGCGCGGGCACGCCGTCGCCCTCGGCGCCGTCGGTACGCCGGCGCGGCAGCCGGTCGAGCAGCAGCATCATGACGAGCGACACGAGCAGCCAGGCGACGAAGTTCTGCGCAGGGATGCCCGCGATGCCGGGCAGCTCCGGGCCCTCCTGGCTCCAGGTCCAGTGGCCCTCGCCGACCATCTGCGGGTCGAGGAACAGGTCCCAGCTCGCCAGGGCGACGGCGCCGATCACGGGCGTGAGCAGCGGCCCGCGGGACAGGCGGCGGGCGGCCAGCAGCGCCGGGTAGCTCATCATCGCCCAGGCCAGCGGGATGATGGCGGGTACGCCGAGGATGCTCGGGCCGAGGCGGTCGGCGTACTCGTAGGAGCCGAACGGCAGCCCGGTGCGCGTGCCCGCGACCTCGACGGCGAGCCCGATGCCCGCGCTGATCACGAACCAGCCGAGGGTCCACAGGAAGCCGCGGACCAGGAGCGCGTGCGAGGCGCTCGCGAGGAAGAACAGCACGACGGTGACGGCGGTGAGCACATCGCGCGTGGTGCCGGACGTGAGCGGCCAGGCGATCTGCGCGAGGACCGTGGCCGCGGCCAGGATCCAGGGCAGGGCGCGCAGCGCACCGCCGCCGCCACGCCGACGGTCGGCGTGCGGGCCCGAGTAGACGCGAACGCTCATAGCGGTGGCGACCCTACGCGACCGCGCGGCGCTGCTCCGACCGGGTGGTGCCGCGGCCCGTCGGCTTGAGAGGGCGCTGCGGCCGCGCCGATGCTCACGGCATGGGGAAGCACGCACGTCCCGGGGGCGCGAGCGACGCCGTCCCCGTGGTGCCCTGGACCGCGGTCCAGGAGCCGCCGCTCACGCGCTATCCGACCACGACCGGGTTCACCACGGCCCCGCCGGTGCTGCAGCCTCTGTGCTGGGACCAGCCGCGCAACCCGCGCCTGCGCGCGAGCCAGACGACGTTCGGGCTCTTCGGGCGGCTCGTGATGACGGGCGTCATCCTGCTGTTCGCAGCCTGGGTTGCCTACACGAACTTCTTCTTCCTCATCCCCGCCGTCCCGGCCGTGGCGTGGCTCCTGAAGGACAACTGGCGCAAGGCCCCCGAGCGTCGCGCGCCCCAGCCGACGCAGGTCGCCGACGGGCCCCGGGCGGTCGCCCGCGACCCGTTCGCGCCGCTGGCCGACGAGGTGGTGTTCGACCCGCGCGTGACGCCGCCGGAGGACCTCAGGCAGGCGTGACCTGCTCGCCGTCGTACCAGCCCCCGGCCTCGACGACGGCGAACCGCGCGAACAGCTCCTCGGCGTACCAGCCCGTCTCGTGCGTGCGCCGCATCACCTCGACGTGCGGCGAGCGCCGCTGCGCGAACTCGGTGACCGCGCGGCCCGAGCTCCACACGCTGAACGTGCCCTGCAGCCCGACCGGCGCCTCGCCGATGCCGAGCGCCACCCGCAGCCCGTCGACTCCGCGCAGGTCGGTCGACACCGGCGGCACCGCGCTCCAGAACGTCCGCCACTGCGCGGGCTTGATGCGGGCGCGGGTGATCGCGGCGACCGGGCCGTCCCACCGGGCCGGCACGGGGTCGCCGAAGGGCTGGCGCCCGGCCCAGGTGCCGCGGGAGATCAACGGGCGCAAGAGGAACCGGGCCTCCTCGTACGACGAGCGCGACCACGACCGGTGCACCGCCGAGGCCTCGTACCGCGCGGGCCCGTCGGCGTCGGACCAGCAGGCGAGCACGCCCCAGTGCCCGAGGTCGGCGTCGCTCATCGTGAACGTGCGGCCGTCGCCGGTGCCGAGCAGCTTGGCGAACGTGGCGCCGGGGATGCGGCGCACCCGCGCGCGGTCGGTGCCCATGCGGCGCAGCGCGCCCGGCACGCCGCGGCCGTGGACGCCGTACAGGTGCAGGCTCACGACCGCTGGCACGGGCTCGACCGCGGCCGCGCCCTCGCGCACGGAGTAGCCGGGCCGCTGCGTCGTCACGCCCCCATCCTGCCCGCGCCCGCCGGTCCGCGTGATCCGGGACGCCGTCGGCGGATGGGCCTAGGCTCGGCGGGTCCGGGGGGCCGGCGACGGAAGGTGCGCGCGATGTCCGGGTTCACGACCTGCCTGTGGTTCTTCGAGGGCGACGCCGAGGCGGCGCTCACGCGCTACGTCGAGCTGTTCTCGGCGTACGGCGAGGCCTCGGTGCTGCACGCCTCGCGCGCCGGCGAGGGCGTGCCCGGGATCGAGGCGGGCCAGGTGCTCACGATGTCGGTCTCGCTGCACGGCCGCGAGCTCATGGGCCTCAACGGCGGCCCGGCGCAGTTCGCGCACTCCGAGGCGATGTCGCTGTTCGTGCCCTGCGCCTCGCAGGAGGAGGTCGACCACTACTGGTACGGCCTCCTCGCCGACGGCGGGCGGGAGAGCCAGTGCGGCTGGCTCGTGGACCGCTGGGGCATCAGCTGGCAGATCGTGCCGACCCGCCTCTACGAGCTGATCGGCGGCCCGGACCCCGAGGGCCAGCAGCGCGCGATGACCTCGATGCTCGCCATGAGCCGCCTCGACATCGCGACCCTCGAGGCGGCGTACGCCGGCACCTGACGCGCTCAGGCCTTGCCCTCGCCGACCTCGGCGGCCTCGCCGGCGGTGATGCGCAGGAGCTCGTCGTACGTCGTCGGGAACACGTAGTGCGGGTGGCCGCCGGCCGCCCAGACCACGTCGTGCCGCGAGAGCTCGAGGTCGACGACGGTGCGCAGCGGCCGGGGGTGCCCCACGGGGGCGACGCCGCCGATGGGCTGGCCGGTGTGCTGGCGCACGAAGTCCGGCGTCGCCCGCTTCACCGTCGAGGCGCCCACGAGGCCCGCGAGGGCGAGGGTGTCGGCGCGATGCGCGCCGGAGGTCAGCACGAGGAGCGGCGAGCCGTCGGCGTCGAAGACGAGGGAGTTGGCGATCGCGCCGACCTGCACGCCGAGCTGCGCCGCGGCCGTCGCTGCGGTGGGTGCCGGCTCCGGGAGCGCGCGCACCGTGCCCGCCACGCCGAGCCCGGCGAGGGCCTCGGCAACCTTCACCGCGTTGGGGTGCAGGCCGGTGAGGTCGGGGGACGTGACCGAGAGCGTGCCGTCGGCGTTCACGCCGGCATGCGGCAGGTCGGCGGGGTCGAGCGCCTCGGGATCCATGCGCAGAGCGTAGGGGGCGGACGCCTCGCGCAGCCCTCCCGGACGGGGGCTTGACGCGCTGTCGGGGGTGGGGGCTACGGTGGGATCTGTTCGAACAGGTGTTCGACCGCCTCTCGCGGGACGGTCGGCCGCCGGTTCGCAACGACGGGCACCACAGCTCTCGCACCCGGCGGATTCGCGGCCGCCGCGGGCGAGGCGCGGTGGTCCGTGGGGAGCTCGCGGTCCCCTCGGGCCACCGTCGGTCCCGCCGTCGGGCCACGGCGTGGGGAAGCGCCGGGCACGAGGGCGGGGCCGGTGCCCGCCGGTCGCCTTCCCCCGGCCGGTCGCGCCGCCCGCCCGGGCGCGCGCCGGACGAGCCTGGCCCTCGCGGCCAGGGGAGGAGACCGCTATGCGCAGCTACGGCGAGGCCGTGCAGGTCCGGACCGCCCCTCCCGGGGAGGCCGGCCCCGACGAACGGGCGCCCGCGCAGTTCCTCTGGCGCGGCCGGCTGTACGTCGTGCGCGCCGTGCTCGCGCACTGGATCGAGCTCGGCACCTGGTGGGCCTCCTCCGGCTCGCGGCGCCGGTCGCCGGCCGCCGCTCTGCCCGCGCCGGCCGATCCTCCGCTCGAGCCCGCCCGCCGCTCGGTCGCGTTCGACGTCGGTGCCGTGGAGCGGGAGGTGTGGCGGGTCGAGGCCCGTGCCGGCCGCTCGTCGGCGGTCGGCGTGTACGACCTCGTCCGCGACGTCCCCGCCGCCTCGGCGGCGCTGCTCGACGACCCGGTCCTCGACCTCGCGGCCGCGGCCCCCGCCCGGTGGCGCCTCGCGCGCACCCTCGACTGAACGCGAGACCGCCATGTCCAGCACCCGCACCCGCACGCACGTCCGGCGCGCTCCCGCCGGGCGCGGCCGCCCGCACCCGCTGCAGCTCGTGCTCCCCGCCGCCGAGCCCACGACCGACCCCGCCCTCTACCTGCCGACCCCGGGAGGAGCCGCCATGACCGCCACCGCCGAGACCGCCGCCGTGCCGACCGCCGCTGTTCCGACCGCCGTGCCGGCCCCCGCCGAGGCCCCGCCCGCCCGGCCGGCCGCTGCGCCCGCCGAGGCTCCGGCGGCGCCCGTCCCCGCCGCGAGCCGCGACCTGCTCGCCGGTGCCGCCCGCGAGCTGCTCGCCGCCGGCGGCACCGACGACACCGGCCTGCGCTACGCCCGGGCCCACCTGTCCGCGCTGCGTGCCGCGGCCGCGGTGCTCGCGGCCCGCGCCCGTCCGCGCGGCAAGCGCTCGGCCCGCCTGCGCAGCGCCTGGGTGCTGCTCGCCGAGGTCGCGCCCGAGCTCGGCGAGTGGGCGCAGTTCTTCGCCGCCGGCGCGGCCAAGCGCGCCGCGGCCGAGGCCGGCCTGCGCGGCGTGGTCAGCGAGCGCGAGGCCGACGACCTCGTGCGCGACGCCGAGGCCTTCCTCGCCCGCGTCGCCCGGCTGCTCGACGTGCCGCACCAGCCGCTGCTCGCCGGCACCGCCGTCCCTGCCGCCTCCTAGCGCAGTGGCCGACGACCCCTTCGTCCATCTCCACGTCGCCTCGGGCTACTCCCTGCGCCACGGCGCGAGCAGCCCCGCCGCGCTCGTGGCGCGGGCGGCCGACCTCGGGCAGGACTCCCTCGCCCTGACCGACCGCGACGGCCTCTACGGCGCGGTCCGGTTCGTGCTGGCCTGCCGCGACGCCGGGATCGCGCCGATCCTCGGCCTCGACCTCGCCGTGCGCGCGGGCCTCGAGGTGCCGCCGCTCGCCCCGGGCCGCAGCGGCCTCGGCTCGCGGGTGCAGCGCACCGCCGCGGGCCGGCTCGGCACCGGCCCCACCCTCGCCGAGCGCACCGGCTCCTCGCGCACCCAGCCCTCGCGCCGCACCCCGGCCCGGGGCGGGGCGGAGGTCGATCCGCGGCACCCGCGGGTGGTGCTGCTCGCGCGCGACCGCACGGGGTGGGCGTCGCTGTGCCGCCTGGTGTCCGCGGCTCATCTCGGCCTCGGCACCGAGGCGCTCGAGGGGGAGCAGACGGTGCGCGGCGCGCCCGTCACCACGGCCGAGGTCGTGGCGCGGCACAGCGACGGCCTCGTCGTGCTGCTCGGCCCGGAGTCCGAGGTCGGCCGGGCGCTGCACCGCCGTCGTCCCGACCTCGCCCTCGCCGCGCTCGCGCCGTGGCGCGCGGCGTTCGGCCGCCGGCTCGCGATCGAGATCGTGAGCCACCGCGCGCGCGACACCGCGACCGCCGCCACCGACCTGTCGGGCGCGCGCACCCGCGGCCTGCCGTACTCCTCGGCGTTCGCCGCGCGGATGCTCGCCTTCGCCCGCGAGCACGACCTGCCCGCGGTGCTCACCAACGCCGTGCGGCACGCCGAGCGCGACCAGGCGCCGGTGGTCGACGTCCTCGACGCCATCCGCCGGCTCGTGCCGCTCGACTCCCGGCACCTCGACCGCGCCAACGGCGAGGGCCACCTCGCCGACGGCCTGCGGATGGAGCAGGTCGCCCGCGAGGTCGTGCGGATGTCGGGCACGGCCTCGGGCAGCACCGAGCAGCGCGAGGTCGACCGCCTCCTCGCCGACACCCGCACCCTCGCCGAGGCCTGCCGGCTCGACCCGGTGGCCGACCTCGGCATCGGCGAGGTGCACGTGCCCGAGCTCGACCTCCTGCTGCCCGCGCGCGCCGCCGGGCGCAGCAGCGCCGTGCGCGACCGGGGGCCCGCGGCCCTCGCCGCCGAGGCGCTCGAGGCCGACCGCCACCTGCGGGCGCGCTGCGAGGCCGCGCTCGCCGACTACCTCCCGCGCAGCGGCCGCACCCGCGGCGAGCGGGCGCGCGAGGTGCACGAGCGCCTCGACGCCGAGCTCGGCACGATCGCGGTCCTCGGGTTCGCGGGCTACTTCCTCACCGTGGGGGAGGTGGTCGACCTCATCAAGGGCATGGGCGTCAGGGTCGCCGCGCGCGGCTCGGGCGCGGGCAGCCTCGTCAACCACCTGCTCGGCATCTCCGGCGTCGACCCCCTCGCGCACGGCCTGCTCATGGAGCGGTTCCTCTCGCCGCTGCGCCGCGCGCTGCCCGACATCGACGTCGACGTCGAGTCCGCGCGCCGCACCGAGGTGTACGAGCGGATCCTCGAGCGGTTCGGCGGCGAGCGCTGCGCGTGCGTGTCGATGCGCGACACCTACCGCGTGCGGCACGCCGTCCGCGACGTCGGCGCCGCGCTCGGCCTGCCGCCCGGCGAGATCGACGCGTTCGCCACCGCGTTCCCGCACATCCGCGCGCGCGATGCGCGCAACGCGCTGCAGGAGCTGCCCGAGCTGCGCGCCTCGGGCCTCGGCCGGCTCGCCGCACGCGGCGAGCTCGACGGGTTCCTCACCCTCGTCGAGGCGCTCGACGGCCTCCCGCGGCACATCGCCCTGCATCCCTGCGGCGTGCTGCTCTCGGACACCACGCTGCTGGACCGCACGCCGGTCGAGGCGAGCTGGATGGGCTTCCCCATGAGCCAGTTCGACAAGGACGACGTCGAGGAGCTCGGGCTGCTCAAGCTCGACGTCCTCGGCATCCGCATGCAGTCCTCGATGGCGTACGCCCTCGACGAGATCGAGCGCGTCGACGGCGAGCGGGTCGACCTCGACGCCGTGCCGCACGACGACGACGCGACGTTCGCGCTCATCAAGTCCGCGCACACCCTCGGCTGCTTCCAGATCGAGTCGCCCGGCCAGCGCGAGCTCGTCGGCAAGTTCGCGCCCGAGACCTTCGGCGACCTCATCACCGACATCTCGCTGTTCCGCCCCGGGCCGGTGAAGTCCGACATGGTCACGCCGTTCCTGCGCGCGCGGCAGGGCTGGAACGACCCCGTCTACCTGCACCCGGATCTGCGGCCGGCCCTCGAGGAGACCTACGGTGTCGTGGTCTTCCACGAGCAGGTGCTGCGCCTCGTCGCGGTGATGACGGGCTGCTCGCTCGCCGAGGCCGACGAGGTGCGCCGCAGCATGGGCTCGCCCGAGGGGCAGCAGGACGTCCGCGCGTGGTTCTACCCGGCCTCCCGCGCCGAGGGCTACGAGCTCGCGACGATCGAGAAGGTCTGGGAGGTGCTGAAGGCGTTCGCGTCATTCGGCTTCTGCAAGGCGCACGCCGCAGCGTTCGCGCTGCCGACGTACCACTCGGCCTGGCTGAAAGCCCACCACCCGGCGGCGTTCCTCGCCGGCGTCCTCACCCACGACCCCGGCATGTACCCGAAGCGGCTGATCCTCGACGACGCGCGCAACCTCGGCATCGCGGTGCTCGGCCTCGACGTCAACGCGTCCTCGGGCACCTACACCGTGGAGAAGGTCTCGCCGTACGACGAGCCGCCGCCGGAGATCCTCGACGAGCGCCCGCGCCGCGGCCCCGACGTGCCGGGCCTGCCGGACGGCTCGGCGTACGGCATCCGGCTCAGCCTGGCCGATGTGAAGGGCATCAACGACGCCGAGGTCGAGCGGATCGTGGCCGGCCGGCCGTACGGCTCGCTGTCGGACTTCTGGACCCGGGCGCGCGTCTCGCGCCCGGTCGTCGAGCGGCTCGTGGTCGCCGGCGCGTTCGACTCCCTCTACGGCATCGGCCTGTCGAGCCCGGTGCGCCGGCGCGGCCGGGTCACGCGCCGCGACCTGCTGCTGCAGGTGGCCGACCTCGACCGGCACACCCGCGCCACCGCGCGCGCGGCCAAGGCCGCGGCGCCGCGCCGCCGCGACCTCCCGCTCGGATCGACGGGGCTGCCGCTCACGGTCGCGGTCGACCCCGGCTCGGACACCGTGCGCGCCGCGCGCCGCCAGGCGCAGGGCCCGGCCGTGGCGACCGCAGCCGCCGACCTCGACATGCAGCTCGCCCTCGACCTCGGCGACGCGCCGGGCGAGGTGGCCGCGAGCGGCCTGCCGGAGATGACCGACGCCGAGCGGGTGCGCGCCGAGCTCGAGGTGCTCGGCCTCGACGCGAGCCGGCACCTCGTGGACTTCTACGCCCCGATGCTCGACGCCCTCGGCGTCGTGCGCTCGCGCGACCTGCTCGGGCGGCGCAGCCAGTCCGAGGTGCTCGTGGCCGGGGTGAAGGTCGCGACCCAGACGCCGCCGGTGCGCTCGGGCCGCCGCGTCGTGTTCCTCACCCTCGACGATTCCACCGGCCCGGTCGACGCGACCTTCTTCGAGGACGCCCAGGGCCCGTACGCCGCCACGGTGTTCGGGTCGTGGCTGCTGCTCGTGCGCGGGGTGATCCGGCGTACCGGGCCCCGTGGGATCTCGCTGCGCGCGACCGGCGCGTGGGAGCTCGGCGTGGTGCACGACGCCTGGCGCGCGGGCGGCCCGGCCGCGGTCGCCCGGATCCTCGACGACGGCGGCACCCGCGACGACTCCGACGAGGCCGCCGTCGCCGGGCGCGCCGGCAGCCGCTCGACGCGCCCGGTCGCCGTGGTGCCCGCGGCGGCGCAGGGCGCGTCGTACGCCGGGTACGGCGCTCTCGGCGCAGCGGCATCCGGGTCCGGTCCCGCCGCCGGAGGCATGGGCCAGCGCGGCTCGGAGCTGTCCGGCGAGGAGCGCGTACGCCGGGTCCTCGTGCACGCGAGCGGCTTCAGGCAGTCGCCGTACGCCGACATCAAGCCGCAGGGCGTCGACGCCGCCGACACCCGCGCCCAGGCGGGGGAGTCCGAGCGGGCGAAGAAGGAGAAGGCCGACGCGCCGAGCAAGCTCTGGCACTCGAGCCCGGGCAGCTCCGGATGGTGACGCCGTCCGTGGGCGGCGGGGCGCATGATGGGCGGGTGCAGCGAGCAGGGAGGCCGGGGCGGTGAGCCGCAGCCAGATCACCCGCGGGGCGCGCATCACCCAGGCCGACGTCTCGGCCAGCGGCGACTCGCGCCTCGTGCACGACGGGCGTCGCGAGGACGACGGCTGCTCGATCCTGCACGTCGACATGGACGCGTTCTACGCGTCGTGCGAGCTCCGCAGCCGGCCCGAGCTGCGCGGCCTGCCGGTCATCGTCGGCGGCGAGGGGTCGCGCGGCGTCGTCACCGCTGCCACGTACGAGGCCCGCCGGTTCGGCATCCACTCCGCGATGCCGATGTCCCGCGCCAAGCGCCTGTGCCCGCAGCTCGTCGTGCTGCCGCCCGACTTCGAGCTCTACACGTCGGTCTCGGCCGGGGTGATGGCGGTGTTCCGCGACATCACGCCGCTGGTCGAGCCGCTCTCGCTCGACGAGGCCTTCCTCGACGTGTCGGGCAGCATCCGCCGGCTCGGGCCGCCCGCCGTCATCGCCGAGCAGATCCGCGCGCGCGTGCACGACGAGCAGGGCATCACCTGCACGGTCGGCGTCGCCTCGACCAAGTTCGTGGCCAAGCTCGCCTCCACCCAGGCCAAGCCCGACGGCCTGCTCGTGGTGCCCGCCGACCGCGTCGTGGCGTTCCTGCATCCGCTGCCGGTCGGTGCGCTCTGGGGGGTGGGGGAGAAGACCGAGGAGCAGCTGACCCGGCTCGGGCTGCGCACGGTCGGCGACATCGCGCACACCCCGGTCGACACCCTCGTCCGAGCCCTCGGCCCGGCGGCCGGCCAGCACCTCGCCGCCCTGGCCTGGGGCCGCGACCCGCGCGCGGTGGAGGTGCCCGAGGGCGAGAAGAGCATCGGCAACGAGGAGACCTTCCCGCGCGACGTCGACGACCCCGAGGTCATCCGCCGCGAGCTCCTGCGCCTGTCGGAGAAGGTCGCCTCGCGGATGCGCCGCGCCGGGGTGGCCGGGCGCACGGTGTCGATCAAGGTGCGGTTCGCCGACTTCTCCACCATCACCCGCTCGCGCACGCTGCGCTCGCCCACCGACGTCGGCCGCGAGGTGTACGCCACCGCCCGCGACCTGTACGACGCGCTCGGCCTGCAGCGCGCCCGGCTCCGGCTCGTCGGCGTCCGGGTCGAAGGGCTCGTCGAGGCCGAGGACGCCCCGCGCCAGCTCCTGCTCGACGAGCCCGAGGTCGGGTGGCGCGAGGCCGAGCAGGCCGTCGACCGCGCCGAGGCGCGGTTCGGCCGCGGATCCGTGCGCCCGGCCCGCCTCGTGCCCGGCCCCGACGACGGCGACGACGGCGGGCACGAGGGGTTCGGCGGGATCCAGCCGGCAGCGCCCCGGCCCGGGCGGGGCTGAGCACCGGAAACCGGCCGCCGGGAACGCTCCCGGCGGCCGGATCGTCCTCCACGGCAGGGTCGCTCGACCGGCGCAGACACCTCAGGAGGGGGCCTGCTCCTGCCGATGGAACCCCTGAGGACGACGGCGCGGGACGGGCCCGCGGAACGCCGCGGACGACTCGCCGGACCATTGTGGGGAGTCCGGGTTTCCACATCGCCCCGCGCTGCTTATCCTCAGACGTGTAGAACAGGGCCGCACACCAGTGCCCGACACCCGAGGAGGAGCCGTGCCGCTCTCCGAGCACGAGCAGCGACTGCTCGAGCAGATGGAGCGGGCCCTCTACGCCGAGGACCCGAAGTTCGCCTCCAGCCTGCGCTCCGCCGGTCCCCGCCCGGGCAGTCGACGCACGGCCGCCATCGGGGTGCTCGTCGCCCTCGTCGGCGTGGCCCTGCTCGTCGCCGGTGCCGCCACCTCGATCATCGCGCTCGGCGTCGTCGGGTTCCTCGCGATGCTCGCGGGCACGTTCCTGGTGATCCGCACCCTGCGCGCCGAGCCCGAGGCGGCCGCCCCGGCCGCCGGCGCCGCCCCGAAGAAGGCCAAGGCCCAGGCGCCGAAGGCCGGCTTCATGGACAAGATGGACGAGCGCTTCCGCAAGCGTCGCGAGGGCGACGGCGAGTAGCGCCTCCCAGCACGGCATCCGGCCGCGGACCCCGACGGGGTCCGCGGCCGCCGTCGTTCCCGGGGTCCGTCCCTGCGGACGGTCGGGCCGTCAGACCGACGTCGTCTCGCGGCGGGTGCGCAGCGACGCCGGGGCGAGCGCGACCCGCGTCCGGCGCCGGCGGTCGAGCCGGTGCAGCATCGCGGCGCGCACGGTGCCGACGTCGTCGGTGACGAGCGTCGCATCGGGGGGAGTGGGCGCGTAGCGGCTGCGCTCGACCGTGCGCCCGAGCCGCGTGGCCGCATCGGCGGCTGCGCCGGACAGCCGCTGGTCGTCCACCAGCGCCGCGACGGCCTGGCGCGGGGTGCGCGAGTCCGACCACGCCGCCCCCACGTCGATGGCGCTGTCGCGCAGCTCTGCCCAGGCGGCCTCGACGTCGGCCTCGGGCCCCAGCCGCCGGCGCCGGCGCAGCCATCGGCGTACGGCGGGGACGAGCGCCGCAGCCGCCGCCAGCACCAGCAGGCCGCCGAAGACCCACGCGCGCCACCAGTCGGCAGGCCGTGTCGAGCCGGCGCCGGGCAGGTCGACCGACAGGCCCTTCTCGTTGCGGCGGTCGGCGAGGTCCTGCTCGGCGCGGTTGCCGCCCGGCCGGGCGCTCGCGCTGGAGCTCGGGGAGTCGGTGGGCACGTCCGCCGCCGGGCCGGTGTACGTCGGGGTCGTGATGCCCGCGCCGCCGGTCGCCGGGGTCGGCTCGAACCGGACCCAGCCGATGCCGGTGAAGTAGAGCTCGGGCCAGGCGTGGGCGTTCTTGCCCGACACGCGCCAGGCGCCGTCCTGGCCGTCGACCTCGGTGCCGCGGGTGTAGCCGACCGCGACCCGCGAGCGGATGCCGAGCGAGGTGGCCATCAGCGCCATCGTGGCGGAGAACTGCTCGCAGTAGCCGACCTTGTCGCGCAGGAACTGCTCGAGGTAGCTGGCCGAGGAGTCCGACTGCACCTGCGTGCTGTAGGTGAAGTTGTCCTGGAACCACTTCTCGAGCGCGCGCGCGGCGTCGAAGTCGTTGTTCGTCCCCTGGGTCACCCGGCGCGCGGTCTCGGCGAGCGACTCGGGCACATCGATCGAGCCGATCACCTGGGAGCGGTCGAGGCCGGTGAGGGCCGGCGCCGCCCGCAGCTGGGCCGGCGTCGGCGTGACCTCGACGGCGTCCACGGTCCAGCGGCGGCCGAGCGTGGTGGTCGAGGCGTCGCCGCCGAACACGATGCCCGTGGCCCGATCGACGAACCAGTCGCCGTCGAGACCCACGGCGAGGGCCTCCTCGGGCAAGGGCAGGTAGCGGCTGTCGAGCTTGTCGGCGGCCATGTCGTAGCGGTACTCCTGCCGCGGCACGTCGCTCGGCAGGCCGGTCGTGGAGTAAACGCCGTCGGCGATCGGCGAGGAGTTGGTGTCGGGGGAGAAGCCGCGCGGCTTCCAGGACTCGTTGTCGTAGTCCTCGAGCACCACCGCGCGCAGGTAGCCGGGCGTCGGGTCGGTGGTGCGGTAGGTCAGCACCGTGACGTCCGGGTTGTTGAGCAACGTGCGCTGGAGGCCGACGATCGGGTCGAGCCCGACCGACTCCGGCTCCGCGCCGGTTCCGCCGCCCTCGCCCTCCCCGCCGCCGGACACGGCGCGCCCGATGACGGCGTCGGCCAGGCCCGGGATCACCACGGGCAGCACGAGCGACAGCGCGACCGCGACGACGCCGAGCCGGAACGCGGACGACGACAGCCCCGACAGCGCCGTGGTGCCGCCGACGCCGTCGCTTCGCTTGAGCAACTTGCCCCAGCTGATGAGCGTGAGCCGCTCGTCGGAGGCGAGCAGCAGGAGCCACCCGGCCACCACCGCGACGAACGCCCACCACGGGGCGCCGCCGGTGAGGACCGTGGCGGGCACGACGTACATCGCGACGAGGGGCAGCCCGGCGAGCGCGGGGAGGCGCAGGACGACCTGCAGCACGAACACCACGAGCGCCACGCTGCCGACGCCGAGCGCCGTCACCGCGATGAGGCCCTCGGTCACCGGCACGGGCGGGGCGAACCGGCCGATGTCGGTGGTGCCGTCGGCCAGGATGTCGCGCAGCTCGCCCAGGGCGTACGGCGACGGCACGAAGCCCCACGGCGCGTCGTCGACGAAGCGCAGCGTGAGGGCCGCGAACATCGCTGCCGCGCACAGCACCGGCACGAGCACCATCGGCACCCGCAGCCACGTCGCGAGGCCCCCCACGGCGACGACCGCGGTGACCACGAGCATCGTCCCGCCGATCCAGCCGGACTCGACGTAGAGCGTGCCGAGGCAGAGCGAGGACAGCATCACCGCCGCCCACACCGCGAGCGTCGGCAGCAGCACGCCCGGCACGGTGAGCGGGCGAGGGGCGGGTGCGCCCGCGCCGGGCGAGGCTGCGCCGGACTGCTCCGCGCGGGGCGCGGCGGTCGTGGCCGTCATCGGGCGCCTCCCGCGACCGAGCCGCTTCCGGCGAGATGGCGCCAGGTGTCCGGCAGGTCGGTCTGCGGCCCGCACACCGCGACGCGCCAGCCGGCTGCCGAGAGCAGGGCCGCGGTGCGGGTGGTGCGCCCGTCCTCGGGCATGGTCGCGCGGGAGGCCCACCCCGACGTGTCGAGCACGAGCGCGGCCGCGCTCGAGTGCCCGCTGCGCAGTGCGGCGACGGCCTCGGCGTGCGACTGCTCGAGGTCGCCGAGGATGGCCACGAGCAGGCCGTCGCGCACGCGGGACCGGCCGCGCGCGTCGCCGACGCCGGGTGCGATGCCCTCGGTGAGCGTCACGAGCGCCAGGGTGTCGAGCAGCGGGCCCTCGGCCTCGGCCCCGGAGAAGCCTTCCTCGGTCACCGCGCCCGGCGTGAGGACGGTGCCGTCGGCGTCGAGGATGCGTACGGCGTACCCGCGCCGGGCGAGGTGCACGGCGATCGACGCGGCCGCCGACACCGCCCACTCGAACGACCCGGCGGGTCCGTCGCCGCGGTGCGCGACCGCGCGGGTGTCGAGGAACACCGTGGCCCGCGTGCGCCACGGCTGCTCCTCGCGGCGGACCATGAGCTCGCCGCTCTTGGCCGTGGACTTCCAGTGCACGCGGCGCAGGTCGTCGCCGATGCGGTACTCGCGGGGGATGACGTCGTCCTCGCCGGCCGAGGCGACCGCGCGGGCGCGCGCCTCGCCGAGGCCCGACCAGTCGCCCCCGAGCGGGATCCCAGGGAGCGGCACGGTCGCGGGGACGACGGTGAGCGTGTCGGTCGTCGCGAACTGCCGTGTCGCGCGGCACAGGCCGAACGGGTCGACGAGCTGGACGCTCACCGGGCCGACCGTGTAGCGGCCGCGGACGGGGCTGCGCAGCTCGTAGCGCACGTCCCGTCGGCCGCCGGACTCGAGCCGGTCGATCACGAACCGCTGCGACCGGCCGAGCTGCCAGGGCACGGCGTCCTCGACCAGCAGCAGCCCGCTCGGCAGGCGGGACACGTTCTCGAGCCGCACGACCGCGGTCGAGGGCGCGTCGACGGTGACCCGCGTCGGGCGCAGCCCGCGCGCGGACGCGAGGCGGTAACGGGTGCGCGAGACCAGCGCCGCCGACAGCAGGGGGAGCGCGACGAGCAGGACGCCGAACCGCAGCAGGTCGCGCTGCTCGAGCACCAGCGACACGATCAGCCCGACGATGCCGAGGACGAGGAGGAACCGTCCACGGCCGGTGAGCTGGCGCAGCGCTGCACGCACGGGCGGGCCCCCGTCAGGCCCGGGCTGCGGCCGGGACCGCGACGCGGCGCAGCACGTCGGCGACGACGGTCTCGGTGCTGCGCCCGGCGATCTGGGCGTCGGCGGTGAGGATGAGGCGGTGCGCCAGGACCGGGGCGGCCAGCGTCTGCAGGTCGTCCGGCAGCACGTGGTCGCGGTCGTCGAGCGCGGCCGCGGCCTTGGCCGCGCGCACGAGGTGCAGCGTGGCGCGCGGCGACGCCCCGAGCCGCACGTCCGGGTGCGTGCGCGTCGCGTTCGCGATGTCGACGGCGTACTGGCGGATCGGTGCGGCCACGTGGATCCCCCGCACGACATCGACGAGCCGCGAGACGTGGGCGGCGTCGGCGACGTGCTGCACGGCGTCGAGGGGGTTGGTGGCCGCGTGCTCGGCGAGCATGTCCATCTCGGACTTGGTGTCGGGGTACCCCATCGAGACGCGCGCCATGAAGCGGTCGCGCTGGGCCTCGGGCAGCGGGTAGGTGCCCTCCATCTCGACCGGGTTCTGGGTGGCCATGACCATGAAGGGCTTGGCGAGCTCGTACGTCGTGCCGTCGACCGTGACCTGCCGCTCCTCCATGCACTCCAGCAGCGCCGACTGCGTCTTGGGCGAGGCGCGGTTGATCTCGTCGCCGAGCACGATGTTGGCGAACACCGCGCCGGGCCGGAACTCGAAGTCGCGCGTCTCCTGGTTGAACACGCTGACGCCGGTGACGTCGCCAGGCAGCAGGTCCGGGGTGAACTGGATGCGCCGCACCGAGCAGTCGAGGGACTTCGCCAGGGTCTTGGCGAGCATCGTCTTGCCCGTGCCGGGGACGTCCTCGATCAGGAGGTGGCCCTCGGCCAGCAGGACCGTGAGCGCGACCCGGATGACGTCGCCCTTGCCCTCGATGACCGTCTCGACCGCGGCGCGGATCGCCGCGGCGGAGTGGACGAGCTCGGAGACCTCGGCGGGGTCGGTGTGGCCGGCTCCGCCAGGGCCCGTGGTGGCCGTGCCGTCGATCGTCACGCGGTCTCCTCGTGTCGTCCTCGTCCGGCAGGGCCGTGCCCCCGCCGACCCCCGATTGTCACCCGCGACGGCCATCCGCGCACCGTCCCCGCACGAGAGACTCCTGCTTCACGCTCCGACGTGCGGCGCCCGGCGCGAGTTCCCGTGCTCAGGCGGGCACCCGCACCAGCCGCTCGGCGTCGTCGAACATCCACCGCTCGGCCGCCCGGGACGTGACCAGCGCCGCGACCGCCCAGGCGGCGAGGAGCATGTACATCACGATGATCTGGTAGCGGATCGCCTGCAGCGGCTCGACGCCGGCGATGATGAGGCCGGTCATCGTGCCCGGAAGGGCGATGAGGCCGACCACCTTGGTCTGGTCGACCGAGGGCACCAGCGCCGTCCGCACCGCGGTGCGGAGCTCGCCGGCGAACGCCTCCCGCGGCCCCAGGCCGAGCGAGAGCGCCGCCTCCACCGCGGGCCGTCGTTCGGCCGCCGACCGCCGCAGCGACGTCAGCGTGAGCGAGGACGCCTGCATGGCGCCGCTCACGACCATGCCGCCGATGGGGATGAGCACCTGCGGCTCGGTCGAGATCACCCCGCCGACGACCAGGACGCCGAGGGTGGCCATGGTGCCGATGGCGATGCCGAGCCACGCCGCCAGCAGGGCCCGGGGGAGTCCGGCGCCGCGCCTCCGCGACTCGAAGGCGGCGATCACCGTCATCGCCGCGATCCAGGCGAGCGCGCCGAGCAGCCCGGCGTGCAGGAACAGCCAGGCGAGCACGGCGCCGACAGCGACCAGCTGCACGAGCGCACGGACCGCGGCCACGACGATGTCGCGGCTGATGCCGAGGCGCTGCCACGAGGCGATGGCCACGCAGACGAGGACGAGCAGTCCGGAGACGGCGACCGCGGTCCAGCTCGGGATGGGCGTCATCCGTGCTCCCAGGAGGTGTCGGGCGGCTCGTGCAGGTGCGGCGTGTGCGCGCCGCCGTGGGCGCGGGGGTCGTCGGGGCCGTGCTCGTGGCCGTCGCCCGGCGTCGTCGTCATCTCGTGCACGAGGTCGATGTCGCCGACGGCGCCGCGCGCCGTCACCCGCCCGTCGTGCAGGACGCGTACCGAGTCCGCGATCCGTTCGGCACGGGCGACGTCGTGGCTGACGAGGACGACCGACAGGCCGTCGGCGACGAGCGAGCGGATCACGGCGTCGACGGCGTCCGCCGCCCGCGGGTCGAGGGCCGAGGTCGGCTCGTCGAGCAGCAGCACCTCGGGCCCGACCGCGAGCGCCCGGGCGAGGGCGAGGCGCTGGAGCTCGCCGCCGGACAGGCTCAGCGGCGACCGGCCCAGCACCTCGCCCGGGTCCAGCGCGACCCGCCGCAGGAGCCCGGACACGTCGTCGTCGGACAATTCCCGAGCCGCCACGCGCACCTCGGCCGCGACGTCGTCGGTCAGCGCCACCGCGCGCTGCGGCACCAGCACCGCCCGCCGGCGCAGCTCGCGGACGTCGAGGTCGCGCACGTCGGTGCCGTGGAACAGCACCCGCCCGGACGTCGGGTCGGCGAGCCGGTTGAACAGGCGCAGCAGGGTCGACTTGCCCGAGCCGCTCGGGCCGCACACCGCGGTCACCAATCCGACGTGGAGGTGCTCGTCGAGGTCGTCGAGCAGACGCCGCCCGTCGACCTCGAGCGTCACATGCTCCAGGGTGAACAGCTCCGCCCGCTCCACGCCGTCACCCTAGGCGCGCCCCCGCACCCCCGCCCTTCTTCTCCGGTCAATGTGGCTTTCACTGCCTTCGGCAGAGATAACCCCACATCGATACCTGGCCCGGCGCGCACCGGACTGCCCGCGCGCGGCGCGATCCTGGACCTGCCAGGATCGCGGCAGGAGAGCCGGAGAGGATCGGGCATGGCGCGCGAGCATCACGAGCACGAGGACCACGCGACCCGGTCCGAGCGGCGGGCGCAGCAGCGTGCCGCCGCCGTCGCCGGCGGCGTCCCCGAGCGGGGCGACGAGCCCCCGGCGCCCGTCGCCGCATCGGTCGCGGCGCCGCTCTCGCTCGCCCGCCTGCTCCCGCGCCCGCTCGCCTACGTCTTCGGCGGGGGAGGGGCGTACGGCGCGGTGCAGATGGGCATGATCCGCGCCCTGCACGAGACGGACCTGCGACCGGACCTCGTGGTCGGCACGAGCGTCGGGTCGCTCAACGGCGTCATGATCGCGGCCGACCCGGACCACGGCCCGGACGTGCTCGCCGACCTGTGGCCGCAGATCGAGCGGCGCGACGTGTTCCCCGGCAACATGCTCACCCAGGCGATCTCGGCGGGCACGAACCGGCCGTACCTGTTCAACCCTGGGCCTCTCACCGAGCTGCTCGCGGCGCACGTGCCGGTCGACAGGATCGAGGATCTGACCCTGCCGTACGTCGCGGTCGCCACCGACCTCGACACCGGGGAGCGCGTGGAGATCGACAGCGGCGACGTGCGCTCGGCGCTGCTCGCGTCGTCCGCCATCCCGGGAGTGTTCCCGTGGGTCGAGCGCGACGGCCGACGCCTCGTCGACGGCGGCCTCGTCTCGAACGTTCCCATCGAGGTCGCGTACGCCCGCGGCGCGAAGTCGGTCGTGGTCCTCGACTGCGGCCGCTTCGGCATGGAGGGGCGGTGGGCGGAGAGCCTGATCGCCGTCGTGATCCAGGCCGTGCAGATCGCCGCGCGCCAGCAGGTCGTGCGCGACCTGCAGGTGGCCGAGGAGATCCCGCTCCTCTACCTGCCGGCGCCGGAGCAGATCGCCTCGTCGATGCTCGACTTCCGCTTCACCGAGCAGCTCGCGGCCGACGCGTACGCCGACGCCTCGTCGATGCTGGCCGCGCTCGCCCTGCACCCCAGCCCGCTCGCGCCCGGGCTCTACGGCACGCCGCCGCTGCGGGCAGACCACCCCGAGGTCGCGCCGCTGCAGCGCTGGTAGACCTGCGCTGCGCGGCGGTACACCGGCTTCGTACGCTCGCACCGGCGGCGACGACGAGCCTGCGCCGCGGACCGCGACCGGGAGGACCCCCATGACCGTGCACAAGGCCGAGCTCGGCCGGTTCTTCGACGACTTCGTCGTGGGCGACGTCTACCAGCACCCGTTCGGCCGCACCATCTCCGAGGCCGACTCCACGTGGTTCACCCAGCTGACGTGCAACACCAACCAGAACCACTTCAACGCGCACCTCGCGCAGTCGAACCCGATCACCGGCGGCCGCATCATCGTCAACTCCGGACTCACGGTCGCCCTCGTGCTCGGCCTGTCGGTCATCGACATGAGCCAGAACGCCGTGGCCAACCTCGGCTGGACCGACATCAAGCTCACGCACCCCGTCTACATCGGCGACACGATCTACGCCGAGAGCGTCTGCACCGATCTGCGCGAGAGCTCCTCGCGCCCGGGCTTCGGCATCGTCACGATGACCACCCGCGGCCTCAACCAGGACGGCGACGTCATCGTGTCGTGGGTCCGCTCGGTGATGGTCCCCAAGCGCGAGACCGGCATCGGCCAGGACTACTTCCCCGAGGCGAAGTCCGGCCCGCTCTCGATCTGATCCGTCGACACGGCGAGGGCTGCGCGGATCTCGACGTGGCGCAGGAGGAACGTGCGCTCGTCGAGGCGCTTGCGCCGGAGCCACCCGGTGACCTCGTCGTTGCACTTGCTCGCGTTGCAGGAGCCGCAGGCCGGCACGACGTTGTCGAGCGTGTAGCGCCCTCCGCGCGAGAGGGCCTGCACGCAGTCCTTCTGGAGCGGTACGCCGGCGGCACCGCAGTACGCGCAGCCGCCCCAGGCCTGCTGCAGCGCGGTCCACTGCGCGTCGGTGAGGTCGTGCTCGACCGCGCTCATGCGCCGCTGCCTCCTGCGCGCAGCGCGGGCGCGGCGGGTACGGGCGACGGCCATGAACCGAGGCTACGGACGGCCGGCTGCCGTTGCGCTGCGCGACGCGCGGCCGTATCGATTCGGCGGGTACGCGCGACGCGGTGCGCCCGGTGCATCTAGCCTCACGGCCATGAGCAACCGCGAACTCACCGCCACCCTCGCCGAGGTCGACCTCTTCCGCGGCCTCTCGCATCGCGTCCTCAGCCACATCGCGGACGCCGGCAGCACCGCCGAGTACGCCGAGGGCACGGCCGTGATCGTGCAGGGGGACAGCGTCACGGGGTTCAGGGCGTTCTCGCCGGCTGGCGTCGAGATGCACGTCGTGCTCGACGGCGCCGCGCGGGTCCTGGTCGACGGCCAGCAGGTGAACCGCCTCACCGAGGGCGACTACTTCGGCGAGCTGAGCCTCATCGACGGCCGGCCCCGCTCGGCCGACATCGTCGCCGACGCCGGGGGCCTCACGACCTTCGCGCTCTCGCGCTGGACGTTCGAGGACCTGCTCGACAAGCACCCGGAGGTCGCGGTGCCGATGCTGCGCGTCCTGTGCTCGCGCCTGCGCGAGGTCGAGAACCGGGACAAGTAGCAGCTCGAGCGGTCGCCTGAGCGACACTGGCCCGATGACCGACGCCCCCGGCCACGCCGACGGACCGCAGCCGCTGCCCGTCGTGCGCTCGCGCGTGCCGCGGCTCCCGGCCGTGGTCGAGGCGCCGCTCGACATCGCCGTCGGCGCCGCGGTCGTGGTCGCGCGACCCGCCGTCGCCGTCACCTCCGCTGTCGCGGGCTCGTTCGCACCCGTCGTGTCGAGCCTGTGGGGCCTGCTCTCGCGGCCGCCGCTCGTGCCCGAGCGCCTCACCGTGGGCCACGCCGTGGACCGCCTCGGCGAGCGCGGACGAGCCGTCCGGTACGCCGCCGGCGCGGACCTCACGGTCCTGTCCGACGACGCCCTCGACCTCGTCGTGCCCGAGGTGCTGACGCGGGTGCTCGATCGGATAGACCTCACGCAGCTGGTGCTGCAGCGCGTCGATCTCGAGCGGATCGTGACCGAGGTGCTCGACCGCCTCGACCTGACCGAGCTCGTGCTCCAGCGCGTCGACCTCGCCACGGTCGTCAACTCCGCAGTGGAGAGCATCGACCTGAACTCCCTCATCCGCACCCAGGTCGACGTCGCCGGCCTCGCGGAGGAGGTCATCGACGAGGTCGACCTGCCGGAGATCATCCGCGACTCGACCTCGGGCGTCGCCACCGTCGTGATCGACGGCGCGCGCATGTCGGCGGTGTCCGGCGACGAGCTCGTGAACCGGTGGGTCGACAAGATCCTGCTGCGCCGCAAGGCCCGGCGTACCGACGCGCCGGGCGAGCCGCAGTCGATGCGGGGGAGCGATGACTGAACCGCAGACGCCGCCGGAGCCGGCGCGCACCCACCGCCCCGACCCCATCCCGCAGAACGCCCGGCCGTTCCAGGGTCTGCGGGCCGGGGTCGTGTCGCGGACGGCCGCCGGCGCGATCGACTACCTCATCATCACGAGCCTGACGTTCGGCACCTGGCTCGGTATCGCGATCCTGCGCTTCCTCATCGACCCGCGCGACTTCTCGTTCCCCCAGTGGCCGGTGTTCTGGTTCGTGATCCTCGGCTACTGCTACATGGTCCTGTACCTCACGGTCTGCTGGGCGACCACGGGCCGCAGCGTCGGATCTGGCCTGCTCGGGCTGCGCGTCGTCGGCCGCAAGGGCATGAAGCTGTCGTGGCCCCTGTCGTTCGTGCGGGCCTCGTTCTGCACGCTCGTGCCCGTCGCGCTCTTCTGGTGCGTGGTCAGCCGCGAGAACCGCTCGGTGCAGGACGTCCTGCTGCGTACGTCGGTGATCCACGACTGGCCGGTCCGCAAGGACTTCCGCGTCACCGATGTCGGAGCCCGCTCCGAGCTCTGACGGGCTGCTCCCGGTCCTGCCCGCCGCGCCCCCCCACATCTCTCCACCGCCGCTCCCTCGGGAGCGGCGTTCTGCATCTGCGGGCCTGTGACCTGCGGCGACGCCGTACCGCGCCGGCCGGCCCGTGCGGGGTGCCCCCACTGCTGGGCGTGCGCCCCGTGCTGGTCCGGGCTGGACGCTCCACTTCCCACCACCGCTCTGACCTGCGTCGATGGCGACCATCAAGCGGGAAATCAGCGACATGAGCCGTTCGGTGGACGCGTGGTGGTTGACGGTGGAGTGAAGTGGAGTATGTTGGCGCGCAGACCCAGGGCAGCGGGCTCCGGGGAGCGGGCAGGAGGTGGTGGCGGTGTTCCTCGGAACCCACTCGCCCCGCCTCGACGACAAGAACCGCGTGATCCTCCCGGCGCGCTACCGCGACTTCCTCGCCGACGGCCTCGTGATGAGCAAGGGCCAGGACCGCTGCGTCGTGGTCTGGACCAAGGAGGGCTTCGCGAAGTACGCCGAGGAGCTCGCCCAGGGCAAGCACACGGTCGCCGACATCCGCCGCTACACCCGCGTGCTGTTCGCCAGCGCGTACGACGACACCCCGGACAAGCAGGGCCGCATCACGATCCCGTCCTCGCTGCGCGAGTACGCCGGCCTCACCCGCGAGTGCGTCGTCATCGGCCAGAACACCTTCATCGAGATCTGGGATCCCGCCGCGTGGGAGTCCTACAGCGCCGAGGCGGACGCCTCGTTCGCCGAGCTCGATGCGGCGGTGGTGCCCTCCGGCTGATCCCGTCGTGGCATCAGGCCTCCGATCCGTCGTCCGGCCTCCTGGCACACCTTCCCCGGTGCCAGGCGGACCCCACCCCGGGCGACGGACGGGGACCTGGGACCACGAAGGGCACGAGCCCCAGCAGATCTGCCGCACCACCCGCACGACGGCCCCCACCGCGAGCGCCCGAGAGGGCGAGGAGGCGACACCCGATGGACCTCACCCTGCACCGCCAGGCGCAGCGCCCCGAGCGGCGTTCCCGCGCCCGCGCGCTGCGGGGCGCCGCGGTCCCTGTCGCCGCGCTCGTGGGAGCCTGCGCGCTCTCCACGGCTCTGCTCGTGGCCCTCTCCGACCTCGTCGACCGGCTGGGCTG
This sequence comes from Candidatus Nanopelagicales bacterium, assembly GCA_050251215.1. Taxonomy (GTDB): domain Bacteria; phylum Actinomycetota; class Actinomycetes; order S36-B12; family CAIYMF01; genus Longivirga. The sequence goes on from JBFWNE010000001.1 coordinate 119,453, forward strand.
ACGATGAGCTCACCCGTCGACCCGCAGGGCGAGAGCGGCGCCGACGCGCCGCGGCATGTGCCGGTGCTGCTCGAGCGCTGCCTGGCCCTGCTCGCGCCCGCCCTCGAGCACCCGGGCGCCGTCGTCGTGGACGCCACGCTCGGGCTGGGCGGCCACAGCGAGGCGCTTCTCGAGCGATTCCCCGAGGTGCGCCTCGTGGGGCTCGACCGCGACACCGCGGCGCTCGAGCTCTCCGGCCGACGGCTCGCCCGCTTCGCCGGCCGAACGCTCCTCGTCCACGCGGTGTACGACGAGCTGCCGCTCGTCCTGGCCGAGGCGGGGCTCCCGGCGGTCGATGGCGTGCTGTTCGACCTCGGCGTCTCCTCGATGCAGCTCGACGAGGCCGACCGCGGCTTCGCCTACTCCCAGGACGCGCCGCTCGACATGCGGATGGACCAGACCCGCGGCCTGACCGCGGCGGACGTCCTCAACACGTACAGCGGCAAGGACATTGCGCGGGTGCTGCGGGAGTACGGCGAGGAGAAGTTCGCGGGGCGCATTGCCGATGCGGTCGTGCGCGAACGTCAGCGCCAGCCCTTCACGACGAGCGCTCGGCTTGTCGACATCATCCGCGACTCGATCCCGGCACCGGCGCGGCGCACCGGCGGCAACCCGGCCAAGCGCACGTTCCAGGCCCTGCGCATCGAGGTCAACGGCGAGCTCGACGTGCTCGAGCGCGCCATCCCCGCCGCCATCGACGCACTGGCCGTCGGCGGCCGCATCGTCGTCCTGTCGTACCAGTCGCTCGAGGACCGGATCACCAAGCGCTCCCTGGTGTCCCGTGCCACCAGCGACGTGCCGGACGATCTCCCGTTCGTCCCAGCCGGCCACGAGCCCGAGCTCCGCCTGCTGACCCGGTCGTCGGAGAAGGCGTCGGCAGCCGAGATCGCCGAGAACCCCCGCGCAGCGTCTGTCCGTCTCCGTGCGGCCGAGCGGCAGAGGGCCGCGGCGTGAGCGCCACCGCCCGCGCCGCCACGCGCCCCGCCGGCCGACCGCAGCCCAGGCCCGCCACGGCGGGTCGACCTCGGCGTACGCCGCTGCGCGAGGTCCCCCCGCCGGCTCCCGCTGTGGCCGGGACCGGGATCTTCTCCCTCGTGGTCGTCGGCATCCTCGTGCTCGGCATGGTCATGCTGCTGGTGCTCAACACCTCGCTGGCAGCCGGGGCGTTCGAGATCTCGGCCCTCAGCTCCCAGCAGCGCGACCTGGCCGTGCGCGAGCAGCGGTTGCTGCAGGACGTCGCGCGCGCGGAGGCGCCGGAGTCGCTGCAGGCCAAGGCGCGCGCGCTCGGCATGGTGCCCGTGGCCTCGCCGGTCTTCCTGCGGCTCGCGGACGGCACGGTGCTCGGCGTGCCGAAGCCGGCGCAGCCGGGCCCGGTGCAGCGCATCCCGGCCACGGGTACCACGGCCCCGGCGGCGACGAAGCCGGAGCCGAAGCCCGAGGCCGCCAAGCCGGCGACGACCAAGCCCGCGGGCGACGCCGCCGTGCCCGATGCCGAGACCGTGACCGACGGCGCCGTCGCCGACGCGCCGACCGCGACGACCCGGGGGACCCGATGACCACGCTTGCCCCGCCCCCGCGGCGCCCGTCCGCCCGTCCGGCCCCGAAGCCCGCCCCCCGTGCAGCGCGACGCCCCGCTGCACCGGCGCCGCGCACGTTCCGGCCCGGCGACCACATGCGCCGGCTCCGCCTCTGGCAGCTCGGCCTGCTGATCGTCGTGACGGTCGTCGCGGGTCGCGTCATCGACCTGCAGGTCATCCAGGGCCCGACGCTCGCGGCCGCCGCGGAGAAGAGCCGCATGCGCGAGGTCGTCATCCCGGCCCAGCGCGGCGACATCACCGACGTCAACGGCGTGCCGCTCGCGACGACCGTCGCCGCGCGCAACGTGACCGCCGACCAGACGCTCGTCGAGGACGTCGATGCCACTGCGGCGGCCCTCGCGTCGGTGCTCGGCGGCGACGCCGAGGCGTACGCGCCAAGGCTCGAGGGGACGCGCCGGTTCATCTACCTCGCGAAGAACATCACGCCGGAGACGTGGGCCAAGGTCGCGGCGCTGAAGCTGCCCGGCATCTTCAGCGAGGCGACCTCCACCCGTGTCTACCCCGCCGGCGAGGTGGCCGCCAACGTCGTAGGCCACGTGCGCGCCGACGGCACCGGTGGCTCTGGCCTGGAGTTCGGACTCGACGACCAGCTCGCCGGCGTCGCCGGAAGCCAGACGTACGAGAGCTCCGCGCGTGGCACCGAGATCCCCACCGTCGCGACCGAGGGCACCGCGGCGATCCCGGGCAAGACGGTGCGGCTCACGATCGATCGCGACATCCAGTGGGTCGCCCAGGACGCCATCGCCAAGCAGGTCGCGTACGCCAAGGCCGACAGCGGCACCGTCGTGGTGATGGATCCGCGCAGCGGCAAGATCCTGGCGCTGGCGACGGTGCCGACCTTCGACCCCAACCGGCCGGCCGAGGCGCTCGCCGCCGACATCGGCAACCGCGCGGTCTCGGACGTGTTCGAGCCCGGCTCGACGAGCAAGGTCATGACCATGGCCGCGGTCCTCGAGGAGGGTGCGGCGACGGCGACCACCAAGATGGTGATCCCGCCGGTGCTCAAGCGGCCTGCGAAGACGTGGCACGACCACAGCCCGCACGGCACGCTCAAGCTCACGCTCAACGGCGTGCTCGCCAAGTCGAGCAACATCGGCACGATCATGGCTGCCGAGAAGATCGGCGGCGACACGCTGTACAGCTACCTCAAGAAGTTCGGCATCGGCGAGAAGACGGGCCTGGACTTCCCGGGCGAGAACAAGGGCTTCGTGCCCGCGCCCGACCAGTGGTCCGACACCACCTTCGGCACGCTGGCGTTCGGCCAGGGCCTGTCCCTCAACGCGGTGCAGGCTGCGTCGGTCTACGCGACCATCGCCAACGACGGGGTGCGCGTCACTCCGAGCCTCGTCGACGGCTGGACGCTGCCGGACGGCACGTTCCAGCCGGCCGCTGCCCCGAGCTCGACCCGCGTCGTCAGCACGAAGACCGCCCGGACCGTCCGCTCGATGCTGGAGTCGGTCGTGTCCGCGGACGGCACGGCGCCGAACGCTGCGATCCCGGGCTACCGCATCGCGGGCAAGACCGGCACGGCCAACCGCTTCGACGACAAGACCAAGCGGTACTCCGGCTACACGGCGTCGTTCATCGGGATCGCGCCGGCCGACAAGCCGAGCCTGGTCGTCGCGGTGTTCCTGCAGAACCCCCGCAACGGCCACTACGGCGGCGTCCTCGCCGGCCCCGTGTTCAAGGCGGTCACCGCCTTCGCGCTGCAGCAGGAGCGCACGCCGCCTACCGGCTCGCACCGCCCGCGCATCCCGGTCGAGTGGTGAGCCGGGGATAGGGTCACGACGTGCCCGTTGCGCCTCGACCGAGCACGCCGCCGCGTCCCCTCGGGGAGGTCGCGAGAACGGCGGGCGCAGCCGACCCCGGACGCCCCGACGTCCTGGTGGCCGGCGTCACGCACGACTCCCGTGCCGTTCTGCAGGGCGACCTGTACGCCGCCCTGCCGGGCTTCACCACGCACGGCGCGGAGTTCGCCGCCGCGGCATCCGCTGCGGGGGCCGTGGCGCTGCTCACCGACCCTTCGGGCGCGGAGCGCTGCACCGCGACGGGCCTGCCGGTGCTCGTCGTGGACGACCCCCGCGGCGTCCTCGGACAGGTCGCGGCCGAGGTGTACGGCCATCCGTCCCGTGACCTGGTCGTGGTCGGCATCACGGGCACCAACGGCAAGACCACCACGTCGTACCTCGTGGACGCCGGGTTCCGCGCCGCGGGGCACACCACCGGGCTGATCGGAACCGTCGGCACGCGCATCGGCGACGAGACGGTCGCGACCGCCCGCACCACGCCCGAGGCGACCGAGGTGCACGCGCTGCTCGCCGTCATGCGCGAGCGCGGCGTGAGCGCCGTGACCATGGAGGTGTCGAGCCACGCGCTCGTCCTCGGCCGCGTCGACGGCGTGCGGTTCGCCGTCGCGGGGTTCACCAACCTCACCGAGGACCACCTGGACTTCCACGACGGCATGGAGGACTACTTCGCAGCCAAGGCGTCGCTGTTCACCTCCGCCCGGACGGCTGCGGCGGTCGTGTGCGTCGAGGGTGAGTACGGCGTGCGCATGGCCGGATGTGCTGCGGCCGAAGGGATCCCGGTCACGACGTACTCGGCGCTCGGCCCGGCCACGTGGATGGTCGAGGGAGTCGTGCGGGTGCCCGGCGGCTCCGTGATGCGCGCTCTGGGGCCGGACGGCGCCGACGTGCCGCTCGAGGTGCGGCTTCCGGGCGAGTTCAACGTGAGCAATGCGCTGGGCGCCCTCGGGCTCCTCGTCGCGGCCGGAGTCGATCCGCTCACGGCGGCCGACGGCATCGCCGCGTGCGAGGGCGTCCCCGGCCGGATGGAGCGGCTGCCCGACCCGGACCCGTCGCGCGGGTTGTTCGCGTACGTCGACTACGCCCACACGCCGGACGCCGTCGAGCGTGCGCTCGAGGCGGCCCGCGAGGTCGCCGACGCTCGCTCGGGGCGCGGCGCGCACGTCCTCGTCGTGCTGGGCGCTGGCGGCGACCGCGATCCGCACAAGCGCTTCGACATGGGCCGCGCAGCCGCCGAGGGGGCCGACGTCGTCATCGTCACCGACGACAACCCGCGCAGCGAGGACCCGGCGGCCATCCGGGCGGAGGTCCTGCGCGGGGCTCGGTCGGTGCACGGCGCGCCGCCCGTCGAGCTCCCGGACCGGTCGCGCGCTATCGCGACGGCAGTGGCCCGGGCTGGCCGGGGTGACGTGGTTCTCGTCCTCGGCAAGGGCCACGAGCAGGGCCAGGAGGTGGCGGGTACGGTCACGCCGTTCGACGACCGGATCGCCCTGGCCCAGGCGCTGGAGCCGGTCCAGGCCGTCGAGATCGACTCGCCCGCAGACCCCGAGGACCCCCGATGATCGCGCTCACCCTGGGCGAAGTCGCCGATGCCGTAGGCGGCCGCCTCGCCGGCGGCGCCGACGCCGCCGCGGCAGTGACCGGGTTCAGCACCGACTCCCGCAGCGCCCGGCCGGGCGATCTGTTCGTCGCCGTCGTGGGGGAGCACCACGACGCGCACGACTTCGCCGGCCAGGCCGTGCAGTCGGGCGCCGTCGCCGCGCTCGCCTCCCGCGAGCTCGACGTCCCGTGCGTCGTCGTCGACGACGACACGGTCGCGGCGCTCGGCCGGCTCGCCCGCTCGGTTCTCGACCGCATGCCCGGCCTGGTCGTCGTGGGGATCACGGGCTCGAGCGGCAAGACGAGCACCAAGGACCTCATGGCGCAGGTGGTCTCCGAGCTCGGCCCCGTCGTCGCGCCGCAGGGGTCGTTCAACACCGAGGTCGGCCTGCCGCTGACCGCGCTCCAGGTCGACGACGGCACCCGCGTGCTCGTGGCCGAGATGGGCGCCCGCGGCCTCGGCCACATCGCCTACCTCTGCACGATCGCGCCTCCCCGGATCGGTGTGGTCCTCAACGTCGGCTCGGCGCATGTGGGGGAGTTCGGGTCGCGGGAGAACATCGCGCGCACCAAGGGCGAGCTCGTCGAGTCGGTGCCGCCGGCCGACCGCGGAGGCGTCGCCGTCCTCAACGCCGACGACCCCCTCGTCGCCGGCATGGCCCTGCGTACGTCGGGCCGGGTTGTGCGGTACGGCCGCTCGGCCGACGCCGACGTGCGCGCCGAGGACGAGGTGCTCGACGACGAGGGCCGGGCGCGGTTCACGCTCGTGGCGGCGGGGGTCCGCGCGCCGGTGTCGCTGCAGCTGCACGGCGCCCACCACGTCCTCAACGCGCTCGCGGTCGCCGCGACGGCGCTCGAGCTCGGGATCCCCGTCGACGTCGTGGCCCGCCGGCTGTCCGGCGCCGTCGCCGCGAGCCGCTGGCGGATGGAGGTCAGCACCACCGCCGCCGGCGTCACCATCGTCAACGACGCCTATAACGCGAACCCGGAGTCGGTCCTCGCCGCGCTGGACGCCCTCGTGTCCATGAGCGCGGCGACGCCGACCCGTCCGGCGCGCCGCACCTGGGCCGTCCTGGGGGAGATGCGCGAGCTCGGCGAGCTGGCGGAGCAGTCGCACCGCGAGGTCGGCCGCGCGGCCGCCGAGCGCGGGATCGACCACGTCGTGGCGGTCGGCACGGGCGCCTCCGGCGTGGCGACGGGCGCCGAGGGGGTCGGAGGTGCCACCGTCGTATCGGCGGTGGCCGACGTGCAGGAGGCGGTCGAGCTCGTCGCCGGCGGCGTCGCGCCCGGCGACGTCGTCCTGGTGAAGGCCTCGCGCGCCGCCGGCCTCGAACGGCTCGCCCTGGCCCTGACGGAGGTCCCCGCATGAGGCTCGTGCTGATCGCCGCCGGCCTCGGGCTGTTCGTTTCCCTGCTCGGCACGCCGCTGCTCATCAGGTTCCTGCGCCGGCACCACCTCGCGCAGGCCATCCGGGTCTCGACGGCGGACGAGCCCTACCCCGAGCACGAGGGCAAGCGCGGCACCCCGTCGATGGGCGGCCTGGCGATCCTCGCGGGACTCATCGTGGGCTACTTCGGCGCCCACCTCGTGGCGTGGAAGCTGCCGAGCGTGTCCGGCATGCTGGCGCTCTACCTCACCGTCGGCCTCGGCTGCGTGGGCATCGCCGACGACTACCTGAAGATCTTCAAGCAGCGCAGCACCGGCGTCCGGGCGCGCACGAAGCTGCTCGGCCAGGCGGCCGTCGCGATCAGCTTCGCGTTCCTCTCCCTGATGTTCCCGGACGACGACGGACGCACCCCCGCGTCGCGCGCGGTGTCGCTCTTCCGCGACACCGGCCTCGTCCTGCCGACGGCGCTGTTCATCATCTGGATCTGGTTCCTCGTGACCGCGACGACCAACGCCGTCAACCTCACCGACGGGCTCGACGGCCTCGCCGCGGGCGCGTCGGTCATGACGCTCGGCGCCTACACCCTGCTGTCGGTGTGGCAGTACGGCCAGAACTGCCAGTTCGGCGAGTTCGCGCGCTGCTACGACGTGCGGGATCCGCTCGACCTCGCCGTGTTCGCGGCCGCCGCGGCGGGCGCCTGCTTCGGCTTCCTCTGGTGGAACACCGCCCCCGCCGGGATCTTCATGGGCGACACCGGCTCCCTGTCGCTCGGCGGCGCCATCGCGGCGCTCGCGATCCTGTCGCGCACGGAGCTGCTGCTGCCGATGCTCGCCGGCCTGTTCCTCATCGTCGTGCTCTCGGTCATCGGGCAGGTCGGCAGCTACAAGCTCACCGGCCGGCGCATGTTCCGCATGGCTCCGCTGCACCACCACTTCGAGATGCTCGGCTGGGCCGAGATCCAGATCGTCGTGCGGTTCTGGATCATCCAGGGCCTGTTCGTCGCCCTCGGCCTCGGCATCTTCTACGCCGAGTGGGTCCGCCAGTGACGCGCACGGACGTCTCGGCGTACGACCGGTCCTCGGACTGGGGCTCGGTGCACGCGGTCGTCGCCGGGATCGGCGTCGCCGGTTTCGCGTGCGCCGACCAGCTCGTGCATCTCGGAGCGCGGGTGACCGTGGTCGACTCCGGCGACGGCGAGCGCCAGCGCGAGCGCGCGGACGTCCTCGAGGTCGTCGGTGCCGAGGTCCGCCTCGGCGACGGCGACACGCTGCCCGAGGGCGTCGACGTGCTCGTCGTCTCGCCGGGGCTCCCGCCGTACGCGCCGATCATCCGCGCGGCGCAGGCCGCGGGCGTGCCCGTCTGGGGCGAGCTCGAGCTGGCCTGGCGCCTGCGCGGCCCCGGCGCCGCCCCCTGGCTCGTCGTGACCGGCACCAACGGCAAGACGACCGTGACGCTGATGCTCGAGTCGATGCTGCGCGCGGCAGGGCTGCGCACGGCCGCGGTCGGCAACATCGGAGTCTCGCTCGTCGACGCGGTGATGGACCCGGAGGGCTTCGACGTCCTCGCGGTCGAGGTCGGCGCACCGCAGCTGCCGTTCCTCCACACCGCGAGCCCGTTGGCGGCGGTGTGCCTCAACATCGCCGAGGACCACGTCGACCATTTCGGCTCGTACGAGGCGTACGTGCAGGCCAAGGGCCGGATCTACGCCAACGCCCAGGTCGCGGCGGTCTACAACGTCGCGGACCCCGTGACCGAGCGCCTCGTCGAGGAGGCCGACGTCGTGGACGGCTGCCGCGCGATCGGCATCACGCTCGGGGTGCCGCACCGGTCGATGCTCGGCGTCGTCGACGACCTGCTCGTCGACCGCGCGTTCCTCGACGAGCGCGCCGACAGCGCGCTCGAGCTCGCCTCCGTCCACGACGTGCGGCCGTTCGCCCCGCACAACGTCTTCAACGCCCTGGCCGCGGCGGCCCTGGCCCGCGCTGCCGGCGTCCCACCGGCGGCTATCCGCGAGGGGCTGCGCTCGTTCGAGCCCGCCGGGCACCGCATCGCGCAGGTGGCCGAGCGGGACGGCGTCCGCTGGGTCGACGACTCCAAGGCGACCAACGGGCACGCCGCGCTCACGTCGCTCCTCGCCTACGAGCCCGTCGTGTGGATCGCGGGCGGCATGGCCAAGGGCCAGGAGTACGACGACCTCGTGCAGCGCACCGCGGCGCGCATGCGCGGCGTCGTGCTGCTCGGCGTCGACCGCGACAGGATCCGCGAGGCTCTCGCGCGACACGCGCCGGATGTGCCCGTGGTGGAGGTGAGCCGCACCGACACTGGAGCCATGGACGACGTCGTGAGCGCCGCCGCGGGGATGGCGCGCCCGGGCGACACCGTCCTGCTCGCCCCCGGGTGCGCGTCGTGGGACATGTTCCGCGACTACGGGCACCGGGGCGACGAGTTCGCGGCCTCCGTCCTGCGCCACCTGGGCGGGTGAGCGCGTGACCCAGCAGGACGAGCGGCGCGTCGGACGTGCCGACCGCCCGCGCTCCGAGCACCCGCTCGCGACCTACCACGTGCTGCTCGGCGCCACGCTGCTGCTGCTCGTGCTCGGCATCGCGATGGTGCTGTCCGCGTCGACGGTCGAGAGCTACCGCGTGTTCGGATCGGCGTACACCCTCTGGTCGCGCCAGGTGATGTTCGCCGTCATCGGCCTCGCGGCCATGGTGGTGGCCTCCCGACTGCCGGTCACGTTCTACCGGCGCATCGCCTACCCGGCGCTCGTCGTCTCGGTCGTGCTGCTGGTGCTGGTGCTCGTCATCGGGCGCGAGGTCGCGGGCCAGAGGAACTGGATCGACATCGGCGGTCCGTTCCGGTTCCAGCCCAGCGAGCTCGCGAAGCTCGCGCTGGTGCTGTGGGGCAGCGATCTGCTGGCGCGCAAGCAGCCGCTGCTGGACCAGTGGAAGCACCTGCTCGTGCCGCTCTTGCCCGTGGCGCTCGGCATCATCGGCCTGATCCTGCTCGAGGGTGACTTCGGCACCGCGATCATCCTCGTTCCGATGGTCGCCGCGATGCTCTGGGTCAACGGCGCGCCGTTCCGGCTCTTCTTCGGCGGCGCGGTCGTGATGCTCGCCGGCGTCGCCGTTCTCAGCGTGACGCAGGCCTACCGCATGAAGCGGTTCACGGCGTGGCTCAACCCCGAGGCCGACCCGCTCAACTCCGGCTGGCAGCTGCTGCGCGGCCAGAGCGCGATGAGCGGCGGCGGATGGTTCGGCGTCGGGCTGGGAGCCTCCCGCGAGAAGTGGGACTGGCTGCCCGAGGCGCACACGGACTTCATCTACGCCGTGGTCGGCGAGGAGCTCGGCATCCTGGGATCGCTGCTGGTCCTCGGCCTGTTCACGGCCATCGGCATCGCGGGCCTGCGCCTCGCGCGCACCACGTCGGACCCCTTCGTGCGCACGGCCTCCGCCGCGGCGGTGGCGTGGATCCTCACCCAGGCGCTGCTCAACATGGGCGCGGTCCTGGGCCTCATCCCCATCACGGGCGTCCCGCTCCCGCTCGTGTCGTACGGCGGCTCGTCCCTCATTCCGACGCTCGTCGTCCTCGGCATGCTCATGGCCTTCGCGCGCGCGGAGGCGGGCCGTCCCGCGCCGCACCCCCTCAAGGGGAAGTGACGGTGCACGTCGTCCTCGCCGGCGGCGGCACGGCCGGCCACGTCGAGCCCGCGCTCAACACCGCCGACTGCCTGCGCCGCCACGATCCGTCGATCGGCATCACCCTGCTCGGCACCGAGCGCGGCCTCGAGACCAGGCTCGTGCCCGAGCGCGGCTACGACCTGCGCCTCATCACCCCGACGCCGATGCCGCGCCGGCCGTCCGGCGACCTCGTCCGCCTGCCGAGCGCCGTGAAGCGCTCGGTGCGCGAGGTGCGCGCGGTGCTGGAGGACACGGGAGCAGACGTGCTGGTCGGCTTCGGCGGCTACGTCGCGCTCCCGGCGTACCTCGCCGCGCGCGGCCGCGTGCCGATCGCCATCCACGAGGCCAACGCCCGTCCGGGCCTCGCCAACAAGGTCGGTGCGCGGTTCACGTCGTACGTCGGCTGCGCCGTGCCGGACGCCATCGCGGGCGCCCGGCACATCGGCATGCCGCTGCGCCCGGCGATCGCGAGCCTCGACCGCGCGGCGCTGCGCGCCGAGGCGCGCACGGCCTTCGGGCTCGACCCCGACCTGCCCACGCTGCTGGTCTTCGGCGGCTCGCAGGGCGCGCGAAGCCTCAACGCCGCGACCGTCGGAGCGGCCGCGCGGCTGACGGCCCAGGGCATCCAGGTGCTGCACGCGGCCGGCCTGAAGAACGACGACCAGCGGCCGGAGGGCCCGACCGGCCCGGCGCCCTACGTCCCGCTGCCCTACGTCGACCGCATGGACCTCGCCTACGCCGCGGCCGACGTCGCGCTCTGCCGCGCCGGCGCGATGACCTGTGCCGAGCTCGCCGCCGTGGGGCTGCCGGCGGTGTACGTGCCGCTGCCCATCGGCAACGGCGAGCAGCGGCTCAACGCCCTGCCCGTCGTCGAGGCCGGGGGAGGGCTGCTCGTCGACGACGCCGACCTCGACGCCGACCGGCTCGTCGACCTCGTCGCCCCGCTGCTGCTCGACCTCGACCAGCGCCACGCCATGGCGGAGGCCGCCGCCTCCCACGGTCAGCGCGACGCGGACGAGAGACTGAGGGCACTGGTGCTCGAGGCGGCCGCCGGCACCACGACGACTGGAGGATCCGCGTGACCCCGGCCCTGGACGCCCCCGCCGACCTCTCCGCCCTCGGGCGAGTGCACGTCGTCGGCATCGGCGGTGCGGGCATGTCGGGCATCGCGCGCATCCTGGTCGCCCGCGGCGTCACCGTCAGCGGCAGCGACGCCAAGGACTCCCGCCGGCTCGCGGCCCTGCGCGCGATCGGGGTCGAGGCGTACGTCGGCCACGCGGCCGAGCAGGTCGACGGCGTCGACACGGTGATCGCGTCCACCGCCATCAAGGAGGGCAACGCCGAGCTGGTGGCCGCGCGCGAGCGCGGTCTGCGCGTGATGGGCCGGGCGGAGGCGCTCGCCGCGATCATGTCCGGCTCGCGCGGTATCGCCGTCGCGGGCACGCACGGCAAGACCACGACCACCTCGATGCTGACCGTGGCGCTGCAGCACTGCGGCGCCGACCCGTCGTTCGCGATCGGCAGCGAGCTCAACGAGAGCGGCAGCAACGCGCACCACGGCACGGGCGACGACTTCGTCGCCGAGGCCGACGAGAGCGACGGCGCGTTCCTCGCCCTGCCCGCCTGGGCCGGGATCGTCACGAACGTCGAGCCGGACCACCTCGACCACTGGGGCACGTTCGAGGCGATCGAGCAGGGGTTCCTCGACTTCTGCACGGGCATCCGCGATCGCGGCGGGTTCGTGACGGTGTGCATCGACGACGACGGCGGCCGCCGGCTCGCAGGCCGGGCCCGGGCCGAGGGCGTCGACGTACGCACCTACGGCGAGTCGGCCGACGCCGACTTCCGGGTGGAGCTCGTCGAGGTCGGTGCCACGGGATGGGTGTTCGACATCCTCGAGCGCGGCGTGCGCCACGGGCGCACCGAGCTCGCGGTGCCGGGTCGGCACAACGTGCTCAACGCCACCGCGGCATTCGTGACCGGCCTGGGCCTCGGCCACTCGTCGGCAGCGCTCCGAGAGGGGCTCGAGTCGTTCAGCGGCACCCGCCGCCGCTTCGACTTCAAGGGCGCAGCCGCGGGCGTGCGCGTGTACGACGACTACGCGCACCACCCCACCGAGATCGCCGCGACTCTGCGCGCGATGCGGGAGGTCGTCGGCGACAGCCAGCTCGTGGTCGCGTTCCAGGCGCACCACTACTACCGGACCGCGATGTTCGTGAAGGAGTTCGGCGAGGCGCTCGGGCTGGCCGACCAGGTCGTGGTGCTCGAGGTGTTCGCGCCCGGCGAGGAGCCCATCCCGGGCGCCTCCGGCGTCTCCATGGCCTCGCACGTGCCGCTGCCGCCGGAGCAGGTCGTGTTCGAGCCGTCGTGGAGCCGCGTCGCCACGCATCTCGTCGACCGTGCCCGCCCCGGCGACGTCGTGATGACGCTCGGCGCCGGCGACATCGCCATGATCGGCACCGAGGTGCTCGACCTCCTGCGCGCGCGGGAGGGGTCTTCGTCGTGACGGTGCTGGAGTCGACCGAGCGCTTCGCGGCCACCCGCCGACGCAGCGGATGGAAGACGTGGCTCGTCATCGGGCTCCTCGCGCTGCTCGCCGGCGCCGCGGTCTGGCTCGTCTGGTTGTCCTCCGTCCTGTCGGTGAAGGAGGTCCGCGTCCTCGGCGCGGTCGGCGTGCCGATCGACGAGGTGCGCTCCGCCGCCGACATCCGCGTCGGCACCCCGCTCGCCCGGGTGGATGCCGACGGCGTCGCCGCTCGAGTCGGTGCCATCCCCGAGGTGGGCGCGGTCGAAGTGCGGCGCGGGTGGCCGGACGTGCTCGTCGTCGTGGTCACCGAGCGCACGCCGATCGGCGTGGTGCGCGCCGGCTCGGGGTACGCCTACGTGGACGTGACCGGCGCGCGGTTCGGCGCTACGCGCACGGTCCCGCCGAAGCTCGCCTCGGTGCGGCCCTCCGACGAGACGTCGCTGCTCGCCGGCGTGCAGGTGCTCGGCTCGCTCCCCGACGACCTGCGCGCGAAGGTCACCGCGGTCGTGGCCCGCAGCCGCGACGACGTGGTCCTGCGCCTCGCCTCCGGCGCGGCCGTGCAGTGGGGGAGCGCGGAGCAGGCGACGGCGAAGACCGCCGTGCTGCGCGCCCTCCTACCGCTCGGAGCGGCGTACTACGACGTGAGCGCACCGGACCTCCCGACCACCCGCGGGTCACTCGCCGGGTCCTGAACGAGGTGTGCCGAGCGGCGGGATCGCCTGCGCCGCAGGGGGAATCACGGATCCTCACGCTGCGTGGACGCGGTGTGACGCAGACCGATCTTGCGCCGCCGGGGGACGCCGCCGTAGGTTCACCCCTAACCACAGGATGACATAACTATTCACCTCTACCTGAGGGTGAGAGTTGTCGTCCGGACGGACGAGTGGAAGGCACGTGCCGTGGCGGCTCCCCAGAACTACCTCGCGGTCATCAAGGTCGTCGGCATCGGCGGCGGCGGTGTCAACGCCGTGAACCGCATGATCGAGGTGGGCCTCAAGGGCGTGGAGTTCATCGCCGTCAACACCGACGCGCAGGCGCTGCTCATGAGCGACGCCGACGTCAAGCTCGACATCGGCCGCGAGCTGACCCGCGGCCTCGGGGCCGGCGCCGACCCGGAGGTCGGCCGCCAGGCCGCGATGGATCACGCCGAGGACATCGAGGAGGTGCTCAAGGGCGCCGACATGGTCTTCGTGACCGCGGGCGAGGGCGGCGGCACCGGCACGGGCGGCGCGCCCGTCGTCGCGAGCATCGCGCGCAAGCTCGGCGCGCTGACCATCGGCGTCGTCACGCGTCCGTTCGGTTTCGAGGGCAAGCGCCGCGGCGTCCAGGCCGACACCGGCGTCGACGCCCTGCGTGCCGAGGTCGACACCCTCATCGTCATCCCGAACGACCGGCTCCTCTCGCTCTCGGACCGCAGCATCTCGATGCTCGACGCGTTCCGCCAGGCCGACCAGGTGCTGCTGCAGGGCGTCAGCGGCATCACCGACCTCATCACCACCCCGGGCCTGATCAACCTCGACTTCGCCGACGTCAAGAGCGTGATGTCCGGGGCCGGCAGCGCGCTCATGGGCATCGGCTCCTCGCGCGGCGACGACCGCGCGGTCGCGGCTGCCGAGGCGGCCATCTCCAGCCCGCTGCTCGAGGCCAGCATCGACGGCGCGCACGGCGTGCTGCTCTCGATCTCCGGCGGCTCGGACCTCGGCCTCTTCGAGATCAACGAGGCCGCGCGGCTCGTGGCCGACGCGGCGCACCCCGAGGCCAACATCATCTTCGGCGCCGTCATCGACGACACGCTCGGCGACGAGGTGCGCGTCACGGTGATCGCGGCCGGCTTCGACGGCGGCCTTCCCCCCGCGCGTCGCGTCGGCACCAAGCCGGTGACGAAGGGCGACTTCGACGAGACGCCGCTCGCGGTCGACACCGCCCGTGCGACGGCGGAGCCGGGCCAGGCGCCGGTCCTGCCCGTCACCCAGGCGCCGGTCGAGGAGGAGCCGAAGAAGGAGCCGCGCCGCATCGTGTTCGACGACGCGGGCGACGACGACGACCTCGACGTGCCCGACTTCCTCAAGTAGTCCTGACCCGACGGGGCGGCGCCGCAGCAGCGGCGCCGCCCCGTCGTCGTGTCAGGGACGCGCCGCCAGCGTGATGCGCACGCCCTGGTGCAGAGCGATGCTGCCGTCGGGCCCGGCGTGGGCGTCGAGCATCGAGGTCAGCTCGGCGCGCACCGCGGGGCGACGCTCCTCGGGCACCCGCATCCACATCGCCCGCTGCCCCGTCGTCATGGTCCAGTCGAGGTACGCCGCCGCCGACTCGAACCGCACCGGCAGCACCCACGCGACCGTGCGCACATCGCTGTAGCCGGCGCCGGCGACGAGCCGCTCCATGCCGGCGTCGCTGCGGAACGGGCCCTCCTGCCCGCTCGTGCGCGCGTCGAGCATGGCCTCGGGGAGGTACGGCCGGAAGACGGCGTCGAGGTCGTCCCACCAGGCGTCCTGGGGTCCGAACGTGACGACGCCGAGCCGCCCGCCCGGCCGCAGCAGTGCGGCCCAGGCGCGCAGCGCCGCGGCGGGGTCGTCGAGGAAGAACAGCACGAGGCTCGAGGACACCGCGTCGAACGGCCCCGGCACGGGCGGCGCGGCGGCGTCGCCGACGACGGCGCGGAGGTGGCCGAGGCCCTCGGCAGCCGCGGCTGCGGCGCAGCGCCGCACCATGCCCGGCGCGAGGTCCACGCCGACGACCGTGCCCTCGGGGCCGACCGCGCGGGCGGCCGGCAGCGTCACGGCACCGGCCCCGCACCCGACGTCGAGCCACCGTTCGCCGGGCTCGGGACCCAGCTCGGCGAGCAGCCGGTCGGCGATCGGCTGGAAGTAGGCGACGCCTGTCGTGTCGTACGTCGAGGACAGCAGGTCGAACAGCGCTGCGACTGGTGAGGCATCGGTCATGGACCGAGCGTGCCACCGGGTGCGCCGGAGCGGGCGGACCCGGTTGGATAGGTCCATGGCCATCGCGCAGGGACAGCTCGGCCCGCGGGTCCGCTGGGCCTTCTCCGACCGGCTCGCCGTCGACGGCGTCGTGTCGAGCGGGGCGCCGTACGACGCGTTCAACGTCGCCGACCATGTCGGGGACGACCCGGACGCCGTGCAGGCCCACCGCGACGCCCTCGCGGAGTCGGTCGGCGTGCAGGGCCATCGCCTCGTGTCGATGGCCCCGGTGCACGGCAACGACGTCGGCGAGGTGGGCGCGCCGCAGCCCGACCCCGTCCCGGAGGTCGACGCCCTGGTCACGCGCGTGCCCGGCATCGCGCTCCTGACCGTGGCCGCCGACTGCGTGCCGGTGCTGCTCGGCGACAGCGACGCCGGGGTCGTGGCAGTCGTGCACGCGGGGTGGCGGGGCATCCGCTCGGACGTCGTCGGCACCACGCTCGCGTCGATGGTCGAGCTCGGCGCCGAGGCCTCGCGCATCCGGGCAGTCGTGGGGCCGGCGGTGTGCGGCCTCTGCTACGACGTCCCGCGCGATAGGTACGACGAGGTCGTCGCGGTCGCGCCGTCCGCGGCCTCGGTCGCACGCGACGGCGCTCCGGGGCTGGACCTGCGCGCCGCCGCCGTCGACCGGCTGCGCCGGGCTGGGGCGCACGTGTCGCTGCACGGCGGCTGCACCCAGGAGTCCGACGACCTCTACTCGTTCCGGCGCGACCGGCTCACCGGCCGGCACGGCGGCGTGGTCGCGCTGGTGCCGGAGCAGCGGTGAGCCTGACCGGCCCGGAGCGCGCGGCCGAGCTCGCGGCCAACCTCGCCGAGGTGCGCGAGCGGATCGCCCGCGCCGCGGCAGCCGCGGGCCGCGCGCCCGAGGAGATCACTCTGATCGCGGTCACCAAGACCTGGCCGGCGTCCGATGTCCGCCTGCTCGCCGGGCTCGGCGTGAGCGACGTCGCCGAGAACCGCGACCAGGAGGCACGCCCCAAGCACGAGGCCTGCGCCGACCTGCCGCTGCGCTGGCACTTCGTCGGGCAGCTGCAGCGCAACAAGGCCCGCGCGGTCGCCTCCTACGCCGACGTCGTGCAGTCGGTCGACCGCGAGCCGCTGGTGGTCGCCCTCGACCGAGCCGCCGGGGAGCACGGCCGGGTGCTCGACGTGCTGGTGCAGGTGGGGCTGGCCGACGTCCCCGACGGGGCCCCTCCGGCCCACCGCGGGGGCGCCGACCCCCGCGAGGTCCTGGGGCTGGCCGACGCCGTCGCGGGCTGCTCCGCCCTGCGGCTCGGAGGGCTCATGGCGGTGGCCCCGCTCGGTCCGGACGGCACCCCGGTCGACCCCCGGCCGGCCTTCGCCCGGCTCGCGGCGCTGGCCGCCGAGGTGCGCGCTGCCCATCCGTCGGCCACCGTGGTGTCCGCGGGCATGTCGGGCGACCTCGAGGAGGCCGTCGCGGCGGGCGCGACACACGTACGGGTGGGGACGGCGGTGCTCGGAGGACGCCCGGCGCTCAGGTAGCGTTCTCGTACGGGTGTGCGGTGTTCCGCCGCCCCCCGAGCACGTCACCGAGCACGACGAACCGGCCCCGCGCCGGGACGGCAGAGGAGCAGGCATGGGCGCGATGCGCAAGATGGCGGTCTACCTCGGCCTGGTCGAGGACGAGGCCCTCGAGTACGCCGACGACGACTACGCCGACGTGCGCCCGGCGCGCGACACGCAGCAGTACTCCTCGGTGCGCGAGGTGCGCCCCGAGCCCCGGAGCGCTGTGCGCACCGCCGAGCCTGCCGTGCGCACCTCGCGCCCGGTGGAGGCCCCCGCGGCCCCGCGCGCGCACGAGCCCGCGGTCGACGCGTTCGGCGCGAGCGACTTCTACCGGATCACCACGCTGCACCCGCGCACCTACAACGACGCCCGCCGCATCGGCGAGGAGTTCCGCTCCGGCGTGCCGGTCATCATGAACCTCACCGACATGGACGACGTCGACGCCAAGCGCATCGTCGACTTCGCGGCCGGCCTGGTGTTCGGCTGTCACGGCACGATCGAGCGCGTCACCAACAAGGTCTTCCTGCTCTCGCCCGCGAACGTCGACGTGGCTGCCGAGGCCAAGCGCCTCGCGCAGGACGGCTTCTTCAACCAGAGCTGAGCACCGCTCCGCTCCCGACCGACAGGACCAGCGTGACCATCGGCACCACCATCGTCGGGAGCACGCTCTATACCGTCCTGTCGATCTACCTGATCCTGCTCATCGCGCGCATCGTGGTGGACTACGTCTTCTTCTTCGCCCGCGACTGGCGCCCATCCGGTTTCGTGCTCGTGCTGGTCGAGGTGATCTACACGGTCACCGATCCGCCCATCAAGCTGCTGCAGCGGATCATCCCGCCGATCCGCGTGGGGATGTTCGACTTCCAGCTGACCGTCGTCTTTCTCATCCTGTTCATCCTGATCCGCATCCTGCAGTCGATCGTGCTGCTGTTCTGATCCGCCGTACGCCGGACGTGGCCGCCTGCACGTGAATCAGGCGGCGCTCCGGTCCTACACTCCGACCGACGCCCGACCGCTCCCGACACCGAGGGGACACCTCCCATGGCACTCACTCCCGAGGACGTGCGCAACAAGCAGTTCTCGACCGCCAAGCGCAAGGGCTACGAGATGGACGAGGTCGACTCGTTCCTCGACCAGGTCGAGCTTGAGCTCGGCGCGCTGGCCCGCGAGAACGCCGAGCTCAAGGGCCGCGTGAGCGCGGCCGAGCAGGCCGCGGCGAGCGTGCAGGCCGCGCCCCCGCCCCCGGCCGCGCCCGACCACAACGCCGAGGCCGTCGCGATGCTCGCGCTCGCGCAGAAGACCGCCGCTGAGCACACGAGCCGCGCCAAGGCCGAGGCCGACGCCCTGCTCGCCGACGCCAAGGCCAAGGCCGCCGCGCTCGAGCAGAGCGCCGCCACCGAGCGCCAGAACCTCGAGCGCCGCGTCGAGGAGCTGCGCGCGTTCGAGCGCGAGTACCGCACCCGGCTGCGCCAGCACCACGAGGCCGCGCTCAAGGACCTCGACCACCGAGGCACCGAGGGCGCCCCGGCCGCACCCGCGGCCCCGGCCGCGCCCGCTGCCGGCGGCATCCCGACCGCTCCGCCCGCCCAGGCGCCGGCGGCTCCGCCGGCCGGCCCGCCCACGGCCCCGCCCTCGGGCGCCCCGGCCGCCCCGCCGGCACCCCCGGCCACCCCGCAGCTCGCGCCGCAGGGCCAGCCGTCCTCGCCGTTCGCCGTCCCCGGTGAGGGCACCCCGCCCCAGCAGGCCTGATCAGCCGAGAGCCCCCCGACCGCAGCGCGGTCGGGGGGCTCTCGCCGTACGGGATCAGACCGTGCGGATCCAGAAGCGCAGGCCGAGCTCGGCGTCCTCGCCGGACGCGAATCCCGCGACGTCGGCAGGCTCGCCCTCGGCGAACGACGTCGCGAGCACCTCGTCGGCCACCGTCGTGCCGTGCTCGCGGAGCGCCTCGGCGAGCTCGGCGTCGGAGGCATCCCAGTGCAGGGCGATTCGGTCGCTGACCGCGAAGCCTGAGGACTTGCGCAGGTCCTGCACCAGGCGCACCGACTCGCGCGCGAGGCCCGAGCGGCGCAGGGCCGGGGTGAGCTCGAGGTCGAGCGCCACGGTCTCGCCGGCCTCGGACGCCACCGCCCAGCCCTGCACCGGCGTCTCGGTGACGACGACGTCGTCCTCGGTCAGGGAGACCTCCTCGGCGTCGACCACGACCGTGGCCGACCCGGACGACCGCAGCGACGCGACGAGCGCCGCGGCGTCGGCCGCCGCGATCGCGTTCGCGACGGGCGGCGTGCCCTTGCCGAAGCGCTTGCCGAGCGCGCGGAAGTTGGCCTTGACGCTGACGTCGACGAGGTGGCCCGCCATCTCGCCGAGCGGCAGCAGCTCGCCGCAGTTGAGCTCTTCGGACACCTCCGCCCGCAGCTCGGCCGAGAGCCGGTCCCAGCCGGGAGAGGCCACGAGCGCGCGGCCGAGCGGCTGACGCGTGCGGACGCCGGACGCGGCGCGCGCGGCGCGCCCGAGCTCGACGAGCCGGCGCACGGTCGCCATCTGCGCGGCGAGGTCGTCGTCGACGAGGGATCCGTCGACCTGCGGCCAGGAGGCGAGGTGCACGGAGTCGGGCAGCTCGTCGCTGGTCGAGGCGAACAGGTCCTGCCACACCCGCTCGGTGATGAACGGCGTGAACGGGGCCATGAGCAGCGTGACGACGTACAGGCACTCGTGCAGCGTCGCGAGGGCCGACGGGTCGCCCGCCCAGAACCGGCGGCGGGAACGGCGGACGTACCAGTTCGACAGGTCGTCGACGTACGCCGACAGCAGCCGGCCGGCCTTCTGGGTGTCGTAGCCCTCGAGCGCGGCGTCGACGTCGCGGGCCAGCCGGTGCGCCTCCGACAGCGCCCACCGGTCGAGGGCAGGGCGTTCGGCGACCGGGGGAGCCGCGGTCGTCGTGGGCTCGAACCCGGACTCGCGGGCGTAGAGGGCTTGGAACGACACGGTGTTCCAGTAGGTGAGCAGCGTCTTGCGCACAACCTCCTGGATCGTGCTGTGCCCGACGCGGCGCGCCTGCCACGGCGAACCTCCGGCCAGCATGAACCAGCGCACGGCGTCGGCCCCGTGGTCGTCCATCAGCGGGATGGGCTCGAGGATGTTGCCGAGATGCTTGCTCATCTTGCGGCCCTCCTCGTCGAGGATGTGGCCGAGGCAGAGCACGGTCTTGTACGACGACCGGTCGAAGACCAGCGTGCCGACCGCCATGAGCGTGTAGAACCACCCGCGGGTCTGGTCGATCGCCTCGCAGATGAAGTCCGCCGGGTAGCGGTCGGCGAACTCCTGCTGGCCCACATGCGGATAGCCGAACTGCGCGAACGGCATCGCGCCGCTGTCGTACCAGGCGTCGATCACCTCCGGCACGCGCGTCATCGTGGTGCCGCAGTCGTCGCACGGGAACGTCACGTCGTCGACGTACGGGCGGTGCGGGTCGAGGTTCGACAGGTCCTGCCCCGCGCGCGACCCGAGGTCGGCCAGCGACTCGACGCAGGTGAGGTGCCCCGCCTCGCAGCGCCAGATCGGAAGCGGCGTGCCCCAGTAGCGGCTGCGCGAGAGCGCCCAGTCGATGTTGTTGTTGAGCCAGTCGCCGTACCGTCCCCACTGGATCGTCTTCGGGTGCCAGTCCGTCGCCTCGTTCTCGCGCAGGAGCGCATCCTTGATCGCGGTCGTGCGGATGTACCACGACGGCTGCGCGTAGTAGACGAGCGGCGTGTGGCAGCGCCAGCAGTGCGGGTAGGTGTGCTCGTACGGCACGTGCTTGAAGAGCAGCCCGCGCGCCTGCAGGTCGTCGACGAGCGGAGCGTCGGCCTTCTTGAAGAACATGCCGCCGACGAGGCCGACCCCCTCCTCGAACGTGCCGTCCGGCCGCACCGGGTTCACCACCGGCAGGCCGTGGGCGCGGCCGACGAGGAGGTCCTCCGCGCCGAACGCGGGCGCGATGTGGACGAGCCCCGAGCCGTCCTCGGTCGTGACGTACTCGGCCGTCACCACGTAGTGCGCGTCGGGGATCTCGACGAGGTCGAACGGCCGCGTGTACGTCGTGCCCACCAGGTCGGTGCCGCTCCAGCGCGCGAGCACCTCGGCGTCGTCGCCGAGCTGCCCGAGCAGAGGCTCGGCCACGACGAGCGTCTCGCCGTCCGACGTGCGGGCGGCGACGTACTCGACCGTCGGGTGCACGGCCACGGCCGTGTTGGACACCAGCGTCCACGGAGTCGTCGTCCAGACCAGCAGCGCGGCGCCGGGGGCGGCGTCGGCGACCGGGCCGCCCGTGACGGGGAAGCGCACGTAGACCGACGGGTCCACGACGGTCTCGTAGCCCTGCGCGAGCTCGTGGTCGGACAGGCCCGTGCCGCAGCGCGGGCAGTACGGCGTGACGCGGTGGTCCTGCACGAGCAGGCCCTTGTCGAAGATCTGCTTGAGCGACCACCACACGGACTCGACGTACTGCGGGTCCATGGTCCAGTAGGCGTCGCCCATGTCGACCCAGTAGCCCATGCGCTCGGTGAGGTCGGCGAACGCGTCGACGTGGCGCAGCACCGACTGCCGGCAGGCGTCGTTGAACTCGGCGATGCCGTACGCCTCGATGTCCTTCTTGCCGGAGAACCCGAGCTCCTTCTCCACCGCGAGCTCGACCGGCAGGCCGTGGCAGTCCCAGCCCGCCTTGCGGGGGACGTGGTAGCCCTTCATCGTCCGGTAGCGCGGGAAGACGTCCTTGAAGACGCGCGCCTCGACGTGGTGGGTACCGGGCATGCCGTTGGCGGTGGGCGGGCCCTCGTTGAAGACCCAGAGGGGGCGGCCCTCGCTCTGGGCGAGGGACCGGGCGAAGACGTCGTGCTCGCGCCAGAAGGCGAGCACGTCGTGGTCGACCGCGGCGAGGTCGACCTGCGGCGGCACTGCTCGATACAGCGCTGGGCGGTCCATCGGTCCTCCGTCGTACGTCAGCCCGGGTGGGCGTGTCGACTGAAGGGACGAGGCTCCCGGCTCCGTGCGCCGGCGGCCCCGCGGTACCACCCTCCTTGGCCCGGCCGCCCCTCGTGGGGACCGTCGAGCCCGCTCGCGTCGTTCCAGGCGGCCGGTTCTACCCCGCAGCGTGCTGCGGCTCCTCCGGCAGCTCAGGGGTGATCTTCACCCCGCGCACACCCCCGGGCTCGCACCGTCCCCGGGTCGCTCGTGGCTGCGTGCGGGACTACTCGTCCCCGTCGGCGCCGTGCCTGGACCTCGGGCGCAAGGGTAACGGTCCGCGCGGGTGGCAGGCTTGCGGGTATGGCAGCGCGCGACCCCGGGTCGGTCACCCTGGCGGTGCGGGTGCGCCCCGGCGCCTCGCGCACCCGCGTCGGCGGGCGGTACGGCGACGCCGCCGACGCCCCGCTGCTCGTCGCCGTCACCGCGCGCGCCGTGGACGGCGCCGCCACCGAGGCCGTGCTCATCGCGGTGGCCGAGGCGCTCGGCCTTCGGTCGCGGCAGGTCGCGCTCGTGCGTGGGGCGACAAGCCGGGACAAACTGCTCGAAATCCGACAGCCTCCGTCCGATCTGGCCGAGCGGATCGCTGCACTGGGAACCACCCCCTGACCTGCGGCGTTGCACCTCGGACAGCAACGGACGGCGCGCCGTCTTGATCATGAACGGGCTCGCACCTACCCTCACGTGACTTGCCCGGACCGGCTGGGCAGGTGCACCGGCGCTCGAGCGCTCACCTGGCTCGGCAGGCGGTGACACGGCGGGCGGGGGCCCGCTGGTGGATCCGAAGGAGGCGGCCATGGCCGCGCCCGCGAAGAAGACCGCGACCGCCACGAAGAAGGCGGCCCCGGCTACGGCTGCGCCTGCGAAGAAGGCCGTGCCCGCGAAGAAGGCCGCACCGGCCAAAGCCGCGCCTGCGAAGAAGGCTGCCCCGGTGAAGAAGGCCGCCCCTGCGAAGAAGGCCGCACCGGCCAAGGCCGCGCCTGCCAAGAAGGCTGCCCCGGTGAAGAAGGCCGCCCCTGCGAAGAAGGCGGCCCCGGTGACAAAGGCTGCTCCGGCGAAGGCCGCGCCGGCGAAGAAGGCCGCTCCCGCCAAGGCCGCGCCCGTGAAGAAGGCTGCGCCGGCGAAGAAGGCCGCTCCCGCCAAGGCCGCGCCCGTGAAGAAGGCTGCGCCGGCGAAGCCGGCGAAGAAGGCCGCTCCCGCCAAGGCCGCGCCGGTGAAGAAGGCTGCGCCGGCGAAGAAGGCCGCTCCCGCCAAGGTCGCGCCCGTGAAGCAGGCTGCGCCGGCGAAGAAGGCCGCGCCGGCCTCGGCTGCTCCGGCGAAGAAGGCCGCGCCCGCGTCGAAGGCCGCGCCGGCTACGGCTGCCTCCGCTCCGAAGGCCGCACCGCCCGCGAAGGCGGCACCGGCGCCCGCCCCCGCGCCCAAGCCCGCTCCCCGGCCGAAGGGCCCGGTCGTCCGCGAGGACGAGTCGCCGTGGACCAAGGCCGAGCTCGCCGAGGTGCGGGCCGAGCTCGAGCAGGAGATCGCGCGCCTCGGCCACCAGATCCTCGACGCCGAGGAGGGGATCGCCGACCTCCTGCGCGACTCCGGGGACGGTGCGGGCGACGACCAGGCAGACGCCGGCACCAAGACCTTCGAGCGCGAGCACGAGATGTCGCTGGCCAACAACGCCCGAGAGCTCCTGCTGCAGAACGAGCGCGCCCTTGCCCGGCTCGATGACGGCACGTACGGCGTGTGCGAGCGCTGCGGCAAGCCCATCGGCAAGCTGCGCCTGCAGGCGTTCCCGCGCGCGACCCTGTGCATGGCCTGCAAGCAGCTCGAGGAGCGGCGCTAGCCGGTTCGTCGCGGCCGAGGCGCTGCGCATAGGCTCGCGTCCCGTGGACGACGAGCAGCAGCCCAGCACCGCCGAGGCGGTCGACGCCCCGACGGCGTCGGGTGCCGAGCACGGGCGCACGCCGTCCCCGCGCCAGGGTCACCTCGTGGGCGTCACGTTCGGCGTCGCGGCGTTCGTCGTGGTCCTCGACCAGGTGACCAAGCTCCTCGCCATCCGCTACCTCGAGGGCCAGGACCCGATCGACCTGCTCGGCGGTCTCGTCACGCTGACGTTCCTGCGCAACCCGGGGGCGGCGTTCAGCTTCGGCACGGGCTACACGTTCGTGTTCACGGCGATCGCGACCGTCGTCGCCGTGTTCATCATCCGCAAGTCCCGCCAGATCGGGAGCCTCGGCTGGGCCATCGCCCTCGGCGGCCTGCTCGGCGGCGCGGTGGGCAACCTCATCGACCGCGTCTTCCGCGAGCCCGCGCTGTTCCAGGGCCATGTCGTCGACTGGATCACGTTCCCGAACTTCGCGGTCTTCAACCTCGCCGACGCGTCGATCGTCTGCTCCAGCGCGCTCATGGTCCTGCTCGCCCTGCGCGGCGTGGAGCTCGACGGCTCCCGGGCGTGAGCGCGCATGGCTGAGGTGCGCTCGTTGCCGGTCCCGGACGGGCTCGAGGGGGAGCGGGTCGACGCGGCCCTGGCGCGGCTGCTCGGCTTCTCCCGCACGAAGGCCGCCGACCTCGCGGCCGAGGGCCAGGTGAGCCTCGACGGCGAGGTGGTCGGCAAGTCGGCGCGGGTGTCGGCCGGGCAGTGGCTCGAGGTCGTGATGCCGGGCGAGCCGGCGGCGGTGCAGATCGTGCCCGAGGTGGTCGAGGGTCTGCGCGTCGTGCTCGACGACGACGACATCGTGGTGGTCGACAAGCCCGTCGGCGTCGCGGCCCACCCGTCCCCGGGCTGGACCGGCCCGACCGTGATCGGCGGACTGGCGGGCGCCGGCTACCGCATCTCGACCTCCGGCGCCGCCGAGCGCCAGGGCGTCGTGCACCGCCTCGACGTCGGCACGACCGGGCTCATGGTGGTGGCCAAGAGCGAGCGGGCGTACACCTCGCTCAAGCGCCAGTTCAAGGAGCGCACGGTCGAGAAGATCTACCACGCCCTCGTGCAGGGCGTGATGGACCCGCTGCGCGGCACGATCGACGCGCCGATCGACCGGCATCCGCAGCACGAGTGGCGCTGGGCCGTGGTGGCCGAGGGCAAGCCAAGCATCACGCACTACGACACCCTCGAGGCGTTCCGGCACGCATCGCTGCTCGAAGTCCACCTCGAGACGGGGCGGACCCATCAGATCCGCGTGCACACCTCGGCCATGCGGCACCCGTGCGTCGGCGACCTGACCTACGGCGCGGACCCCGTGCTGGCCAAGCGGCTCGGCCTCGGGCGGCAGTGGCTGCATGCCACCCGCCTCGGCTTCGAGCACCCGGGCACGGGCGAGTGGGTCGAGCTGTCCTCGGCGTACCCGGCCGACCTGCAGACCGCGCTCGACATCATCGCCCGCGGCTGACCATCGCCGCGAGTAACTCGAGTTACGGCGCGAACTCGCGCTCGATCCGGTCCCTAACTCGAGTTACTTGAGACCCGAGCGGCCTCAGATGCGGGTGAGCGCCAGGACCGGGATGGTGCGGATGCCGGCGGTCTTGACCTCGTACTCGCCGAAGCCCGGGTAGCGCGAGACCTGCTCGGCGTAGATGCGGTCGCGGTCCTCGCCGGTGACCTCGGTGACGCGCGCCTCGTACGTCTCGGTGCCCACCTCGAGGGTGACGGTGCCGGCGTGGGTGAGGTTGTAGTACCAGTCGGGATGCGTGGGCTGCCCTGCCTTGGACGCGAACACGTAGATCGTGTCGGGGTCCTGCTCGTCGGCGAGGTACATGACGGGGTGCACGGTCTCCTTGCCGGTCTTGCGGCCCACGCCGTGCATGAGGACGACGGGTGCGCCCTCGAACTGGCCGCCCACCTTGCCGGCGTTGGCGCGGAACTCCGCGATGATCTGGGCGTTCCAGTCGGCGAACTCGGACATGCCGGGCACCTCGTCAGTCGTAGGTAGTTGATCGAGCAACCAACCTACGCGACGACCGGGCTCAGCGGGAGGGGCCCCCGAGGGGGATGCCGAGATGCTCCACGTCCGGCGAGCTCGCGACCGGCACGAACCCCAGCCGGCGGTAGAAGCCGAGGGCGGGCTCGTTGCGCGGGTCGACGCCCACGTACGCGCCGGAGCAGCCCGCTGCGGCGAGCGAGGCCAGCTCCGCCTCGACGAGCAGGCGGCCCGCCCCCCGGCCCTGGGCCTCGGGCAGCAGGTCGACGTGCAGGTGGCCCGGGTACGCCGCGAGCAGCCCGGCCGGGGCGCGCGGGGGCGCGTGGACGAGCGCCACGGCGTCCTGGTCGGCGGCGGTCCGGCCCGGCGTGGGCCCGAGCGGGTAGCGCCCCCGGAGCGCCGGCCAGTACGCCGCGTCCGCGCGCGCCTCGAACGCCCGCGAGTCCGGCGTGCCGAGCACGTAGCCGAGCACGGCTCCGTCGGCGTCGACCGCGACGTACGCATGGCGCGGCTCGAGCTCGAGGTACGGCTGGGCCCAGACGTGGCCGAGCAGGTCCGGGTCCGCGTGCAGGTCGCTGGCGTCCCGCCCGGCATCGCCGGTGCGCAGGCAGATGCGCCGGACTGTGGCCGCGTCGTCGGCGGTTGCTGCGCGCAGCGACAGGGGGTCCACCGCCCCAGCCTGCCGCACGGCCGGGATTGCGCCCGTCATCTGTTCGGGTTGGATGGGAGCATGACCTCCTCCCAGCCTGTCGCGGCGTCCGGCACCTTCGACATCGGCGGCGACCTGCCCGTGCGCCGACTGGGATACGGCGCTATGCAGATCCTCGGCGCGGGGCGGTGGGGCATGCCGGACGACCCCGCCAACGCGGTCGCCGTGCTGCGCCGCGCGGTCGAGCTGGGCGTCGACTTCATCGACACCGCCGACTCGTACGGCCCGTTCGTGTCCGAGGACCTGATCCGCGAGGCGCTGCACCCGTACGGCCACGTGCGGATCGCGACCAAGGCCGGGTTCACCCGCCAGGGCCCGAACGTCTGGACGATCGTCGGGCACCCGGCGTACCTGCGGCAGTGCGCTGAGATGTCGCTGCGACGCCTCGGCGTCGACACAATCGACCTGTACCAGCTCCATCGCATCGACCCGGACTTCCCGCTCGAGGACCAGCTCGGCGTCTTCGCCGACCTCGTGCAGCAGGGCAAGGTGCGGCACGTCGGCCTGTCCGAGGTGAGCGTCGAGGAGCTGCGGGCCGCGCAGGAGATCGTGCCCATCGCGACGGCGCAGAACCTCTACAACGTGGCGAACCGGCAGAGCGAGGCGCTGCTCGAGCACTGCACCGAGCACGGCATCGGCTTCATCCCGTGGTTCCCCGTCGCGAGCGGCCAGGTGGCCGCGCCCGACGGCCCGCTCGCCGCGATCGCCGAGCGCACCGGGGCGAGCGCCGCCCAGCTCTCGCTCGCCTGGCTGCTGCGGCGCAGCGCGGTGATGCTGCCGATCCCGGGCACCCAGTCCCTCGGCCATCTCGAGGAGAACTGCCGGGCGGCCGAGGTCGAGCTCGACGACGCGACGTACGCCGAGCTCGACGCCCTCGCGGCCCCCTGACCGGGCACGCGAGGCGCCCGTCGACGACCAAGATCACCGACACGCCGAGCGACCTGGGGAGGCCCTCGGCCACCCCCTCCGCCGTCGGCGGCCCGGGTTAGGGTGAGAGCCCTCCGGGACGCCGCCTTCCCCCTGCGCCGACCCCTCGGTCGCGCGCAGC
Source organism: Candidatus Nanopelagicales bacterium (assembly GCA_050251215.1). GTDB lineage: Bacteria > Actinomycetota > Actinomycetes > S36-B12 > CAIYMF01 > Longivirga. The sequence goes on from JBFWNE010000001.1 coordinate 147,253, forward strand.
ACGGTCCACCGGAGCCGGTCCGCCTGGTCCCCCGGGCGGCCTCTCGTGCCGTGGCAGAAGTGGAGGGCGCACCCGTGTCGAGCGACTCGTTCGTGCACCTGCACGTGCACACCGAGTACTCCATGCTCGACGGCGCGGCCCGGCTCGGCGACCTCTTCGAGGAGGCCGCACGCCTGCAGATGCCGGCCATCGCGATGAGCGACCACGGCAACGTCTACGGCGCCTACGACTTCTACAAGCGCGGCAAGGCCGCGGGTGTGAAGCCGATCATCGGCATCGAGGGCTACTACGCCCCGCAGGGCCGGTTCGAGCGCTCGCCGTTCGACTTCGGCGGCGGCTACGACGAGGGCACCGGCGAGGACGGCGAGTCCAGCGGGAAGGGCCGCCAGGCCTACACCCACATGACGCTCTGGGCCGAGAACAACCAGGGCCTGCACAACCTCTTCCGGCTCTCGTCCCTGTCGAGCCTCGAGGGCTTCTACCGCAAGCCCCGCATGGACCGCGACCTGCTGCAGACGTACGGCGCGGGCATCATCGGCACCACCGGCTGCCCGTCCGGCGAGGTCAACCGCTGGCTGCAGGCCGGCAACTACGACCGCGCCCTCGCCGCCGCAGCCGACTACCGCGACATCCTCGGCAAGGACAACTACTTCTGCGAGCTGATGGACCATGGCATCGGCATCGAGCGCAAGCACCGCGACGACCTCCTGAGGATCGCCCGCAGCCTCGACATCCCCCTCGTGGCCACCAACGACCTGCACTACGTCCGCCCGGAGGACGCCGACAGCCACGAGGTCCTGCTCTGCATCGGCACGCGGTCGACGATGGACGACCCCAAGCGCTTCCGGTTCCACGCGCGCGACTTCTACCTGAAGAGCGCTGGCGAGATGCGCGGCGTGTGGAGCGAGCTGCCCGAGGCGTGCGACAACACCCTCCTCATCGCCGAGCGCTGCGACATCTCGTTCAACGAGGGCGCCAACCTCATGCCGCGCTTCCCCGTTCCCGAAGGGGAGTCCGAGGAGAGCTGGCTGGTCAAGGAGGTCGAGCGCGGCCTCGCGATGCGGTTCCCCGACGGCGTGCCCGACACCCACCGCAGGCAGGCGGCGTACGAGGTCGACGTCATCATCCAGATGGGGTTCCCGGGCTACTTCCTCGTCACCGCCGACCTCGTGCAGCACGCGAAGGACAACGGCATCCGCGTCGGCCCCGGCCGCGGCTCGGCTGCCGGTGCGCTCATCGCGTACGCCCTCGGCATCACCGAGCTCGACCCCATCAAGCACGGCCTGCTGTTCGAGCGCTTCCTCAACCCCGAGCGCGTGTCGATGCCCGACATCGACATGGACTTCGACGAGCGCAAGCGCGGCGACATGATCCGCTACGCCACCGAGAAGTACGGCGAGGAGCGCGTCGCGCAGATCATCACGTACGGCTCGATCAAGGCCAAGGCCGCGATCAAGGACTCCGCGCGCGCCCTCGGCTACCCGTTCGTCATCGGCGAGCGCATCACCAAGGCGATGCCGCCGGCGGTCATGGGCAAGGACATCCCGCTGTCGGGCATCTTCGACCCGAAGCACCCGCGCTACAACGAGGCGGGGGAGTTCCGGGCGCTGTACGACGCCGACGCCGACGTCCGCAAGGTCGTCGACACGGCCAAGGGCCTCGAGGGCCTCAAGCGCCAGCCGGGCGTGCACGCCGCCGGCGTGATCCTGTGCTCCGAGCCGCTGCTCGACGTCATCCCGATCTGGCGGCGCGACCAGGACGGCGCGATCATCACGCAGTTCGACATGGGCGTGTGCGAGACGCTCGGCCTGCTGAAGATGGACTTCCTCGGGCTGCGCAACCTCACCGTCCTCGACGACTGCCTCATGCACATCGCCAACAACCGCGGCGAGAGGGTGGTGCTCGAGGAGCTCCCGCTCGAGGACGGACCGACGTACGAGCTCCTCGCCCGCGGCGACACCCTCGGCGTCTTCCAGCTCGACGGCGGCCCGATGCGCGCGTTGCTGCGCTCGATGGTCCCCGACAACTTCGAGGACATCTCCGCCGTCCTCGCGCTCTACCGGCCCGGTCCGATGGGCGCCAACGCGCACAACGACTACGCCGACCGCAAGAACGGCCGCAAGCCGGTCGTGCCGATCCACCCCGAGCTCGCCGAGCCGCTCGAGGAGATCCTGGGCGACACCTACGGGTTGATCGTGTACCAGGAGCAGGTCATGGCGATCGCCCAGAAGCTCGCGGGCTACTCGCTCGGCAACGCCGACCTGCTGCGCCGCGCGATGGGCAAGAAGAAGAAGGAGATCCTCGACAAGGAGTACGTCCCCTTCTCCGAGGGCATGCGCGCCAACGGCTACTCCGACGACGCGATCAAGACGCTGTGGGACATCCTCGTCCCGTTCTCCGACTACGCCTTCAACAAAGCGCACACCGCGGGCTACGGCCTCGTGTCGTTCTGGACGGCGTACCTCAAGGCCAACTACCCGGCCGAGTACATGGCGGCCCTGCTCACCTCGGTGAAGGACGACAAGGACAAGTCGGCCGTCTACCTCAACGAGTGCCGGCGCATGGGCATCAAGGTGCTGCCGCCGGACGTCAACGAGTCCGACTCCGACTTCACCCCGCGCGGCACCGACATCCGCTTCGGCCTCTCCGCCGTGCGCAACGTCGGAGGCAACGTGGTGGACGGCCTCATCGAGGCGCGCACGAGCCAGGGCCGGTTCGGCGGGTTCGACGACTTCCTCGAGAAGGTGCCGATCGGCGTCGTCAACAAGCGCGTGGTCGAGTCGCTCATCAAGGCCGGCGCCTTCGACAGCTTGGGCGAGAGCCGCAAGGGCCTGCTCGTCGTGCACGAGGCCCGCATCGACTCCATCGCCGACATCAAGCGCAACGAGGCGATCGGCCAGGACTCCCTCTTCGGCGGGTTCGGCGACGACGACTCCGGCGGCGGCGCCGCGCTCTTCGCCCCGCCGCCGATCCCGACGGGGGAGTGGGACAAGGCCACGCTGCTCGGGTACGAGCGGGAGATGCTCGGCCTCTACGTGTCCGACCACCCGCTCAACGGCGTCGAGCACGTGCTGTCGGCGGCCAGCGACGTACCCGTGTCCGCGCTGCACACCGACGACGTCGGCGACGGCCGCACGATCGTGGTCGGCGGCCTCGTCACGAGCGTCCAGCGCAAAGTCACCAAGCAGGGCAACGTCTGGGCGATCGCGACGCTCGAGGACCTCGAGGCCTCGATCGACGTGATGGTGTTCCCGGCGACGTACCAGCTCGTGGGGCCGCACGTCGTGCCCGACGCCGTGCTGCTGGTCAAGGGCCGCCTCGACAAGAGCGAGGAGGAGGCGCCCAAGCTCATCGCGATGGAGGTCAGCGTCCCCGACCTCTCGACCGGCGAGCAGGGCCCCGTCGTGGTCACGATCCCTGCCTCCCGCTGCATCCCGCCGGTGATCGACCGGTTCAAGGAGGTGCTGGCCGCGCACCCCGGCGTCACCGAGGTGCGGCTCGCGCTCGCCAACGGCCCGCGCACCACCGTGGTCCGGCTCGACGACCGGCTGCGGGTCACGCCCTCGCCCGCTCTGTACGGCGACCTCAAGGCCCTGCTCGGCCCCTCCTGCCTGCAGCAGTAGGAGTGAGACATGGGCAACTCCTGGCTGCGCCTCGGGCATCGACCACCGGCACCGGCCTAGGCTCGTAGCGTGAAAGCGTTTGCAGACCTGCTCGCCGAGAACCCGCTCGTCCTCCTGTGCCTCCTGCTCGCGGTGGGCAGCGCCGTCGGCGCCCTGTCGTTCAAGCGCTTCTCCCTCGGCCCCGCGGCCGTGCTGTTCCTCGCGCTCGCACTCTCGGCGTACGACGAGCGCCTCAAGCTGCCGCCGGTCGTCGGGACCTTCGGCCTGGTGCTGTTCGCCTACGCCATCGGCGTCGCGGCGGGCCCGTCGTTCTTCTCCGCGCTGCGCACGGGCGGCCGCACCATCGTCACCGTCGCGGTGCTGCTGGTTGCGGGAGCCGGAATCGCCGTCGCAGTCGGCGGCCTGTTCGGCCTCTCGGGCCCGGTCCTGTCCGGCGTGTACGCCGGTGCGCTCACCAACACACCGGCGCTGGCCGCGAGCACCGAGCGGCTGCAGTCCGAGCAGCCCATCGTCGGCTACTCCGTGACCTACCTCGGGGGCGTGCTCGGCATGCTCATCGCCGCCGGGATCGCCGCGCGCACGAAGAGCCCCGCCGACCGCGAGGAGCGCCAGGCGCCTCCGCCGAAGCTCGAGCGGGCGTCGGTGCGCATCGACCTCGACGACCTCCCCGACCTCGACGCCCTCGCCGAGCGCTACGACCACCACGTGGTGTTCTCGCGCCTCATGACCGGCGACGAGCCCGGGCACCCCGGCACCCTCGACCTGCCGGTGCCGACGTACCGGCCGCAGCGCGGCGACATCATCACCGTGGTCGGCGACGGTCCGACCGTGCAGCGCGTGGTCGGCGAGCTCGGCCACCTCTCGACGGTGCGCCTCGTCGCCGACCGGACGGCGCTGGACTACCGGCGCATCGCCCTGTCCAACCGCGCGCTCGCCGGCCGCACCATCGGGGAACTCGACCTCCCCGGCAGGTTCCACGTGACCGCGACCCGCGTGCGGCGCGGCGACGTCGACATCCTGGCCACCGACGAGTTCGTCCTGGCCCTCGGCGATCGCGTGCGCGTCGTGGGCCCGACCGAGGCCATCGCCACGGTCGCCAAGCACCTCGGCGACTCCGAGCGAGGCGCCACCGACATCAATCCCGTGGGCCTGTTCCTCGGGCTCGGGCTCGGACTGCTCGTGGGTCTCATCGAGCTGCCGCTCCCGGGCGGCGCCGTCGTGTCGCTCGGCATCGCGGGCGGCCCGCTGCTCGTCGGCCTCGTCGTGGGACGCCTGCAGCGCACCGGCCCGGTCCTGTGGTCCCTGCCGCACTCGGTGTCGGCGACGCTCACGCAGCTGGGCATGCTGATGTTCCTCGCGTACGCCGGATCCAACGCCGGAGCGGCCCTGGCCGACGCCCTCGGCAGCGACCTCGGCCCGCGCCTGCTCGCCACCGGCGCCGTGGTCACGGCGCTCGTGGCGGTCGGGCTGATCGTGTCGCGCCGGCTCTCCGCGGCGTACGGCCCGACCCTCGCCGGCGTCGTCGCGGGCACCCAGACCCAGCCGGCCGTCCTCGCGTACGCCAACGACGTGACAGGCGCCGACCCGCGTGTGAACCTGGGGTACGCGCTCGTCTACCCCGTCGCGATGATCGTGAAGGTGATCCTCGCGCCGATCATCGGAGGCCTCTGATCCCCGACTTCACCTCGTGGTGGCCCCGGCCCGACGCCGAGGGCGTCGCGGACGAGCTCGCGAAGCTCCAGGGCGACAAAGCCCCGCTGCTGCCGCACGGCCCGATGTCCGCCCTGCCGCCCGGCGTGCGCGCCGGCGGCGCGTTCCCGAAGGCCGACGGCGAGGGGTACGACGCGGCCCAGGTCGACGTCTTCCTGGCCAACGCGCGCCGCCTGACCGCCGAGCAGCTCGCCGAGGCGTCGTTCAGCCGCACGACCAAGCGCGCCTACGAGATCCCCGCCGTCGACGCCGCCCTCGCCCTGCTGCGGTCCGAGGCGGAGGCGCGCGAGGGCTGATCGCCCCCGACCCATCGACCACACCAGGGCGAGCGACACGAGGTGACGCGGTGCAGAGCTACGCCGAGACGGCCGTCGATCTGCTGTGGATCCCCCTGGGCGCAGGAGCGTCCGTCCCGATCGTGGCATGGAACGGGCGGCTGTACGAGGCGCTGCAGTCCGCTCGCGAACGCCGACCGAGGGCGCAGCTCTTCCATGCCGCGTTGGAGATCCTGCTCGACGGTCATGCGCACGTCGTCGAGATGACGCCGGCCTGGGGGCAGGCGCACAGCTCGGCCGGCGCCGTGTCCTCGGGGCCGGTGGGGCTGAGGGCACTGGGACGTTCTCGCCTGTTCCGCTACGAGGTCCACTGCTGGCGCGACGGCGTCATCCCCGACCGCGGGTTCGCCGTGGGCGGCGCGACCCGGCTGAGCGAGGACCGGCGCCATGCGGAACGGATCCTCGCGCGGGCCGCGTCGGCGCCGTGCCACGTCTGGGGCCGCGACGAGCTCGGAGCCGGGGAGATGTGGAACTCGAACTCCCTCGTCGCGTGGCTGCTCGCCGACGCCTCCGTCCCTCTGGACGGCGTGCGTCCGCCCGCCGGGGGCAGGGCGCCCGGATGGGCGGCTGGGATCGCGGCGGCGACCGGGGGCGGGCTCGGCGGGTGAGAGCTGCCCGCCTCAGTCGCGGGCGATGTCGGCCGTGATCGCGGCGGTCTGGGCGATGAGGTCGTCGGGGTGCAGGCCGATGTCGAAGCCGCGCCGTCCGCCGCTGACGTACACCTCGTCGAACAGGATGGCCGTCTCGTCGAGGACTGTCGGGAGCTGCTTCTTCTGCCCGAGCGGGCTGATGCCGCCGACGACGTAGCCCGTGGTGCGCTCGGCCAGGTGCGGATCTGCCATCGCGGCCTTCTTGCCGCCGACGGCCGCGGCGAGGGCCTTGAGGTCGAGCTTGCCCGCGACGGGCACGATCGCGACGACCAGCGAGCCGTCGACGTCGGCCAGCAGCGTCTTGAACACCTGCTCCGGCGGGAGGCCGAGCACCTCGGCGGCCTCGAGGCCGTACGACGGCGCAGCGGGGTCGTGGTCGTAGGCGTGCGTCGTGAACGCGACGCCGGCCGCGCTCAGCGCGACGGTCGCGGGGGTGCCGCCGGGGGAGGGCTTCTTGCTCACGCCCGCATCATGGCCGAGCGCACGGCGCACCGGCGATCGGGGCTCAGTTCATGCCGCTCGACGTGCGCGCGAGGTCGATCGCCGGCAGCGACGGCAGCTCGCGCATCATCACGTTCTCCCGCGCGAGCAGCGCCATCTCAGCGCGCAGCCTGTCGCTCGTCGTCGGCTGCTCGAGCAGCTTCTGGCGGTCGCGCTGGTCGAGCACCATCGCGGCTGCCACGAGGTACGACAGCAGCCGCGGGTCGGCGCTCATCGTCAGCATCTGCGCGGCCTCGACCGCGCCGGCGCCGGCCACCGCGGCGCGGTACTCGTCGAACCGCTCGCTCACCGCGCGCGCCAGCAGCGGCGCGTCGGGGTCGCCGTCCTCCTCCCCGAGCCACTCGACCTCGGCGCAGGTGTACGGCGTGCCCTGGTCGACGAGGCGCAGCACCCGGAACCGTGCGTCGCCGTTGGTCATGATGTCGGCGCGGCCGTCGGGCCAGGGCGACACCGAGCGCAGCAGGGCGAGCGTGCCCACCTCGTGCAGCGCCCTCACGCCGTGCTCGCCGACCTCGTGGCCCTCGCGGATCGCCACCACGCCGAAGCCGCGCTCCTCCTCGGGGCGGGAGGCGAGGTCGGCGAGGAGCTGGCGGTAGCGCGGCTCGAAGATGTGCAGCGGCAGCACGAGCCCCGGCACGAGGACGGTTCCGAGCGGGAACAGCGGGATCACGGCACGCTCGCCCACCCGCCTCGCCGTCATGGGGGCCAGCGTGGCGCACCCGCGGCGGCCCCGCATCCCAGCCGACGTCTCAGCGTGCGGACCCCCGCAGTACTCGGGTGGGTCGAGCAGCAGGCCCTCCGTAGACTGGGCGCCGTGATCCGCCGCATCGACCTCAGGGGCTCGTCCGTCGACCCTCGCGACGTGCTGCCGCGCGCAGCCGTCGACGTCGAGAGCGTGCTCCATGTCGTGCGGCCGATCGTCGAGGACGTCCACCAGCGTGGCACCGAGGCGGTGCTGGAGTGGGGCGAGAAGCTCGACGGCGTACGCCCGCCCAGCCTGCGCGTGCCGCAGGAGGCGCTCGACTCCGCGCTCGCGGCCCTCGACCCCACGGTCCGTGCTGCGCTCGAGGAGTCCATCCGCCGCGCGAGGCTCGTGCACGAGGACCAGCGGCGCACCGACTCGACCGTGCAGGTCGTGCCCGGCGGCAGCGTCACCGAGCGCTGGCTGCCGGTCGACCGCGTCGGCCTGTACGTGCCGGGCGGCCGCGCGGTCTACCCGAGCTCGGTCGTCATGAACGTCGTGCCCGCGCAGGTGGCCGGAGTGCCGTCGTTCGCCGTGGCCAGCCCGCCGCAGAAGGAGTTCGGCGGCCTGCCTCACCCCACGATCCTCGCCGCGTGCGCGCTGCTCGGCGTGCACGAGGTGTACGCCGCGGGCGGCGCCCAGGCGATCGCGATGTTCGCCTACGGCACCGAGGACGTCGAGCCCGTCTACCTCGTCACCGGCCCTGGCAACATCTACATGACGGCGGCGAAGCGGCTGCTCAAGGGCCGCATCGGCATCGACTCCGAGGCCGGCCCCACGGAGATCGCGATCCTCGCCGACGACTCCGCCGACGCCGCGTTCGTCGCCGCCGACCTCATCAGCCAGGCCGAGCACGACGTCATCGCCGCGAGCGTGCTCGTCACCACGAGCGTCGCGCTCGCCGACGCCGTCGAGGCCGAGCTCGTCACCCAGGTGGCCGCCACCAAGCACAGCGACCGCATCGCCGAGGCCCTGGCGGGCCCGCAGAGCGGCATCGTGCTGGTCGACTCCATCGACGCGGGGCTCGACGTCGTCAACCTGTACGCCGCCGAGCACCTCGAGATCCAGACCCGCGATGCCCGCGAGGTCGCGATGCGCGTGCGCAACGCCGGTGCGATCTTCGTCGGCTCGCACGCCCCCGTGTCGCTCGGCGACTACGCCGCCGGCTCCAACCACGTGCTGCCCACGGGCGGCTGCGCCTGCCACTCCTCGGGGCTGTCGGTGCAGACGTTCCTGCGCGGCATCCACGTCGTCGACTACGACGCTGACGCGCTCGACGGGGTCGCCCACCACGTCATCGCGCTCGCGAACGCCGAGGACCTGCCGGGCCACGCCGCGGCGGTCGAGGTGCGGATCAACCGCCGGAACGGCGGCTGAGATGACCTCCCTCGACGACCTCCCGGTGCGCGACGACCTGCGAGGTCAGGTCCCGTACGGCGCCCCGCAGCTGCACGTCGCCGCCCGCCTCAACGTGAACGAGAACCCGTTCGCGCCGTCCGACGCGCTCGTGGCCGACGTCGCGACCGCGGTGGCCGAGGCCACGCGCGACCTCAACCGCTACCCCGACCGCGACGCCGTCGCGCTGCGCGCGGACCTGGCGGCCTACCTCGGGCGGGAGAGCGGCGTCGCCCTCACGGGCGACCAGCTCTGGCCGGCCAACGGCAGCAACGAGGTCATGCATCAGCTGATGCTGGCGTTCGGCGGCCCCGGCCGCACCGCGCTCGGCTTCACCCCGACGTACTCGATGTACCCGGAGTACTGCCGGGACACGTTCACCCGCTACGTGACGATCCCGCGCGACGACGACTTCCGCGTCGACCCGGTCGCCGCGGTGTTCGCGATCGAGGCGCACCGGCCCGACATCGTGCTGCTCGCCTCGCCGAACAACCCCACGGGCACGCCGCTCGAGCTCGACGTCGTGCGCGCCGTGCTCGACGCCGCGCCGGGCATGGTGGTCGTCGACGAGGCGTACGCCGAGTTCCGCCGGTCCGGCACGCCGAGCTCGCTCGAGCTGCTGGCGGACCACCCGCGTCTGGTCGTCACGCGCACCATGAGCAAGGCGTTCGGCCTCGCCGGCGCGCGGCTCGGCTACCTGGCCGCCTCGCCCGCGGTCGTGCAGGCAGTGCAGCTCGTCCGCCTGCCGTACCACCTGTCGGCCGTCACGCAGGCGGTTGCCCGGACGGCACTGGCGCACGCCGACGAGCTGCAGGCGCAGGTGGCGCTGCTGCGCTCGGAGCGCGACGCGCTGGTCGCGTGGCTGCGTTCGCGCGGGCACGACGTACCCGACAGCGACGCGAACTTCGTGCTGTTCGGGCACTTCGACGACCGGCACGCGGTCTGGCAGGCGCTGCTCGACCGGGGGGTCCTGATCCGCGAGACGGGTCCGGAGACGTACCTGCGGGTGAGCGTCGGCACACCCGAGGAGAACGCGGCGTTCCGCGCCGCGCTGGAGGAGGTCACGGCATGAGCAGGTCCGCGCGCGTGCAGCGCACGACCAAGGAGAGCGACGTCCTCGTCGAGCTCGAGATCGACGGCAGCGGCACCGCCGACGTCGAGACCGGCGTGCCGTTCTTCGACCACATGCTCGCCCAGATCGGCAAGCACGGCGGCTTCGACCTGGTCGTGCGCACGAAGGGCGACCTCGAGGTCGACGCGCACCACACCGTCGAGGACACCTCCCTCGCGCTCGGGCAGGCGCTGCGCGAGGCGCTGGGCGACAAGGCCGGGATCCGTCGGTACGGCGACTCCCTCGTGCCGCTCGACGAGGCGCTCGTGCAGGTGGCCGTCGACCTGTCGGGCCGGCCGTACCTCGTGCACAACGAGCCGGAGATCGTCGAGCTCATCGGCTCGTACGACACCACGCTCACCAAGCACATCTTCGAGTCGATCGTCGCGGAGTCCCGGATCACCCTGCACGTCAACGTGCTCGCGGGCCGCAATGCGCACCACGTCGTGGAGACGCAGTTCAAGGCCTTCGCCCGTGCGCTGCGCACGGCCGTCGAGATCGACCCGCGCGTGGTCGGCGTGCCGAGCACGAAGGGATCGCTGTAGTCCCGTGTGGGTCGCCATGCTCGTGCTCGCCGGCATCCTCATCGGCGGAGTGATCTCGTTCGCCCGCAACCGACGCTGGCTCCCGGCCATCGTCCTCGCGGGCGCCGCCGCGCTGTCCTTCGCCGCCGCCATGGCGTGGCTGCCGAAGCAGGGCTGAGCCGATGAGCCCCAGCGTCGTGGTGCTGGACTACGGGTCGGGCAACATCCTGTCGGCCGAGCGCGCCCTGGTGCGCGCCGGCGCCGACGTCGTGGTCACCGCCGACCGCGAGGCGGCGCTCGAGTGCGACGGCCTCGTCGTACCCGGCGTCGGCGCGTTCGCGGCGTGCATGGCCGGCATCCGCGCGGTGAAGGGCCACGAGCTCGTCGGGCGTCGCCTCGCCGGCGGACGTCCGGTGCTCGGGATCTGCGTGGGCATGCAGGTGCTGTTCGAGCACGGCGTGGAGCACGGCGTCGACACCGAGGGAATCGGGGAGTGGCCGGGCGTCGTCGAGGAGCTGCACGCGCCGGTGCTGCCGCACATGGGCTGGAACATCGTCGACGTGCCCGAGGGCTCGGTGCTGTTCGAGGGCGTCGAGCGCGAGCGGTTCTACTTCGTGCACTCCTACGGCGTACGCCGGTGGGAGCTCGTGCCGACCAACGACAAGCTCCGCGCGCCGCTCGTCACGTGGGCCACGCACGGCGAGCCGTTCGTCGCCGCGGTGGAGAACGGGCCGCTGACGGCCACGCAGTTCCACCCGGAGAAGTCCGGCGACGCCGGGGCCCGCCTGCTCGCCAACTGGGTCGCGACGCTGTGACCCTCGAGCCCGTGGTCCGCGCGCGCCTCCGGGCGGCCCTCCGCCGGGCCCAACGATGAGCAAGGAGCGCGCCCGTCGGCGCGCCGAGCGCGAGGCGGCGGCCGCGGTCGAGCGCGAGAAGCGCGAGCGCAGCCGACGTCGGGCGTCCCAGCGCGCCGCCGTCGCGGGGACGGTGACCGAGCCGGTCGGCAGGGCCCGCACGCGGCTCGGCCGGTGGTGGCGGCGCACGTTCCCGCCGAACGACCCGCTGGCTCCGCGCCGGCGCCGCCGGTTCCTCGTGCTCCTCGTGCTGTTCCTCGGCGTGCAGGCCGTCGTCTGGTGGTTCGTCCCCGACTGGGCCGCCCGCCTCTGGGTCTTCCTGCTCTCCCTCCTCATCCTCCCCGTCGTCCGCGTCCTGCTCTTCGACCGCCGCTGACTCTCTTTTCCGGCCCTTAGGGTCGATCAAGGCAGTTGAACTGCACGTCCTGACCTCTACTCCGCGGTAGCGGGCGCCCGGCCGCCGTTCCGGCCCGCTCGTTAGGCTGGCCGCATGACCTACCTGGAGCTGCTCCCCGCCGTCGACGTCGCCGACGGCCAGGCCGTCCGGCTCGTGCAGGGGGAGGCCGGCAGCGAGACGTCGTACGGCGACCCCCTTGAGGCTGCGCTCGCCTGGCAGGAGCAGGGCGCCGAGTGGATCCACCTCGTCGACCTCGACGCCGCGTTCGGCCGCGGGTCGAACGCCGCGCTCCTCGCCGAGGTCGTGGGCCGCATGGACATCCAGGTCGAGCTCTCCGGCGGCATCCGCGACGACGAGTCGCTGCGGGCCGCGCTCGCCACCGGCTGCACGCGCGTCAACATCGGCACCGCGGCCCTGGAGAACCCGGAGTGGTGCGCCCGTGCGATCGCGGAGTTCGGCGACCGCGTCGCCGTCGGGCTCGACGTACGCGGCACCACGCTCGCCGCCCGCGGCTGGACCCAGGACGGCGGCGACCTCTGGGAGGTGCTCGCGCGCCTGGACTCCGAGGGCTGCGCCCGGTACGTCGTGACCGACGTGCGCAAGGACGGCACGCTCACCGGCCCCAACCTCGAGCTGCTGCGCGAGGTGTGCGAGCGCACCGACAAGCCGGTCGTCGCGTCCGGCGGCGTGTCGTCGCTGGCCGACCTGCACGCCATCAGCGAGCTCGTGCCGCTCGGCGTCGAGGGCGCCATCGTGGGCAAGGCGCTGTACGCCGGTGCCTTCACGCTGCCCGAAGCCCTGGCCGCCGTCGCGCCGCGCGTCGAGAGCAGCGAGTTCCGCCTCGACGGCGGCATCCCCGGCGTCATGCCCTAGTCGGTTGTTTGCGATGAAGGCGACCTTCATCCAATAGAGCCGAACAATTCCGGCCATCATCGGCGGGTAGACCTGCGGGAGCCGGCGGCGCGAGGTCCGGGTCACCCTGCGCGTCGAGCGCTGCCCGCCTAGAGTCGCGCGCATGTGCCACAGCGACGAGTCCCGCCCGCCCGCCCCGCCGCTCCAGGGGGAGGTCGGCACCCACGGCGACCTGCGCCTCACCGCCGCCGACGGCAACAGCTTCATGGCGTACGAGGCGCACCCGGCGGCGCCGTCGACCCGCGGCGTCGTGATCCTCCCGGACATCCGGGGCCTGCATCACTACTACAAGCACCTCGCCGAGCGGTTCGCCGAGGCCGGCTTCCACGCCGTCGCCTTCGACTGGTTCGGGCGTACGGCGGACTCCGACGACCGGGCTGAGGGCTTCGACTGGCAGACCCACATCCCGCAGACCACGTCGGAGGGCATCGCCGCCGACGTCGCGGCCTGCATCGACAAGCTCCGTGCCGACGGCGTGGAGTCGGTGTTCACCGTCGGGTTCTGCTTCGGCGGTCGCAACTCCTACCGCCAGGCCGCCGACCAGCCCGGCATCGCAGGCGCCATCGGCTTCTACGGCAGCGTCGACAACGTCGGACCCGTCGCCGACCAGGTGCAGGCGCCGATCCTCATGCTCCTCGCGGGCGCCGACCAGAGCATCGCCCCGGAGAGTTTCGACGGCCTCATCGCGACCCTGACCGAGCGCGGCATCGACGCGGAGCGGCACGTGTACGACGGTGCGCCGCACTCCTTCTTCGACCGCAGCTTCGCCGACCACGCCGAGGCCTGCGCCGACGCCTGGACCCGCATCCTCGACTTCACCGACCGCCACGCCGCCTGACAGCGGTCTCCCGCGGTACGCCGGCGGAGCCGCGCGGATCGGCCGGCGCACCCCGGCGTACCGCTCTGGGCGCCCCGCTGCTGCACATGGCGACACGGAGCTGTGGACGACGCCGTGCATGATGGCCGGAATTGTTCGGCTCTATTGGATGAAGGTCGCCTTCATCGCAAACTTGAAGTGCCACGCTGAGGCCGTGAGCGGACGCGTGTTCGTGGCGGTGCCGACCGCGCGCGCCGCGGCGGAGACGCCGCCCGACCGCGACCGGGTCGTCGACGGCGCCCGGGCGGCCGCCCTGCTCGTCGTGGTGGGCGGGCACGTGGTCATGGCGGTGGTCGCGTGGCCCGACGGCGTGCCCGTGCTCGGCAACCTGCTCGCGGCGTACCCGTGGACCCAGGCGCTCACCTGGATCCTGCAGATCATGCCGCTGTTCTTCTTCGCGGGCGGCGCGGCCAACGCCCTGTCGTACGACCGGCACCACGCCCGCGGCGGCGACTACGCGAGCTGGCTCTGGGGACGCGGACGCCGCCTCCTGCGCCCCGCGTGGATCTACCTCGCGCTCATGGCCGTGATCGCGACGGCCGTCACGCTGCTGGCGCCCGCGCGCACGGCCGAGCCGCTCATGCTGCTGACCACGCAGCTCCTCTGGTTCCTCGGGGCCTACCTTCTCGTCACCGCGCTCGCGCCGCTGTTCCGCGCCACCAGCCGGCGCGGCGGAGCGCTCGGCCTGCTGCTCCTTCTCGCGCTCGTCGCCCTCGTCGACCTCGCGCGGTTCGCCCTCGGCCTCCCCGAGGCGATCGCGCTCCTCAACTTCGTCCTGGTTTGGGCGGTCCCGGCGTACGCCGGTTCGCTGCGCGCCCACGGCACCCTCGCCTCCTACCCGTGGCGGGCGATGGTCGCCGTGGTCTGCGCCGGGTTCGCGGTCAACGCCGTTCTCATCCGGTACGGCCCGTACCCCGTCTCGATGGTCGGCATGCCGGGGGAGCCGGTGAGCAACATGGCTCCGCCCACGATCGTGCTGGCGGTCCACGCCGTCGTCCTCGCCGCGCTCGTGACCCTGCTCGACGCGCCGCTGCGCCGGCTCCTCGAGCGGCCGTCGGTCTGGCGCCCGGTCACGGGCATCAACCTCGTGGCGATGACGCTGTACCTGTGGCACCTGCCGGTGCTCATCGGCGTCGCGACGGCCGCCCACGCGCTCGGCCTCGACCGCCCGGTCGCGATCGGCGACGGCGGCTACCCCGTGCCCGCCGGCTGGGGCTACCTGGTCGGCAGCATCGCCTTCGTCGCGGCGTACGCCGTCGGCGTGTGGGCGGTCGTGCGGCTCCTGTGGCCCCTCGAGCACGCGCCGCTCGTGTGGTGGGACGCCCCGCTCGCCTCGCGCCGGCCGGGCCCGACCACCGCCGCGTGGGTTGCTGCGGCCGCCACCGCCGCGATCGGCATCTGCACCCTGATGATCTCCGCGACCGGGCTCGCCGGATTCCCGACGCGCACGATCGACTATGCGGGGCTGCCGCTCAACGCGGCCGTCGCCATCGCCGTCATGCTCGCCGCCGGCGCCGCCCTGCGCTGGGCGGGCGGCGACCGGGTCGTCGAGGCTCAGACGACCGTGAGCTCGAGCGCGGCGTAGCCGCGGCCGCGCCGGAGCACCTTGCCGGCCGTGCGGAAGGCGGAGAACTGCACGCCGTACTTCGCCTTGTGCAGGCTCTCGACCCGGGCGATGTCGGCCGGGTCGTCGAGCACCCGCGCGCTCGCGTCGACGGGGGCGCCTTGCAGCGCGCCCCGGGCGTCGCACGGGGCCACCTGGACGTGTCCCCGGTTGCGCACCCGCTTCACCTTGCCGGCGTCGGCCTGGGTCCAGACGTAGAGGCGGGTGCCGTCGGTGCTGGCCCACACGGGCGTGGGGACGGCGGTGCCGTCCTTGCGGTACGTCGTCAGCAGCAGGTAGGTGCTGGCGCCGAGGCGCTGGGTCTCGGCGATCGACTGCGCTCCGCCCGGGTGCTCGCTCATGGTTCGACGGTAAGGCAGAGAACCCGGGAAGGCCCGTCGGGGCGGCCGCCCTAGGCTGTACGACGTGCCCGTCGCAGTCCGCGTGATCCCCTGCCTCGACGTCGACGCCGGTCGCGTCGTCAAGGGCGTGAACTTCGTCGACCTGCGCGACGCCGGCGACCCCGTCGAGCTCGCCCGCGCGTACGACGCCCAGGGCGCCGACGAGCTCGTGTTCCTCGACATCACCGCGAGCAGCGGCGACCGCGCTACGACCTACGACGTCGTGCGCCGCACGGCGGAGCAGGTGTTCATCCCGCTGACGGTCGGCGGGGGAGTTCGGACCGTCGACGACATCGACCGGCTGCTGCGCGCCGGCGCCGACAAGGTCGGTGTGAACACCGCTGCGATCGCCAGACCCGAGCTGCTGCGCGAGGGCGCCGAGCGCTTCGGCGCCCAGTGCATCGTGCTGTCCGTGGACGCGCGCCGCTGCCCCGACGGAGTGGTCACCGACTCCGGCTGGGAGGTCACCACGCACGGCGGCCGCCGCTCCACCGGGATCGACGCCGTCGGCTGGGCGGTGCAGGCGGCCGAGCTCGGCGCGGGCGAGATCCTGCTGAACTCGATGGACGCCGATGGCACCAAGGACGGCTACGACATCCCGCTGCTGCGCGCCGTCCGCGCCAGCGTGAGCGTGCCGGTGATCGCCAGCGGCGGCGCGGGGAAGGTCGAGGACTTCGCCCCGGCCGTGGACGCCGGGGCCGACGCCGTGCTCGCGGCCAGCGTCTTCCACTTCGGCGACCTCACCATCGGCGAGGTCAAGGACGCCCTGCGCGCATCCGGCCACCCGGTGCGCTGACCTCGTCGCGTCAGCGCGGGAACCTGCGGAACGCCTCGGCGACGGCCGGGTCGCCGATCACCTCGAGGCCCTCGGTGATGCGGCCATAGACAGCCAGCACGATCTCGCCGACGGGCCCCGACAGCGTCACCGACGGGGTGCCGCCCTTGAGCCGCACGATGGTCCCGGCGGCGGGGCCGTCGGTGGGCGCGGCGTCGATCCCGACGGGGGAGCGGCGGGCGATCGCCTTCACCAGGGTGGGAACGGTCGACCAGAGGGCCGCGGTGGTGGCCGCGTCCAGGGTGCGCGGCGTCCAGCCGTCCTGGGTGCGGCGCACGTCCTCGTGGTGCACGAAGAACTCCACCGTGTTGGACGCGGCGTCGATCGGCCCGATGTTCATCGGGTTCCAGAACGGCGGGCCCTGGCGCACCTCGGCCACGAGCTCGTCGTACGGGCGGCGCGCGATACCGTCCTGCACCGACTCCATCCGGCCGCGCAGCGCCGGTATCACGAGCCCTGCGGCCTCCGGCCGGCGCTCGCGCAGCACGAGGTGGGCCGCGAGGTCGCGCGTCGTCCACCCGCCGCACAGGGTGGGGGAGTCCGGGCCGACCTCGAGCATGAGGTCGGCGAGGGCCGCCCGCTCGGCGCGGGCGACGGAGTTGCTGGCCACCGGTCCTCCTCCTGGCCGCGCGTCCCCGCGGCACCCGGCGAGCCTACGTCGCCCCGCTCGGTCCGGCCTCCCGCCTCAAGGTCGGGACCGGACCTGCCGAGGTCGAGAGGGGGCGGGAGATCCCTCTCCCGCGGTGGGAGGGACGCCGCCATGGCAGCACCCGAGTACGACTTCTTCGCGACGGGCCCACGCTCGAAGCCGGCAGGGCAGACGACCGACCGCTTCGGCATGCCGTCCGCACCGCAGCCGCCCCTCCAGCAGAGCTACGCGCCGGAGGCGCCGGCGGTGAACCAGTTCGGGCTCCCCGTCGAGGAGGCGCGGCCCACCGGCCCGCTCGCCGCACCGGGGTACGGCGCGGTGCCCGTCCACAACAGCCTCGCGGCCGGCTACGACGACGCCCCCGCCGTGTGGGATCCGGCAGCCGCGATGGCGGCTCGTCCGCACCGCCGCGCCCTCCCGCCGCGGGCCGACGCCCGACCCGGATCCGTGCTCGCGGCCGGCATCGTGTCCATCGCGCTCGGCGTGCTCGGCGTGCTCGCCGCCGGCGTGATCCTGCTCGGCTACCTCGGGGCCAAGGGCGAGGTCGACTCCGCCCTCGCTGCCGCGGGCGCCGATGCGGCGGGCATGGAGGGGATGGCGGCTGCCTTCCTCACCGCGATCCTGGTCTCGGGCCTGGTCGTGGCCGCGATGTCCGCCCTCTACATCGCGCTCGGCGCCCTCGTGATCGCCGGCCGCAGGTGGGCCGGCTGGACGCTTGTCGTCCTGACGGGGCTCAGCGTCCTCGGCTCGCTCTGGCAGATCGTCAACGGCAGCTCATCGGGGATCGGCACGTGGATCGCGATCGGCGCCTCGCTCTCGGTGCTCCTGCTCCTGACCGTCGGCGAGGGCGGGCGCTGGCTGCGCCGCTCCTGACCGGCCCTACGCCGAGGGGGCGGGCGACGCGTCGGCCTTCAGCCACGAGCGCGTGAGCCCGAGCGCGCCGTCGCTCTCGACGACGCACTGCGCGGTGTGGGCCTCGACGTCCCAGTCCTCCTCGAACGGCGTGTACCAGCTGCCCGACAGGCCCGAGGCGTCGAAGACGGCCTCGTCCAGCAGGGCGTCCTTCGCCCGGCACCCAGCGCCCGCGGCGTCGTTGACCGCGCGCTGCCCGGGCCACCCGTCGAAGTCGAGCGGTACGGCGCCGTACACCTGGCCGTCGTGCGCGAACCGGCAGTCGATCAGCGTCACGTAGCCGGCGAGGTCCTCGCGGCGGTCGGCGTCGTCCAGGATGTAGCAGCGGCCGGTGGGCACCTCGCTGATCCAGACCTCGCCGGTGGCAGACGTCGACGTCTGCTCCAGGGCCCCGCCCAGCACCGAGAGCGCCGCAGCTCCGATCACGCCGATCGCCGCGACCCCGCCGATCACCGCCGCCGCGATGATCCAGCCCCGGCGTCGCGACGAGGGAGCGGCAGGGGCGCCGTAGGGGTCGCCGGTCCAGGCCGGAGGCGGGAGCGGAGCACCGCTGGGCGGAGGGAAGGCCGGCGCGGGCGGCGGCGCCGACGCCTGCCCGTCCGGCGGCGCGAACGGATCGCGCGGGTCGCGCGGCGGCTCGGTCACAGCTCCCCCTGCAGGTCGGCGGCCGCGTCGGCCGCTCCGGTCCTGCCGCGATCCTCGCACGGGCCGCTGCCGTAACCCGGAAGGTCCGGCGCAGGCGGCCACGGCAGAATGGCGCGCGTGACCGAGACGCCATCGCAGGACCTGCTCGACCGGGTGCGCTTCGACGACCGCGGCCTCGTCGCCGCCGTCGCGCAGCAGTGGGACACCGGCGAGGTGCTCATGGTCGCCTGGATGGACGCCGAGGCCCTGCGGCTCACTCTCAGCACGGGCCGCGCGACGTACTGGTCGCGCTCCCGGCAGTCGCTGTGGGTCAAGGGCGACACCTCCGGCCACGTGCAGCACGTGCGGGAGGTGCGCCTCGACTGCGACGGCGACACCGTGCTCGTGAAGGTCGACCAGGTCGGAGCCGCCTGCCACACCGGCGACCGCACCTGCTTCGACGCCGACCTGCTGCTCGAGGTGCCGGCATGACCGCCACCGCGGCGACGCCGTACCCCGCCGGCTTCGCCGGGTCCGCCGCTCCCGACCTCGAGACGTTCCGCGCGCTCGCCCGCGACCGTCGTGTGATCCCCGTCGTACGCCGCCTCCTCGCCGATGGCGAGACGCCGACCGGCCTCTACCGCAAGCTCGCGGGGGAGCGCGCCGGGACCTTCCTCCTCGAGTCGGCCGAGCACGGCCGGTCGTGGTCGCGCTACTCGTTCGTCGGGGTGCGCTGCGCTGCCATGCTCACCGAGGTCGACGGCGAGGCCCGCTGGTTCGGCAACGCGCCGGTCGGCCTCCCCGCCGGCGGGAGCCCGGTCGAGGCGCTGCGCGACACGATCGCCGCGCTGCACACCGAGCGGCTGCCCGGCCTGCCCCCGCTCACCGGCGGCATGGTCGGCTACCTGTCGTACGACGTGGTCCGCCGGTGGGAGCGGCTGCCCGACTCCAACCCCGACGAGATCGGCGTGCCCGAGCTCGCGATGCTGCTCGCCACCGACCTCGCGGTGCTCGACCACCACGACGGCTCGGTGCTGCTCATCGCCAACGCGATCAACTACGACGCGACCGACGAGCGCGTCGACGAGGCGTGGGCCGACGCGGTGCGCCGCCTCGACGCCATGCAGTCCGACCTCGGCACCCACTCCGCCGCGTCGGCGGTGACGTACGACGTCGCCGCCGTCGGCGAGGTCGCCTCGCGCACCGACGCCGCGACGTACATGGCCGGCGTCGAGGCCTGCAAGGAGTACATCCGCGCCGGCGACGCGTTCCAGATCGTGCTGTCCCAGCGCTTCAGCACGCCGAGCCCGGCCGCCTCCCTCGACGTCTACCGCGTGCTGCGGGTGACCAACCCGAGCCCGTACATGTACCTCCTGCGCGTCCCCGCGGCCACGGCCGACGGATCGCTGTCGGAGGACGTCGCGTTCGACGTCGTCGGCTCCTCGCCCGAGGCGCTCGTCAAGGTCGAGGGCGGTCGTGCGCTGCTGCACCCGATCGCGGGCAGCCGGCCGCGCGGCGCGACGCCCGAGGAAGACAACGCGCTGGCCGACGAGCTGCTCGCCGACGAGAAGGAGCGCGCCGAGCACCTCATGCTCGTCGACCTCGGGCGCAACGACCTCGGCCGCGTCTGCGCACCGGGGTCGGTGGAGGTCGTCGAGTTCATGAAGATCGAGCGCTACAGCCACATCATGCACATCGTCTCGACCGTCGTCGGCACCGTGGCCGACGGCCGGTCGGCGTACGACGTGCTGGCGGCGACGTTCCCGGCGGGCACGCTGTCGGGCGCGCCGAAGCCCCGGGCCATGGAGATCATCGACGAGCTCGAGCCCGTGCGCCGCGGCGTGTACGCCGGCTGCGTCGGCTACCTCGACTTCGCCGGCGACCTCGACACCGCCATCGCGATCCGCACAGCCGTCATCAAGGACGGCGTGGCGCACGTGCAGGCGGGTGCGGGCCTCGTGGCCGACTCGGTGCCGCAGACCGAGCACGAGGAGTGCGGCAACAAGGCGGCCGCGGTCCTGCGCGCCGTGGCCATGGCCGCGACGATGCGTCCGGCGGGCACCTCGTGACCGACGCCCCTGCCGAGCCCGACCGGCGCGGGTACCGCACCGCGCTCGTCCTGCTCGGCGCGGCCGCCGCCCTGCTCTTCCTCGGCTACGCCCAGGTCTGGGTGAGCGCCGTGGTGGCCCAGGAGGGGCTGCCCTCGCTGGCGGTGGAGCTCAAGGGCCGCGAGGTGCAGCCCGCGGCGTCGGCGTCCGCGATCCTCGCGCTCGCGGGCGTCGCCGGCCTCATCGCCACCCGGCGCGTCGGCCGGGCCGTGACCGGCGTGCTGCTCGTGGTCGAGGGGCTCATCGCGCTGGTCGGCGCCCTGTGGTTCGGGCTCGGTGCCGACGACCGGGCCGACGTCCTGCGCCTCGTCTCGGACAAGGCCGGCGTCGACGTGCAGGCCGATCTCGCGGTCCGCCCCTGGTGGCTCGTCGTGGCGGTCGGAGGCCTGCTCGTCGTCGTGGTGGGCGTCCTCGCGGTCCTGCGCGGCGGCACCTGGCCCGTGATGGGACGCCGGTACGAGCGGACCGAGGGCGAGGCGCCCGCCTCGGCGGCCGCCGGCTCGGCGAGCGCCTGGGACCAGCTCGACCAGGGCGTCGACCCGACCGTCGACACGTCCGCGGCCGATCCCTCTCCCACCACGCCGGGTCCCACCCGGAGCGCGCCCGGAGGTCCCGGGGCTGGCATGATGGCGCCGACCGACGCACCGGAGGACACCCCATGAGCGAGCGCCCGTTCAACTCCCACGGCAACACCCCTGCCGCGTGGACCGCCGTCACGATCTGCATGATCGCGTTCGTGATCGGGGCCGTCGGCGTCCTCGCGGCCAACTGGCTGCTGTTCTGGGTCGGCGGCGTCGGGCTGTTCATCCTCGGCGGCGTCGTCGGCAAGGTCATGTCGATGATGGGCTACGGCCAGGGCACCGCCCCCGCCGAGCACTGAGGACGGCCGCACTCTTTGCACGACCCGAACATCGCGCTCACGTGAGCGCGCCTCCTGCTCTGCCACGCTGAGGCCGTGAGCACCGCGTCCGGCGAGCAGAAGGGCCTCGTCCTCGTCGTCGAGGACGAGGCCGCGATCGCCGACCTGCTCCGCCTGTACCTCTCCCGCGAGGGCTTCGGCGTCCACGTCGAGCGCGACGGCCGCGGCGGGCTCGCCTCGGCCCGGTCCCTGCACCCGGTGGCCGTGGTCCTCGACGTCGGGCTCCCGGAGATGGACGGCACCGAGGTGTGCAGGCGGCTCCGGGCCGACGGTGACTGGGTACCGATCCTGTTCTGCACCGCCCGCGACGACGAGATCGACCGCGTGCTCGGCCTCGAGCTCGGCGCCGACGACTACATCACCAAGCCCTTCTCGCCGCGCGAGGTCGTGGCGCGGGTGAAGGCCGCGGTACGCCGCAGCGCGGTCGCGACCGCGACCCCCCATCTCGTGCTCGGCCGGGTCGAGGTCGACCGCGACGCGCACAAGGTGCGGGTCGACGGCGCGGAGGTGGAGCTGACGGCGACCGAGTTCGACCTCCTCGTGCACCTCATGCGCAGCCCGGGCAGGGTGCTCTCCCGCGAGCAGCTCCTGTCCGAGGTCTGGGGGTACGCCGCCGTCGTCGGCACACGGACCGTGGACGTCCACGTGGCCCAGGTGCGGGCCAAGCTCGGGGACGCCAGCCCGATCCGGACCGTGCGCGGCGTCGGCTACAGCGCGGACGCACCGTGAGCGGGCGCCCCGCACGGACCTCGCTCGGCGCCCAGCTGGCCCTGGTGACCTCGCTCGTCGCGGTCGTGGCGGTGCTCGTGGCCGGTGTCGTGTCGTACCCGCTCGTGAGCGCCTCGGCCCAGAGCCAGGCCGCGCGCCAGCTGGGCCTGCAGGCGGACCTGCTCGCCGAGGTCCTGCAGCGCCAGGACGACGGCGTGATGGGGCAGATGATGAGCGGCGCCCGGCTGCGCCAGGTGCTGGCAGCGCAGGGCATCGACGTGCAGGTGGTACGGGCCCGCGGCACGGCGTCCCCGCCGATCACCGACGCCGACCTCGCGACGGTCCGCGCCGGCGGCAGCGTCAGCGACGTACGGGCCACCGCGTCCGGCGGGACCGTCCTCGTGGAGGGGCGTCCCGTCTCGGCCAACCGCTCGGTGTTCCTGCTGCAGGACGCCGGGACCGCGATCTCCCAGAGCTCCGTGGCCCTGCGCCGGCTGCTCCTCGCCGGAGCGATCGGCCTGCTGGTCGCCGTGGCAGTCGGCCTGCTCGCCGCGCGGCGGCTCGTGCGGCCGCTGCGGGAGGCGTCCGACGCCGCCGAGCGGATGGCCTCGGGCGCGCGCGATGTCGCGCTCCCCGTCGACGGGCCGGAGGAGGTGGCGACGGTGTCCGAGTCGCTCAACCGGCTGTCCGCCGCGCTCGCGAGCAGCGAGGGTCGCCAGCGCGACTTCCTCCTCACGGTCAGCCACGAGCTGCGCACGCCGCTCACCGGCATCACCGGGTACGCCGAGGCCCTCGCCGACGGCGTCGTCGAGTCCGAGCAGGTGCCGGCCGCCGGAGCGCTCATGCTCGCCGAGGCCCAGCGGCTCGAACGGCTCGTCGCCGACCTGCTCGACCTGGCCCGGCTCGGCGCCGCCGATCTGCGCCTGTCGGTGGCCGAGGTCGACCTCGTGGCCCTGTGCGGCGAGGCGGCGGGGGTCTGGGCGCAGCGCTGCGAGAAGGTCGGAGTGCGGTTCTCGGCCGAGCTGCCGGCGTCCCTGGTCGCGCGCACGGACCCGCTGCGGGTGCGGCAGATCATCGACAACCTGTGCGAGAACGCGTTGCGGGTCACCCCGTCTGGCGGGCCGCTCGTGATCGCGCTGCGGCCCGAGGCGGGCGGGGCAGTCCTCGAGGTCCGCGACGGCGGGCCCGGGCTGACCGCCGACGACGTCGCCGTGGCCTTCGAGCCGGCCGCGCTCTACGAGCGCTACCGCGGCGTGCGCACGGTGGGCACCGGCGTCGGCCTCGCCCTGGTGGGCCGCCTGGCCGAGCGCCTCGGCGGGCGGGCCTTCGCGGGCGCCGCGCCGGAGGGCGGCGCCCGGATCGGCGTGGTGCTGCCGGCGTCCGCGCCTACGCTGGGCCCATGATCCCGAGGGCCGCCCGCGCACCGCTCGCCGTGGGCGCCGCGGCGCTCCTCGGTGCTGCCTACATCGGCCTCGTCGACCCCAACCAGCCCGGCCACTATCCGCTGTGCCCGACCAAGGCCCTGACCGGCCTCGACTGCCCCTTCTGCGGAGGCCTGCGCGCCGCGCACTCGCTGACCCGTCTCGATCTCGTGGGCGCGTCCGACCACAACCTGCTCGCCGTCGCCTTCGCCGTGCCGCTCGTCCTGCTGTGGGCGGCGTGGCTGCGCCGCGAGTGGATCGGCGACCCCGAGGGCCGTACCTCGCACCCGCTGCAGTCGTTCTCGGCCGCGGTGCTGCGCCCCCAGGTGCTGTGGCCCGTGGTGGCGGCGCTGGTCCTGTTCACCGTCGTCCGCAACGTCGGGGGAGTGCCGGCGCTCGCCTGGCTCGGCTCGGGCGCGTCCGCCTGAAGGACCCGGCGGCATTGCGCCGGGCCCGGGGCGGATAGCCTCGGCGCATGACGGTGCTCGACGACATCCTGGCCGGCGTGCGGGAGGACCTCGCCGCGCGGCAGGAGCGCACGAGCCTCGAGGACCTGAAGCGGCTCGCCGCAGCCAGGCCTGCGGCCATCGACGCCGAGGCGGTCCTGCGCCAGGACGGCGTCGCTGTCATCGCCGAGGTGAAGCGGTCCAGCCCGAGCAAGGGAGCGCTCGCCGCGATCACCGACCCTGCCGCGCTCGCCCGCGACTACGAGGCCGGTGGCGCGCACATCATCAGCGTCCTCACCGAGCAGCGCCGGTTCGACGGCTCGCTCGACGACCTCGCCGCGGTCCGCGCTGCCGTCGACGTACCCGTGCTGCGCAAGGACTTCATCGTCTCGAGCTACCAGTTGTGGGAGGCCCGGGCGTACGGCGCCGACGTCGCGCTGCTGATCGTGGCGGCCCTCGAGCAGGAGGCGCTCGTGTCCCTGATCGAGCGCGCCCGCTCGCTCGGCCTGACTCCGCTCGTCGAGGTGCACGACGAGGAGGAGGTCGTGCGCGCGGTCGACGCGGGCGCGACCGTCGTCGGAGTCAACGTGCGCAACCTCAAGACCCTCGAGGTCGACCGGGAGACGTTCGCCCGGGTCGCGCCGTCGATCCCCGACCACTGCGTGCGCATCGCCGAGTCGGGCGTGCGCGGGCCCCACGACCTCATCGCCTACGCCCACGCCGGCGCCGACGCCGTGCTCGTGGGGGAGAGCCTCGTGACCGGCGGCGACCCGCGCACCGCGGTGCAGGACCTCGTCGCGGCCGGGGCGCACCCCGCCGTGAAGAACGCGCGTGGCTGAACCGCCCGACCCCTGGGAGACTTCCCGCATGACCGCCACCGAGAGCCCCGCCTCGACGACGTCGTTCCCCGACACCAGCGGCCACTACGGCCGGTTCGGCGGTCGCTTCGTGCCCGAGGCGCTCATCGTCGCCCTCGACCAGCTCGACGCCGCGTTCCGCGCGGCCAAGGACGACCCCGAGTTCCAGGCCGAGCTCGCCTCGCTGCAGGCGAACTACACCGGCCGCCCGAACCCCGTCACCGAGTGCCGACGGTTCGGCGAGCACGCCGGCGGCGCGCGCATCCTGCTCAAGCGCGAGGACCTCAACCACACCGGCTCGCACAAGATCAACAACGTGCTCGGCCAGGCGCTGCTCACGCTGAGGATGGGCAAGACGCGCGTCATCGCCGAGACCGGTGCCGGTCAGCACGGAGTGGCAACGGCGACTGCCGCCGCGCTCTTCGGCCTCGAGTGCGTGGTCTACATGGGCGAGGAGGACACCCGCCGCCAGGCGCTCAACGTCGCGCGCATGCAGCTGCTCGGCGCCACCGTCGTCCCTGTGACGGCCGGAAGCCGCACGCTCAAGGACGCGATGAACGAGGCCATGCGCGACTGGGTCACCAACGTCGATTCGACGCACTACATCATCGGCACGGTCGCCGGCCCGGCGCCGTTCCCCGAGATGGTCCGCGAGTTCCACCGCATCATCGGGGTCGAGTCGCGCGAGCAGGTGCTCGCCCTCACCGGCCGGCTGCCCGACGCCGTGGCCGCGTGCGTCGGCGGCGGCTCCAACGCGATCGGCATCTTCTCCGGCTTCTACGACGACCCCTCGGTGCGCCTCTGCGGGTACGAGGCCGGCGGCGACGGCGTCGACACCGGCCGGCACGCCGCGGCGATCACCGGCGGCAGCGTCGGAGTCCTGCACGGCCAGCGGTCGTTCGTGCTGCAGGACGAGGACGGCCAGACCGTCGAGTCGCACTCGATCAGCGCGGGCCTGGACTACCCGGGCGTCGGCCCGGAGCACGCGTTCCTCGCCGAGACGGGGCGCGCGACGTACGAGGCCGTCACCGACGCCGAGGCGATGGAGGCGTTCCGCCTGCTCTGCCGCACCGAGGGCATCATCCCCGCGATCGAGACCGCGCACGCCCTCGCCGGCGCGCTGCGCCTCGGCAGGGAGCTCGGCCCGGACGCGATCATCCTGGTCAACTGCTCGGGCCGGGGCGACAAGGACGTCGAGACCGCCAGCCGGTGGTTCGGCATCCTCGAGGGCGAGCGGGCACCGGAGGGACGCGCGTGAGCAAGCTCCACGAGGCCTTCGCCGCGGCGAAGGCCGAGGGCCGGGCGGCCCTGGTCGGCTACCTGCCTGCGGGCTTCCCGACCGTCGACGGCGCCGTCGACGCCATCCGCGTGATGGTCGAGAACGGCGTCGACGTCGTCGAGATCGGCCTGCCGTACTCCGACCCGCTCATGGACGGTCCCACGATCCAGGCCGCGGCCCAGCGCTCGCTGGCCCAGGGCACGACGACCAGGGACGTCATCGCCACGGCCGAGGCCGTCGCGCGCACCGGCGCCCCCACCCTCGTCATGACCTACTGGAACCCGATCGAGCGCTACGGCGTGGAGCGGTTCGCGAAGGACCTCGCCGCCGCCGGGGGAGCGGGCGTCATCACGCCCGACCTGACGCCGGAGGAGGCCGGTCCCTGGATCGCCGCGACCGACGAGGCCGGCCTCGACCGCGTGTTCCTCGTGGCTCCGAGCAGCTCCGACGAGCGGATCGACGTCGTCTGCGGCATCACCAGCGGCTTCGTGTACGCAGCGTCCCTCATGGGCGTCACCGGCGTGAAGAGCGTCTCGGCCGCGGCGCCCGAGCTCGTCGCCCGCACGAAGCCGCGCACGTCGCTGCCGGTCGCCGTCGGCCTCGGGGTCTCCACGCCGGAGCAGGCCGCCGACGTCGCGGCGTACGCCGACGGCGTCATCGTCGGTTCGGCCTTCGTCCGCCTGCTGCTCGACGCCGATTCACCGGCCGCGGGCATCGCGGCCGTGGGTCGCCTGGCCGCCGAGCTGTCCGAGGGCGTCCGACGGCACGCCCGGGTCTGAGCGCTCCCGTCACAACCGGGCATCGATTGGTTGAATCGGGAACAACCGCGGCGTCCGGCGCGTCGGCACACCCGAGGGGCCGGTCGCGGTCCGCCACGACCGGATGAGGGATGATCTGCCCGTGAACCTCGAGGTGCGCACCTGGATCGGCACGCTTCTGCGCGTGGCGCTCGCGGGCATCCTGTTCTACGCCGCCGTGCCCAAGCTCTTCGAGGCGGACGGCGCCCGCTCGGTGATCATCGCCTACCGGCTCGTGCCGGAGTCGCTGGTCCCGGCGCTGTCGTGGGGTCTCCCCGTCCTCGAGCTCGTGCTCGGAGCGCTGCTGCTCGTCGGACTGTTCACCCGCTGGGCGGCCCTGGTCACTGCGCTGCTCATGCTGGGCTTCATGCTCGGCGTCGTCAGCGTCTGGGTGCGCGGCTACTCGATCGAGTGCGGCTGCTTCGGCGGCGGCGGCGACGTGAGCGAGGACGGCAAGAACCTCCGCTACGCCGGCTACCTCCTGCGCGACTTCCTGTTCGTCGGCATGGCCACCTGGCTGGTGGCCTGGCCGCGGACCAAGTTCTCCCTCGACCGCGAGCCGGTCGAGGGCCCGGCGTACGACGACGACGACGACGAGCTGGTCGACGCCGACCGCATGGCCTGACCGCACCCCCCGAGGACCTGACGCCCCACCGACCCTGTTCGCCCCACGACACGGTTCACCCCACAACACGGTGCCCACGCCGCTGTAAGGAGCACGACGATGGTTGAGAGCAAGAAGTCGACCAAGGAGAAGGCCGCCGCCGCGCGTGCCGCCGCCGAGGCCGAGCAGCGCAAGCGCGACCGCCGGATCCAGATCATCGGCGGCAGCGTGATCGCTGTACTGGTGCTCGGCATCATCGCGATCGGCGTGCTCGGCTCCCGCGGCGGCGACAACGGCAGCACGGGCGTCGTGGCCGACGCGCCGGTTCCGACGGGCGTGTTCACCTCCGGCGACTACGCCTGGGGCGTCCCGGTCAACGACAAGGCCGACGTGCCCGTGCTCTCCATCTGGGAGGACTTCGGCTGCCCGGCCTGCGCGGCGTTCGAGGCGCGCATGGGCTCGGACATCCAGAAGCTCGCGACGGACGGAACCATCCAGCTCGTCTACCGGCCGACGACCTTCATCGAGAAGAACTTCCCGAGCAGCCCCAACCCCGAGTCGTCGACCCGCGCCGCCAACGCGTACGGCTGCGCGATCGACGCCGGCAAGGGCGACGAGTACCACAACATCGTGTTCGCCAACCAGCCGGCGGTCGAGGGCGACGGCTGGACCAACCAGCAGCTGATCGACTTCGGGACCCAGGCAGGGATCACCGGCGACGCCGCGACCACCTTCGAGAAGTGCGTCAACGAGGTCAGCTACAAGCAGTGGACGGTCAACTCCTACACCGTCTTCCGCGACTCGGCCGTGCCGGGCACCCCCGCGCTGTTCCTGGACGGCAAGGAGATCCCGAACGCCAACTACGCCACGATCGACGCGCTCAAGAAGTACATCGCCGACAACTCGTGACGACCATCCTCGGCCTCCACGTCCCCGGCGCCCTCGCGGCGCCGGGGACGCCGGACCTGTCCACCCTCGCGTCCATCCCGAGCCCATCCCAGGGCGTCTGGTACCTCGGGCCGCTGCCGATCCGCGCCTACGCGCTGATCATCCTGCTCGGCATCATCGTGGCCGTCTGGTACGGCGGGAAGCGCTGGGTCGAGCGCGGCGGCCTCCCGGGCACCGTGGCCGATGTCGCGATCTGGGCGGTGCCGTTCGGCATCATCGGCGGCCGGCTCTACCACGTCATCACGGACAACCAGATCTACTTCGGCGAGAACGGCAAGGGCCTGCTCGCGGCGTTCCGCATCTGGGACGGCGGCCTCGGCATCTGGGGCGCGGTCATCCTCGGCGGCGTCGGTGCCTGGATCGGCGTACGCCGTCGCGGCATCCCGCTGCCGCCCTTCGCCGACGCCATCGCGCCCGGCATCGTGCTGGCCCAGGCGATCGGGCGCTGGGGCAACTGGTTCAACCAGGAGCTCTTCGGCGCGCCCACCGACCTCCCGTGGGGGCTGGAGATCGACCTCGCCAACCGCCCCGAGGGATACACGCAGTACGCGACCTTCCACCCGACCTTCCTCTACGAGTCGATCTGGTGCGTGCTCGTGGCGATCGTGCTCGTCTGGGCCGACCGCCGCTGGCGGATGGGCCACGGCCGCGTCTTCGCGCTGTACATCACGCTCTACTCCGCGGGCCGTGCGGTGATCGAGTCGATGCGCATCGACGACGCCCACCACTTCTTCGGCATCCGGCTCAACGTGTTCACGGCCCTGCTCGTAGTCATCGGCGGCATCGTCTACATCGTGGTGAGCGCCCGGCTGCGGCCCGGTCGCGAGGATCCGGCCGTCCTGCGCGGCAACGCCGCAGCGGAGGACTCCGAGACGCCGGACGGCGACACCGGCCCTGGCGCGGACGACGACGCCGTCGCATCGCCGGTCCCCTCCTCGGGGACGGAGGCAGCGCCCGAGTCCGAGGACCCAGGACGCTCCTGAACCAGCGCGGGCGCGGGCGTCGGCCGCGGCCGGCGGGTAGGTTCTAGGCCGTGAGCATCCCTCTCGAGCACCATCGCGACGTCACCGGCGGCTGGCTGCGGCCCGCCGTGTTCGGGGCCATGGACGGCCTCGTGTCGAACTTCGCCCTCATGGCCGGCGTCGCCGGTGGCACCTCCGGCCTAGCCGACGGCAACCGCAGCGCCGTGGTCCTCGCCGGGCTCGCGGGCCTCGCGGCCGGCGCGTTCTCGATGGCGGCGGGGGAGTACACCTCGGTCGCGTCGCAGTCCGAGCTCGCCGAGCAGGAGTTCGAGAACGAGCGGCGCGAGCTCTCCCGCAACCCTGACGCGGAGGCCAAGGAGCTCGCCGAGATCTGGGTCGCCCGGGGCATCGACCGCGGCCTCGCGGTGGAGATGGCCTCCCAGCTCGCCAAGAACCCGGATGCCGCGCTCGAGGTGCACGCGCGCGAGGAGCTGGGCATGGCCCCGGGCGAGCTCCCGAGCCCGTGGCTGGCCGCGGGCTCGTCCTTCCTGTCGTTCGTGGTCGGCGCGATCATCCCGGTGCTGCCGTACGCCTTCGGGGCAACCACGCTCGTGTGGTCGCTGGTGCTGTCCCTGATCGGCCTGTTCGTGGCGGGAGCGATCGTCTCCCGCGTAACCGCCCGCTCCTGGTGGTTCTCCGGCCTGCGCCAGCTGTTCGTCGGCGCCCTCGCCGCCGCCGTCACCTTCGGCGTCGGCGCCCTCGTCGGCACCTCCCTCTCCTGACCCCTCATTTCCTGGTCAATGTGGCTTTCACTGCCCTTGGCAGAGATAACCCCACATCGATACCTGGGCCTGTCCCCGCGCCGCCCGGGTATGGATGGGGCGTTCTCTCTGCGGAAGGCAGTGAAAGCCACCTTGACCCGGATTTCACTATGTGAGACGGCTGGTCTCGTGAGATGGGACACGGCGCTCCCTGTTGCACGTCGGTACACCTCACCCGTTACAGTTCCCAGCACAGCAGCGCGGCCAACGTCGTCCCCCTGCTCGACCCCACCTGATCCCGCCCCAGCGCGCGTGACGGTCTCGGCGAGCCTCCGGGAGTGACCATGCGGTCGGCCATCCCCGCCCCCCAGGGCCTGTACCACCCCGAGCACGAGAAGGACGCCTGCGGCGTCGCCTTCGTCGCGCAGATGTCCGGGGAGAGGTCGCACGACGTCGTGCGCAAGGCCATCACCGCTCTCGAGAACCTCGAGCACCGCGGCGCGTCCGGCTCCGAGCCCGACTCCGGCGACGGCGCAGGCATCCTCACCCAGCTGCCCGACGAGTTCTTCCACGCCGTGCTCGCCGAGCAGGGCGTGGACCTGCCGCCCCGGCGGTCGTACGCCGTCGGCATCGCGTTCCTGCCGTCCGAGGACGAGGCGGAGCAGGCCGCCATGAAGCAGGTCGAGGCGATCGCGGCCGAGGAGGGCCTCGAGGTCGTCACGTGGCGCGACCTCCCGACCGACGCGTCGTCGGTCGGCGCTACCGCCCGCGGTGTGATGCCGCGCTTCAAGCAGCTGTTCGTGCAGTCGGCGGGCCCCCGCGTCATGGGCATGGCGCTCGAGCGGATGGCGTTCTGCCTGCGCAAGCGCGCCGAGCACGAGGCGGACATCTACTTCCCGTCGCTGTCCTCGCGCACGATCGTCTACAAGGGCATGCTCACGACCGGCCAGCTCAAGGAGTTCTTCCCCGACCTGGTCGACGAGCGCTACACCTCCGCGCTCGCACTCGTGCACTCCCGCTTCTCGACCAACACGTTCCCGAGCTGGCCGCTGGCGCACCCGTACCGGCTCATCGCGCACAACGGCGAGATCAACACCGTCAAGGGCAACCGCAACTGGATGAAGGCGCGCGAGGCCCAGCTCCAGAGCGACCTGATCCCGGGCGACCTGTCGCGGCTGTTCCCGATCTGCACCGACGGGGGCTCGGACTCCGCGTCGTTCGACGAGGTCCTCGAGCTCCTGCACCTCGGCGGCCGCAGCCTGCCGCACGCGGTGCTCATGATGATCCCTGAGGCGTGGCAGAACCACACCGAGATGGACCCCGCGCGCCGGGCGTTCTACGAGTTCCACGCGACCCTGACCGAGCCGTGGGACGGCCCCGCCGACGTCTGCTTCACCGACGGCACCGTCATCGGCGCCGTGCTCGACCGCAACGGCCTGCGCCCGGGGCGCTTCTGGGTCACCGACGACGGCCTCGTGGTGCTCGCGTCCGAGGCGGGCGTGCTCGACTTCGACCAGTCGACGATCGTGCGCAAGGGCCGCCTGCAGCCCGGCCACATGTTCCTCGTCGACACCGAGCAGCACCGGATCGTCGAGGACGACGAGATCAAGGCCGAGCTCGCCGCGGCCAACCCGTACGACGAGTGGCTGCACGCCGGCGTCATGCACCTCGACTCGCTGCCTGAGCGCGAGCACATCGTGCACACGACGCTCTCGGTCCTGCGCCGCCAGCAGACCTTCGGCTACACCGAGGAGGAGCTCCGCGTCCTCGTCGCGCCCATGGCCAAGACCGGTGCCGAGGCGATCGGCTCGATGGGCACCGACACGCCCATCGCCGTGCTCTCCGAGCGTCCGCGGCTGCTCTTCGACTACTTCTCCCAGCTCTTCGCGCAGGTCACCAACCCGCCGCTCGACGCCATCCGCGAGGAGCTCGTCACCTCGCTGTCGAGCCACATCGGCCCCGAGGTCAACATCCTCACGGCGACCCCTGCCCACTGCCGCCAGCTCGTCCTGCCGTTCCCCGTGATCGACAACGACGAGCTCGCCAAGATCCTCTACGTCAACAAGGACGGCGACCTGCCCGGCTTCTCCGCCGCGAAGGTCTCGGGCCTCTACGACGTCGACGGCGGGGGAGAGGCGCTGGCCGCCCGCCTCGAGGAGATCTGCGCCGAGGTCTCGGCCCACATCGCCGACGGCAAGCGCTTCATCGTGCTGTCCGACCGCGACTCCGACGCCGACAAGGCCCCGATCCCGTCGCTCCTGCTCACCTCCGCGGTGCACCACCACCTGGTGCGCCAGAAGGAGCGCACGATGGCGGGCCTCATCGTCGAGGCCGGCGACGTCCGCGAGGTGCACCACGTCGCGCTTCTCATCGGGTACGGCGCGGCCGCGGTCAACCCGTACCTCGCGATGGAGTCGGTCGAGGACCTCGTCCGCCGCGGCATCATCACCGACATTGCGCCCGAGAAGGCCGTCCGCAACCTCGTGAAGGCCCTCGGCAAGGGCGTCCTCAAGGTCATGAGCAAGATGGGCATCTCGACCGTCGCGTCCTACCGCGGCGCGCAGGTGTTCGAGGCCATCGGCCTGTCGCAGGACGTCGTCGACCGCTGGTTCACCGGCACCACCTCGCGGCTCGGCGGCGTGGGCCTCGACGTCATCGCCGAGGAGACCGCGCGCCGGCACGCCGTGGCCTACCCGCCCAACGGCATCTCGCCGGCGCACCGCCGCCTCAACGTCGGCGGCGAGTACCAGTGGCGCCGCGAGGGCGAGCCGCACCTGTTCGACCCCGAGACGGTGTTCCGCCTGCAGCACGCCACCCGCGAGGGCCGGTACGACATCTTCAAGCAGTACACGGCCCGCGTGAACGACCAGGCGGAGCGGCTCATGACGCTGCGCGGCCTGTTCGCGTTCAAGGACGGCGTGCGCGAGCCGATCAGCATCGACGAGGTCGAGCCGGTCAGCGAGATCGTCAAGCGCTTCTCCACCGGTGCGATGTCGTACGGCTCCATCTCCGGCGAGGCGCACGAGACCCTCGCCATCGCGATGAACCGCCTCGGCGCGAAGTCGAACACCGGCGAGGGCGGCGAGGACCCCGAGCGCTTCGAGGTGCTGCCCAACGGCGACTCCAAGCGCTCGGCCATCAAGCAGGTGGCGTCCGGCCGGTTCGGCGTGACGAGCAACTACCTCATCAACGCCGACGACATCCAGATCAAGATGGCCCAGGGCGCCAAGCCCGGCGAGGGCGGCCAGCTGCCCGGCCACAAGGTCTACCCGTGGGTGGCCAAGACCCGTCACTCCACGCCCGGCGTCGGCCTCATCTCGCCGCCGCCGCACCACGACATCTACTCGATCGAGGACCTCGCCCAGCTCATCCACGACCTCAAGAACTCCAACCCGCGTGCGCGCGTGCACGTGAAGCTGGTGTCCGAGGTCGGCGTGGGCACGGTCGCAGCCGGCGTCGCCAAGGCGCACGCCGACGTCGTCCTCATCTCCGGCCACGACGGCGGCACCGGCGCCTCGCCGCTCACGTCGCTCAAGCACGCGGGCGGCCCGTGGGAGCTCGGCCTCGCCGAGACCCAGCAGACCCTGCTGCTCAACGGCCTGCGCGACCGCGTCGTGGTGCAGACCGACGGCCAGCTCAAGACCGGCCGCGACGTCGTCATCGCCGCGCTGCTCGGTGCTGAGGAGTTCGGCTTCGCGACCGCGCCGCTCGTGGTGTCCGGCTGCATCATGATGCGCGTCTGCCACCTCGACACCTGCCCCGTCGGCGTCGCGACGCAGAACCCCGTGCTGCGCGAGCGCTTCACCGGCAAGCCCGAGTTCGTGGAGAACTTCTTCACCTTCCTCGCCGAGGAGGTGCGGGAGATCCTGGCCAGCCTCGGCTTCCGCACTCTGCTCGAGGCGGTCGGGCACGCCGAGCTCATCGACCCGTCCAAGGCCGTGGCGCACTGGAAGGCCGAGGGCCTCGACCTCACGCCGATCCTGCACGTGCCCGAGCTGCCCGAGGGTGCGGCGCTGCACCAGACCGTCGTGCAGGACCACGGCATCGACCGCGCGCTCGACAACGAGCTCATCGCGCTCGCCGCCGACGCGCTCGAGAAGGGCGAGCCCGTGCGGGCGCAGCTTCCTGTGCGCAACGTCAACCGCACCGTCGGCACGATGCTCGGCTCCGAGGTGAGCCGCCGGTACGGCGCCGAGGGCCTGCCCGACGGCACCATCGACCTCACCTTCACCGGGTCGGCCGGCCAGTCGTTCGGCGCGTTCCTCCCCAAGGGCATCACGCTGCGGCTCGAGGGCGACAGCAACGACTACGTCGGCAAGGGCCTGTCGGGCGGCCGCGTGATCGTGCGCCCCGACCGCGCCGCGACGTTCGTGGCCGAGGACAACGTCATCGCCGGCAACGTCATCGGGTACGGCGCGACCTCCGGCGAGCTCTACCTCCGGGGCCGGGTCGGCGAGCGCTTCTGCGTCCGCAACTCCGGCGCGTCGGCCGTCGTCGAGGGCGTGGGCGACCACGGCTGCGAGTACATGACGGGCGGCGTCGTGGTCGTGGCCGGCCCGACGGGCCGCAACTTCGCGGCCGGCATGTCCGGCGGCATCGCCTACCTGCTCGACGCGGTGGCCGGCCGGGTGAACCCCGAGCTGGTCGACCTGCTCCCGCTGGACGACGACGACGTCGCCCGCGTGACCGAGCTCCTGCGCAACCACGCGGAGGAGACCGGGTCCCCGGTCGCGACGTCCCTGCTCGAGCAGGGGGAGATCGCCGGCCGCTTCACCAAGGTCATGCCCCGCGACTACGCGCGCGTGCTGGCGGCCCAGGCCGCGGCCGAGCGCGAGGGCCGTGACGTCCTGCTCGCAGTGATGGAGTCGAACCATGGCTGACCCGAAGGGTTTCCTCACCACCGGGCGCGAGGGCCCCAAGCGCCGTCCGGTCGACGTCCGCATCCGCGACTGGCGCGAGGTGTACGAGCCCTTCTCGACCGAGGCGCTGGAGAAGCAGGCCGGTCGCTGCATGGACTGCGGCATCCCGTTCTGCCACAACGGCTGCCCGCTGGGGAACCTCATCCCCGAGTGGAACGACCTGGTCTGGCGCAAGGACTGGCAGGCCGCGAGCGAGCGCCTGCATGCCACGAACAACTTCCCCGAGTTCACCGGCCGCCTCTGCCCGGCCCCGTGCGAGACGGCGTGCGTCCTCGGCATCAACCAGGACCCGGTCTCGATCAAGCAGGTCGAGGTCGAGATCGTCGACGCGGCATGGCAGGAGGGCTGGATCACCCCGCAGCCCGCGCCGCGCCAGTCCGGCAAGACGGTCGCCGTCATCGGGTCGGGCCCGGCCGGCCTCGCGGCTGCCCAGCAGCTCGCCCGCGCCGGCCACACCGTGGCGGTGTTCGAGCGCGCCGACCGCATCGGCGGCCTGCTGCGCTACGGCATCCCCGAGTTCAAGATGGAGAAGCGGCACCTCGACCGCCGCCTCGCGCAGATGCAGGCGGAGGGCGTGAAGTTCCGCTCCGGCGTCGACGTCGGCACCGACGTCACGGGCACCGACCTGCGCAAGCGGTACGACGCGATCGTGCTCTCGGTCGGCGCCACGCAGTGGCGCGACCTCCCGGTGCCGGGCCGCGAGCTCGCGGGGATCCACCAGGCGATGGAGTTCCTGCCTGGCGCCAACCGCGTCCAGGAGGGCGACCTCGACGTCGCGCCGATCGACGTCGCGGGCAAGCATGTCGTGATCATCGGCGGCGGCGACACCGGCGCCGACTGCCTCGGCACCTCGCACCGCCAGGGCGCGGCCTCGGTCACCCAGCTCGAGATCATGCCGATGCCGCCGGAGTCGCGACCCAAGGGCCAGCCCTGGCCGACGTACCCGATGTCGTACAAGGTCACGAGCGCGCACGAGGAGGGCGGCGAGCGCGTCTACGCCGTCAACACCCAGCGCTTCGTCGACGACGGCAGCGGCCGCGTGCGGGCCCTCGAGATCGTCGAGGTGGAGTTCAAGGACGGCCGCTTCGAGCCGGTCCCCGGCACCGAGCGCGAGCTCCCGGCCGACTACGTGTTCCTCGCGATGGGCTTCACCGGCCCCGAGCGCGGCCCGCTGCTCGAGCAGCTCGGCGTCGAGCTCGACGAGCGCGGCAACATCGCCCGCGACCGCTCCTACATGAGCAGCGTCGAGGGCGTCTTCGTGGCCGGCGACGCCGGCCGCGGCCAGTCGCTCATCGTCTGGGCGATCGCCGAGGGCCGCTCGGCGGCCGCCGGCGTCGACCGCTGGCTCTCGGGCACCACGACGCTCCCGGCGCCGATCCCGCCCACCGCCCGACCGCTCGTCGTCTAGCCGCGTCGCCGCCCGGGGACACCCAGCCCGGGCGGCGACGCGCGGACGCGGGTGCAACCGTTTTCAACCATCCATCGGCAGGGATAGGGTTACCTCCGTGCGCCGCGCCAAGATCGTCTGCACCCACGGGCCCGCTGTAGCGAGCCAGGAGGGCATCCAGTCCCTCGTCGACGCCGGTATGGACGTCGCCCGCATGAACCTCTCGCACGGCGCCTATGCCGACCACGAGCGGGTCTACCAGTGGGTGCGCTCCGCCGGCGACAACGCCGGCCGGGGGATCGGCATCCTCGTCGACCTCCAGGGCCCGAAGATCCGCCTCGCGACCTTCGCCAACGGCCCGGTCGTGCTCGAGCCGGGCGCCCGGTTCACCATCACGACCGAGGACGTCCCGGGCGACGTCGACGAGTGCGGCACCACCTACAAGGGCCTGCCGGGCGACGTGAACCCCGGCGACATGATCCTCATCGACGACGGCAAGGTGGCGCTGCGCGCCGTCGAGGTCGACGAGACCCGCGTGGTCACCGAGGTGGTCGAGGGTGGCCGCGTCAGCGACAACAAGGGCATCAACCTCCCCGGCGTCGCCGTCAGCGTCCCCGCGATGTCCGAGAAGGACGTCGCCGACCTGCGCTGGGCGCTGCGGCTCGGCGTCGACATCATCGCCCTGTCGTTCGTCCGCAGCGCCGACGACCTGCTCGACGTGCAGCGGATCATGGACGACGAGGGTGTGCGCCTGCCCGTCATCGCCAAGATCGAGAAGCCGCAGGCGGTCGAGAACCTCGAGTCGATCATCGACGCCTTCGACGGCATCATGGTCGCCCGCGGCGACCTCGGCGTGGAGCTCCCGCTCGAGCAGGTCCCGCTGGTGCAGAAGCGCGCGATCAGCATGGCCCGCCGCCGCGCCAAGCCGGTCATCGTCGCCACGCAGATGCTCGACTCCATGGTGTCGATGACGCGCCCGACGCGCGCCGAGGCGAGCGACGTCGCCAACGCCGTGCTCGACGGCACCGACGCCCTCATGCTCTCGGGCGAGACCTCGGTCGGCGCCCACCCGGCGCACGTCGTGCGCACGATGGCCCGCATCATCGAGCAGGTCGAGGGCGAGGCGCTCGACAAGCTCCCCGTCATCACCGACCCCAACGACTCCACGTCGCGCTCGATCACCCGCGCCGCCGTACGCGTGGCGCAGGACGTGCACGCGTCGGGCGTCATCGCGTTCACCGAGACCGGCCGCTCGGCCCGCCTCGTCTCGCGCTACCGCCCGGCCATGCCGCTCATGGCGTTCACGCCCAACCCGCGCGTGCGCAGCCAGCTCGCGCTGTCGTGGGGCGTCGAGACGTTCCTGGTCCCGAAGGTCGGCAGCACCGACGAGATGGTCAGCATCGTCGACGCCGCGCTGCAGGAGACCGGGCGCGCCACCGTCGGCGAGCTGCTCGTCATCATCGCCGGTGTTCCGCCGGGCGTCCCCGGCACCACCAACGGCATGCGCGTGCACCGCATGGGCACCCAGATCCCCAGCGGCATCTAGCACGTACGGCGACGGCCCCCGCTCCACGTGGAGCGGGGGCCGTCGACGTACGTCGGGGGAGCGGTCAGTCGATCGCGCCGCGGGCCTCGGGGTTGAGCACGCCCCAGCCGATGAGCTGCTCGGCGAGCTGGCTCGGGGCCTCGTCGTAGATGACGGCGAGGGTGCGCAGGTCGTCCTGGCGGATGGAGAGCACCCGGCCGTTGTAGTCGCCGCGCTGGGCCTGGATGGCGGCGGCGTACCGGGCCAGGGGCCCGGCCTTCTCCGCCGGAACCTGGCCGAGGCGCTCGAGGTCGATGATGAGCCGCTTCGGGGGCTCGGCCGAGACGGCCGGCGAGGAGTCCGGCAGCAGCTCGGAGACCGGCACGGAGTAGAAGTCGGCGAGCTCGGCCAGCTTCTGCACCGTCACCGCGCGGTCGCCGCGCTCGTAGGAGCCGACCACGACCGCCTTCCAGCGGCCCTGGGACTTCTCCTCGACCCCGTGCAGGGACAGGCCCTGCTGGGTCCGGATCGCGCGCAGGCGCGCACCGAGCGCCTTGGCGTAGTCGGTTGCCATGAGTGACGTGTCCCTCCGTCGGTCCCCGTTGTCGTCCGGGCAGCCAGCGTGCCCCACCCCACCGGTGATGTTACGCAGCGTAACGCAGCTTGCGCACGGTGGTTCCATCGGCCGTTCGGGCGAGCCTGACCGGGCGGTCCCGCGCTCCGGACGGCGGCGACCGCGTGCACCGAGCGTGGCGGGGCCCAACCGTTACACCGGGTCCGGTCGGTCGCCGCATCGGCTCGGGCCTGTTACGCGCCGTGGCCGCGGCAGGCCGTGCAGGGTGGGCTGTCTCACTCCTCGGTGCGCCCCGCGGCGGCCCGGTCGTGGTCGGGTAGGGTCGGCGACGACCGAGTCCTTTAAATCCGTCCTGTGAGGCGGGGAAGGAGGGTCGCCGAGATGTCCGCTGCCCGGACTCCTGACGACGCACGCACCGTCCTCGACGCTGCGGAGATCGCCCGAGCGCTCACGCGCGTGGCCCACGAGATCGTCGAGCGCGCCAAGGGCGCCGACGACGTCGTGCTGCTGGGGATCCCCACCCGAGGCGCGTTCCTGGCACGACGCGTGGCCGAGCGCATCCGCGAGATCGAGGGCCGCGAGGTCCCCGTCGGCTCGCTCGACATCACGATGTACCGCGACGACCTTCGTCGCGCCCCCGCCCGGGCCCTGCTGCCCACCGAGATCCCCGCGGGCGGCATCGACGACAAGGTCGTCGTCCTCGTCGACGACGTCCTCTACAGCGGCCGCACGATCCGAGCGGCGCTCGACGCGATGAACGACATCGGCCGCCCCCGCGCGGTGCAGCTCGCGGTCCTGGTCGACCGCGGCCACCGCGAGCTGCCGATCCGCGCCGACTACGTCGGCAAGAACATCCCGACCTCCACCTCGGAGAAGGTGCTCGTCCTGGTGGCCGAGCACGACGGCGAGGACGCCGTGCTCATCTCCGGCGGCACGGGCCACGGCAACGTCGAGGAGTCGAAGTGAAGCGCCACCTGCTGTCCGCGGCCGACCTCGACCGCGACGACGCCCTGCTCGTGCTCGACACCGCCGCCGAGCTCGCCTCGCTCACCGACCGCGCGGTGAAGAAGCTCCCCACGCTGCGCGGCCGCACCGTGGTCAACCTCTTCTTCGAGGACTCCACCCGCACGCGCATCTCGTTCGAGGCGGCGGCCAAGCGCCTGTCCGCCGACGTCATCAACTTCAGCGCCAAGGGCTCGAGCGTCTCCAAGGGCGAGAGCCTGAAGGACACCGCGCTCACGCTCGAGGCGATGGGCGCCGACGCCGTGGTCATCCGCCACGGCGCGAGCGGCGCTCCGCACCGCCTGGCCAACTCCGGCTGGATCGGCGGCTCGGTGGTCAACGCCGGCGACGGCACGCACGAGCACCCCACCCAGGCCCTGCTCGACGCGTTCACCATGCGCCGCCACCTCGCGGACGGTGTGGGAGATCTCGAGGGCCGGCGCATCACGATCGTCGGCGACGTGCTGCACAGCCGTGTCGCACGCAGCAACGTGCTGCTGCTCGCGACCCTCGGCGCCGAGGTCACGCTCGTCGCGCCGCCCACGCTGCTCCCGGTCGGCGTCGAGTCGTGGCCGTGCTCCACGTCGTACGAGCTCGACCCGCACCTCAAGCGCAGCGACGCGGTGATGATGCTGCGCGTGCAGCGCGAGCGGATGAACGCCGCGTTCTTCCCCAGCGCCCGCGAGTACAGCCGCCGCTACGGCCTCGACGCCCGACGCATGGCTGCGCTGCCCGACCACGCGATCGTCATGCACCCCGGCCCGATGAACCGCGGCATGGAGATCGCCGCGGAGGTCGCCGACTCCGACCGATCGGTCATCGTCGAGCAGGTCGGCAACGGCGTCTCGGTCCGCATGGCCGTCCTCTACCTGCTCCTCGGTGGCGCCCAGCTCGGCACCGACTCGACCGATGCCGCGGAGGCCTGACATGTCCGAGACCTACCTCGTCCGCCGCGCGCGGATCCTCGGCGGCGAGCCCGCCGACCTCGTCCTCTCCGACGGCGTCATCGCCGAGGTGACCGCCGCTGGCGCCGCCGTCGCCGAGGGCGCGATCGAGGTCGACGCCGAGGGCCTCGTCGCCCTGCCGGGCCTCGTCGACCTGCACACGCACCTGCGAGAGCCGGGCCGCGAGGACGCCGAGACCGTCGAGACCGGGTCGCGCGCCGCCGCGGCCGGAGGCTTCACCGCCGTCTTCGCCATGGCCAACACCGATCCG
Organism: Candidatus Nanopelagicales bacterium; assembly: GCA_050251215.1. Classification (GTDB taxonomy): domain Bacteria; phylum Actinomycetota; class Actinomycetes; order S36-B12; family CAIYMF01; genus Longivirga. The sequence goes on from JBFWNE010000001.1 coordinate 188,340, forward strand.
GTGGCCGACACCGCCGGCACGGTGGAGCAGGTCTGGCACCTCGGCCGCGCGGCCGGGTACGTCGACGTCCAGCCCGTCGGCGCGGTGACCGTCGGCCTCAAGGGCGCCGCCCTCGCCGAGCTCGGCGCGATGGCCGACAGCGCCGCGCAGGTCCGCGTGTTCAGCGACGACGGCAAGTGCGTGCACGACGCCGTGATCATGCGCCGCGCACTGGAGTACGTGAAGGCGTTCGACGGCGTCGTCGCCCAGCACGCCCAGGAGCCGCGCCTCACCGAGGACGCCCAGATGAACGAGGGCCCGCTGTCGGGCGTGCTCGGCCTGCGCGGCTGGCCGGCGGTCGCCGAGGAGGCGATCATCGCGCGCGACGTGCTGCTCGCCGAGCACGTCGGATCCCGCCTGCACGTCTGCCACGTGAGCACCGCGGGCTCGGTCGAGATCGTGCGCTGGGCCAAGTCGCGCGGCATCGACGTCACCGCCGAGGTCACCCCGCACCACCTGCTGCTCACCGAGGAGCTCGTGCGGTCGTACGACCCGGTCTACAAGGTCAACCCGCCGCTGCGCTCCGAGCGCGACGTGCTGGCCCTGCGCGAGGCGCTGGCCGACGGCACGATCGACATCGTCGCCACCGACCATGCGCCGCACCCGGTCGAGGACAAGGACTGCGAGTGGGCCGAGGCCGCCATGGGCATGGTCGGCCTCGAGACCGCGCTCGGCGTGGTGGCCCAGGCGATGGTGGAGACCGGCCTGCTCGACTGGGCCGGCGTCGCCGACCGCATGTCCGCCGCCCCGGCGCGCATCGGCCGCCTGGCAGGCCACGGCCGCCCGCTCGCGGCGGGGGAGCCGGCCAACCTCGTGCTCGTCGACCCGTCGCGCGAGCACGTGGTCGAGGCCTCCGCGCTGCGCAGCCGCAGCCGCAACACGCCGTACGCCGGCCGCACGCTGCCGGCCTCCGTGGTCGCCACGTTCCTGCGCGGGCGGCCGACCCTGCTGGACGGGACCGTGCGGTCCGCCAAGACCGAGGTGGTGGGTTCATGACGCGGCTGCTCGACGCCGCGCCGGCTCTGCTGGTGCTCGAGGACGGCCGCGTCTTCCGCGGCCGGTCGTACGGCGCCGTCGGCGAGACCTTCGGCGAGGCCGTCTTCACGACCGGCATGTCCGGCTACCAGGAGACGCTCACCGACCCGTCGTACCACCGCCAGGTCGTCGTGCAGACCTCGCCGCACATCGGCAACTACGGCGTCAACGACGCCGACGCCGAGTCGCGGCAGATCTGGGTGGCCGGGTACGTCGTGCGCGACCCCTCCCGCGTCGCCTCCAACTGGCGCAGCGAGCGCACCCTCGACCAGGAGCTCGAGGCCCAGGGGATCGTCGGCATCAGCGACGTCGACACCCGGGCGCTCACCCGCCACCTGCGCGAGCGCGGCGCGATGCGCGTGGGCGTCTTCAGCGGGGCGGCCGCCGAGCGCCCGGTCGACGAGCTGCTCGCCAAGGTGCACGCCAGCCCGCAGATGGTCGGCGCGGCTCTGGCCGACGAGGTCAGCATCGACGTCGACGAGGTGATCCCGGCCGTCGGCGAGAAGCGGTTCACGGTGGCCGCGGTCGACCTGGGCATCAAGGGCGCGACCCCGCGCCACATGGCCGAGCGCGGCATCGAGGTGCACGTGGTGCCCTCGACCATCACGCCCGAGAGGCTGCTCGAGGTCGGGGTCGACGGCGTGTTCTTCAGCAACGGCCCGGGCGATCCCGCCACCGCCGACCACGCCGTCGCGCTCGTGCAGGCCGCGCTCGACGCACGCCGGCCGGTCTTCGGCATCTGCTTCGGCAACCAGGTGCTCGGGCGCGCGCTCGGCTTCGGCACCTACAAGCTCCGCTACGGCCACCGCGGCATCAACGTGCCCGTGATGGACCGCACCACGGGCAAGGTCGAGATCACCGCGCAGAACCACGGCTTCGCCGTCGACGCGCCGACCGACCGCGTGAGCGAGACGCCGTACGGCCGCGTCGAGGTCAGCCACGTGTGCCTCAACGACGACGTCGTCGAGGGCCTGCGCGCCCTCGACGTCCCCGCCTTCTCGGTGCAGTACCACCCGGAGGCCGCCGCCGGTCCGCACGACTCGGCGTACCTGTTCGACCGTTTCTGCGACCTGATGGAGGCCGCTCGTGCCGAGGCGTGAGGACCTGAAGTCGGTCATGGTGATCGGGTCCGGCCCGATCGTCATCGGCCAGGCCTGCGAGTTCGACTACTCGGGCACCCAGGCGTGCCGCGTGCTCAAGGCCGAGGGGCTGCGCGTGGTCCTGGTCAACAGCAACCCGGCCACGATCATGACCGACCCGGAGTTCGCCGACGCGACGTACGTCGAGCCGATCACCCCGGAGTACGTCGAGAAGATCATCGCGAAGGAGCGCCCCGACGCCCTGCTCGCGACGCTCGGCGGCCAGACCGCGCTGAACTGCGCGATGGCCCTGCACGCAGCCGGCGTGCTCGAGAGGTACGGCGTCGAGCTCATCGGCGCCAACGTCGACGCGATCGAGGCGGGCGAGAACCGCGAGAAGTTCAAGGACATCGTCGCGGCGATCAACGACTCCGGTCTCGCGGCAGAGTCGGCGCGCAGCGCGGTGTGCCACTCGATGGCCGACTGCCTGGCCGCGGTCGAGACGCTCGGCTACCCGGTCGTGGTGCGCCCGTCGTTCACCATGGGCGGCGCGGGCTCGGGCATCGCGTACGACGAGGCCGACCTGCACCGCATCGCCGGCTCGGGCCTGCAGGCCTCGCCGACGACCGAGGTGCTCCTCGAGGAGTCGATCATCGGCTGGAAGGAGTACGAGCTCGAGCTGATGCGCGACAAGAACGACAACGTCGTGGTCATCTGCTCGATCGAGAACGTCGACCCGATGGGCGTGCACACCGGCGACTCGATCACCGTCGCCCCGGCCCTGACGCTGACCGACAGGGAGTACCAGCACCTGCGCGACGTCGGCATCGCCGTCATCCGCGCAGTGGGCGTCGACACCGGCGGCTGCAACATCCAGTTCGCCATCAACCCCGACGACGGCCGCATGGTCGTCATCGAGATGAACCCGCGCGTCTCCCGCTCGTCGGCCCTCGCGTCCAAGGCCACCGGCTTCCCGATCGCGAAGATCGCCGCGAAGCTCGCCGTCGGCTACACGCTCGACGAGATCCCCAACGACATCACGCAGGAGACGCCGGCGTCGTTCGAGCCCGCGCTGGACTACATCGTGGTCAAGGTGCCGCGGTTCGCGTTCGAGAAGTTCCCGGCCGCGGACCAGACGCTCACCACCACGATGAAGAGCGTCGGCGAGGCCATGGCGATCGGCCGCAACTTCACCGAAGCCTTGCAGAAGGCGCTGCGCTCGATCGAGCGCAAGGACGCGCCGTTCGCGTGGTCGGGGGAGAAGTCAGACGTCGACGTCGCGGCGCTCATCGAGGCCGTGAAGGTGCCGCACGACGGCCGGCTGCGCAAGGTGCAGCAGGCGCTGTGGGCCGGAGCGACCAACGAGCAGCTGCACGAGGCCACCAACATCGACCCCTGGTTCCTCGACCAGATCGCGCTGCTCAACGAGGTGGGCGACGCCCTCCGCGCCGCGCCCGAGCTCAGCCCGGAGCTGATGCGACTGGCCAAGCGGCACGGCTTCTCGGACCTGCAGATCGGCGCGATCCGCGGCATGTCCGAGGACGTCGTACGCGGCGTGCGGCACGCCCTCGGCATCCGCCCGGTCTACAAGACCGTCGACACCTGCGCGGCCGAGTTCGCGGCACGCACGCCGTACCACTACTCGGCGTACGACGAGGAGACCGAGGTCGAGCCGCGCACCACCCCGGCCGTCCTCATCCTCGGCAGCGGCCCCAACCGCATCGGCCAGGGCATCGAGTTCGACTACTCGTGCGTGCACGCCAGCCTCACCCTGCGCGAGGCCGGCTACGACACCGTGATGGTCAACTGCAACCCCGAGACGGTGTCGACCGACTACGACACCTCGAGCCGGCTGTACTTCGAGCCGCTGACGCTCGAGGACGTGCTCGAGGTCTACCACGCCGAGCTCGCTGTCGGCCCCGTCGCCGGCGTCATCGTGCAGCTCGGCGGCCAGACGCCGCTCGGTCTCGCGCAGGCGCTCAAGGACAACGGCGTGCCGATCGTGGGCACGAGCCCCGAGGCGATCCACCTCGCGGAGGAGCGCGGGGCCTTCGGCCGCGTGCTGGCCGAGGCCGAGCTTCCCGCGCCCGCGCACGGGATGGCCACGTCGTACGAGGAGGCCGTCGAGGTCGCCGACCGCGTCGGCTACCCCGTGCTCGTGCGTCCGTCGTACGTGCTCGGCGGACGCGGCATGGAGATCGTGTACGACGAGACGATGCTCCACGACTACATCGCGCGTGCCACCGAGGCCTCGCCCGAGCACCCGGTGCTCGTCGACCGGTTCCTCGACGACGCGGTGGAGATCGACGTCGACGCGCTCTACGACGGCCACGAGCTCTACCTCGGCGGCGTGATGGAGCACATCGAGGAGGCCGGCATCCACTCCGGCGACTCGGCGTGCGCGCTCCCGCCGATCACGCTCGGCAAGGGCGACATCGACCGCATCCGTCGCAGCACCGAGGCCATCGCTCGCGGCGTCGGCGTGCGCGGGCTGCTCAACGTCCAGTACGCCCTCGCCGGCGACATCCTCTACGTGCTCGAGGCCAACCCGCGCGCCTCGCGCACGGTGCCGTTCGTGTCCAAGGCGACGGCGGTGCCGCTCGCCAAGGCCGCCGCCCGCGTGACGATGGGCGAGACCATCGCCGGCCTCCGCGCCGAGGGTGTGCTGCCCGCCGTCGGCGACGGCGGCGACCTCCCGATCGGTGCAGCGATCGCGGTGAAGGAGGCCGTGCTGCCGTTCGGCCGCTTCCACGGCGTCGACACGGTGCTGGGCCCGGAGATGCGCTCGACCGGCGAGGTCATGGGCATCGACTCCGACTTCGGCACGGCGTTCGCCAAGTCGCAGACCGCGGCGTACTCCTCGGGCCTCCCGACGCGCGGCCGCGCGTTCGTGTCGGTCGCCAACCGCGACAAGCGCTCGATGATCTTCCCGGTGAAGCGCCTCGCCGACCTCGGCTTCGAGATCTGCGCGACGGGCGGAACCGCGGAGGTGCTGCGCCGCAACGGCCTCAAGACCACGCTGCTGCGCAAGCAGCACGAGGGCCGCGGGCCGGACGGCGAGCCGACCACGGTCGACGCGATCCTCGCGGGCGACATCGACCTCATCGTCAACACGCCGTACGGCGTGGGCTCGCGCCTCGACGGCTACGAGATCCGCACCGCCGCCGTGACCCGCGGCGTCCCCTGCATCACCACGGTGCAGGGACTCGCCGCGACGGTCCAGGGCATCGAGGCGCTGCTCTCGGGCGAGGTGGGCGTACGGTCCCTGCAGGAGCACGCCGCCGACCTGCACTCCCTGCGGGCGGCTGCACTGACCGAGTCCGGGACGAGCACCGACGGGAACAGCGCGCGATGACGACGGCACAGGCCAAGACCGGTCCGGTCCAGGTCACCGGGGAGGTCCTCGGCCTCCGCCGGGTGGGGGAGTACCACCTCCTCACCCTCACGGCACCGGGCATCCCCGAGGCCACCCGCCCCGGGCACTTCGTCGCCCTCGCGGTCGGCGGCCCGAGCTCGTCGATGCTGCTGCGCCGCGCGTTCTCGATCCACTCGGTGCAGAGCCGCGGCGTCTACGGCGGCACCGTCGAGGTCGTGTTCGCCACGCACGGCAAGGGCACCGAATGGCTGTCCAAGCTGCACCGCGGCGACCAGGTCGACGTCGTCGGCCCGCTCGGGCGGCCGTTCGCCCTGCCGAAGCAGCCGGTGTCGTGCGTGCTCGTCGCCGGCGGATACGGCTCCGCGCCGATGTTCATGCTGGCCGACCAGCTCCGTGCGCGCGGCTGCCGCGTGGATGTCGTGCTCGGCGCCTCGACCGAGTCCAAGCTGTTCGGCGTCCTCGACGCCAAGCGCATCGCGGCCACCCTCACGATCACGACCGACGACGGCTCTTTGGGCGAGAAGGGCCGCGTCACCGACGTGCTGCCCGCCGTGATGGACCGCGTCGACGCCGACGTCGTGTACGCCTGCGGCCCCATGGCGATGCTGCGCTCGGTCGCCGAGGTGGCCGCCGCCAAGGGCGCGCACTCCCAGTGCGCGGTCGAGGAGGCCATGGCGTGCGGCATCGGCATCTGCATGACCTGCGTGCTGCCGGTGATCGGCGACGACGGCGTGACCCGCATGCTCCGCTCTTGCGTCGAGGGCCCGGTGTTCCGCGGCGACCGCGTGCGCTGGGACGAGGTCGGCACCATCCCGCCCGACACGCTGGGCGCACCCGAGGCCGGAGGCCACTGATGACGCGCGCGGTGATCACCCACGGGCCCCGCCCCGGCTCGGTCTCGGACGTCCCCGACGTCGATATGAGCACGGTCCTCGCGGGCCTCGATCTCCCTTCGCCCGTGCTGACGGCGTCCGGCTGCTCCGCGGCCGGCCGCGAGCTCGACCAGTTCTTCGACGTCACCGAGATCGGTGCCATCGTCACCAAGAGCATCATGCTCAACCCGCGGTCGGGGCGTCCGACCCCGCGGATGGCCGAGACGCCGAGCGGCATGCTCAACTCGATCGGTCTGCAGGGCCCCGGGCTCGAGGCGTTCCTCGACAAGGATCTCGCGTGGCTGCGCGAGCGCGGCGCCCGTGCCGTGGTGTCGATCGCCGGCGGATCGGTCGACGAGTACACGCGCATCGCGTCCAAGCTCCGGCACGTGACCGACATCGCGGCGATCGAGGTCAACATCTCGTGCCCGAACGTCGAGAGCCGCGGCCAGGTGTTCGCGTGCCACCCCGTGTCGGCCGCGGAGGTGGTCGGCGCGGTCCGCCGCAACACCAACCCCGGGATCCCCGTGCTGGCCAAGCTCTCTCCCGATGTCACCGACATCGTCGAGATCGCGCAGTCGGTCGTGAAGGCCGGTGCCGACGGCCTGTCGATGATCAACACCCTGCTCGGCATGGTGATCGACACGGACACGATGCGCCCAGCGCTCGCCGGTGTGACCGGCGGACTGTCGGGCCCCGCGATCCGCCCGGTCGCCGTCCGCTGCGTCTACCAGGTGCGTGCCGCGATGCCGGACGTGCCGATCCTCGGCATGGGCGGCATCCGCACCGGCCTCGACGCCCTCGAGTTCATCCTCGCCGGCGCGTCGGCGGTCTCGGTCGGCACGGTGACGTTCCACGACCCGTCCGCTCCCGCGCGCGTCGCCCGCGAGCTCGCCGTCGCCCTCGCCGAACGCGGGTTCGACAGCGTGTCGGACGCCGTGGGCTACGCGCACCGCGCGCCCGACCCCGTCCCCGCGCCCGGCGGACCCGTCGTCGACCACGACCACGCGGAGACCGCCGACGACGCGCTCGAGGCCGGGGTGGAGGGGTGAGCGCCGCTCCCATCGCGGTCGCGCTCGACGGCCCGGACCTCGCGACCATCACGGGCTGGGCCGCCGCAGCGGGCCCGCACGTGTCGACGATGAAGGTGGGGCTCGAGACCTACCTGCGCGACGGCGACGCCGCGGTGCACGCGGCCCGCGAGGCCTCGGGCGGCCGGGACGTGTTCCTCGACCTCAAGCTGCACGACATCCCCAACACGGTCGGCGGTGCCGCGCGGTCGGTGGCGCACCTGGCGCCGGCGTACCTCACCGTGCACGCGTCCGGGGGAGCGGCGATGATCCGCGCCGCGGCGGATGCCCTGCCCGGCACCCGCGTCACGGCGGTCACGGTCCTCACGTCGATGGGCGAGGCCGACCTCGCCGCCGTGGGCCTGCTCGGCCCGGCGCTCGACGCCGCCCGCCGCCTCGCGGTCCTCGCCGTCGGCGCCGGTGCGCGCGCAATCGTCTGCTCGCCGCAGGAGGTCGCAGCGATCCGCGCCGAGGTGCCGCGCGACATCGTGCTCATCACGCCCGGCGTGCGCCCGGCCGGCGCGGCCCTCGGCGACCAGCAGCGCGTCGCGACGCCCGAGCAGGCGATCGCCGACGGCGCCGACCTCCTCGTGATCGGCCGCCCCATCACCGGCGCCGACGACGTCGCGGCCGCCGCCGCAGCCATCGCCGCGTCCCTGGCGTAGTCCCGGCGATTTGCCCCCGATCTCGTCGCGACTGCACCCGTTGCGTCGTGAAGAAGCGACGCATCCGGGGGCAAATCCGCGCGGTCAGGTCAGGCGCTTGGTGAGGTACGTCGTCGGGGACGGCGTGCCGTCGGGCAGGTCGGCGTAGTCGTCGATCTCGCCGACCACGGTCCAGCCCGCGCTCTCGTACAGCCGCTGCGCCGGCGAGCCCGTCACGGTGTCGAGCACGAGGGTGCGGCGTCCATGCGCCCGCGCCTCGTCCTCGAGCGCTGCCAGCAGCGCCCGGCCGAGGCCGCGACCCTGCGCGTCCGGGCGCACGAGCACCTTGGCCACCTCGGCGCGGTGCCGGCCGTTGGGCATGCCCGCGAGCGCGAGCGTCGCCGTGCCGACGACGTCCGCGTCGTCGACCGCGACGAGCACGACGTTCGACGGGTTCGCGAGGTGCGCCGACCAGAACTGCTCCGCGTCGTCGGGCGTCACGTCGCCCATGAACCCCACGCTCGCACCGTCGCGCACGACGCCGAGCAGCACCTCCACCAGCGACGGTACGTCGCCGTGCGCCGCCCGCCGGATCCCGTGGCTCATGGCCGGACGCTAGCGGGCCTCGACACGCGGGGTTTACCGGGCCCGAACCTCGCGACCACCTCCCGGCAACACGGGTGGGCGACGGTCGACGTGGACGCCGCGCACCCGCGCGGCCACGACCGGGGGAGACGCCATGTCCGCACCCACGCTCGACCAGCCCGCCACCGGCACGACCGCCGTCCCCGCGCGCCGTCGCTGGATCGGCCCGCTCCTCGCCGTCGTCGCGGGCATCGCCCTCGCTGCAGCCATCACCTGGCTCCTCGTGGCCACCGTGACCCTTGACATCGCCCCGGCCGCCGTGGGGATGTGAGCCTTACACGCCTCTGACACGGCGCCGACGTGGTGACAACCTCGCGGCGGGAGGGTCCTCGCGCACACCGGGAGGGACCCGGTCACCACAGCAAGGGGGCACGATGACCACCACCATCACGCGCCGCGCCACCGCGGCTCTCGGCGCGCTCGCGCTCGGTACGTCGCTCGCCGTCGTCGCGGCGCCGTCCGCGCAGGCGTCCACGACGGCGCCGACGTCGACCACCAGCTGCTCCACCGGCACCCTGCCGGAGGAGATCACCGGCCGGCCCGCAGACTTCAAGGCCGGACTCCCCAGCGGCTACTGGATCTGGAAGGACAACGGCGGCTGGCATCTGCGCGTGACGCACAAGCCGGGAACCAAGGCCGTGTACGCCGGCACCATCCGCACCAGCGACCCCATGCGCGTGATGCGGGTGCGCGACGAGGCGCGCGACAAGGTCTGGCGCAGCGCCGACCGCAAGACCACGGCGTTCAGGCTCGTCAACCACGGGGGCATCGACGGCCTCGACTTCACCCCGCGCTGCTCGGCACGGGTGACCTTCAGCCTGACCGTCAACGGCAGGGCCATCGACCCGAAGAAGATCCACCTCGGTGCGGGCGACGCGCACCCCGAGGCCGCGACCTTCACGATCAGCCGCATCCCGGCCTCCGCCTAGGCAGCGGGCGTCCACGGGCCGCGAGCCCGGCCCGTGGACGCCTGACCTGCGGGGACGCCGTACGGCGGCCCGGCCGGCGTCCGGCGCGCGGTTCGCTTCACCAGGGGCCCCGAACCTCGCTAGGGTCTGCTCGTTCCCGACGAGAGGACCGGCTGTGGCCCTTCCGCCCCTGACCCCCGAGCAGCGCGCCGCCGCGCTGGAGAAGGCCGCCGAGGCCCGCCGCGTGCGTGCCGAGGTGAAGAACCGGCTCAAGCGCTCGGGCGCCTCGATCGGCGAGGTGATGGCCGCCGGCCAGACCGACGACATCATCGGCAAGATGAAGGTCTCGGCCCTGCTCGAGTCGATGCCCGGCGTCGGGAAGGTCCGCGCCGCGGAGATCATGGAGCGGCTGCAGATCGCGGAGAACCGACGGGTCCGCGGCCTCGGAACGCACCAGATCGCCGCGCTGGAGAAGGAGTTCTCCTCCTGAGCGCACGGCTCACCGTCCTGTCCGGCCCCTCCGGGGTCGGCAAGAGCACGGTCGTCCAGGAGCTGCGCGCCACGCGGCCCGACATCTGGCTCTCGGTATCGGCGACCACCCGTCGCCCGCGCCCGGGGGAGACCCACGGGGTCAACTACTTCTTCGTCGACCACGCCGAGTTCGCCGACATGGTCGAGCACGGCGAGCTGCTCGAGTACGCCGAGTTCGCCGGCAACTTCTACGGCACCCCGCGCACGCCCGTGCTCGAGCGCCTCGAGGCCGGGGTGCCCGTGCTCCTGGAGATCGAGCTGCAGGGCGCGCGGCAGGTCCGGGCCTCGATGCCCGAGGCCCTCCTGGTGTTCCTGGCGCCCCCGTCGTGGGACGAGCTGGTACGCCGTCTCGTAGGCCGGGGCACCGAACCGGCGGAGGTCATCGCCCGCCGCCTCGAGACCGCCCGGGTCGAGCTGGCGGCCGAGTCGGAGTTCGACGCGACCGTCGTGAACGCGTCGGTCGAGGGTGCGGCTGCGGCCTTGCTAGACTTGATGGGTCTGCACGGCTCGTCCGAGCCCCCCGCAGGCTCCTGACCAGGGCAGACGCCCTCCATCAGGCCCCGTACCACCGCCCGGCGGCTCCCCGTCGGCGCTCCGTCCCGCAGTACCGAAGGAAAGGCGCCCGCGTGTCCGGCACCGCCTCCGCCCCCGAGGGCATCACCAACCCGCCGATCGACGAGCTGCTCGAGGCCACCGACTCGAAGTACTCGCTGGTGCTCTACGCGTCCAAGCGCGCGCGCCAGATCAACGCCTACTACTCCCAGCTCGGCGAGGGCCTGCTCGAGTACGTCGGCCCGCTCGTGGAGACCCACGTGCAGGAGAAGCCGCTGTCGATCGCGCTGCGCGAGATCAACGCCGGCCTGCTGACCGCCGAGCCGTACGACCCCGAGGCCGAGCCGGCCGCGGAGCCGACCCCGGCGTTCTAGGACGCCTCGCCGCACGGCAGCACGCGCCGCGGTACCGCCTCCTGGCAGGCTGTGCCCGTGACGACTCCCGATGCCGCCGCCAGCGCCCGACCCCGCGTGGTCCTGGGCGTGGGCGGCGGCATCGCCGCGTACAAGGCCGCCGAGCTCCTGCGCGCGTTCACCGAGAGCGGGCACGACGTCACCGTCGTGCCGACCCGCGCCGCGCTGAAGTTCGTGGGCGCCGCCACCTGGGAGGCGCTGTCGGGCAAGCCCGTGTCGGCCGAGGTGTGGGACGACGTGTCCGAGGTGCCGCACGTGCGGCTCGGCCAGCAGGCCGACCTCGTCGTCGTGGCGCCCGCGACCGCCGACCTCCTCGCCCGTGCTGCCGCCGGGCTCGCCGACGACCTGCTGGCCAACGTGCTGCTCACCGCGCACTGCCCGGTCGTCATGGCGCCCGCCATGCACACCGAGATGTGGGAGCACGCCGCCACCCGCGCCAACGTCGCCGCGCTGCGCGCCCGCGGCGTGATCGTGCTCGACCCCGCCGTCGGGCGCCTCACCGGCAAGGACACCGGGCCCGGCCGGCTGCCCGAGCCCGCGGCGATCTTCGACGCGTGCCTCGACGTGCTGCGCCGGCGTACGGCTCCCGACCTGCTCGGGCGCACGGTCGTCGTGTCCGCCGGGGGCACCCGCGAGCATCTCGACCCGGTGCGGTTCCTCGGCAACCGCAGCAGCGGCAAGCAGGGCTACGCCTTGGCCGAGGTGGCTGCCGCGCGCGGGGCGCAGGTCGTCCTCGTGTCGGCGAACGTCGCGCTGCCCGACCCGGCCGGGGCGACCGTCGTCCCGGTGACGAGCGCCGAGGACCTGCGCCGCGCGGTGCACCAGCACGCGGCGACCGCCGACGTGGTCGTGATGGCCGCGGCCGTGGCCGACTTCCGTCCCGTCGCGGTCGCGGGGCACAAGATCAAGAAGGACGACGACGGCGGGGTGCCGGGGCCGATCGCGCTCGAGCGCACGGCCGACGTGCTCGCCGAGGTCGTCGCAGCCCGCGCCGCCGAGGGCCGGCGGCAGGTCGTGGTCGGGTTCGCGGCCGAGACCGGCGACGCGTCCGGGACGGTCCTCGACCACGGGCGCGCCAAGCTCGCGCGCAAGGGCTGCGACCTCCTCGTGGTCAACGAGGTGGGCGAGGGCAAGGCCTTCGAGGTCGACCGCAACGAGGTCGTGCTGCTCGGGTCCGACGGCTCGCACACCGAGGTGCCCGAGGGCTCCAAGCGCGCGGTGGCCGAGGCCGTCTGGGACGCCGTGGTCCCGCTGCTGCCCGGCTGACGGCCGCCGCCCCTGACCGCGCCGCGCTGCCGCCGCTCGCGCCTGCGGGGCCTGCGGCGTACGGCCGGTAGGGTGTCGGGGACCGTTACGTCCGCACTGCACTGGAGCACGAGCCGTGGCCCGTCGCCTGTTCACGTCCGAGTCCGTCACCGAGGGGCACCCGGACAAGATCGCTGACCAGATCAGCGACTCGATCCTCGACGCGATGCTCAAGGAGGACCCGAAGAGCCGGGTCGCCGTCGAGACGCTCATCACCACGGGGCAGGTGCACGTCGCCGGCGAGGTGACCACCTCGGGCTGGGTCGACATCCCGACCATCGTGCGCGAGCGCATCCTCGAGATCGGCTACGACTCGAGCAAGAAGGGCTTCGACGGCGCGTCCTGCGGCGTCAACGTCGCCATCGGCGCCCAGAGCCCCGACATCGCGCAGGGCGTCGACGACGCCATCGAGGACCGCGAGGGCACCGCGGCCGACGACCTCGACAAGCAGGGCGCGGGCGACCAGGGCCTGATGTTCGGCTACGCCTGCGACGACACCCCCGAGCTCATGCCGCTCCCGATCCACCTCGCGCACCGGCTCGCGCTGCGCCTGTCGCAGGTGCGCAAGGACGGCGCCATCCCGTACCTCCGCCCGGACGGCAAGACCCAGGTCACCATCGAGTACGACGAGGACGACAAGGCCGTGCGCCTCGACACCGTCGTGGTGTCCTCGCAGCACGCCTCGGACATCGACCTCGCGACGCTGCTCACCCCGGACATCCAGGAGCTCGTCGTCGCCCCCGAGCTCGAGGGCCTGTCGATCGACACCGAGGGCTACCGCCTGCTCGTCAACCCCACCGGCCGCTTCGAGATCGGCGGCCCCATGGGCGACGCCGGCCTCACCGGCCGCAAGATCATCGTCGACACGTACGGCGGCATGGCCCGCCACGGCGGCGGCGCGTTCTCGGGCAAGGACCCGAGCAAGGTCGACCGCTCCGCGGCGTACGCCATGCGCTGGGTCGCCAAGAACGTCGTGGCGGCCGGGCTCGCCCGCCGCTGCGAGGTGCAGGTCGCGTACGCGATCGGAAAGGCCCACCCGGTCGGCGTGTTCGTCGAGACGTTCGGCACCGGCGTGAAGAGCGACAGCGACATCCAGGCCGCGGTCCTCCAGGTGTTCGACCTGCGTCCGGCCGCGATCATCCGCGACCTCGACCTGCTGCGCCCGATCTACGCGCCCACCGCGGCGTACGGCCACTTCGGCCGCGAGCTCCCCGACTTCTCGTGGGAGCGCACCGACCGCGCCGACGCCCTCAAGGCCGCGGCCGGGCTGTAGCCGACGACGCATCGGCACCGGGGCGCCCGCATGACCAGCGACGGTCTTCGGTCGTCCCGGTTGTCGTTGCGGCCCTGGCGCGACGACGACATCGAGCTGTTCGCGGCCATCAACGCCGACCCCGAGGTCATGCGCTGGTTCCCGGAGCCGCTCGAGCGCGCCGGTACCGAGGCGATGGTCGAGCGGGTGCGCGCGCACCATGCGGAGCACGGCTTCGGGCTCTGGGCGGTCGAGGTGCTCGGCCCGGCCGGCCCGGCTCCGTTCGTCGGCTTCGTGGGGCTCGCCGTGCCGCGGTGGGAGCCGCCGTTCGCCACAACCGACCCCTGCGTCGAGATCGGGTGGCGGCTCGCGCGGCCATGGTGGGGGCTCGGCATCGCCACCGAGGCCGCGCAGCTGGTGCTGCGCGACGCGTTCGACGTCCTCGGCCTCGAGGAGGTCGTGTCGTTCACCGTGCCGCCGAACCTGCCGTCGCAGAACGTCATGCAGAAGCTGGGCATGCGGTACGACGGCGTGTTCGACCACCCGCTCGCGCCGCCCGGAGCATGGTGGCGGCCGCACGTGCTCTACCGCCTCGATGTGGACACCTGGCGTGCATCGACGGAGGGGTCCGGTAGAACGTCCCCGTGACCGAGCCGGAGCAGCTCGCCCTGGTGGCGAGCACCGTGCGCAAGGCCCGCGTGCGCGCCGCGCCAGGCCCGGCCGAGGTCGACCCCGTGGCGCGCGTCTGCGTCGACGTCGCGCTGCCGCACCTCGACCGCCCGTTCGACTACCTCGTGCCCGAGCCCCTCGCCGCGGCCGCCGTGCCCGGCACCCGCGTGCGCGTGCGGTTCTCCGGCGCCCTCGTCGACGGCTGGGTGCTCGAGCGGGTCGCGGAGAGCGGGCACACCGGCCGCATCGAGCGCATCGCCAAGGTCGTGAGCCCCGACCCGGTGCTCGCCCCGGAGATCGCCGGCCTCGCCCGCGCGGTCGCCGACCGCTGGGCCGGCTCGCTGGCCGACGTGCTGCGGGCCGCGGTCCCTCCCCGGCACGCAGCCACCGAGGCCGCGCTCGACCAGGCGGGGGACCCGACGCCCGTGCTCGTGCCCCCGCTGCCGCCCGACGACGCAGGACCGTGGTCGGCGTACGCCGGAGGCGCCGCGCTCGTGCGCCGCATCGCGGACCCCGGCGTCGTCATGACCGGCGAGGCCCCGGGGCCGCGCGCGGTCTGGACGGCGCTGCCCGCCACCGATCCCGTCGAGGCCGTCGCCCACCTCGTCGCCGCAGCCGCAGGAGCCGGCCGCGGCGTGCTCGTCGTCGCGCCCGACGCGCGCGAGGTCGCCCGGCTCGAGGCGGCGCTGGCTGACCGGCTCGGGGCCGAGGCGTTCCGCGCCCTGTCGGCCGATCTGGGCCCGTCGGCCCGCTACCGCGCCTACCTCGAGATCCGTCGCGGCCATGTGAAGGTCGTCGTGGGCACGCGCGCCGCCGTCTTCGCGCCGGTCGTCGACCTCGGCCTGATCGTCCTCTGGGACGACGGCGACGACAGCCTGGCCGAGCCGCACGCGCCCTACTGGCACGCACGCGAGGTGCTGGCCCTGCGCGCGGCCCGCACGGGGGCGGCCCTCGTGCTCGGCTCCACCTCGCGGTCGGTCGAGGCGCAGGCCCTCGTCGAGCAGGGCTGGGCCCGCGAGGTCGTCGCGCCCCGGTCGGAGGTGCGCCGCCACGCGCCGCGGATCGTGACCGTCGGCGACGCGGACCTCGCCCGCGACGAGGCCGCGCGCTCGGCCCGCCTGCCGCACATCGCGTGGGAGACCGCCCGCCAGGCGCTGGCCCGCGGTCCCGTCCTGGTCCAGGTGCCGCGGCGCGGCTACGTGCCGGCGCTCGCCTGCCAGACCTGCCGCGAGCTCGCGCGCTGCCGGCACTGCCACGGCCCGCTCGGGGTCTCGAGCGGCCATGCCGTGCCGGTGTGCGGCTGGTGCGGCCGGCTCGCCGGCGACTGGTCGTGCGCGGCGTGCGGGGGCACCCGGCTGCGCGCGGTGTCCGTGGGGGAGCGGCGTACGGCGGAGGAGCTCGGGCGGGCGTTCCCGGGCGTGCCCGTCCGCACCTCCGGGCGCGACCCGTCCGGCGCCGGCGTGCTCGACCAGGTCGACGGGCGCCCCGCCCTCGTCGTGGCCACCCCCGGCGCCGAGCCGCGGGCCGAGGGCGGGTACGCCGCCGCGCTCCTCCTCGACGGCAGGGTCGCGCTCGACCGGCCGGACCTGCGGGCGGCCGAGGAGGCGGTTCGGCGGTGGACCGCCGCCGTGAGCCTCGTGCGCCCGGCGTCGGAGGGCGGCGCCGTGGTCCTCGTCGCCGACCCCTCCCTCGTCCCGGTCCAGGCCGTCGTCCGCAGCGACCCCGGCGGCTTCGCGGCACGCGAGCTCGCCGAGCGCGAGCAGCTCCACCTTCCGCCGGCCTGGCGGGTGGCCGAGGCCGTGGGTGCGCCGTCGGACGTCGACGACCTCCTCGGGCATCTGCGGCTGCCGGACGGTGCGCAGATCCTCGGCCCCGTCCCTGTCGCGCCGGCTCGGCGGGCCGGCCGTGCCGACGCAGGCGAGCCCCGCGTCCGAGCCCTGCTCGTGGCGCCGCGCACCGAGGGCGGGGGAGCCGCCCTGGCGGAGGCGCTGAAGGCGGCGGCGGGCATCCGGAGCGCGCGCAAGGAGGGCGGCCCGGTCGCCGTCCGCGTCGACCCCGTCGCTCTGGGCTGACGGGCACCGCCGGTGCGCCCGGCGTCGGGGTCCGCGCGGCCCGTAGACTCTGCGGCGAAGCGCACGCAACCGCGAGATCCAGGAGCACAGCCCGTGGCCGTCAAGCCCATCCGCCTGTTCGGCGACCCGGTGCTCACGACCCCGGCGGCGGAGGTCACGACCTTCGACAAGGAGCTGCGCAAGCTCGTCAAGGACCTCACCGACACCATGCTCGACGCGCCCGGCGCCGGTCTCGCGGCGCCGCAGCTCGGCGTCAGCCTGCGGGTCTTCACGTACGACGTCGACGACGAGATCGGCCACCTCATCAACCCGGTGCTCGACCTGTCGGACGAGATGCAGGAGGGCGACGAGGGGTGCTTGTCGGTGCCCGACCTCGCGTTCAACACCCGTCGCTCGATGCGCGTGGTCGCCAAGGGCATGAACATGCACGGCGAGCCGGTCGTCCTTGAAGGGTCCGAGCTCCTCGCCCGCTGCATCCAGCACGAGACCGACCACCTCGACGGCATCATGTTCGTCGACCGCCTCGACGCCGAGACGCGCAAGGAGGCCATGAAGGCCATCCGCGAGGCGGAGTGGTTCGGCCAGCCCGCGCCGCAGGTGAAGCTCTCGCCGCACTCGATCTCCTCGCGCTGGCTGTAGGCCCGTGCGTCTCGTCTTCGCGGGCACCCCCGAGGTCGCCCTGCCGTCGCTGTCGGCCCTCATCGCCTCGCAGCACGAGGTCGTCGCCGTCGTCACGCGCCCCGACGCGCCCGCCGGCCGCGGCCGCTCGCTGCAGGCCTCGCCCGTCGCGCTGCTCGCCGAGGAGCACGGCATCGAGGTGCTGAAGCCCGAGCGGCCGCGCGACCCCGAGTTCCTCGCGCGGCTCGCCGAGCTCGAGCCCGACTGCTGCCCGGTGGTGGCGTACGGCGCTCTCGTCCCGCGCGCGGCCCTCGACATCCCCCGGCTCGGCTGGGTCAACCTGCACTTCTCGCTGCTTCCTGCCTGGCGCGGCGCCGCCCCCGTGCAGCACGCGGTCTGGCACGGCGACGACGTCACCGGCGCCTCGACCTTCGTCCTCGAGGAGGGCCTCGACACCGGGCCCGTCCTCGGCGTGGTCACCGAGACCGTGCGGCCCACCGACACGAGCGGCGACCTACTCGGCCGCCTGGCGCAGTCGGGCGCCGGGCTGCTCGTCGCAACCATGGACGGCCTCGCGTCCGGCGCGCTCGTCGCCGTGCCGCAGCCCGCCGACGGCATCAGCCTCGCGCCGAAGATCACCGTGGACGACGCCCGCGTCGACTGGTCGCAGCCCGCGGTCCGCGTCGACCGCCAGGTGCGCGCCTGCACCCCGGCGCCCGGGGCCTGGACGACGTACCGCGGCGAGCGGCTCAAGCTCGGCCCGGTGTCGCTGCTCGAGGACGACGTGTCCCTCGCCCCGGGCGAGGTGGGCATCGACAAGAACCGGGTGCGCGTGGGCACCGCCTCGCACGCGGTGGTGCTCGGCGAGGTGCGTGCGCAGGGCAAGAAGGCCATGTCCGCGGCCGACTGGGCGCGGGGCGTGCGGCCGGAGGCCGGCGAGGTCCTCGGCGCCGACGAGCAGCCCTGATGGGCGAGGACCGCGGCCACCACAGCCGCCCGGTCCAGTGGCGCGCCGACCGGCGAGCGACCGACCCCGCGCGGCTCGCGGCGTACGACATCCTGCGGGCGGTGCAGGTCGATGAGGCGTACGCCAACCTCGTGGCGCCGCAGGTGATCTCCGAGGCCGGGCTGCACGGGCGCGACGCCGCGTTCACGACCACGCTCGCCTACGGCACACTGCGCCGCCGGGGGTTCCTCGACGCGGTCCTCGCAGCCTGCGTCGACCGTCCGCTCGCCGAGGTCGACGAGCCGGTGCTCGACGTCCTGCGGCTCGGGGCGCAGCAGCTGCTGTTCCTGCGCACGCCGCCGCACGCAGCTGTCGGGGAGACGGTGCAGCTCGCGCGCCTCGTCGGCGGCGAGGGTCGGTCGCGCTTCGTGAACGCGGTCCTGCGCAAGGTGGGGCGCCACGATCTCGACGCCTGGGTCGGCATCGTCGCGCCGGACCCCCGCACCGATCCCGTCGGCCACCTCGCCGTGGTGCAGTCACACCCGCGCTGGGTCGTGCAGGCGCTGCACGACGCGCTGTCGTCCTGGAGGGGCGAGGCGTCGTGGGGCGACACCGAGGACCTGCTCGCTGCCGACAACGAGAACGCGTCCGTCACCCTGGTCGCCCGCCCGGGGCGCAGCACCGTGGAGGAGCTGCTCGAGCTCCCGCACACCTCGCCGGGCCGCTGGTCGCCGTACGCCGTGTCCCTCGACGGCGGCGCGCCCGGCGAGATCGCCGGGGTGCGCTCGGGGGACATCGGCGTGCAGGACGAGGGCAGCCAGCTGGTCGCCCTCGCGCTCAGCCGCGCGGCGGTCGACGGGCCTGACACCTTCTGGCTCGACATGGCAGCGGGTCCTGGCGGCAAGGCGGCCCTGCTGGCCGGCCTCGGGCTCGACCGCGGCGCCGCGCTCCTGGCCTCCGACCGCACCCACCACCGTGCGGCGCTCGTCGCCTCCGCGCTCGGCCGCGCCCCGGGCCATCACCTCGTGGTGACCGCCGACGGCGCCGAGGGGCCGTGGCGGCCGGGCTCCTTCGACCGCGTCCTGCTCGACGCGCCCTGCACCGGGCTCGGCGTGCTGCGCCGTCGCCCCGAGTCGCGCTGGCGGCGCGAGCCGCACGACGTCGCGGAGCTCGCACTGCTGCAGCGCCGGCTGCTGGCCTCGGCCCTCGAGGCCGCGCGCGTCGGAGGAGTGGTCGGCTACGCCACCTGCTCGCCGCACCTCGCCGAGACGGTCGAGGTCGTCGACGACGCCGTGGCCGGCGGGCGGGCCGAGCGGCTCGACGCCACAGCATTGCTGCCGGAGGTCGACCACCTCGGCGACGGGCCGGACCTGCGCCTGTGGCCGCACGTGCACGGAACCGACGGCATGTACCTCGCGCTGCTGCGGCGTACCGCCTGAGCGCCCGGGCTCAGCCTTCGGACGCAACCGCCTCGATCGCCTCCGGCGCCGCCACCACGCGGTTGCGGCCGGAGCGCTTCGCCTCGTGCAGCGCCGCGTCCATCGCCGCCGTGGCGGCTCGGAGGTCCCGATGGGCGTTGTCGGCGACGCCGATGCTGACCGTCTGCGCGAGCCGGGCGTCGACCTCGTGCCACGGGTACGCCGCCACCGCCGCGCGCAGCCGCTCGCACAGCACCAGCGCCTGCTCGAGCGTGGTCTGCGGCATCACCAGGAGGAACTCCTCGCCGCCGTACCGCACCACGACGTCGGAGGCGCGTGCGTTCTCCCGCAGGATGGCCGTGAACCGCAGGAGGACCTCGTCGCCCATGGAGTAGCTGTAGCGGTCGTTGACGAGCTTGAAGTGGTCGAGGTCGAGAAGTGCCATCGCCAGCGGCTGCTCGTAGCGCTGCGCGGTGGCCGACATGCGGGGCAGCTCGTGCTCGGCGTGCCGGCGGTTGTGCAGGCCGGTGAGCGGGTCGCGCATGGTGAGCTCGGCGAGCTCGCTCACGAGGCGCTCCTGCTGCGACAGCGCGCTCTGCAGCTCCTCCGTGCGCTCGTCCACGCGCCGCTCGAGGTCGGCGTTGGCGAGGCGCAGGCTTGCCGCGAGCTCGGTCGCGCGCGCGGCCGCGTCGTCGGCGCGCTCGGTCTCGCGCCGCTGCCCCCACATGCCGAGCAGGCCGGTCGCCACGCTGACGGCCATGAGCACCGCGGCGGCGACGATGATCTCCGTCCGCGAGATGGGCGGGTCGACCGTCGGGTAGAGCCACAGGCCGCCGAACGCGATGGCGGCCGCGACCACGGTGACGATCGCGACCCCGCGCCGGCGGAGGGTCACGCTTGCCACGATGACCGGCGCGATGCAGTAGACGGCCGTGAGCCGGGAGTCCTCGATGACCGCCTGGCTCACGGCGAACGATCCGAGGAACGCGGTGAAGAAGATCGCGAGCCCGAGCTCGACGCGGCCGCTGCGCAGCAGGAGCGCGACGCCCAGGAACACGAGGTCGGTGACGAGCACGACGACAGCGACGTTGACGCCGCTCGGGATGAGCGAGATCGGGATCGCCGCGAGCGTGCCGACCACGACCATGGCGTAGGTCAGTACGAGCGCGTTGACCGCCCGCATCCGCGTAGCGGGGTCGGAATGGCGGACGTGCAGGGCCGAGGCAAGCACCCTGGCCCCGCCGCTCACGCCGTCCCCTCTCTCCGGTCGGGGGATCGTCCCACACCGGGGCGACGCCAGGCGCGATGGCGCGGCACGGCCGGGCGGCCTGCTGCCGCTAGCCTTCGGCCATGGGCGTCCAGATCTCCCCGAGCATCCTGTCGGCCGACTTCGCGCGCCTCGCCGAGGAGTGCGCGCGCGTCGCGGGTGCGGCCGACTGGCTGCACGTCGACGTCATGGACAACCACTTCGTCCCCAACCTGACCCTCGGCCTGCCCGTCGTCGAGGCGCTCCTCGGAGCGGTGAGCACGCCGGTCGACTGCCACCTCATGATCGAGGACCCCGACCGCTGGGCCCCGGGCTTCGCCGAGGCGGGGGCAGGCTCGGTGACCTTCCACGTCGAGGCGGCGACCGCCCCGATCAAGGTCGCGCGCGACATCCGCGCCGCCGGTGCCCGCGCAGGCATGGGACTGCGCCCGGCGACCCCTGTCGAGGCCTACGCCGACCTCCTCCCCGAGATCGACATGCTCCTCGTCATGACCGTCGAGCCGGGCTTCGGCGGCCAGAAGTTCCTCGACGTCGTCGTCCCCAAGATCCGGCGCGCCCGCGAGCTGGTGAAGGGCCGGGACCTCGACCTCTGGATCCAGGTCGACGGCGGCGTCTCCGCCGAGACCATCGAGATCTGCGCGGACGCGGGCGCCGACGTCTTCGTCGCAGGGTCGGCTGTGTACGGCGCGGCCGACCCCGCAGCCGCGGTCCGGTCGCTCGCCGCCCAGGCCGAGCAGGCCACCGCCGCGTCGTGGTGGTGCACCCCCCGGTAGGGTTCCTCCCGTACGAGCGAACCTGCTCGCGCGTCCCGGGGTCGGTGCAATTCCGAGCCGGCGGTGAGAGCCCGCGACCCGGCCGCATCCAGCGGCCGGTTGATCCGGTCGACCCGCGTCCGACGACACGTCGGCCGCGGACCATCCGGAGCCGACGGTGAGAGTCCGGATGGGAGGCGACGCGCGCGGAAGGCCGCCGTGCGCCGTCCGTCGTCCCTGGGGCGACCGGTCCGTCGCGCGTCCGCCGCCTGCGCCCTGCCTCCGGACCCTGGGTCGGGCGGGCCACGACACGGCAAGGACAAGCGTGAGCACCGCAGCAGCCACCGAGCGCGAGATCGACGCCATGCGTCGTGCCCTCGTCCTGGCCGCGAGCCCCGGCGTGCCGGCCGGCCCCAACCCCCGGGTCGGATGCCTGATCCTCGCCCCTGACGGCGAGGTCGTGGGGGAGGGCTACCACCACGGCGCCGGGCACCCGCACGCCGAGATCGAGGCGCTGCGCGCTGCCGGCGGCCGTGCCCGCGGGGCGACCGCCGTCGTCACGCTCGAGCCCTGCAACCACAGCGGCCGCACGGGTCCGTGCTCGGAGGCGCTGATCGACGCGGGGGTCGCGCGCGTCGTGCACGCGCAGACCGACCCGAACGTCGTGGCTGCCGGCGGCGCGGCCCGCCTGCGCGAGGCGGGCATCGACGTCGTCGGCGGCGTGCTGGCCGACGAGGCCGCGGCCCTCAACGAGATCTGGACCTTCGCCGTCACCCGCGGCCGGCCCTACGTCACGTGGAAGGCGGCCACGACGCTCGACGGCCGGGTCGCCGCCGCCGACGGCACGAGCCGGTGGATCACGTCGCCTGCGGCGCGCGCCGAGGTCCACCGGATGCGCGCGGAGGTCGATGCGATCCTCGTGGGGACAGGCACGGTGCTCGAGGACGACCCGCACCTCGCCGTCCGGCTCGACGGCGTCGTCCTCGACAGGGCCCACCAGCCGCTGCGCGTCGTGATGGGCCGTCGCGACATCCCCGAGGGCGCCCGCATCCTCGACGGCTCGGCCCCCACGCTGCAGATCCGTGAGCACGACCCTGCTGCCGTCCTCGCAGAGCTCGTGCAGCGCGACGTCCAGCACGTCCTGATCGAGGGCGGCCCGCAGGTCGCCGCGGCGTTCGTCCGGGCGGGACTCGTGGATGCCGTCCGCTGGTACGTCGCTCCCGCGCTCCTCGGCGCAGGGGCGCAGGCCCTCGGATACGCGGGCATCAACTCGATCGCCGAGGCGTTGCGCCTGACGGTCACCGAGGTCGTGCGCGTCGGCGACGACGTGCGCATCGATGCCCGGGTCGTCCGGGCCGAGGAGGTCTGAGTGTTCACGGGCATCGTCGAGGAGCTCGGGAGCGTCGTCGCGGTGGAGCCGCTCGCCGACTCCGCGCGCCTGCGCATCCGCGGCCCTGTGGTGACGGCGGACGCCGTGCACGGCGCGTCCATCGCCGTCAACGGCGTGTGCCTCACCGTCGTCGAGCACGGCGCCGGCGAGTTCACGGCCGACGTCATGCAGGAGACGCTCGACCGCTCCAGCCTCGGGGCGCTCGTCGCAGGTTCGCCGGTGAACCTCGAGCGCCCGGTGACCCTCGCAGCGCGCCTCGGCGGCCACCTCGTGCAGGGCCACGTCGACGGCACGGGCACGATCCTCGACCGCACGCCGAGCGAGCACTGGGAGGTCGTGCGGATCGCGATCCCCGGCGACCTCGGCAAGTACATCGTGGAGAAGGGCTCGATCACCGTCGACGGGGTCTCGCTCACCGTCGTCGAGGCCCACGACGACTGGTTCAGCGTCTCGCTCATCCCGACCACGCTCGAGCTGACGACGCTCGGCACCAAGACCGCAGGCGACCCCGTCAACCTCGAGGTCGACGTCGTCGCGAAGTACGTCGAGCGCATGCTCCAGTGGAGGACGTCATGACCGCCGCGCACACCGGGGACGACCAGCACTACGCCGGCATCCGGCTCGACGCCGTCGAGGACGCGGTCCGCGCGATGCGCGAGGGCCGTGCGGTCGTGGTGGTCGACGACGAGGACCGCGAGAACGAGGGCGACCTCATCTTCGCCGCCCAGCGCGCGACGCCCGAGCTCACGGCGTTCATGATCCGGTGGACGTCCGGCTACATCTGCGTCGCCATGCCGGGCAAGGAGCTCGACCGGCTGGGCCTGCCCCCGATGACCCAGGTCAACGAGGACAAGAAGGGAACGGCGTACGCCATCACCGTCGACGCCCGCGACGTGAAGGCCACCGGCATCTCCGCCGAGGACCGCGCGCGCACGATCAAGGTGCTCTCGGACTCCGCGACCGAGCCGTGGGAGCTCACGCGGCCGGGCCACGTCGTACCGCTGCGGGCGGCCGAGGGCGGGGTGCTGCGCCGGGCGGGCCACACCGAGGCCGCGGTCGACCTCGCGCGCCTCGCCGGCCTCACGGCCGCGGGTGCGCTCTGCGAGCTCGTGAACGAGGACGGCACGATGATGCGCGCGCCCGAGTGCCGCGAGTTCGCCGACTCCCACGGCCTGGTGATGATCTCCATCGCCGACCTGATCTCGTACATCCGGCACACCGAGCGCCAGGTCGAGCGGGTCGCCGAGACCCGGCTGCCGACGGAGTTCGGCGAGTTCCGAGCGGTCGGCTTCCGCTCGCGCCTCGACGGCGTCGAGCACATCGCCCTCGTGCACGGGGAGATCGGCGACGGCGACGGCGTACTGGTGCGCGTGCACTCCGAGTGCTTGACCGGCGACGTCTTCGGATCGCGCCGCTGCGACTGCGGGCCGCAGCTGCACGCGGCACTCAGGCGCGTGGCCGCTGAGGGCCGCGGCGTGGTGCTGTACATGCGGGGGCACGAGGGGCGCGGCATCGGCCTGCTCCACAAGCTCCGCGCGTACGCGCTGCAGGACGACGGCGACGACACCGTCGACGCCAACCTCAACCTCGGCCTTCCGGCGGACGCCCGCGACTACGGCACGGGCGCCCAGATCCTGGCCGACCTCGGCGTGCGGAGCATGCGCCTGCTCACGAACAACCCGGCCAAGCGTGCGGGGCTCGAGGGGTACGGCCTGTCCATCCTCGAGCGGGTGCCGCTCGAGATCACGCCGAACCCGGACAACCTCGCCTACCTCCTGACCAAGCGCGACCGCATGGGCCACGACCTGCCCGACGACCTCGACCTCCCCGAAGGGAGCCCCTCATGAGCGGCCAGGGAGCACCCCGGCTCGACCTGCCCGGCACCTCCGACCTCCGCGTCGCGGTGGTGGCGGCGAGCTGGCACGACCAGGTGATGGACGGCCTCGTCGGCGGCGCCTCGCGCGCGCTCGACGAGCTCGGCGTCGCGTACGACGTGCTCCGCGTGCCGGGCGCCTTCGAGCTGCCGCTCGTGGCCAAGGCCGCGGCGACGGCGCCGCAGTACGACGCTGTCGTCGCGCTCGGCGTGGTCATCCGCGGAGGCACCCCGCACTTCGAGTACGTCTGCCAGGCGGCCACCGACGGCTTGACCCGGGTGGCGCTCGACACCGGCGTCCCCGTCGGCTTCGGACTCCTCACCTGCGACGACGAGGAGCAGGCCCTCGCCCGCGCGGGGCTGCCCGGCTCGCAGGAGGACAAGGGGCGCGAGGCCGTCGAGGCCGCGCTGTCGGTGGCGCTCACCCTGCGTGGGATGGCCCCGAAGGGTTCCGTAGGCTTTGCCTCATGAAGACCTTTGATGAACTGCACGCCGAGCTCGTGACCAAGTGGGCCGAGAAGGACCCGGCCTCCGGCACCGTCACCCGCCTCATCGAGGACGGCGTGCACGGCGTCGGCAAGAAGGTCGTCGAGGAGGCCGCCGAGGCCTGGATGGCGGCTGAGTTCGAGGGCAAGGAGCGCGCGGCTCAGGAGATCTCCCAGCTCCTGTTCTTCACCCAGGTGCTCATGCTCGCGGCCGACGTCACGCTGGAGGACGTCTACCGGCATCTGTGATCGAGCCCCGCGCCCGATCCGCCACCAGCCGCTAGGAGCAGCCCCATGCTGCGTGTCGCCCTCCCCAACAAGGGCCAGCTGTCCGACCCCGCCCGCGAGATGCTCCGCGAGGCGGGCTACCCCGCGGCCCACGGCGCGCGCGAGCTCGTCGTGCAGGACCCGGACAACGACGTCGAGTTCTTCTTCCTGCGCCCGCGCGACATCGCGATCTACGTCGCGAGCGGCCAGCTCGACATCGGGATCACCGGGCTCGACCTCGTGCTCGACTCGGGCGTCGACACCGAGACCCTGCTCGAGCTCGGCTTCGCGCCGTCGACGTTCCGCTTCGCCGCTCCCGCGGGCACGGCGTCGTCGGTGGCGGACCTCGCGGGCAAGCGCATCGCCACGTCGTACGCCGGGCTTCTGTCGACGCGCCTCGCCGAGCTCGGCATCGACGCCACCGTCGTCAAGCTCGACGGCGCCGTCGAGAACTCCGTGCGGCTCGGCGTGGCGGACGCCGTGGCCGACGTCGTGGCCACCGGCACCACGCTCAAGCAGGCCGGGCTCACCGTCCTCGGCGAGCCCCTGCTCGTGAGCCAGGCGCTCCTCGTGCAGCGCGCGGGAGCCGGCCCCAGCCACGAGGTCGACACGTTCGTGCGCCGCCTGCAGGGCGTGATCGTCGCGCGGGCGTACGTCCTCGTCGACTACGACATCCGCACCGAGCTGGTCGAGCGCGCCTGCGCCATCACCCCCGGCATCGAGTCGCCGACGGTCTCCCCGCTGCACGACTCCCAGTGGTCGGCGGTGCGGGCCATGGTCCCGCGGCGCGACGTCCACCGCGTGATGGACGAGCTGTACGACATGGGCGGCCGCGGCATCCTCGTGACCGACATCCACGCCTGCCGGCTGTGACGGCGCCCGGGCCCGGCCACGGCGCGGGCGAGCAGCACCGCCCGGGCGAGCCGCGGTTCGGGGGCATGGGCATCCCCGAGCCGGAGTTCGCCGACGACGACGGCGTACCCGATCCCGTCCTCGCCGATGTGCTCGCGCGGCACGCCCTCGGCGAGGCGCGGCTGTCCGACGTCATCCGGGCCCTGCACGGCAAGCGCCTCATGGCTCCGCTGATGGCCGTCCTCGACTCCGTCATGGACGGCGTCGAGGCGGGAGCGCCGGGACCGGGCGAGAAGGACTCGCACATGGCCACCGTCAGCCTCGTCAGCCCCGACGGCCGACGGGGTCTGCTCGCCTTCACCTCCGTGCGCGCCATGGCCGCGTGGGAGCCGGCCGCCCGCGGCATCCCCGCGTCCGCCGCGCGCGTGGCCGCCGCTGCGATCGAGGAGGGTGCCGACGCGCTCCTGCTCGACCTCGCCGGCCCGGTGCGGCTCGCGGTCCAGGGTGAGGCGCTCGTGGCCCTCGCCGAGCAGCGCGCGTGGGCGCCCGTGGCGGAGCGGCCGGAGGTCGCGGCCGCGGTGGCCGAGGCGCTGGCCGGAATCGCAGGGGTCGTCAGCCACGAGGTGCTCGCGCCGGCCGCGGGCCCGGACGCGCCCGACCTGCTCGTGCTGCTCGAGGTCGCGGAGCACCGCGACGCGCAGGAGGCTGCGGAAGCTGCCGGGGCGGCGCTCGCCGTACATCCCGTCCTCGTCGAGCACTGCCCGCGCGGCATGGCGGTGGGCCTGCTCGCCGGCGCCTGAAGGCCGCGAGCCCCGCCCGAGCACGGCAGTTGTCCGTTTTGTCCGGTTCCCGGCGATCCGTGCGCGCTCGACCCGCGTGTCGTCCGCCCCGCACGGAGCGGAATCGCTTTCATGGAGGCGTTCGGGATCTTCCCCGGCGCACCCCACGTCCCGACTCACCCCCGAGGTCCTCATGTCCTCTCGCAAGTACGTCGCCGAGTTCCTCGGCACGTTCCTCCTCGTGTTCCTGGCCGTCGGCGCAGCCGTCTCCGGCATCGCCGGGTCGGTCGGCGCGGGCTCGCCCGCGGGCCCCGGCAGCGGCATCGTGGGCGTGGCCCTCGCGTTCGGCTTCGTCCTGGTGTTCGTCGCCTTCGCCTTCGGCCCCGTCTCCGGCGCCCACGTGAACCCCGCCGTCACCATCGCGATGGTCGTGGCCCGCAAGATGCCGATCGCCGAGGCGGCCGGCTACTGGGTCGCCCAGGTGGCGGGCGCCATCGTCGGCGCCGGCGTGCTCAAGCTGCTGGTGTCGAGCTTCGAGGTCGTCGACCAGACCGGCGGCCTCGGCACCAACGGCTACGGCGACACCATCACCATGGCCGGCGCCTTCGTCCTCGAGACGCTCCTGACCTTCGCATTCGTGCTCGTGATCCTGCTCGTGACCGATCGCGCGGCCAACCCCACCACCGCCGGACTCGGCATCGGCGTGGCGCTCGTGGTCGTGCACCTGGTGGGCATCCCGCTGACCGGCACCTCGGTCAACCCGGCGCGCTCGATCGGCCCGGCGCTCTTCGAGGGCGGCACCGCGCTCTCACAGGTGTGGCTGTTCATCCTCGCGCCGCTGCTCGGCGGCGTGATCGCCGCAGTCGTCTACCCGCTCACCCGCTCCGGCGAGGTCCGCGAGGAGATCGGCCAGGCCGACGCCGCCTGATCCCGCTCCACCGGTGCGGCCGTCCCCGTCAGGGGCGGCCGCACCGTTTTGGGCGTACGCCGGGCCAGCAGGTACAGTTCTCCCCGACCGGTCGTCCCCGAACGTGGGGGAGGACCACGCAAGCGGAGCCCTCGCTCCCACCCGCCACGACCTCCGGGCCGTCGGGTCCTGGTCGCGGAGCCCCCGACGGGGGGATCCGAGGTCGTGCTTCGGCACGGCGACGACTGCGAGGCCTCGCGCGCGTGCGCGGGGCCTCGATCCATGTCGGGGCCGCGTGCGGCCAGCAGAGCCCACGAACCAAGGAGTGCACATCAGCGCCGAGCCCCGCATCAACGAGCGGATCCGAGTCCCCGAGGTCCGGCTTGTCGGGCCGAACGGGGAGCAGGTAGGCATCGTGCGCATCGAGGATGCGCTGCGCCTGGCTGCGGAGGCCGATCTCGATCTGGTCGAGGTCGCCCCGATGTCCAAGCCGCCGGTCTGCAAGCTCATGGACTACGGCAAGTTCAAGTACGAGTCGGCCCTGAAGGCGCGTGAGGACCGCAAGAAGCAGGTCAACACCGTCATCAAGGAGATGAAGCTCCGCCCGAAGATCGACGCGCACGACTACGAGACGAAGAAGGGCCACGTGGTCCGCTTCCTCAAGGCGGGCGACAAGGTCAAGATCACGATCATGTTCCGCGGCCGCGAGCAGTCGCGGCCTGAGCTCGGCTTCCGCCTGCTGAAGAAGCTGGCGGACGACGTCGCCGACATCGCGTTCGTCGAGTACTCGCCGAAGCAGGACGGCCGCAACATGATCATGGTCCTCGGGCCGGTCAAGAAGAAGGCCGAGGCCATGGCCGAGGCGCAGGCCGAGAAGGACGCCAAGAAGGGCCGCCGCGCCGACGAGGCCGGGAGCCAGACCGACAGCACGACCGAGGTCGAGGAGTCCGCCGCCGCGGACGTCGCGGCCGAGCAGACCCCCGAGGCTGCCGAGGCCTGAGCCTCGCGCAGCACCCGACGCACCACGCACACCCGAACCGACGAGGAGAACGGCGACATGCCGAAGCAGAAGACCCACAGCGGCACCAAGAAGCGCATCAAGGTGACCGGCTCGGGCAAGCTCATGCGCGAGCGCACCAACAAGCGCCACCTCCTCGAGGTCAAGTCCAGCCGGCGCACGCGCCGCCTCTCGGTGCCCAAGGAGCTCTCGCCCGCCGACACCAAGAAGGCCAAGAAGCTTCTCGGCATCTGACCGACCCCCGACGTCCATCGCCGGGCCGGTCAGGCCCGTCCACCCAGCAGGAGAACACCCATGGCACGCGTGAAGCGGGCAGTGAACGCCCACAAGAAGCGCCGCGAGGTCCTCGAGCAGGCCAGCGGCTACCGCGGGCAGCGCTCGCGCCTCTACCGCAAGGCGAAGGAGCAGATCCTCCACTCGGAGGTCTACGCCTTCAACGACCGCCGCAAGCGCAAGGGCGACTTCCGTCAGCTCTGGATCCAGCGCATCAACGCCGGAGCCCGCGCCAACGGCATGACGTACAACCGCTTCATCCAGGGCCTCAAGGCCGCGGGTGTCGAGGTCGACCGCCGCATGCTCGCCGAGCTCGCCGTCAACGACGCCGCGGCCTTCGCCGCCCTCGTCGAGACCGCGAAGAAGGCGCTCCCGGCCGACGTCAACGCTCCCGCCTCGGCCTGAGCAGCAGAACACCTCCGACCGTCCCGGTCGCGAACGCATGAGCTTCGGCACCGAGCTGACCTCGACCCGCTCCCCGCGGGTCACGTCGGCCCGACGCCTGGGCAAGCGTGCGTTCCGCGACCGGGACGGCCGCTTTCTGGCCGAGGGCCCGCAGGCCTGCCGCGAGGCGGCCGCGGTGCCCGGAACGCTGCTCGAGCTGTACGTCACCGCGGAGGCGGCCGACCGGCACCCCGAGATCGTGGCCTCGGCCCGCGCCGCAGGCGCCGACGTGGTCCGGGCCTCCGGCGAGGTCGTGGCCTCGCTGTCGGGCACCGTCACCCCGCAGGGGATGGTGGGCGTGTGCGCCACCGGCCCGGTGACGGCGACCCTCGACACCCTGCTGGCCGGACCGCAGCGGCTGGTCACGGTCCTCGCCCACGCGCGCGACCCTGGCAACGTCGGCACCGTCATCCGCTGCTCGGATGCAGCCGGCGCCGGGGGAGTCGTGCTCACCGAGGCCAGCGTCGACCCGCTTAACCCCAAGGCCGTACGGGCCAGCGCCGGGTCGCTGTTCCACCTGCCGATCGTGACCGGCCCGACCGTGGGCGACCTCGTGGCGCGCATGCACGACGCGGGCCTGCAGATCCTGGCCGCGGACGGCGCCGGGGACCGCGACCTCGACGACCTCGAGGACGACGGCGCCCTGGCGGCCCCCACAGCATGGCTGTTCGGGAACGAGGCATGGGGCCTGCCGGAGGAGACCCGGGCGCTCGCCGACCGGGTCGTCCGGGTGCCGATCCATGGGCGCGCCGAGAGCCTCAACCTCGCCACTGCGGCAGCGGTCTGCCTCTACGCCTCCGCCCGGGCCCAGCGGCGCCTGCGCGGCTGAAACCCGCACAGCACCAACGGCTCACGGCCGATCGAGCCAGTGTTCGGCAAGGCTCACCTAAGTGATCCATTCGACGAAATGGCAACGGCTGCAACGGGTTTGAACGCTTCGGCCTGAGCGAATCGTGAGGCACACTGGCCGCGAGGCCCCGACTCCCCGCGGCGGCCGCGCCACGAGGAGGGCCCGTCCATGTCGTCACGCCACCTGCACCTGCCGATCCTCGAGGAGACGGGCTACGTCGTCCTCGACAGCTACCAGCAGCCGATCGATCCTGCGGAGTGGAAGAACCTCGAGTACGTCGACTGGAAGTCCAGCGGCGACACCCGGTTCGCGCCCCTGGCCTCGGCGTACGGCCAGATCGAGTGCAACGGCTTCTGGCACTTCGACCCGCCGAAGGCCGACAAGGACGGCGTGTGGATCGACAGCCAGACCGCGATCGCGCCCACGCTGACGCGCCGGGTCCAGGAGATCGGCACGAACGTCGGCCGCTGCCGCATCATCGAGCTGCAGCCCAACTCGTACGCCGATGCGCTGTACAACAGCCACCTCGACGACAACAATCGCCTCAACCCCGAGGGCGAGGGCTGGGTGCTGCGCCTGTTCATGCAGCTCACCCACAACCCCGACTCGGTGATGATCCTGCGCGAGGACATCAACGACCCGTCGACCGAGACCCGCATCTCGCTGCCCGCCGGCGCGCAGCTGCTGGTGGACTCCGAGCGCATGTGGCACTCGGTCTGGCACCAGGGCGACGAGCCGCGGTACTGCCTCATCACCTCGGTCGAGAGCGGCCCCGAGCTCGAGAAGTGGGTCTTCGAGAACAGCCCCCGCACGAAGGTCGAGAGCTCGTTCCTCGACCAGGGCGAGGCGTTCCGGGGCGAGACCGTCGCGCAGGAGCGCCGCGCGGCGCGCACGGCGTACTACGGGTACGACCCGACCACGGTCATGTCGGAGGCCTGAGGGCACCGGCACGGAGGGACGTGTCGAGGGCGCGCACTGCGGTGCGCGCCCTCGGCGCGTCCGGGAACCGGTCGGACGGGGGAGACCTCGGACACACCCCTGGTTAGGGTTACCTAAGTAGCGCGTCCGGTGGGGCATGATGGTCCCCGAGATCTTCCCGGAGCTCTTCCCCGAGGCGAACGAGGACGCACCATGGCGATGTACCAGGAGAACGGCTACACCAAGCTCGAGGCGTTCCGCGAGAACGGCTACGTCGTGCTCGACCGGTACGCCGGCGAGGTCGACCCGCGCGAGTGGCTCGACGTGGAGTACGTCGACTGGAAGTCCTCCGGGGAGACCCGCTTCGCGCCGCTCGCCTCGGCGTACGGCGACATCGAGTGCGACGGCTTCTGGAACCACACGCCGCCCAAGACCGACAAGGACGGCGTCTGGATCGACAGCCAGACCGCGATCGCGCCGACGCTCACCGCGCGCGCGAAGGAGCCGGGCGCGAACGTCGGCCGCTGCCGCATCATCGAGCTCCAGCCGAACCAGTACGGCGAGACGCTCTACAACTTCCACCGCGACGACAACAACCGCCTCAACCCCGAGGGCACCGGCTGGATCGTCCGCGGCTTCTTCAACCTCACCGACAACCCCGACTCGGTGATGGTGCTGCGCGGCGACAAGGACGACCCGTCGACCGAGACGCGCATCCCGCTGCCCGCCGGCGCCCAGCTCATCGTCGACACCCAGCGGCTGTACCACGCGGTGTGGCACCAGGGCGACGAGGCCCGCTACTGCCTCATCACCTCGTGGGAGTCCGGCCCCGAGCTCGACGCGTACATCCAGAAGTACAACGGCGTCTCGTACGTCGAGTCGTACCCGCTCACCGAGGAGCAGCTCGCCGAGGGCGAGGCGCTCGCGCAGTCCAAGCGCGAGGCGCGCGCCGCGGCGCTCGCCGCACGCGGCCAGGACCCGCGCTTCGGTGACGGCACCCTGCGCGTCCTCGAGGAGCAGATGGGCGGCGGCATGGAGATGGAGCAGCTCTCCGAGGCCTGATTCCCGGCCCTCCAACCGCGCATCGCATCAACACGTTCGACGCGGGCGCGGGTCACGGCTAGGTTCTTGCCCGTGACCCGCGCCCGTTCCCGCTCGTACGCCGGCCCTGCCGCCGGGCGCACGACGCTGGGCGCCTGCGGTCGATTTCGTCGGCGCTGACCGCGCTGCGCAGCCCGCGAGCCCGCGCCGGTCGGCGCGCTCCGCGTTCCCTAGACTCGACCAGCCCGCCGTCCGCGGGTCAGTACCGAGAAGAGCGAGCATGTCCGCCCCGAACAAGTCGTTCGACCCCGTCGAGGTCGCCGCGCTGAAGCCCGAGGCCGTCGACGCCGCCGTCGCCGACGCCCTGGCCGCCATCGCCGCGGCCGCCGACCTCGACGCCCTCAAGGAGGCGCGCCTCGCCCACGCCGGCGACCGCAGCCCCCTCGCCCTCGCCAACCGCGAGATCGGCGCGCTGCCCCCGCAGGCCAAGGCGGAGGCCGGCAAGCGCATGGGCATCGCGCGCGGCACGGTCAACGAGGCGCTGAAGACCCGCCAGGCAGAGCTCGAGGCCGAGCGCGACGCCCGGGTGCTCGTCGAGGAGGGCGTCGACGTCACGCTGCCGTACGACCGCCGCCCGGTCGGCGCGCGGCACCCGCTCACGACGATCCAGGAGCGCATCGAGGACGTCTTCGTCGCGATGGGCTGGGAGGTCGCCGAGGGCCCCGAGGTCGAGGCCGAGTGGCTCAACTTCGACGCCCTCAACCTCGGGCCGGACCACCCGGCCCGCACGATGCAGGACACCTTCTTCGTCGGCAGCGAGGACTCCGGCGTCGTGCTGCGCACGCACACCAGCCCTGTGCAGGTGCGCTCGATGCTCGACCGGCCGCTGCCGATCTACGTCGTGTGCCCCGGCCGGGTCTACCGCACCGACGAGCTCGACGCGACGCACACGCCCGTCTTCCACCAGGTCGAGGGCCTCGTCGTCGACGAGGGCATCACCCTCGGCGACCTCAAGGGCACCCTCGACCACTTCGCCACGGCCATGTTCGGGCCGGAGGCCAAGACCCGCCTGCGCCCGTCGTACTTCCCGTTCACCGAGCCGAGCGCCGAGCTCGACCTGTGGTTCCCGCAGGCCAAGGGCGGTCCGCGCTGGATCGAGTGGGGCGGCTGCGGCATGGTCAACCCGCGCGTGCTGCGCGCGAGCGGCATCGACCCCGACCGCTACTCCGGCTTCGCGTTCGGCATGGGCATCGAGCGCACGCTGATGTTCCGGCACGACGTCACCGACATGCGCGACATGGTCGAGGGCGACGTCCGCTTCACCACCCAGTTCGGCATGGAGGTCTGACGTGCGCATCCCCCTCTCGTGGCTGCGCGAGTACGTCGACGTCCCCGCCGAGGAGACGCCCGAGCGGATCGGCGAGCGCCTCGTCGCGGTCGGCCTCGAGCTCGAGGAGATCCACACCGTCGGCGGCGGAGTCACCGGTCCGCTCGTGGTCGCGCGCGTCCTCGAGATCGAAGAGCTCACGGAGTTCAAGAAGCCGATCCGCTTCTGCCGCGTGCTGGTCGGCGCGGAGCACGGCCACCCCGACACCCCCGGCGAGCGCGGCATCGTGTGCGGCGCCCGCAATTTCGTCGAGGGCGACACCGTCGTGGTGGCCCTGCCGGGCGCCGTCCTCCCGGGCGACTTCCGCATCGCGAGCCGCGAGACGTACGGCCGCATCTCCGACGGCATGATCTGCTCCGAGCGCGAGCTCGGCCTCGGCGAGGACCACGACGGCATCCTCGTCCTGCCCGAGGGCACCGCCGAGATCGGCGCCGACGCCGGCCCCGTGCTCGGGCTCGGCGACGTCGTCCTCGACGTCAGCGTCACGCCCGACATGGGGTTCTGCCTGTCGATGCGCGGCGTCGCGCGCGAGCTCGCGCACCAGTACGGCGTCGCGCTGCGCGACCCCGCCGACATCGACGACCTGCCGGCCCCGGATGCCGGAACGCCCCACGACTGCGCGATCGACGACCTCGAGGGCTGCAGCCTCTTCACGCTGCGCACCATCGTGGGCTTCGACCCGAAGGCGCCGTCCCCGTACTGGATGCGCCGCCGCCTCGTCATGAGCGGCATGCGCCCGGTCTCGCTCGCCGTCGACGTCACCAACTACGTCATGCTCGAGACGGGCCAGCCGCTGCACGCGTTCGACCAGCGCAAGCTCCAGGGGCCGATCGTCGTACGCCGTGCCCGCGCCGGGGAGAAGCTCGAGACGCTCGACCACGTGGTGCGCACGCTGTCCGAGGACGACCTGCTCATCACCGACGACCGCGGCCCCATCGGCCTGGCCGGCACGATGGGCGGGCTCGAGACCGAGATCGACGACGACACCGTCGACATCGCTCTCGAAGCCGCGCACTTCGCACCGGCGGTGGTCGCGCGGATGTCGCGCCGCCACAAGCTCTCGAGCGAGGCGTCGCGCCGGTTCGAGCGCGGCGTCGACACCGTGCTCGCGCCGTACGCCTCGGCCCGCGCCGCCGGCCTCCTCCTCGAGCACGGCGGTGGCCGGTACGTCGGCATGACGGGTGTCGAGGCCCCGCGCGACCCGGTCGTGGTGCGGATGGCCGCCGACCTGCCCGCGCGCGTGGCCGGGATCGACGTGCCGCGCGCAACCGTCGTCGAGCGCCTCGAGGCCGTCGGCGCGACGATCGCGGACCCCTCGGCCGACGTCCTCCAGGTCACCGCGCCCACCTGGCGCCCCGACATCACCGACCCTGCCGACCTGGTCGAGGAGGTGCTGCGCCTCGGCGGGTACGACGCCGTGCCGCCCACCTTGCCGCAGGCGCGCGCCGGCTTCGGGCTCACCGAGTCCCAGCGCGCCCGCCGTCGGGTCGGCCGGGCCCTTGCCTCGGCCGGCTACGTCGAGGCGCTCTCCTACCCGTTCGTCGGCGAGGCCGACCTCGACGCCCTCGGGATCCCCGCGGACGACGACCGCCGCGCACTGCTCCTGCTGGCGAACCCGCTGTCCGACGAGCAGCCGGGCATGCGCACCACCCTGCTGCCGGGCCTGGTCGCCACCCTGCGCCGCAACGTCGGCCGCGGCGCGACCGACGTCGCGCTGTTCGAGGCCGGCTCGGTCTTCCGCCTCCGCGAGGGCCAGGCACCGCGCGGCGTCACCGACCCGCCCCGCCCGCCCGTGGCCGGGCGCCCGTCCGACGAGGAGCTCGACGGCCTTGCGGGGCTGCTGCCCGACCAGCCGCTGCACGTCGGCGTGGTCCTCGCGGGCAACGTCGCCCCCGCCGGCTGGTGGGGACCCGCTCAGAGCGCGCTGTGGGCCGACGCCGTGCAGGCCGCGCGCGTCGTGGCCGACGCCGTGGGCACCGAGCTGCAGGTGCGCCAGGGCGCGACCCCCGCGCCGTGGCACCCCGGCCGGGTCGCCGAGCTCGTGGTGGCGGGCGAGGTCGTCGGGTACGCCGGCGAGCTCGCGCCGCGGGTCTGCGAGGACGCCGGGCTCCCGAAGCGCACCAGCGCGATGGAGCTCGACCTCGACGCCGTGATCGCTGCCGCCACGCCGGTCGTCACCGCCACGGGCATCCTGACGTTCCCGGTCGCGAAGGAGGACGTCGCGCTCGTCGTGCCGTCCGACGTCGCGGCCTCCGACGTCCAGGCCGCGCTCATCGAGGGTGCCGGCCCGCTGCTGGAGTCGGTACGGCTCTTCGACGTCTACACCGGCGAGCAGATCGGCGAGGGCAGGAAGTCGCTGGCCTTCGCGCTGCGCTTCCGCGCGCCCGACCGCACGCTCACCGTCGAGGAGGTCGGCGCCGCGCGCGACGCCGCGGTCGCCGCGGCCGCTGCGGCTCACGGGGCAGTGCAGCGCGCGTGAGGGTGCTCGTCACCGGCGTGACCCGGGGCATCGGCCGCAGCGTGGTCGAGCATCTGGTCGCCGGTGGCTGGGAGGTTGCGGCCGTCGCCCGCGACGCCGATGCGCTGCAGGCGCTCTGCGACGGGTGGGGCCCGGCGGTCGCGCCGTACGTCGCCGATGTCACCGACGGACCGCGCCTCGCCGCCGCCGTCGAGGCGGCCGGCGACCTCGACCTCGTGGTCGCCAACGCCGGCGCCCTGCTCGGCGCGGGCGCCGTGTGGGAGAGCGATCCCGACGCATGGTGGCGCGGCGTGGAGATCAACCTGCGCGGCGCGTACCTCACCGTGCGCGCGGTGCTGCCGAGGATGATCGAGCGGGGGAGCGGCCGCATCGTGCTGCTCGCGAGCGGCATCGGCACGGCTCCCTCGCCCTATGACTCCGGGTACGGCGCGAGCAAGGCAGCGCTGCTGCACCTCGCCTCCACCGTGCAGGTGGAGCTCGCAGGCACCGGCGTGCGGGTCTTCCCCGTGAGCCCGGGGATGGTAGCCACCGACATGACGCGCTTCCCCGACGAGCTGACCCGCCACCTGCCGCAGTACGCCGACATCCCGCCCGAGCAGTTCACTCCCGTCGACCTGCTGCTCGGCCTGCTCGACGAGATCGCCTCCGGCCGCCTCGACCCGATCGCCGGCCGGTTCGTCCACGCGCGCGACGACCGCGACCTGCTGCTCGCCGCGATCGACCCGGCGGACGAACGGGCCCGGACGCTGCGGCTGGCCCCGGCGTGGCCGGACGATCCCCGCGGCTGAGCCGTATCCGTATATGTGTATAGTCGAGCGGTGACCACCACCCCGCTCGTCGCAGCCGTCGTCGGCGCCTCCGGGTACGCCGGCGGCGAGCTCGTGCGACTCCTGCTCGCCCACCCGTCGTTCGAGGTCGGCCCGCTCGCCGCCGGATCCAGCGCCGGCAGGCGGGTCACCGACCTGCACCCGCACCTCACGGCCCTGGCCGACCGGACCTTCCTCGGCACCGATGCCGACGCCCTGGCCGGGGCCGACGTCGTGTTCCTGGCGCTGCCGCATGGCGAGTCTGGCGCGCTCGCGGCGGCGCTGCCGGGGGACACCCTGGTGGTCGACCTCGGCGCCGACCACCGGCTCGCCGACGCCGAGGCCTGGTCGCGCTACTACGGCGGCAGCCACGCCGGCACGTGGACCTACGGCATGCCCGAGCTCGGCGACCAGCGCATCGAGATCGCGACGGCGAAGCGCATCGCCAACCCCGGCTGCTACCCGACCGGCGTGATCCTCGGCCTCGCGCCGTTGCTGGCCGCCGGCCTGGTCGAGCCGGACGACGTCGTGGTCGTCGCCGCGAGCGGCACGACCGGCGCGGGGCGCAAGCCCAGCGACGGGCTGCTGGCGAGCACCGTGATGGGGCAGCTGTCGGCGTACAAGGTGGGCGGCACGCACCAGCACACGCCCGAGATCGAGCAGGCGCTGACGGGCGCGGCGGGGGAGCAGGTGACGGTGTCGTTCACGCCGGTCCTCGCTCCGATGCCGCGCGGCATCCTCGCCACGACCACCGCCCGGCTGGCCGACGGCGTCACCACGGAGGTGCTCCACGAGGCGCTGCACGCGGCGTACGCGGGCGAGCCCTTCGTCGCCGTCCTGCCCAGCGGTGCCTGGCCGCAGACCGGCGCGACCCTCGGTGCGAACTCGGTGCACCTCCAGGTCGCGGCCGACCAGCACTCCGGCCGGGCAGTCGTGGTCTCGGCCATCGACAACCTCACCAAGGGCGCTGGCGGGCAGGCCCTGCAGAACGCCAACATCGCCCTCGGCCTCCCCGAGACGGCCGGCCTCACCGCGATCGGAGTCGCACCGTGACCGTCACCGCACCCGCCGGGTTCCGCGCTGCCGGAGTCGCAGCCGGCCTGAAGTCCACCGGCGCGCCCGACGTCGCGCTCGTGGTCAACGACGGCCCGCAGTTCGCCGCCGCCGGCGTCTTCACGCGCAACCGCGTGAAGGCCGCGCCGGTGCTGTGGTCGCAGCAGGTGCTCAAGGCCGGCGTCGTGCGCGCGGTCGCGCTGAACTCGGGCGGCGCCAACGCGTGCACCGGCCCCGACGGCTTCCTCGACACCCATCGCACCGCCGAGCACGTCGGCTCCCTGCTGGGCATCGGCGCCGGCGACGTCGCGGTCTGCTCGACCGGGCTCATCGGCGTACGCCTCCCCACGGACAGGCTCTTCGCGGGCCTCGACGCGGCCCATGCCGCGCTCGGCGATCTCGGCGACGACGCCGCTCGCGCCATCATGACCACCGACTCGGTGCCCAAGACCGCGGTCGCGCACGGCGTCGGCTTCACCGTCGGCGGCATGGCCAAGGGCGCTGGGATGCTCGCGCCGTCGCTGGCCACGATGCTCGTCGTGGTCACCACGGATGCCGTCGCCGACGCGGCCACCCTCGACGCTGCGCTGCGCGCCGCCACCCGCGTCACGTTCGACCGCGTCGACAGCGACGGCTGCACGTCGACCAACGACACCGTGCTGCTGCTCGCATCCGGCGCCTCGGGCGTCTCGCCGTCGTACGCAGAGCTCGTCGAGGCCGTCACGGACGTCTGCGCCTCGCTCGCGCGCCAGCTCGTCGCCGACGCCGAGGGCGCGAGCAAGGACGTGCGGATCGATGTCGTCAACGCCGTGTCCGAGGACGACGCCGTCGGAGCCGCGCGTGCGGTGTCGCGGGCCAACCTCGTGAAGTGCGCGATCCACGGCGAGGACCCCAACTGGGGTCGCATCCTCGCCGAGCTCGGCATGAGCGACGCGCGCTTCGAGCCGGACGCCGTCGACGTCGCGATCAACGGCGTGTGGGTCTGCCGCGACGGCGCCACGGGCGAGGACCGCGACCTCGTCGACATGAGCGGCCGCGAGGTGGTCATCACCATCGACCTGCGGGCCGGCGACGCGTCGGCGACGGTCTGGACCAACGACCTCACCGCCGCGTACGTCCACGAGAACTCGGCGTACTCGTCATGAGCGGCACGGTGACCCGGCCCGCGGGGGAGCGGGAGGCGGCGCTCGAGAAGGCAGCCGTCCTGGCCGAGGCGCTTCCCTGGCTCGAGCGGTTCCACGGCGCGACGATCGTGCTGAAGTACGGCGGCAACGCCATGGTCGACGAGACCCTCGGGAGGGCGTTCGCCGCCGACGTGATGTTCCTGCGGATGGCCGGCCTGCGCCCCGTCGTGGTCCACGGCGGCGGCCCGCAGATCTCCTCGATGCTCGAGCGGCTCGGCATCCCCGGCGAGTTCCGCGGCGGCTACCGGGTGACGAGCCCAGCGGCGATGGACGTCGTGCGCATGGTGCTCACCGGGCAGGTGCAGCGCGAGGTCGTGGGCCTGATCAACGCGCACGGCCCGTACGCCGTGGGCCTGTCCGGCGAGGACGCGCACCTGTTCACAGCAGAGCGCCGCGACGTGATCGTGGACGGCGAGCCCGTCGACATCGGCCTCGTCGGCGAGGTCGTCGACGTCCGCCCCGACTTCGTGGCGCAGCTGCTCGACGACGGCCTCGTCCCTGTCGTGTCCTCGGTCGCGCGCGGCACCGACGGCAACGTCTACAACGTCAATGCCGACACGGCCGCTGCGGCGCTCGCCGTCGCGCTCGGCGCCGACAAGCTCGTGGTGCTCACCGAC
This sequence comes from Candidatus Nanopelagicales bacterium, assembly GCA_050251215.1. Classification (GTDB taxonomy): domain Bacteria; phylum Actinomycetota; class Actinomycetes; order S36-B12; family CAIYMF01; genus Longivirga. Next base: position 228,426 of record JBFWNE010000001.1, read on the forward strand.
GTCGAGGGCCTGTACGCCGACTGGCCCGTCAGCGACGAGGTCATCCGCACGATCTCCGTCGGCGAGCTCGAGCGGATGCTCCCGACGCTGTCGAGCGGCATGGTCCCGAAGATGGAGGCGTGCGTGCACGCCGTCCGCGGCGGAGTGCCTCGCGCGCACGTGATCGACGGCCGCCTCCCGCACGGCGTGCTGCTGGAGGTCGTCACCTCGTCCGGCGTGGGCACGATGGTGCTCCCTGACGACGCCGAGCTCTTCGACGAGGAGCCGTCGGAATGAGCGCGACCGAGGCGCTGCAGAAGCGCTGGTCCGACATCATGCTCGGCAACTACGGGCTGCCCCCTGTCGCGCTCGCGCGCGGCGAGGGCGCCTGGGTGTGGGACGTCGACGGCGCGCGCTACCTCGACCTCGTCGGCGGCATCGCCGTGTCGTCGCTCGGGCACGCTCACCCCGCCGTCGTCGAGGCGGTCACGCGGCAGGTGGGCATGCTCGTGCACACCAGCAACCTGGCGATGCACGAGCCCGGCATCGCGCTGGCGGAGCGGCTCGCGGCCCTCGTTCCCGTCCCGGCCAAGGTGTTCCTGTGCCAGGACGGCGCCACCGCCAACGAGGCCGCGCTGAAGATCGCCCGCAAGCGCGGCAACGCGCTCGGGCGCGACCAGGTCGTCTCGACGCACGGCGGCTTCCACGGGCGCACCGCCGGCGCCCTCGCGGTCACGGGCACCCCGGCCAAGCGCACGCCGTTCGAGCCGCTCCCGGGCGGGGTCGAGTTCGTCGAGTACGGCGATGCCGAGGCGCTGAGGTCCGTCGTCGGCCCGCGCACGGCGGCCGTGATCGTGGAGCCCGTGCAGGGCGAGGGCGGCGTCGTGCTGCCTCCGCCCGGCTACCTGGCGGCCGTCCGCGCGATCTGCGACGCGGCCGGCGCGCTCATGATCTGCGACGAGGTGCAGTCGGGCATCGGCCGCGGGGGCTCGTGGCTCATGTCGGTCGACCAGGGCGTCGTGCCCGACGTCGTGACGCTCGCGAAGGGCCTCGGCGCCGGCATGCCCATCGGAGCGGTGATCGCGACGGGCGAGGCTCGCGACGTCCTGGTGCCCGGCGACCACGGCACGACCTTCGGCGGCAACCCGGTGTCGTGCGCCGCGGCGCTCGCGGTGCTCGGCACGATCGAGTCCGAGGGGCTGCTGCAGCACGTGCGCGACCTCGGCGAGCGCTGGGCGGCGTCGTTCGACGCCGTCGACCACCCGCTCCTCGCCTCGCACCGGGGCGTGGGCCTGTGGCGCGCCCTCGAGCTCGCCGAACCCCTGGCCGGGACGGTCGAGACCGTGGCCCGCTCGCAGGGCTTCCTCGTCAACGCCGTGCGCCCCAGCACCATCCGGCTCGCACCCCCGCTCGTGCTGTCCGAGGAGCAGGCAGACTCCTTCAGCGCCGCCCTGCCGGGGCTCCTCGACACGGCGGGGGCGTCGTCGTGACGGCGCCCAACACCAAGGCCGCGCGGCACGCCCGCATCGTCGACCTCCTCGAGCACAACGCCGTGCCCAACCAGGCCCGGCTCGCCGAGCTGCTCGAGAGGGACGGCCTCACGGTCACCCAGGCCACCCTCTCGCGCGACCTCGACGAGCTCGGCGCGGTCAAGGTCGTCACCGACGGCCAGGCGCTGTACGCCGTCCCCGGAGAAGGCGGCGATCCGAGCCCCGTCGCGGCGCTGGGTGAGGACGCCGCGGTCGCACGCCTCGCGCGCGTGGCCGCCGAGGTGCTGGTGTCCGCGGAGGCCTCGGCCAACCTCGTCGTGCTGCGCACCCCGCCCGGCGCAGCGCAGTACCTCGCCTCGGTCATCGACCACAGCGTCCTGCCCACGGTGATCGGTACGGTCGCGGGCGACGACACGGTGCTGCTCGTGGCCCGGGACCCGGACGGCGGCGCCGACGTCGCCGCTGCGATGCTGAGGCTCGCCGAGAACGGCCGGTGACACGCTGCTCCCGCAGCACGCACGACCCGACGTACGCATGACGAGAGAAGGACCAGCGTGACCGAGCAGCAGCCCGCCGGGGGACAGCGCCTCTGGGGCGGACGCTTCGGCAGCGGGCCGTCGGACGCCATGGCCGCGCTGAGCCTGTCGGTGCACTTCGACTGGCGGCTCGCGCCGTACGACCTCGCCCAGTCCCGGGCGCACGCCCGCGTGCTGAACCGGGCCGGCCTGCTCACCGACGACGAGCTCGCCGAGATGATCGGGGCGCTCGACTCGCTCGAGGCCGACGTCGCCTCGGGCGCCTTCACGCCCGTGCCGGCCGACGAGGACGTGCACACCGCGCTCGAGCGCGGCCTGACCGAGCGGCTGGGCGTGCTCGGCGGCAAGCTGCGCGCGGGACGCTCGCGCAACGACCAGGTGGCGACCGACCTGAGGCTGTTCCTGCGCGACCACGCGCGCCACGTCGCGGCGGCCGTGGTCGACCTGCAGCGAGCGCTGCTCGAGCAGGCGGAGCGCCACGTCGACACCGCCGCGCCCGGCTTCACGCACCTGCAGCACGCCCAGCCCGTGTCGTTCGGCCACGAGCTCGCCAAGCACGTGCACGCCCTCGCCCGCGACGTCGACCGCCTCATGGACTGGGACCACCGGGCCGCGCTCTCGCCGATGGGCGCCGGCGCGCTGGCCGGATCCTCGCTGCCGCTCGATCCGCAGGCGGTCGCGGCCGAGCTCGGGTTCCGGGGCGCGGTGGCCAACTCGATCGACGCCGTGAGCGACCGCGACTTCGTGGCCGAGCTCTGCTTCGTGCTCGCGATGGTGGGGGTGCACCTCTCGCGGCTCGGGGAGGAGATCTGCCTCTGGACCTCGCGCGAGTTCGGCTGGGCGCAGCTCGACGACGCCTGGTCCACCGGCTCGTCGATCATGCCCCAGAAGAAGAATCCCGATGTTGCGGAGCTCGCCCGTGGCAAGGCCGGGCGTCTCGTGGGCGACCTCGTCGCGGTGCTGACGGTCCTCAAGGGCCTGCCGTTCGCCTACAACCGCGACCTGCAGGAGGACAAGGAGTCGGTGTTCGACGCGATCGACACGCTGCTGCTCGTCCTGCCCGCGATGACCGGCTGCGTGGCGACGCTGCGGTTCGACGTCGAGCGGATGGCCGCCTCCGCGCCGGAGGGCTTCGCGCTCGCCACCGACATCGCCGAGTGGCTGGTGCGCCAGGGCGTGCCGTTCCGCGAGGCCCACGAGGTCGCGGGCGGCTGCGTCCGTCGCGCGGAGGCGCGCGGCGTCGAACTGTGGGACCTCTCCGACGACGAGATGCGCGACATCAGCGACCACCTGACGCCGGCCGTGCGCGGCGTGCTGTCGGTGCGCGGCGCGCTCGAGTCGCGCTCGGCGTACGGCGGCACCGCCCCGGTGCGCGTGCGCGAGCAGCTCGCCGACGTCACGCGGGTGGTCGACGACGCGGCCGTATGGGCCTCGACCCCGCCGTCCGCCCGCGGCGCCCACGAGTAGCCCCATGGGCCGCGTCCTGCCGCGCTCGTTCTACGCGCGCCCGGCCGAGGTCGTGGCCCCCGAGCTCCTCGGCTGCATCGTCGAGGCCGAGACCGCCGACGGCCTCGTCGCGGTGCGCCTCACGGAGGTGGAGGCGTACGCCGGCGAGGACGATCCGGCTTCGCACGCCTGGCGCGGGCCGACCCCGCGCACCGCGGTGATGTTCGGGCCGCCCGGGCACGTCTACGTGTACTTCACGTACGGCATGCACTGGTGCGCCAACCTCGTGTGCGCCTCCGACGGCGAGGCGGCGGCCGTGCTCCTGCGCGGCGGCGAGGTCGTGGCAGGGGAGCACCTCGCGCGCGAGCGCCGTGGCCCGAGACCTCCCGCCCGCCGGCTCGCATCCGGACCCGCCAACCTCGCCCGCGCGCTCGGCCTCGACGGGTCGTGGCACGGAGACGACGTGACCCGCGCCCGCGGCCGGCTCCGGGTGCGGGCCGGGGAGCCTCCGGCCGAGGTCGTCGCCGGCCCGCGCGTCGGGATCACCCGTGCCGTCGACGTGCCCTGGCGCTTCAGCGTCGCGGGGGATCCGCACGTGAGCAGCCCGCGCCCCTGAAGCCGCAACCGGTTCGAGCCCGCGGCACGGCGTACGGGAGGATGGGCGCGTGACCTCAGAGACCGACCTCGACCCTGCAGCCGCGCGCCGCGTCGCCGTCCTCGACGACCTCGCCTGGCGCGGGCTGATCGCCACCTCGACCGATCTCGACGCCCTGCGGGCCGAGGCCGCCGCGGGGCCGATCACCCTCTACTGCGGCTTCGACCCGACCGCCCCGAGCATGCACATGGGCAACCTCGTGCAGATCCTCACGGTCCGCCGCTTCCAGCTCGCGGGGCACCGGCCCCTCGCCCTGGTCGGCGGCGCGACCGGGCTCATCGGCGACCCGAAGGAGTCCGGCGAGCGCACGCTCAACCCGGCCGAGGTCGTCGCGGAGTGGGTGGCGCGCTTCCGGGCCCAGCTCGAGCGCTTCTACGACTTCGACGCGCCCGAGAACGCCGCGGTCATGGTCAACAACTACGACTGGACCCAGGGCCTGTCGACGCTGGAGTTCCTCCGCGACGTCGGCAAGCACTTCAGCGTCAACCGGATGCTCGACCGCGAGGCGGTCGCGGCCCGCCTCGCCGGCAACGGCATTTCCTACACCGAGTTCAGCTACCAGCTGCTGCAGTCCTACGACTACCTCCAGCTGCACAAGGCCTACGGCTGCTCGCTGCAGACCGGCGGCTCGGACCAGTGGGGCAACATCGTCGCCGGCGTCGACCTCGTACGCCGGGTCACCGGCGACCGCGTGCACGCCCTCACCACGCCGCTCGTCACCAAGTCCGACGGCACGAAGTTCGGCAAGACCGAGTCGGGCACGGTGTGGCTCGACGCCGAGCTGACCTCGCCGTACGCCTGGTACCAGTTCTGGCTCAACACCGAGGACGCGCTCGTGCCCTCGCTCCTGCGGATCTTCTCGTTCCGCAGCCACGAGGAGATCGAGGCGCTCGAGGAGTCCGCGCGCGAGCGGCCCCAGGCCCGGGAGGCCCAGCGGGCCCTCGCGCAGGAGCTCACCGATCTCGTGCACGGGCCCGAGGAGCGGGCCCGCGTGGAGGCGGCGGCGCAGGCCCTCTTCGGCCAGGGCGAGGTGGCCGGCCTCGATCTCGCGACGCTCGAGGCGGCGCTGTCCGAGGCGCCGCACGCCGAGGTGAGCGCGGGGGAGTGGGCCGAGGGCATCAGCGTGGCCGACGCGCTCGCGCGCAGCGGCCTCGTGGCGTCCAAGGGGGCCGGCCGCCGCACCATCGCCGAGGGCGGGGCGTACCTCAGCAACGTCCGCGTGAGCGAGCAGGACGCCGTCCTGACCGACGCCGACCTGCTGCACGGTCGCTGGATCCTGCTGCGGCGTGGTCGGCGTCACATCGGCGGGATCCGGGTGAACGCGGGCTGAACCGGCGTGCCGCGTCTCCGCTCGAGTAGGGGGCACGGCCGGGATCGCCTGTCCTGCAAGCGTTCTCAGCCGTCGCGTCACGGCCGTCTCGTCGCCGACACGCGGATTTGACTCTCGCGCACCGGCTGCCTAATGTTCTCGACGTCAGCCCGACAGGGAGGAACGGACACCGCGGCGAGAGCCGATCGGGTGGCCGGTCCCGGGGCCCGACTCCCAGCCGAAGCGCTCGTCCCCTCGGGGCCGATGTCCACTGGCAGCAGCTCGTTCCGACGGTCTGCGGAGTCACGACACCACAAGCACGACACGGGGTCGGAGCCGATTTGACCGGCTGCACCGAACCCGATAAGTTAGGCGAGTTGCCCCGAAGGCCCCCGCTGAGAGATCAGCGTGTGTCTCGGTGCGCGCCCGCTCCTTGAGAACTCAACAGCGTGTCAACAATCGATGCCAACAAACCCCGTGCGGGGAGGGCACCGCGACATCCGTCGTAGGACCGCCTCGTACAGGTCAAGTAATTTCCTTTGGTATTGAATCGAGCACAGCTCGATCCATGCCAGGAACTCTTCAGTCGGTAACTGCCGGAACATTCCACCGGCGTACCAATAGACATCAACGGAGAGTTTGATCCTGGCTCAGGACGAATGCTGGCTGCGTGCTTAACACATGCAAGTCGAACGGTGAAGGAGGGCTTGCCCTCCGGATCAGTGGCGAACGGGTGAGTAACACGTGGGCAACCTGCCCCTCACTCTGGGATAACGCCGGGAAACCGGCGCTAATACCGGATACGACCAGGCGCGACATCTCGCCTGGTGGAAAGAATTTCGGTGAGGGATGGGCCCGCGGCCTATCAGCTTGTTGGTGGGGTAACGGCCCACCAAGGCGACGACGGGTAGCCGGCCTGAGAGGGCGACCGGCCACACTGGGACTGAGACACGGCCCAGACTCCTACGGGAGGCAGCAGTGGGGAATATTGCGCAATGGGCGAAAGCCTGACGCAGCGACGCAGCGTGAGGGACGAAGGCCTTCGGGTTGTAAACCTCTTTCAGCGGGGACGAAGCGAAAGTGACGGTACCCGCAGAAGAAGCACCGGCTAACTACGTGCCAGCAGCCGCGGTAATACGTAGGGTGCAAGCATTGTCCGGATTTATTGGGCGTAAAGAGCTCGTAGGCGGCTTGTCACGTCGGATGTGAAAACTCGGGGCTCAACCCCGAGCCTGCATTCGATACGGGCTAGCTAGAGTGTTGCAGGGGAGACTGGAATTCCTGGTGTAGCGGTGAAATGCGCAGATATCAGGAGGAACACCGGTGGCGAAGGCGGGTCTCTGGGCAACTACTGACGCTGAGGAGCGAAAGCGTGGGGAGCGAACAGGATTAGATACCCTGGTAGTCCACGCCGTAAACGTTGGGCGCTAGGTGTGGGGAACCTTCCACGTTCTCCGTGCCGTAGCTAACGCATTAAGCGCCCCGCCTGGGGAGTACGGCCGCAAGGCTAAAACTCAAAGGAATTGACGGGGGCCCGCACAAGCGGCGGAGCATGCGGCTTAATTCGATGCAACGCGAAGAACCTTACCTAGGCTTGACATATACCGAAAACTCATAGAGATATGGGGTCCGCAAGGGCGGTATACAGGTGGTGCATGGTTGTCGTCAGCTCGTGTCGTGAGATGTTGGGTTAAGTCCCGCAACGAGCGCAACCCTCGTCCTATGTTGCCAGCGGATAATGCCGGGGACTCATAGGAGACTGCCGGGGTCAACTCGGAGGAAGGTGGGGATGACGTCAAATCATCATGCCCCTTATGTCTAGGGCTGCACGCATGCTACAATGGTCGGTACAAAGGGCTGCGATACCGCGAGGTGGAGCGAATCCCAAAAAGCCGGCCTCAGTTCGGATTGGGGTCTGCAACTCGACCCCATGAAGTCGGAGTCGCTAGTAATCGCAGATCAGCAACGCTGCGGTGAATACGTTCCCGGGCCTTGTACACACCGCCCGTCACGTCACGAAAGTCGGTAACACCCGAAGCCGGTGGCCTAACCCTTGTGGAAGGAGCCGTCGAAGGTGGGATCGGCGATTGGGACGAAGTCGTAACAAGGTAGCCGTACCGGAAGGTGCGGCTGGATCACCTCCTTTCTAAGGAGCATCTGGTCCTGCTCTCGAGCAGGATCCAGAGCCTCATGTGCAGGCGTACGTCCTGCCGAGGTGCTCATGGGTGGAACATCGATTGGGGCTCGAGCTCGAGCCGGCTGCCAGTACAACCCTTCGGGGAGTGGAACGCAGGCGGGGAGAGAGCGGGCCCGACACGCTGTTGGGTCCTGAGGGAACGGGCAACCGATTCCTTCGAGACCGAAGCCCGAGGCCGCAAGGCTCTCGGGCTCTTCGGTCGGGGCCCGGTCCGCAGACGGACTACCGGCAACCGCCGGCAAGCGCTGCGAATGCGACCGGGACTCCCGCCCGTACCTTGAGAACTGCACAGTGGACGCGAGCATCTAGTTTTATGTGGCCAAGTTAGTAAGGGCACACGGTGGATGCCTTGGCACCAGAAGCCGATGAAGGACGTTGGAGCCTGCGAAAAGCCTTGGGGAGCTGGCAACCGAGCTGTGATCCAGGGATGTCCGAATGGGGAAACCCGGCTGGAGTCATGTCCAGTCACCTCCGCCTGAATATATAGGGCGGTTGGAGGGAACGTGGGGAAGTGAAACATCTCAGTACCCACAGGAAGAGAAAACAACAGTGATTCCGAGAGTAGTGGCGAGCGAAATCGGAAGAGGCTAAACCGAAACTGCGTGATAGCCGCCAGGCGTTGCAGTTCCGGGGTCGTGGGACTTTTCAGTCCGTGCTGGCGCGCGGGCAGACAGTAAGAAATCAGCGTGGTAGGCGAAGGCCATGCGAAAGGGCCGGCATAGAGGGTAACGCCCCCGTAGCCGAAACTGCGCTGACTGTCGAAGGGGATCCCAAGTAGCTCGGGGCCCGAGAAATCTCGAGTGAATCTGCCGGGACCACCCGGTAAGCCTAAATACTCTCTGGTGACCGATAGCGGACAAGTACCGTGAGGGAAAGATGAAAAGTACCCCGGGAGGGGAGTGAAATAGTACCTGAAACCGTGTGCCTACAAGCCGTTGGAGCGTCTTGGGAGCTTGCTCCCTCCGTGACAGCGTGCCTTTTGAAGAATGAGCCTGCGAGTTAGCGATGTGTGGCGAGGTTAACCCGTGAGGGGCAGCCGTAGCGAAAGCGAGTCCGAACAGGGCGATTCAGTCGCACGTCCTAGACCCGAAGCGGAGTGATCTACCCATGGGCAGGGTGAAGCGCCGGTAAGACGGCGTGGAGGCCCGAACCCACCAAGGTTGAAAACTTGGGGGATGACCTGTGGGTAGGGGTGAAAGGCCAATCAAACTCCGTGATAGCTGGTTCTCCCCGAAATGCATTTAGGTGCAGCGTCACGTGTTTCTTTCCGGAGGTAGAGCACTGGATGGCCTAGGGGGCCCACAAGCTTACTGAAGTCAACCAAACTCCGAATGCCGGAAAGTGAGAGCGTGGCAGTGAGACTGCGGGGGATAAGCTCCGTAGTCGAGAGGGAAACAGCCCAGAACGCCAACTAAGGCCCCCAAGCGTGTGCTAAGTGGGAAAGGATGTGGAGTCGCAGAGACAACCAGGAGGTTGGCTTAGAAGCAGCCACCCTTGAAAGAGTGCGTAATAGCTCACTGGTCAAGTGATTCCGCGCCGACAATGTAGCGGGGCTCAAGCACACCGCCGAAGTTGCGTCATTCACACTGATTACCAGGCCGGCAACGGTCCAGGTGTGTGGATGGGTAGGGGAGCGTCGTGTGGCCAGCGAAGCGGCGGGGTAACCCAGTCGTGGAGGCCACACGAGTGAGAATGCAGGCATGAGTAGCGAATGAGGAGTGAGAAACTCCTCCGCCGAATGACCAAGGGTTCCAGGGTCAAGCTAATCTGCCCTGGGTAAGTCGGGACCTAAGGCGAGGCCGACAGGCGTAGTCGATGGACAACGGGTTGATATTCCCGTACCGGTTTTGTCGCGCCCATGCCGAACCTGGTGATGCTAAACCCTCAAAGGCTGAGGACGTCTTCGGACTGATCCAGCTGGAGACGGTGACCCGAACCAGTAGTAGGCAAGCGATGGGGTGACGCAGGAAGGTAGCTCAACCCGGGCGATGGTAGTCCCGGGGTAAGGATGTAGGGCGAGACGTAGGCAAATCCGCGTCTCATATGCCTGAGATCTGATGCCGAGCCGATTAGGCGAAGTGAGTGATCCTATGCTGCCGAGAAAAGCCTCTAGCGAGTGACATAGCCGCCCGTACCCCAAACCGACACAGGTGGTCAGGTAGAGAATACCAAGGCGATCGAGTGAACCATGGTTAAGGAACTCGGCAAAATGCCCCCGTAACTTCGGGAGAAGGGGGGCCAGGGCTGGTGACAGGTCTTGCACCTGAAGCTGGCCTCGGCCGCAGAGACCAGGCTGAAGCGACTGTTTACTAAAAACACAGGTCCATGCCAAGTCGCAAGACGATGTATATGGACTGACGCCTGCCCGGTGCTGGAACGTTAAGGGGACGGGTTAGCGCGCAAGCGCGAAGCTCAGAACTTAAGCGCCAGTAAACGGCGGTGGTAACTATAACCATCCTAAGGTAGCGAAATTCCTTGTCGGGTAAGTTCCGACCTGCACGAATGGCGTAACGACTTCAGCGCTGTCTCAACCGTGGACTCGGCGAAATTGCACTACGAGTAAAGATGCTCGTTACGCGCGGCAGGACGGAAAGACCCCGGGACCTTTACTATAGCTTGGTATTGGCGGTCGGTTCGATTTGTGTAGGATAGGTGGGAGACTGTGAAGCAGAGACGCCAGTTTCTGTGGAGTCAATCTTGAAATACCACTCTGGTCGTACTGGCTGTCTAACCTAGGTCCGTGATCCGGATCAGGGACAGTGCCTGGTGGGTAGTTTAACTGGGGCGGTTGCCTCCTAAAGAGTAACGGAGGCGCTCAAAGGTTCCCTCAGCCTGGTTGGCAATCAGGTGTCGAGTGCAAGTGCACAAGGGAGCTTGACTGTGAGACCGACGGGTCGAGCAGGGACGAAAGTCGGAACTAGTGATCCGGCGTCGGCATGTGGAAGCGACGTCGCTCAACGGATAAAAGGTACCCCGGGGATAACAGGCTGATCTTCCCCAAGAGTCCATATCGACGGGATGGTTTGGCACCTCGATGTCGGCTCGTCGCATCCTGGGGCTGGAGTAGGTCCCAA
>JBFWNE010000002.1:0-208453 GCA_050251215.1 Candidatus Nanopelagicales bacterium
AACAGGATCCGCTCGGTGGTCGTGGTCTTGCCCGCGTCGATGTGCGCCATGATCCCGATGTTGCGGACCTTGGCGAGGTCGAGGGCGGTGTCGGTCGACACGGTGAGGGCTCCGAATCCGAAGTGGTGTAGGTCGGGGGTGCTGCTCGCGGGCGAGCGGCGGGACTACCAGCGGTAGTGCGCGAAGGCCTTGTTCGACTCGGCCATCTTGTGCATGTCCTCGCGGCGCTTGACGCTGGCACCGAGGCCGTTGCTCGCGTCGAGCAGCTCGTTCATGAGGCGCTCGGTCATGGTCTTCTCACGGCGCTGGCGCGAGAAGCTGACGAGCCAGCGCAGCGCGAGCGTGGTGCTGCGGCCGGCGCGGACCTCGACGGGGACCTGGTACGTCGCGCCGCCGACGCGGCGGCTGCGGACCTCGAGGGTCGGCTTGACGTTGTCCATCGCACGCTTGAGCGTGACGACGGGGTCGGTGCCGGTCTTCTCGCGGCAGCCCTCGAGCGCGCCGTACACGATGCGCTCGGCGGTGGACTTCTTGCCGTCGAGCAGCACCTTGTTGATCAGCTGCGTGACGAGCGGCGAGCCGTAGACGGGGTCGACGACGATCGGACGCTTCGGAGCGGGGCCCTTGCGAGGCATCAGCTCTTCTCCTTCTTCGCGCCGTAACGGCTGCGAGCCTGCTTGCGGTTCTTCACGCCCTGGGTGTCGAGCGCGCCGCGGATGATCTTGTAGCGGACACCGGGGAGGTCCTTCACACGACCGCCGCGGACGAGCACGATCGAGTGCTCCTGGAGGTTGTGGCCGACGCCCGGGATGTACGCCGTGACCTCGATGCCGCTGGTGAGGCGGACGCGCGCGACCTTGCGCAGCGCCGAGTTCGGCTTCTTCGGGGTGGTCGTGTAGACGCGCGTGCAGACGCCCCGGCGCTGGGGGCTCCCCTTGAGCGCGGGGGTCTTGTTCTTCGAGACCTTGTCCTGCCGGCCCTTGCGGACCAGCTGCTGGATCGTGGGCACTGCGTCTCCGTCGTGTTCGCTGACGTTTCTCGGTCGTCCCCGTGCGGCTCGGTGCCTGATCGTCCGACCCCCGCGCTCGGGCGTGTCGCACTGTGCCCTTGCGGGCAGCGACGCAGTCTCCCGATATGGAGGTCAGCCGTGCGAGGTGGCCACGAACGGGCCGCGCACGCGCGCAGGCACCCGGGCACGCCCAGGCACAGGGAGAGAGACTACCCAGGCCCTGCGGCCAGGGTCAAAACGGCGGCCCTCCCCCGGGCCTCCCGGCGGCGTGGCTCTCATCACGCCGCAATGTTCGGACGGTTACGACCGATTATCGGGTTATCCGCTGGTGACGCTGCTGGTGGAGCCCGCGATGGCGACCACGGCGATGAACAGCCCGATGGCCAGCCACAGGCCGATGTTGATCCAGGACGCGATGCGGGCGCCCTTGACCAGGCCGTCGCCGGTGACCCAGCCGCCGGACGCGGCGATCTCGCGGCTCGCCGCCGAGGCGAGGAACAGCGCGACGACCGCGGGCACCACCGGGCAGATCAGGAAGGAGCAGATCGCCAGGACGACCGCGACCACGGCGTTGGACGAGGTGCGCGGCAGGCCTTGCGGGGCCGGCTCGGGCAGGTAGCCGGGGGGCGGAGGGACCTGATCGGACATGACGACCACCCTGCCACGCCCGCGCGCGGTGGTCGGCGAGCGAAACGCCGGAGGGGCGCCCCGCGTGTGCGGTGCGCCCCTCCGGGCCGTTCAGTGGGGCGTCAGCCTCTCGGCCTCGGGAGAGCGCCTGAGCCTCGTTCCTCGGCTCGCGCTCTCCGCTCGGCCTCAGCCCGTATAACCGCCGAAGTCGTACTCCTCGAGGGGGATGGCCTGGCCGGAGCCGGTGCCGAACGAGCCGTAGTCGAGGTCGTCGTACGCCGAGAGCGAGGCGTACATCGCCGACTTGGCCTCCTCGGTGGGCTCGACCCGGATGTTGCGGTAGCGCGGGAGACCCGTGCCGGCCGGGATGAGCTTGCCGAGGATGACGTTCTCCTTGAGGCCGAGCAGCGGGTCGGACTTGGCGTGGATCGCCGCGTCCGTGAGCACCCGGGTGGTCTCCTGGAAGGAGGCCGCCGACAGCCACGACTCGGTCGCGAGCGAGGCCTTGGTGATGCCCATGAGCTCGGGACGGGCCGCCGCCGGAGTGCCGCCCTCGGCCACGACGCGACGGTTCTCCGCCTCGAACAGGCCGCGCTCGACGAGCTCGCCGGGCAGGAACTCGGTCGAGCCGCCCTCGATGATCGTCACGCGCTTGAGCATCTGGCGGACGATGACCTCGATGTGCTTGTCGTGGATCGACACGCCCTGGCTGCGGTAGACGTCCTGGACCTCCGCGACGAGGTGCAGCTGCACCGCGCGCTGGCCCAGGATGCGCAGCACCTGCTTCGGGTCGACCGCGCCCTGGATGAGCTTCTGGCCCACCTCGACGTGGTCGCCGTCGGCCACCAGGAGACGCGAGCGCTTGGAGACCGGGTAGGCCAGCTCCTCCGAGCCGTCGTCGGGGACGACGACGACCTTGCGCGTCTTGTCGGTGTCGTCGATGCGCACGCGGCCCGAGGCCTCGCTGATCGGGGCGACGCCCTTGGGGGTGCGCGCCTCGAACAGCTCCACCACGCGCGGGAGGCCGTGGGTGATGTCCTCACCCGCGACGCCGCCGGTGTGGAACGTACGCATCGTGAGCTGCGTGCCGGGCTCGCCGATGGACTGGGCCGCGACGATGCCGATGGCCTCGCCGGTGTCCACGAGCTTGCCGGTGGCCAGCGAGCGGCCGTAGCAGGTCGCGCACGTGCCGACCTTGCTCTCGCAGGTGAGGACCGAGCGGGTCTTCACCTCCGTGACACCCGCGGCGACGATGTCGTCGATCACGAGCAGGCCGAGCTCGGTGCCGGCCGGGGCCACCACCGTGCCGTCGACGACGACGTCCTCGGACAGCACGCGCGACGCCGCGGTCGACTCGACCTCGTCGTGCCGGCGGATGGTGCCGTCGGACAGCGTGACGCCGACCGTGGTGGCCAGGCCGCGGTCGGTGCCGCAGTCGACCTCGCGGATGATGACGTCCTGCGACACGTCCACGAGACGACGGGTCAGGTAGCCCGAGTCCGCCGTACGCAGCGCGGTGTCGGCGAGGCCCTTGCGGGCGCCGTGCGTCGAGATGAAGTACTCGAGCACGGACAGGCCCTCGCGGAAGTTCGACTTGATCGGCCGCGGGATGATCTCGCCCTTGGGGTTGGCCACGAGGCCGCGCATACCGGCGATCTGGCGGACCTGCATCCAGTTACCGCGCGCACCCGAGTTGACCATCATGAAGACCGGGTTGTGCTTCGGGAAGTGCTCGCGCATGGCGTCCGCGACCTCGTCCGTGGCACGGGTCCAGATCTCGATGAGCTCCTGGCGACGCTCGGAGTCGGTGATGAGACCGCGGTCGAACTGGGTCTGCACCTTCTCCGCGCGGGCCTCGGCCTCGACGAGGATCTCGGCCTTCTTCGGCGGCGTGACGACGTCCTCGATCGAGATCGTGACGCCCGAGCGGGTGGCCCAGCGGAAGCCGGCCTCCTTGAGGGCGTCCAGCGTCGCCGCGACCTGCACCTTGGGGTAGCGCTCGGCGAGGTCGTTGACGATGCTGCCGAGGACCTTCTTGTCGACCTCGGTGTTCACGTACGGGTAGTCGACGGGGAGCGTCTCGTTGAACAGCGCGCGTCCGAGCGTGGTGTCGAGGATGACGGCGTCACCCTCCTCCCACGTCTCCGGAGCCTCCCAGCCCAGCGGCGGGACGATGCCGGTGAAGCGGATCTTCACCTGGCTCGCGAGCTTGATCTCCCGGGCGTCGAAAGCCATGAAGGCCTCGGACACCGACGAGAACGCGCGGCCCTCGCCCTCGAGGCCGGGGCGCTCGGAGGTGAGGAAGTTGATGCCGAGCACCATGTCCTGCGACGGCGACGTGATCGGTCGGCCGTGCGCCGGCGACAGGATGTTGTTGCTCGACAGCATGAGGATGCGGGCCTCGGCCTGCGCCTCCGCCGACAGCGGCAGGTGCACGGCCATCTGGTCGCCGTCGAAGTCCGCGTTGAACGCGGCGCAGACGAGCGGGTGGATCTGGATGGCCTTGCCCTCGATCAGCTGGGGCTCGAACGCCTGGATGCCGAGACGGTGCAGCGTGGGCGCACGGTTCAGCAGGACCGGGTGCTCGGCGATGACCTCCTCGAGCACGTCCCACACGACCGCGCGCGAACGCTCGACCATGCGCTTGGCGGACTTGATGTTCTGCGCGTGGTTGAGGTCGACGAGCCGCTTCATGACGAACGGCTTGAACAGCTCGAGCGCCATCTGCTTGGGCAGGCCGCACTGGTGCAGCTTGAGCTGCGGGCCGACGACGATGACCGAACGGCCGGAGTAGTCGACGCGCTTGCCGAGCAGGTTCTGGCGGAAGCGGCCCTGCTTGCCCTTCAGCATGTCGGACAGCGACTTGAGCGGGCGGTTGCCGGGGCCCGTGACCGGGCGGCCGCGACGGCCGTTGTCGAACAGCGCGTCGACCGCCTCCTGGAGCATGCGCTTCTCGTTGTTCACGATGATCTCGGGCGCACCGAGGTCGAGGAGGCGCTTGAGGCGGTTGTTGCGGTTGATCACGCGGCGGTACAGGTCGTTGAGGTCGGACGTCGCGAAACGGCCGCCGTCGAGCTGGACCATCGGACGCAGGTCCGGCGGGATGACCGGCACGCAGTCGAGCACCATGCCCATGGGCGAGTTGCGCGTCTGCAGGAACGCCGTGACGACCTTGAGGCGCTTGAGGGCACGGGTCTTGCGCTGGCCCTTGCCCGTCGCCACGATCTCGCGGAGCTTGTCGGCCTCGGCCTCGAGGTCGAAGGTCTCGAGGCGCTTCTGGATCGCCGCGGCGCCCATGCCGCCGTTGAAGTAGCGGCCGTAGCGGTCGCGCATCTCGCGGTAGAGCACCTCGTCGCCCTCGAGGTCCTGGACCTTCAGGCCCTTGAACCGGTCGAAGACGCGCTCGAGGCGGTCGATCTCGGCGTCGGCGCGACGGCGGATCTGCGCCATCTCGCGCTCGGCCGACTCCTTGACCTTGCGGCGCTGGTCGCTCTTGGCGCCCTCGGCCTCGAGCTCGGCGAGGTCGGCCTCGAGCTTGACGGCGCGCTTGTTGACCTCGTCGTCGCGACGCTGCGCGACCTGCTTCTTCTCGACGTCGATCTTGCTCTCGAGCGAGGGCAGGTCGATCGTGCGCTGCTCCTCGTCGACCGAGGTGATCATGTACGCCGCGAAGTAGATGACCTTCTCGAGGTCCTTCGGGGCGAGGTCGAGCAGGTAGCCGAGACGGCTCGGCACGCCCTTGAAGTACCAGATGTGCGTGACGGGCGCGGCGAGCTCGATGTGGCCCATGCGCTCACGACGCACCTTGGCACGGGTCACCTCGACGCCGCAGCGCTCGCAGATGATGCCCTTGAAGCGCACGCGCTTGTACTTGCCGCAGTAGCACTCCCAGTCGCGGGTGGGCCCGAAGATCTTCTCGCAGAACAAGCCGTCCTTCTCGGGCTTGAGCGTGCGGTAGTTGATCGTCTCGGGCTTCTTCACCTCGCCGTGCGACCAGGTACGGATGTCGTCGGCCGTGGCCAGGCCGATGCGGAGCTCGTCGAAGAAGTTGACGTCGAGCACGTGTTATGTCCTCACTCGTGGTTCGGTCTCGTCAGGTGTCCGAGGGCGCGGCGACCGGCTTCGTGAGCCGGCCGCCGCAGCGGCTCAGACCTCTTCGACGCTGGACGGCTCGCGCCGCGACAGGTCGATACCCAGCTCCTCGGCGGCGCGGTACACGTCGTCCTCGGTGTCTCGCATCTCGATGGTCGTGCCGTCGCCCGAGAGCACCTCGACGTTGAGGCACAGCGACTGCATCTCCTTCACGAGCACCTTGAAGGACTCCGGGATACCGGGCTCCGGGATGTTCTCGCCCTTGACGATCGCCTCGTACACCTTCACGCGGCCGAGGACGTCGTCGGACTTGATGGTGAGCAGCTCCTGCAGGGCGTAGGCGGCGCCGTACGCCTCCAGGGCCCAGACCTCCATCTCGCCGAACCGCTGGCCGCCGAACTGGGCCTTACCGCCCAGGGGCTGCTGCGTGATCATCGAGTAGGGGCCGGTCGACCGGGCGTGGATCTTGTCGTCGACCAGGTGGAGCAGCTTCAGGATGTAGACGTAGCCGACCGAGACGGGCTCGGGGAACGGCTCGCCGGAACGGCCGTCGATCAGGCGCGCCTTGCCCTCGCCGTTGACCAGGCGGACGCCGTCGGCGGTCGGGATCGTGGACTCGAGGAGGCCGGTGATCTCCTCCTCGCGGGCGCCGTCGAACACCGGGGTGGCGACGTTGGTGCCCGGCTCGGCCTCGAACGCGCCGGCGGGCAGGTGGGCGGCCCACTCGGGCGTGCCCTCGACCTTCCAGCCCGTCTTGGCGATCCAGCCGAGGTGCGTCTCCAGGACCTGGCCGACGTTCATGCGGCCGGGCACGCCCAGCGGGTTGAGCACGATGTCGACCGGGGTGCCGTCCTCGAGGAACGGCATGTCCTCGACCGGCAGGATCTTGGAGATGACGCCCTTGTTGCCGTGACGGCCGGCCAGCTTGTCGCCGTTGGTGATCTTGCGCTTCTGGGCGATGTAGACCCGGACCAGGCGGTTGACGCCCGGCGGGAGCTCGTCGCCCTCCTCGCGGTCGAACACCCGGACGCCGATGACCTTGCCGGACTCGCCGTGCGGCACCTTGAGCGAGGTGTCGCGCACCTCGCGCGCCTTCTCGCCGAAGATCGCGCGGAGCAGGCGCTCCTCGGGGGTCAGCTCGGTCTCGCCCTTGGGCGTGACCTTGCCGACGAGGATGTCGCCGGTGACGACATCGGCGCCGATGCGGATGATGCCGCGCTCGTCGAGGTCGGCGAGGACGTCCTCGGAGACGTTCGGGATGTCCCGCGTGATCTCCTCGGGGCCCAGCTTGGTGTCGCGGGCGTCGACCTCGTGCTCCTCGATGTGGATCGAGGACAGGACGTCGTCCTGCACCAGGCGTTGGCTGAGGATGATCGCGTCCTCGTAGTTGTGGCCCTCCCACGGCATGAACGCGACGAGGAGGTTGCGGCCCAGGGCCATCTCGCCGTTGTCCGTGCAGGGGCCGTCGGCGAGGACCTGGCCGGCCTCGACCCGCTGGCCCTCGTCCACGATCGGACGCTGGTTGAAGCTCGTGCCCTGGTTGGAGCGGCGGAACTTCTGGACGCGGTAGGTGCGGTACTCGCCGTCGTCCTGCGCCACGGTGATCGCGTCGGCCGACAGCTCGGTGACGACACCGGCGCCCTCGGCGATGATCACGTCGCCGGCGTCGGTGGCGGCGCGGTACTCCATGCCGGTGCCGACGAGCGGGGACTCCGAGCGCAGCAGCGGGACGGACTGGCGCTGCATGTTCGAGCCCATGAGCGCGCGGTTGGCGTCGTCGTGCTCGAGGAACGGGATCATCGCCGTCGCGACCGACACCATCTGGCGCGGCGAGACGTCCATGTAGTCGACCTGGGTGCCGGGGACGTAGTCGACCTCGCCGCCCTTGGTGCGCACCAGGACGCGGGGCTCGGCGAAGGTGCCGTCCTCGAGCAGCGGCGAGTTGGCCTGCGCGATGACGTGCAGGTCCTCCTCGTCGGCGGTGACGTAGTGGATCTCGTCGGTGACGCGGTCGCCCTCGACCTTGCGGTACGGGGTCTCCACGAAGCCGAACGCGTTGATCCGCGCGAACGACGAGAGCGAGCCGATGAGACCGATGTTGGGACCCTCAGGGGTCTCGATCGGGCACATGCGGCCGTAGTGCGACGGGTGGACGTCGCGGACCTCGAAGCCGGCGCGCTCGCGCGACAGACCGCCCGGCCCCAGCGCCGACAGGCGGCGCTTGTGGGTCAGGCCCGCGAGCGGGTTGGTCTGGTCCATGAACTGCGACAGCTGGCTGGTGCCGAAGAACTCCTTGATGGAGGCGACGACCGGCCGGATGTTGATGAGCGTCTGGGGCGTGATGGCCTCGACGTCCTGCGTGGTCATGCGCTCGCGCACCACGCGCTCCATCCGGGACAGACCCGTGCGGATCTGGTTCTGGATGAGCTCGCCGACCGAGCGGAGACGACGGTTGCCGAAGTGGTCGATGTCGTCGGTCTCGAGGCGGACGGTGCCGCCGTCGTGGGCCGGGAAGTCCTCGAAGCCGGCGTGCAGGCGGACGAGGTACTCGATCGTGTTCACGATGTCGTCGATCGTGATGGTGCTCTGGGTCAGCGGGAGCGCCGTACCGAGCTTCTTGTTGATCTTGTAGCGGCCGACCTTGGCGAGGTCGTAGCGCTTGGGGTTGAAGTAGAAGTTGTCGAGCAGCGCCTGGCCCGCCTCGGTGGTCGGCGGCTCGCCCGGACGCAGCTTGCGGTAGATGTCCTTGAGGGCCTCGTCCTGGTCGCCGATGCCGTCCTTCTCCAGGGTAGCGACCATCGACTCGTACTGGCCGAAGCGCTCGGAGATCTCGGCGACGCTCATGCCGAGGGCCTTGAGCAGGACCGTGACCGGCTGCTTGCGCTTGCGGTCGACGCGGACGCCGACCATGTCCTTCTTGTCGACCTCGAACTCGAGCCACGCGCCGCGCGACGGGATGATCTTGGCGACGAAGACGTCCTTGTCGGAGGTCTTGTCCGGGGTGCGCTCGAAGTAGACGCCCGGCGAGCGGACGAGCTGGGACACCACGACACGCTCGGTGCCGTTGATGATGAACGTGCCCTTGTTGGTCATGAGCGGGAAGTCGCCCATGAAGACCGTCTGCGACTTGATCTCGCCGGTCTCGTTGTTCATGAACTCGGCCGTGACGAACAGCGGCGCGGCGTACGTGAAGTCCTTGTCGCGGCACTGCTCGACGGTGTACTTCGGCGGCTCGAAACGGTGGTCGCGGAACGACAGCGACATGGAGCCGCTGAAGTCCTCGATCGGCGAGATCTCCTCGAAGATGTCCTCGAGGCCCGAGGTCGTCGGGACGTCCTGACGGCCGGACTCGAGGGCGATCGCGACGCGGTCCTGCCACTTCTGGTTGCCGAGCAACCAGTCGAAGGACTCGGTCTGGAGGGCGAGGAGGTCGGGGACCTCCAGGGGCTCCCTGATCTTCGCGAACGAGACGCGGCGGGGGCCGGGGGCGGGCGTGGACACTACAGACTTGCGCGAGGCTGCCAAGAGGCATCCTTTCCGAGGCTTCGCGGACCTTCGACGCGCACACCGATCACGCCGTGTCCAACGGGCACGGCAGTCACAGGACAGCGCAAAGCGGCAGCATACCCGGGAGGGCGTGCTGCTGTCGAGCCCGGGCCGGCGGCCTCCGCGGGACATCGTCTCGACCCGGAGCACTGCCTCCCGCTCGACAGCGGGCGGTAGGCGGCTCGCACGGGGCGGACCTCGTCCCACGGGCGTTCCGCCCGGGGGTCTAGCGCGTTCCGATGGTGACCGCACCGGGCCGCGGGAGTCAAGCACCGCCGCCCCATGTGGACGACCTGCGCCCCTATTCGTGACCCAATGTCCCCCGATAATCGGACACCCCAGCGTTCAACCAGCCCCCTCCCCGCCGAGAACAGGACAGAACCCGCCCCCCCCAGGGCAGTTCTCGTCCTTAGCGGGCGAATCCCGCCGCCCGCGCAGCCCGAGGCCACGCAGCCCGCCAACGGCTGCCCTACCCGCGCCAGCCGTCCCTGCCGTGATCCCTGAGGTGCAGTACCCGCGCCAGCCGCAGGCGCACGCCGACGACGCCCGACCTGGAGGCACCCAGGCCTGGAGGCACCCAGGCCAGCCGTCCTTCCCGTGATCCCTCAGGTGCCCTACCCGCGCCGGGGCGAAGCCCGCGCACCGACGACGCCCAGACTCGGAGGCACCCAGGCCAGCCGTCCCTGCCGTGATCCCTGAGGTGCAGTACCCGCGCCAGCCGCAGGCGCACGCCGACGACGCCCGACCTGGAGGCACCCAGGCCTGGAGGCACCCAGGCCAGCCGTCCTTCCCGTGATCCCTCAGGTGCCCTACCCGCGCCGGGGCGAAGCCCGCGCACCGACGACGCCCAGACTCGGAGGCACCCAGGCCAGCCGTGATGGCCGTGATCCCGCAGGTGCCCTACCCGCGCCGGGGCGAAGCCCGCGCACCGACGAGGCGGGCCCGAGGAACGAGGGCCCCCGCGGAGGCGCGCTCCATGCCGGGCGACGAGGGGGCCCGACGCAGGAGGGTCGCCGAGGAGCCCGGCCCGGCGCGGGTGCGCGACGCGAGCCGGCGAGGAACGAGCCGGCGAGCTTGGAGCGCCATAAACACCGGCGAGGAACGAGCCGGCGAGCTTGGAGCGCCAATAGACACAGGGCGGCACCCCTCGCGGGGTGCCGCCCTGGTCAGGACGTGCAGGTGGAGCTGGTCGTGCAGGTGGTCCCGGAGGCCGGAACTACTTGACGGTGACCTTGGCGCCAGCGGCCTCGAGGGCCTCCTTCGCCTTGTCAGCGTCCTCCTTCTTGACCTTCTCCAGGACCGGCTTCGGCGCGGCCTCGACGAGGTCCTTGGCCTCCTTGAGGCCCAGGTTCGTGAGGGTGCGCACCTCCTTGATGACCTGGATCTTCTTGTCGCCGGCGTCGTCGAGGATGACGTCGAACTCGTCCTGGTCCGCGCCCGCGTCCTCGGCACCAGCGGCACCACCGGCGGCCGGGGCGGCAGCCACGGCGACGGGGGCGGCGGCGGTGACCTCGAAGGTCTCCTCGAACTGCTTCACGAACTCGGAGAGCTCGATGAGGGTCATCTCCTTGAATGCCTCAAGGAGCTCGTCGGTGCTGAGCTTCGCCATGATCGGCGTTCCTTCCTAGGTTGTGTCGTCCGGCCGGGGCTGGACGTACTGCTCGGGGTGGAGCGGGCGTCAGCCCTCGGTGGTCTCGCCGGCCTCGGCCGCAGCCTCGGCGGTGACCTCGTCGGCAGCGGCGGCGGGAGCCTCCGCGGCGTCGGCGGTCTCGGCGACGGCGTCCTCGACGACCTCGGCGGCGTCCGCTGCCTCAGCAGCGGGCTCCTCCTCGGCGGCGGGGGCAGCCTCGGCGGCAGGAGCGGCTGCAGCAGCAGCGCCCGCACCACCGATGACCGAGGGGTCGGCCTCGGCCTTGACACGCAGAGCCTCGATCGTGCGAGCGGCCTGCGAGAGCGGGGCCTGGAAGAGCGCGGCTGCCTGCGACAGCGACGCCTTCATGGCACCCGCGAGCTTCGCGAGGAGCACCTCGCGCGACTCGAGATCCGCGAGCTTGGAGATCTCGGCGGCGGACAGCGTCTTGCCGTCCATGTAGCCGCCCTTGATCACCAGGAGCGGGTTTGCCTTGGCGAAGTCACGCAGACCCTTGGCGGCCTCGACCGGGTCGCCCTTGACGAACGCGAGCGCGGACGGGCCGGTGAGCAGGTCGTCGATGCCTTCGACGCCCGCCTCCTTCGCCGCGATCTTGGTCAGCGTGTTCTTCACCACGGCGTAGCTGGTGGTCTCACCGAGAGAACGGCGCAGGGTCTTCATCTGCGCCACGGTGAGTCCGCGGTACTCGGTCAGCACGGTTGCGGTCGAGGTGCGGAAGTTCTCCGCGATCTCCGCGACATCGGCTGCCTTGTCGGGCCGCGCCATGGGTCTCCTTCCAGTGGTACCGCCGAGAAGCGCCCGAACATGGGAAAAGCCCCGCGCAGATGCACGGGGCGTCGTCCGCCACGAGAGGCGGAGCGTCGTACGGGCACCTGCGCTGGCCCTCCGCATGGCTGCGGATGCTTCGGTCGGATCCCTCGCGGGCTCCGACGACCGGCGGTCTTCGGCGTGTTGAGAGTACGCGACGGGGGCCCACGGACAAAATCCGCAGGCCCCCGGCGCGAACGTTCGGGGTCGTGCTGGTCGATCAGGGTCGAGCGGGCCGTACCGGCGGGCTCGGCGTCAGGCCGAGACCTCCTCCTCAGCGAGGAGGTTGCGGGTGCGGTTGGGGTCGACCGGGACGCCGGGGCCCATCGTGGTGGTGATGGTGGCCTTCTTGAGGTAGCGGCCCTTGGCGGCGGACGGCTTGAGACGCAGCACCTCGTCGAGCGCGGCGGCGTAGTTCTCGACGAGCTGCTCGTCGGTGAACGAGGCCTTGCCGATCACGAAGTGCAGGTTCGAGTGCTTGTCCACGCGGAACTCGATCTTGCCGCCCTTGATGTCGCTGACGGCCTTGGCGACGTCCATCGTGACCGTGCCGGTCTTCGGGTTGGGCATGAGGCCGCGCGGGCCGAGCACCTTGCCGAGACGGCCGACCTTGCCCATGAGGTCGGGGGTCGAGACGGCGGCGTCGAAGTCGGTGAAGCCACCGGCCACCTTGTCGATGAGGTCGTCGCCGCCGACGATGTCGGCGCCCGCCGCGCGAGCCTCCTCCGCCTTCTCACCGTTGGCGAAGACCAGGACCCGAGCGGTCTTGCCGGTGCCGTGCGGGAGGTTGACCGTGCCGCGGACCATCTGGTCGGCCTTGCGCGGGTCGACGCCCAGGCGGAAGGCGACCTCGACGGTGGCGTCGAACTTCGCGGGGTTGGTCTCGCGGGCGAGGCGGACGGCCTCGAGCGGGGAGTACAGGCTGTCGCGGTCGATCTTCTCCGCGCCTGCGGTGTAGGCCTTGCTGCGCTTCATTGCTGCTCCTCAGGAGTCGAGTGAGTCGTGGTCAGCGGGCCGCGCTCGGCCCTGCCACGCCGTGCTGGTCGTGCAGGAGGTACCGACGTCAGTCGGTGACGGTGTCCCGAGTCACCTCGGTGACACTCGCTGGCGCTCGCGTCACTCGGTGACGGTGACGCCCATCGAGCGGGCGGTGCCCTCGATGATGAGCATCGCGTTCTCGACGTCGTTGGCGTTGAGGTCGGCCATCTTGGTCTCGGCGATCTCGCGGACCTGCGCCTTGGTGATCGAGGCGACCTTGGTGGTCTTCGGGTTCGCCGCGCCCTTCTCGACGCCCGCGGCCTTGAGGATCAGGCGGGCGGCCGGCGGGGTCTTGAGCACGAACGTGAACGAGCGGTCCTCGTACACCGTGATCTCGACGGGGATGACCTGACCGCGCTGCGACTCAGTCGCGGCGTTGTAGGCCTTGCAGAACTCCATGATGTTGACGCCGTGCTGACCCAGCGCCGGACCGACCGGGGGCGCGGGGTTGGCGGCGCCGGCCTGGATCTGGAGCTTGATCAGGCCGGAGACCTTCTTCTTCGGGGGCATGCGTTCGGGTCCTTGCTCGTGATGGGTGCGGACAGCCTGGGCGGGCCGTACGCCTAGTTCTTCTGGATCTGGCTGAAACCGAGCTCGACCGGCGTCTCGCGGCCGAAGATCTCCACCAGACCGGTGACCTTCTGGGCGTCCACGTTGATCTCGGAGATCGTGGCGTGGAGCGTCGCGAAGGGACCGTCGATGACGGTGACCGAGTCGCCGACCGAGAAGTCGACGGTGACCACCTCGCCGGCCGCGGCGGCGGCCGGGGAACCGGGCTTCTTCTCCGGGGCCGGGGCGAGGATGTTGACGACCTCGTCCAGGCTCAGCGGCGCGGGCTGGTGCCCGTGGCCGACGAAGCCGGTGACGCCCGGCGTGTGCCGGACCGTGCCCCAGGAGGCGTCCGTGAGGTCCATGCGGACGAGGACGTAGCCCGGGAACTTGTTGCGCCGCACCAGCTTGCGCTGGCCGTTCTTGATCTCGGTGACCTCCTCCATGGGGACCTCGACCTGGAAGATCAGGTCCTCCATGTTCAGGGAGGTGATGCGGCTCTCGAGGTTGGTCTTGACCTTGTTCTCGTAGCCGGCGTAGCTGTGGATGACGTACCAGTCGCCGAGCTCGGTGCGCATCCGCTCGCGGAAGGCCTCGACCGGGTCGGTGTCCTCGTCGACGGCCGCGGGCTCGTCGGCGGCCGCGGCAGTGGCCTCGACCGGCTCGGGAACCTCCGAGACCTCGATCGCCTCGTCGGCCGCAGCGTCCTCGACGGCCTCGGCCGAGGTCTCGACGGCCTCGGGCGCGGCGTCGCTGAACGTGGCGGCGGGCGCGTCGGCGGCGTCCTGCTCGACGACGCCGCCGTCGAGCTGCTGCTCGTCGGGCAGGGCGTCGTACGTGGGCTCGGACACGGTGCTCCTCGTGCTGGTTGCTGTGCGGTACGGGTGGCGGGCGGTCAGGAGCCGAAGACGGCGAGGACCAGACGTCCGAACCCGTAGTCGAAGATCCCGACGATCGTGGCGATGATCGTCACGAACACGATCACCACCCAGGTGTAGGTGATGAGCTCGCGACGGGTCGGCCAGATGACCTTGCGGAGCTCGGCGACCACCTGGCGGTAGAACAGCGCGACCCGGGTCCCGAAGCCGGGGCGCTCGTCTGCGCCTCCGCCCTTGGGGCGCTCGGCGACGGTGTCGCTCACGCGTTCCTCGCTCGCGTCGTGGGCTGCTCGCCCGACGTCGGCCCGGCCGGACGGCCGTGCCGTGGTGCACCCGCCCGGGGGCGGGGTCGTGCGCCCGGCCGCGAGGCCGGGTGGAGCAGGGCCGGAGGGACTTGAACCCCCAACCGCCGGTTTTGGAGACCGGTGCTCTACCAATTGAGCTACGACCCTAGGGAGGCGCCGTCCGAGCACGAGCGCCGTCGGGGTGAAGGCATGCTTGCGCAGGGGTGGACATCCACCAGGAGGTCCGAGCATACGGGACGAGCGCGCACCCGCCCAAACCCGGGCGGACAGCCCTCAGCCTGCCCGTGGGTACCCGCTCGGTCCGCGCGGCGGACGTGCGGGAGGATGAGCCCATGACCTCCCAGCAGCGGATCTCGCACCGCATCGGCTCCATCGCGGAGTCGGCCACGCTCGCCGTCGACGCCAAGGCCAAGGCTCTCAAGGCCGCCGGGCGCCCGGTCATCGGTTTCGGCGCGGGCGAGCCGGACTTCCCGACCCCCGACTACATCGTCGAGGCCGCCATCGCCGCGTGCCGCGACCCCAAGTGGCACCGGTACACCCCGGCCGGCGGGCTCCCCGAGCTCAAGGAGGCCATCGCGGTCAAGACGCTGCGCGACTCCGGGTACGAGATCAGCGCGAGCCAGGTGCTCGTCACCAACGGCGGCAAGCAGGCGCTGTACAACGCGTTCGCGGCGCTGCTCGACCCGGGCGACGAGGCGCTGCTGCCGGCGCCGTACTGGACGACCTACCCCGAGTCGATCCGGCTCGCAGGGGGCGTGCCGGTCGAGATCATGACCGATGAGACGTCCGGCTACCGCGTCACGATCGAGCAGCTCGAGGCGGCACTGACCCCCCGCACGAAGGTGCTGGTCTTCGTCTCGCCGTCCAACCCGACGGGCGCGGTCTACTCCCCCGCCGAGGTGGAGGCGATCGGGCGCTGGGCGCTCGCGAAGGGGATCTGGGTCGTCACCGACGAGATCTACGAGCACCTGGTGTACGGCGAGGCGGAGTTCGCGTCGATGCCGCGCCTCGTGCCGGACCTCGCCGAGCGCTGCGTCGTCGTCAACGGCGTCGCGAAGACGTACGCCATGACCGGCTGGCGGGTGGGCTGGATCGCCGGTCCGACCGACGTGATCAAGGCGGCGACCAACCTGCAGTCGCACGCGACCTCCAACGTGGCCAACGTGTCGCAGGTGGCCGCGCTCGCCGCGGTGTCCGGCGACCTCGCGGCCGTGGCCGAGATGCGGACGGCGTTCGACCGCCGCCGCCAGACCATCGCGGGCATCCTCGACGCGATCGACGGCGTCACCTGCCCGCTCCCGGAGGGCGCGTTCTACGTGTACCCGTCGGTGAAGGGCGTCATCGGCCGGACCATCCGGGGCCGCCTCGCGGAGTCGTCGGCCGAGCTCGCCGCGATCATCCTCGACGAGGCCGAGGTCGCGGTGGTGCCGGGCGAGGCGTTCGGGACCCCGGGCTACCTGCGCCTGTCGTACGCCCTCGGCGACGACGACCTGCGCGAGGGCGCCACCCGGATCGCGAGCCTGCTCGCCGAGGCCCAGTAGCCGTACGTCGAAGGGCCCCCGACCGCACACGGCGGTCGGGGGCCCTTCGGCGTACCGGTCGGATCAGCCGAGCAGCTTGGCCTTGGCGGCCGCGAACTCCTCGTCCGACAGGATGCCGGCGTTCTTGAGCTCGGCGAGCTTGGTGAGCTCGGCCACGACGTCGGTGCCACCCGCGGGGGCTGCGGCCGGCGCCGGCGCAGCGGTCGCGACGGCCTGCTGCTGCGCGGCCTGGGCGGCGAGCGCCGCCTGCACCTGCGCGTCGATCTGGGCCTGCTGAGCGGCAGCGGCCTGCTGCTGCTGGTAGGCCGCGGCCTGCTGCTGCTGCTCGGCCTTGTTGTACTGGCTCTGGCTCACCTTGTTGCTCACGGCCGTGGCGGTACCGGCGATGACGGCCGTGCGGGCCATCGTGCCGACGAGGCCGGGGCGTCCCATGCGTCGCATGTCAGTTCCTCTCTCAGTCCTCGGCGGCCGCGAGCACGGCCTCCACGTCGGCGGCGGCGATGCGCTCGAGGGCCACCAGGGTGCCGCCGTTGGCGCGGATCGCCGCGGCCGTGCGGATCGCCCAGGTGTTCTCCCACGCGAGCATCAGGATCGCGCTGTCGTTCGGCATCTCCGCGATCACCGACGTGGCGTCGTCCTCGCCGATGAGGCCTGGGATGTCGCCCTGCAGGGCGACGAGGTCCGGGATGCCGTCGCCGTCGATGTCGGTGATCTCGGCGAGCGTCACGGTGCCGTCCTCGGCCTTGTGGACCATGACGGCGTCGAGCAGGCGCACGATGCCGGCACGCACGAGGTCGATGATCGAGGCGGCGATCTCGCCGTTGAACACGGGCTCGTCGAACGCGATGACCGCGACGTCGACCGAGCCGACGGGCTTCAGTGCTGCGTCAACCATGACGCGTCTCCCCTCTTCCAGCGCCCGGCGGGCACCGTTCTGCCGAAAACCTAGTCGCCGTCCCACGGCGCGTCACCCGCTTCGCCGGGATGAGCGCCGATCAGCCGTCGAGCGAGCAGCCCACGAGCACGGGCTCAGGCTCGAGGACGACGTCGAAGCGCGCGCGGACGCCGTCCCGCACGTCGCGCGCCAGGGCGAGGAGGTCCTCGGTCCGGGCGCCGCCGCGGTTGGTCAGCGCGAGCGTGTGCTTGGTCGAGAGCGTCGCCGCGCCGGCGCCGTACCCCTTGGCGAACCCCGCCCGCTCGATCAGCCACGCCGCGCTGGTCTTGACCCGCCCGCCGTCCGCCGGCCAGCGCGGGGCGTCGTCCGGCAGCCGGTCGGCCGTCGCGCGATCGAGCAGCGGGTTGGTGAAGAACGAGCCGGCGCTCCAGGTGTCGTGGTCGTCGGGGTCCAGCACCATGCCCTTGCCCCGGCGCAGCGCCAGCACGGCATCGCGTACGTCGGCGAGCGGCGCCCGGGCGCCGACCTCGGCGCCGAGGGCGCGCGCCAGCTCGGCGTACGCCAGCGGGCCGGACGTGCCGGACAGCTTCATCTGGAACGTCACGTCGAGCACGAGGAAGCGCCCCGGCTCGGCCTTGAACCGGCTCGTGCGGTACCCGAGCCCGAGGTCGGCGTGCATGAACGTGCGTTGCTCGCCCGCCACCCGGTCGAAGGTGCGCACGCGGGCGAGCGCCGCGCCGACCTCCTGGCCGTACGCCCCGACGTTCTGCACCGGCGTGGCCCCCACCGAGCCGGGGATCCCGGACAGGCACTCGACGCCCTGCCAGTCCTCGCCGACCGCCCGCGCGACGAAGGAGTCCCAGTCCTCCCCGGCGGCCACGGTCACGTAGGCGCCGCCGCACATGTCGGACTCCACGTGGACGCCGCGCGTGCGCACGAGCACGACCGTGCCGGGGTAGCCGGCGTCGGCGACGACGAGGTTGCTGCCGCCCGCGACCACGAGCGCAGGCGTCCCGGAAGCGTCGGCGGCTCGCACGGCGTCGACGAGCGTGCCCTCGTCCTCGGCCACGACGAGCTCGCCGGCCGGACCGCCGAGGCGCAGCGTGGTGAGGTCGGCGAGCGTGGTCACAGGCACGAGCGTAGGCGCAGCGGCGCGGGCGTCAGGCCAGGCGTACGACGGCCTGCGCCTTGCCGAGCACCGTCGCGCCGTCGAACACCGCCGTGAGGTCGACCCGCACGGTGCCGTCGTCGCGCTTCTCGCCGACCACGCCGCTGATCTCGACGGTCGCGCCCGCGTCGTCGTTCGGCACGACGACGGGCCGCGTGAAGCGGACGCCGTACTCCACGACCGCGCCGGGGTCCCCGACCCAGTCGGTGACCACGCGGCCGGCGGTAGCCATGGTGAGCATGCCGTGGGCGATGACGTCGGGCAGGCCGACGGCCTTGGCGAACGCCTCGTTCCAGTGGATCGGGTTGAAGTCGCCCGAGGCCCCGGCGTACATCACGAGGTTGACCCGCTGGAGCTTGGCGGTGATCGACGGGAGGGCGTCGCCGACCTCGACGTCGGACCAGGCGACGGTGGTGGCCATCAGGACTCCCCTCCGGTGCCGCGCGCGACCGTGACGGTCCACGCCGAGCAGATCGCCTCGCCGTCGATCGTGGCGAGGTCCGAGCGCGTGGTCAGGATGTCGTTGCCGGCCGCGACGCGGAGGTTCTCGATCGTGGTCGTGACCACCACCTCGTCGCCGGCGACGAGCGGACGCGTGTAGGCGAAGCGCTGCTCGCCGTGCACGACCCGGCTGTAGTCGAGGCCGAGGCCCGGGTCGAACACCGCGACCGCCATCGCGCGCATCGCGAGCGTGAACGCGAACGTCGGGGGCGCCACGACGTCGGCGTGCCCGAGCGACTGCGCGTGCGCGACGTCGTGGTACGCCGGGTTCATGTCGCCGATGGCGATCGCGAACTCGCGCAGCTTCTCCCGACCCACCTGGTACGGCGGGCTCGGCGGGTAGACCTTGCCGAGGTAGTCCTGGTTGAGCGCCACGGTCACATACCTCCGAGCTGTCCGCCGGTGACGGGGATCGTCACGCCGCTGACGAAGTCGGCGTCGCTGGACACGAGGAACGCGTGCACGTTCGCGATGTCCTCGGGGACGCCGAGGCGGCCCATCGCGATCAGCATCAGGGACATGTCGCGCATCTGCTGGGGGATCCCCAGGTCGCTGGCGTCGGTCTTGGCCTGGGTGAGCCGGGTCTCGATGAAGCCGGGCGCGACGGCGTTGACGTTGATGCCGAAGGGCCCGAGCTCCCGGGCGAGGGTCTTGGTCGTCGCGATGAGGGCGCCCTTGGCGGCCGTGTAGTTGTACTGGCCCGGGTTGCCCATGAGGGCCGCCACCGAGGACGTGAAGACGATCTTGCGGTTGTAGGCCACCTTGCCGTCCGCGGCGATCTCGGCCTTGGCGACCTCGCGCAGGTAGGGCATCGCGGCCAGCGTGGTGTGGAACGCGGTACGCAGGTTGACGTCGACCACGAAGTCGAAGATCTCGTCGGTCATGCCGTGGAACATCTTGTCGCGCGTGATGCCGGCGTTGTTAACGACGATGTCCAGCTTGCCGAAGCCGTCGACCGCGGCCTTGGTGAGGCCGTGGGCCTGCTCGAGCTCGACGGTGTCGGCCACGTGCAGCAGAGCCCGGCCGCCCGCCGACTCGATCAGCGAGACCGTCTCGGCGGCGACCTCCGCGTCGATGTCGTTGACGACGACCGCGGCTCCGTCGGCGGCCAGCCGCACGGCAGTGGCCCGGCCGATCCCGCGCCCGGCTCCGGTCACGATCGCGACGCGGTCGTCGAGTCGTCCCACGATGCACCCCTTCACTTCGTCCGCACTGCGCCGCCGGGCCGCCCGGCGTACGCCGCGACGCTAGCCCACCGCCCCGCCCGCCGCACCGGCCGCCGACGAGGTTGGACGAAGGCCCCGGAAACGTCAGGACGGCCACCCCCTCGCGGGAGCGGCCGTCCTGAGAACGCGTGTGGAGGGGCCGAGGGCCCACCCGCCTAGCGGGTCTCCTTGTGCACCGTGTGCTTGTTGCACTTCGGGCAGTGCTTGTTCATCTCCAAGCGGTCCGGGTCGTTGCGCCGGTTCTTCTTGGTGATGTAGTTGCGGTCCTTGCACTCCTGGCAGGCCAGGGTGATCTTCGGGCGGACGTCGCTCTTGGCCACGGGAGTGCCTTTCGGGTCTGTCGTTCGTTCGTACGGTGGTAGCGGAGGCCGGACTTGAACCGGCGACACAGCGATTATGAGCCGCTTGCTCTGCCAGGCTGAGCTACTCCGCCAAGGGTTCGTCCCCGCCCCGGGATGGGACGGGTCCGCTGTTTCCGAGCCCCCATACGGAATCGAACCGTAGACCTTCTCCTTACCATGGAGACGCTCTGCCGACTGAGCTATGGGGGCGTAGAGCCTGAGCAGCGTACCCGGTGGGCCGGGGTTCCTCCAAAACGGGGAGCCCGGTCGGCCCCGGAGGGCGCGGCGCCCGCTGCCGGGCGATGATCGCCCTATGAGCCGCTGGACCGCCGCCGACATCCCGTCCCTCTCCGGGCGCCGCGCCCTGGTCACGGGGGCCAACTCGGGGCTCGGCCTCGTCACCGCGCTGGAGCTCGCCCGGCACGGTGCAGACGTGCTCCTGGCCGTCCGCGACACCGGACGCGGAGCAGCCGCGCAGGAGCAGATCCACGCGGCGGTCGGGCCGGACGCGGGCGCCGTCGAGGTCGTGCGGCTCGACCTCGCCGACCTGGCCTCGGTGCGCGCCTGCGCCGACGCCGTCGGCGCCGAGCCGCTGCACCTGCTGGTCAACAACGCCGGCGTCATGGCCATCCCGCGCCGCGAGACGGCGGACGGGTTCGAGATGCAGCTCGGCACCAACCACCTCGGCCACATGGCGCTCACCCTCGGCCTGCTGCCGGCCCTGGTGCGCGCGGGTTCGACGTCCGCGCCGTCGCGGGTGGTCACGGTGTCCAGCAACGCGCACAAGTTCGGCCGGATCCGGCTCGACGACCTCATGGGCCGCCGCCGCTACCAGCCGTGGGCCGCCTATGGCCAGAGCAAGCTGGCCAACCTGCTGTTCACCTTCGAGCTCCAGCACCGCCTCGACGCCGCCGGCCTGCCCGTGGGCGCGTACGCCGCCCATCCCGGGTACGCCGCGACCAACCTGCAGGGCGTCGCGCCCGCCATGAACGGCAGCACGATCGGGGCCAGGCTCTCCGACCTGGGCAACAGGCTGCTCGCCCAGCCCGCGGAGATGGGGGCGCTGCCGACGCTGTACGTCGCCACCGAGCCCGGCCTGCCGCCGGCGTCGTACGCCGGTCCCGACGGCCTGCTCGAGCAGCACGGCCACCCGCGCCTGACCAGCACGACGGCCGCGGCCCGCGACACCCGCATGGCTGCTGCGCTCTGGGACGAGTCGGAGGCGCTCATCGGGATGCGCCTGTCGGACGCGGTGGCGCAGATCACCGCCTGATCCCCAGGAACGAGAGGAGGCCCGACCCCGCGGGGTCGGGCCTCCTGCCGTGTGGCGGGTGATGGATTCGAACCATCGAAGGCAAAGCCGACGGATTTACAGTCCGCTCCCATTGGCCGCTCGGGCAACCCGCCTTTGCCGTCCGAGGACGGCAGAGGGGAGGATACATAGCAGGCGCGGCGCGGGGGAAATCAGCCCGGCGCCGCCGATGCACCCGCCGTACCGAAGGGACGAACCGGCCATGGCCGACAGCAGCTTCGACATCGTGAGCAAGGTCGACCGCCAGGAGGTCGACAACGCGCTCAACCAGGCGGCCAAGGAGCTCTCGCAGCGGTTCGACTTCAAGAACACCGGCACCACCATCGAGTGGAAGGGCGGCGACCTCAACGTCGAGATCACGTCCTCGACCGAGGAGCGGGCGCTGGCCGCGCTCGAGGTGTTCCGCGACAAGCTCGTGAAGCGCCAGCTCTCGCTCAAGGCCCTCAAGGCCGACGACCCGCGGTCCTCCGGCAAGGAGTACAAGATCGCGATGTCGTTCCAGGCCGGTATCAACCAGGAGCAGGCCAAGAAGCTCGGCAAGCTCATCCGCGACGAGGGCCCCAAGTCGGTCAAGGCGCAGGTCATGGGCGAGGAGCTGCGCGTGACCTCCAAGAGCCGCGACGACCTGCAGGCCGTGCAGGCCCTCGTGAAGGGCGCCGACCTGGACTTCGCCGTCCAGTTCGTGAACTACCGCTAATCCGGCGGTTCGTCGCGCCACGGCGCGGGCGGGGTCCCTACGATCCCCTCGACACGAGGGGGACGTGAATGGTCGAGGACACCCGCGCCGCCGCACGGGCGCAGGCGCACGCCGACGAACTGCACCGCGAGATCCTGGCGAACCCGGACGCCGTGCCGAGCGGCGCCGCCCGCCTTGGCGCCCTCGTTTTGTCGCTGCTGGTCATCGTCAGCACAGCGGCGCTCGTTCCGTTCGCCGTCTGGTTGTTCCTGGTCCTGCCCAACCACGTGATGGGCGCCATCGCCGCGCTCATCGTTCTGGGCGTGGTGTGGAGCATCCGTCCGCGCCGGCCGCGTCTCCCCGACGACGCGACGCCGGTGTCTGCTGCGCCGCAGCTGACCGCGCTGCTGGCCGAGGTGGCGACCGCGGTCGGCACCGCACCCCCGCGGACGATCGCCCTCAGCCCCGACATCAATGCCTGGGTGTACGACGGTCCGCGTCGGGACGGACGGGTGCTCGTGCTCGGCGCCCCCCTGTGGCTCGCCCTGGCTCCGCAGGCTCGGGTCGCCCTCCTCAGCCACGAGCTCGGGCACTTCGCCTCCGGCGACACCCGGCGGGGCGGCGTCGTCGGTGCCGCCTTCGACCTGCTCCACGGCTGGCGGGTGCTGCTCGACGACGGCGCTGGCGCCGATCCCGACGCCGGCGGCTATGACCAGGCAGCGGGTGCGGATGGCAGCCACGCCGGTCTCGTCGCGATGATCTCCGCATTCGTCACGCGGCTGGTCCTCTGGGTCGTCGGCTTCGTGCCGCTGGCCCTGGGCTGGATGCTGCAGCACCTCACCTCGCGCGACGCCCAGCGGGCGGAGTACCGCGCCGACCGGATCATGGCGCGCGTCGCCGGCCGGGACGCCGCGCTCGACCAGCTCGAGCTCGTGCTGCGCGAGGCGGCGCTCGACGCAGCGCTGCAGCGCGCGGCGCTAGCGCGTTCCGACACCCTCGAGGCGGCACGCGCGTTCGATGCGCGCAGCCAGCCGCCAATGTCCGCGCCGGGACGGCACCACCGAGCCAACCGGTTCGACAGCCATCCGCCCACGCCGTACCGGATCGAGGCCGTGACAGCGCAACCGGCGACGGCGCCCGAGGTGGTGCTGGATGCAGCACGCGCAGCGGCCATCGACGTCGAGCTCGGTCCGGTGCTAGGCACGATCGAGCGGCGCGTGCGCGACCGCTACCTGGGCTGACCACAGCGGTGCCGCGCTGCCGGCGTCGATCTGCGAATCCGTCGTTTCCCGGGCCGCACGGCGGCGGGTAACGACGGATTCGCAGATGGAGCAGCCCGTTCTGGATGAAGGTCGCCTTCATCGGGAACGCGGGCGTCAGGCGTCGCGGGTCTCGGGGTCGGGGGCGGTGGCCTCCCAGCCCGCGAGGCGGTCGCGCTCGTGGGTCAGGTCGATCAGCGAGGTGCCGGCGTACTCGTGCTCGGGCGACCAGTGCAGTGCGTCGAAGGGGCAGACCTCGATGCAGATGCCGCAGTAGAGGCAGAGCGAGAAGTCGATCGCGAACCGGTCCAGGACGTTCTCGGTGCGCGGACGCCGATGCACCTCGTCGGCGGGGAGCGTCTCGGTGTGGCCCTCGATGTGGATGCACCAGTCGGGGCATTCCCGGGCGCACAGCATGCAGACCGTGCAGTTCTCCTCGACGAGGGAGATGACTCCGCGGCTGCGCACGGGAACCGCGTGCTCGCTCATGCCGGCCCCCAGCCGTCGGGCACACCCGGGGGCAGCGTGCGCCGCCGGGCCCGTCCGGTATCGCCGGCGGGGTCCTTCTCGCCGGGCCACGGCCGGGCGACCCGGGCGGCGAGCACGAAGTCCTTGCGCAGCGGGTGCGCACCGAGGGAGGGCTGCAGCCGCAGCGGCGAGAGGTCGGGGTTGCCCGCGAAGGCGATGCCGAACATCTCGTGCACCGACCGCTCGTGCCAGTCCAGGCCGCGGTGCACGCCGACGACGCTCGCCACCTCAGGCGCCTCGCGCGGCACGCGGGTGCGCAGCAGGACGTGATCGGACGCGTCCGGAGTCGACACGTGCGCCACGACCGCGAACCCGAGCTCGAGCTCGTCGTAGGCGGTGAGGACGTCGGCGTACGTCGCCCCCGCATCCGCCGCGGCCACGACGGCGGGGAGCCACGCCGTCGGCGCGACGTCGATGGTCAACGGGCCGAAGCCGGGCTCGACGGCCAGGACGTCGCCGTCGAGCGCTGCCCGGACCGCGTCCGCCACCGCGCTCATCGGGCCACCCCCGGCAGCCTGCGCAGTCCGTCGGCCAGCGCCTCGGGCCGGGGCGGGCAGCCCGGCACGTACACATCGACAGGCACGACCTGGTCGACTCCCTTGGTGACGGAGTACGAGTCCCAGTACGGCCCGCCGCTGCTCGCGCACGCGCCGAACGACACGACGGGGGTGCCCGCAGGGAGCGAGGCGTGCAGCGCCAGCAGGGCCGGGGCCAGGACGTCGGTGCAGGTGCCGGACACGACCAGCACGTCGACCGCGTCGTCGGAGCCGTCCGCCTCGGCCAGCCCCGCCGCTCGCGCCTCGGGATGGCGCAGCGCGGCCGCGACCAGCTCCACCGAGCAGCAGGCGAGGCCCGCGCCGGCGACGTGCAGGGCCACCGCGGCGGTGCCGCCGCCAGCGAGTTCGACGGTCAGCCGGAGCGGTGCAGCAGGACCCGGCGCGCCGACGCCGGGCAGGCCGAGCAGCACTCCGCCCTCGCCCATGCCCGCCTCCTCCTGCCCGCCTGCGCTGACCTGCAGAGCCTAGGCGAGCCCGGCCCGCGCTACGCCCTCGGCGAACCGGGCGACGCGCGGACCGCATCCCGGGACCTGTGCGCGCGATCGGGGGCCGGACGCGGGAGGATGGTCCCTTGTACGACCGGGACGACCGGCCGTCGTCCCAGCACCACTCCCCCAGGAGCGCCGGAGCACCCGGCCGCAGCAAGGCGAGGACATCGTGGGCAAGCAAGTGGTCCAGCTCAACCGCGTGATCATCCGCTTCGCGGGCGATTCGGGCGACGGCATGCAGCTGACCGGTGACCAGTTCACGTCGCGCACCGCGTCGTTCGGCAACGACCTCGCGACCCTGCCCGACTTCCCGGCCGAGATCCGCGCACCAGCCGGCACCATCCCCGGCGTCTCGGCGTTCCAGCTGCACTTCGCCGACCACGACATCACGACGGCGGGCGACACCCCCAACGTCCTGGTGGCGATGAACCCGGCAGCGCTCAAGGCCAACCTCAAGGACATCCCGCGCGGCGCGGACATCATCGTCAACACCGACGAGTTCACGAGCCGCAACCTCACCAAGGTCGGGTACGAGTCCAACCCCCTCGAGGACGGCACGCTTGAGTCGTACGCCGTGCACCCGATCCCGCTCACCTCGATGACCGTCGAGGCGCTCAAGGGCATCGACATCAGCAAGAAGGAGGCCGAGCGCGCGAAGAACATGTTCGCCCTCGGCCTGCTCTCCTGGCTGTACCACCGCCCCACCGAGGGCACTCTCACGTTCCTCCGGCAGAAGTTCGCCAAGAAGCCGGAGATCCTCCAGGCCAACATCACGGCGTTCGAGGCCGGCTGGTCGTACGGCGAGACCACCGAGGACTTCTCGGTGCAGTACGAGATCCAGCCCGCGAAGATGGCGCCCGGCCGCTACCGCAACATCTCGGGCAACCTCGCCCTCGCCTACGGCCTCATCGCCGCATCGCAGCGCGCGGAGCTCCCGCTGTTCCTCGGGTCGTACCCGATCACGCCGGCGTCGGACATCCTCCACGAGCTGAGCAAGCACAAGCGCTTCGGCGTGATGACGTTCCAGGCAGAGGACGAGATCGCCGGCATCGGCGCGGCGCTGGGTGCGTCGTACGGCGGGATGCTCGGCATCACGACGACCTCGGGCCCGGGCGTCGCGCTCAAGTCCGAGACGATCGGCCTCGCCGTCAGCCTCGAGCTGCCGCTGGTCATCGTCGACGTCCAGCGCGGCGGCCCGTCGACGGGCCTGCCGACCAAGACCGAGCAGGCCGACCTGCTGCAGGCGATGTTCGGGCGCAACGGCGAGGCCCCGGTGCCGATCGTCGCGCCCCGCTCGCCTGGCGACTGCTTCGACGCGGCCGTGGAGGCCGTGCGGATCGCCACGACGTACCGCACGCCGGTGTTCCTGCTCTCCGACGGCTACGTCGCGAACGGCTCCGAGCCGTGGCGGATCCCCGAAGTCGACTCGCTCCCCGACCTGCGGGTCGAGTTCGCGTCCGAGCACAACCACACCAACGCCGACGGCTCGACGGAGTTCTGGCCGTTCCTGCGCGACCCCGAGACGCTGGCGCGGCCCTGGGCCGTGCCCGGCACCAAGGGACTCGAGCACCGCATCGGCGGAATCGAGAAGGCCGACGGCATCGGCAACATCTCGTACGACGCCGACAACCACGACCGCATGGTGCGCCTGCGCCAGGCGAAGGTGGACGGCATCCGCGTGCCCGACCTCGAGGTCGACGACCCGACCGGCGACGCGCAGGTGCTGGTGCTCGGGTGGGGCTCGACGTACGGCCCCATCAACGCGGCCTGCCAGATCGCGCGGCGCTCGGGCGCGCAGGTCGCCCAGGCGCACCTGCGCCACCTCAACCCGTTCCCGGCCAACACGGCGGAGCTGCTGCGCCGCTACGACAAGGTCGTGATCCCCGAGATGAACCTCGGTCAGCTCGCGCTGCTGATCCGCGGCCGGTTCCTCGTGGACGCGATCCCCTACAACCAGGTGCGAGGCCTGCCCTTCAAGGCCGAGGAGCTCGCCGGAGTCATCAAGGACGTGGTCGCCAGTGTCTGAGTCCGTGGATCTCGGCTTCCCTTCGCTGAAGCTCGTCCCGAAGACGGACGTGAAGCAGTCTGCGAAGGACTTCAAGACCGACCAGGAGGTGCGCTGGTGCCCCGGGTGCGGCGACTACGCGATCCTGGCCGGCGTCCAGAGCTTCATGCCCGAGCTCGGTCTCGCCAAGGAGAACATCGTCTGGATCTCGGGCATCGGCTGCTCGAGCCGCTTCCCCTACTACATGAACACGTTCGGGATGCACTCGATCCACGGGCGCGCGCCGGCCATCGCGAGCGGTCTCGCGATCACGCGGCCCGACCTGTCGGTGTGGGTCGTCACGGGTGACGGCGACGCGCTCTCGATCGGCGGCAACCACCTCATCCATGCGCTGCGCCGCAACGTCAACCTCAAGATCCTGCTGTTCAACAACCGGATCTACGGCCTCACCAAGGGTCAGTACTCGCCCACGTCCGAGATCGGCAAGGTCACGAAGTCGACGCCGATGGGCTCGCTCGACCAGCCCTTCAACCCCGTCTCGCTGGCGATCGGCGCCGAAGCGTCGTTCGTGGCCCGCACGATCGACTCCGACCGCAAGCACCTGACCGAGACCCTGCGCCAGGCGGCGCTGCACGAGGGCACGGCGCTGGTCGAGATCTACCAGAACTGCAACATCTTCAACGACGGCGCCTGGGATCCGCTGAAGGACTCCGACCACCGCGACTCCCTCACGCTGCGCCTCGAGCACGGTCAGCCGATCACGCTCGTCGACGGCACCCGCGGCGTGATCCGCAACGCGGAGGGCAGCCTGGAGATCGCCGACGTCGCCGAGGTAGGGCTCGATGCGATCCTCGTGCACGACGCCCACCGGGCCGATCCGTCGACCGCGTTCGCGCTGTCGCGGCTGTCCGACTCGATGACCCTCGCGAACACCCCGATCGGCGTGTTCCGCGACGTGCCGCGGGCGTCGTACGACTCGACGTTCCAGGCGCAGCTCGCCACGGCGAAGGCCGGCGGCAACGCCGATCTCGACGCGCTGCTGTCGGGCAGCGACACGTGGGACATCGCCTGATCTGCACCGCCCGAGCACGAGGGCCCGGCCGCGCGTTGCGGCCGGGCCCTCGTGCGTCCGGGACGTCCCAGCAGGCGGATGCGGCGAGCCGCAGGAGAGGTGATCGGCGTACCGTGTGCGAGCCATGACCGACACGCCCAGCACGACCGCCGCGCAGCGCGCCGACCTGCGCCTGGGGCTCCTGCTCGGCATCGGCGCGTACACCCTCTGGGGGTTGTTCCCGCTCTACTTCCCGCTGCTCGAGCCGGCTACCCCGCTCGAGGTGCTGGCGCACCGGTTCGTGTGGTCGTTCGTGTTCCTGGCGCTGATCATGACGGTGACCCGGTCGTGGTCGCGCATGCACGACGTCGTCCGCAACCGCCGGGTGATGCTCATGCTGATCGCGGCGACCGTCCTGATCTCCATCAACTGGGGCACGTACATCTGGGCGGTCAACAACGACCACGTGGTCGAGGCGTCGCTCGGCTACTTCATCAACCCCCTCGTGGTGGTGCTGACCGGCACGCTCCTGCTCGGGGAGCGGCTGCGTCCGATGCAGTGGACGGCCGTCGGCATCGCGGCGGTGGCCGTCGCCGTGCTGACGCTGGGGTACGGCGCCGTGCCGTGGGTCGCGCTGGCGCTGGCGTTCTCCTGGGCCGGGTACGGCCTGGTGAAGAAGCTCGCCGGCGTCGACCCGGTCGCCTCCCTCGCGGTGGAGACGGCGTACGGCACACCGTTCGCGCTCGCCTACATCCTCGTGCTGCAGGCGCAGGGCGCCCTCGCCTTCGGGCACGCGTCCCCCGGCAACACGCTCCTTCTCATGATGACCGGCGTGGTCACGGCCATCCCGCTCGTGCTGTTCGGCGCCGCCACGAACCGGGTGCCGCTCTCGACCATCGGCGTGCTGCAGTACCTCACGCCGAGCCTGCAGTTCCTCCTCGGCGTCACGGTCTTCGGCGAGCAGATGCCGCCGGCGCGCTGGGTCGGCTTCGGCATCGTGTGGCTCGCCCTCGTCGTGTTCACCTGGGACAGCCTCCGCGCCGGCAGCGCCTCGCGGGCCGCGCGCCGGGCGGAGGAGGACGGCGTCCACGAGGGCGTGACCGAGCCCGCCTGAGAGCACGCGCCGCTCGCCTGCGCATGCGAGCCTGTGGCACCGGACGAAGGAGGAGCGATGGCACGACGTACCGCAGCGGTCGCCGCCGTCTCCCTCTGCCTGTTCGGTGCGGGCTGCAGCGCCGACCCCGGCCCGCGTCCGACCGCAGTGGTCAGCACCTCAGCCGCGGACCCGTACGGCCTGTCCTCGGTTGCCTGGCCGCAGGACGACGACGCGGCCACCGCCTGGCTCGGCCGCCTGCCCGAGACGGTCGGCGACCTGTCGAAGGTATCGGCCGACCAGAGGGGCGACGGCTTCGACTTCGTGGTCTACCGCAGCGGCCCGGAGGAGGACGACCGCAGCATCAGCTGGGCCGAGGGCGGCGAGCTCGTCGACCTGCTCGGCGTGCTCGACTTCGGCGAGGGCGCGGTGCCGTGCGAGGACTGGGCCTCCTCGCCCTCGTTGACGCCGTTGGCCGGCCTCGCGGGTCCCGACCTCAACCGTGCCGTGAGTGCGCTGCCCGACCCGCTCCCCGAGCCGGTCCCTTGGTTCACCTGCACGTTCACCACCGACGTGACCGGCGAGGCCCTCGACGACGCCCGGCAGGAGCGGCTCGCCACCTGGGTCTCCGGCGGCCGTTCGTTCACGGTCGCGACGTACGACACCGCCGAGCGGGACGCCCTCGTCCGGGCCGCCGTCGACGCCGCAGCCTCCTCCGACTGACGCGAGTTACTGCCCAAATCGACGCTGTAGCAGGCCGCGTTACGTCGATTTGGGCAGTAACTCGAAGAAGGGTCAGGCGGAGCGGTCGACGACGACGTCGCACATCTGGGAGAGGGCGTCGGTCACCGGGCCCGGGGGCAGGGCGGCCAGCTCGGCGCGGGCGTCCTCGGCCCATCGCACCAGCTCGGCGCGGGCCTCGGCCATGGCGGGCGAGGTGCGCAGCAGCCCGAGCGCCTCGGCGTGCAGGTCGTCGTCGACGAGCGGCCCGGCGAGGAGCTCGCGCAGCCGCGCCCCTTCGGGGTCGGTGCCGCGCAGCGCGAGCAGCACGGGGAGGGTGCGGATGCCCTCGCGCAGGTCGGTGCCCGGGGTCTTGCCCGACTCCTCCGACTCGCTGGCGATGTCGAGGAGGTCGTCGGAGAGCTGGAACGCGACGCCGAACTTCTCGCCGTACGCCGAGATCGCGTGCGCGACGTGCTCCGGGGCCCCCGAGGTCATCGCACCCATGCGGCCGGCTGCTGCGATCAGCGAACCGGTCTTGCCCGCGAGCACCTCGAGGTGGTGGGTGACGGGGTCCTCGCCCTCGGTCGGGCCGACCGTCTCGCGGATCTGTCCGGTGCACAGGCGCTCGAACGTGCGTGCTTGCAGCCGCACGATGTCGGTGCCGAGGTCGGCGGCGATGTCGGCGGCGCGGGCGAAGAGGAAGTCGCCGGTGAGGATCGCGACGGTGTTGTCCCAGCGCGCGTTGGCGCTCGGTGCGCCCCGACGCAGCGGGGCCTCGTCCATCACGTCGTCGTGGTACAGCGTCGCGAGGTGCGTCAGCTCGGCCACGACGGCGCCGGGCACGTTGCCGGGCGCGTCGGGATCGCCGTACTGCGATGCCACGAGGGCGAGCAAGGGACGGAACCGCTTCCCGCCCGCGCTCACCAGGTGGCTCGACGCCTCCGTGACGAACGGGTACTCGCTCGTCACGGCGGCGCGCAGCGCCACCTCGACGTCGTCGAGCCCGATGCGCAGCCGATCGGCGAGGGCGTCGTCGACGTGCGAGAGCCCGAAGGGCAGGGCCTCGCTCACGCGGAACGCCTCCTCAGGGATGTGGTGCTGCGGATCAGCGGACGAAGACGCCGGCCTGGTCGACGAGCTGCAGCACGAGCTGCGGCAGCACGCCGATGACGAGGGTCAGCGCGACCGTGATGGTGATGGCGAATGTCGTGAAGCTGCTCGGGACGACGACGCTCGCGCCACCGTCCGCGGGCGGGTCGTTGAAGAACATGAGCACGATGACGCGGATGTAGAAGAACGCCGCGACAGCGCTCGCGATGACGCCGATGACGACCACGGGCGTGGCACCGCCTGCGATGCCGGCCGTGAACACCGCGAACTTTCCGGTGAAGCCGGAAGTCAGCGGAATGCCCGCGAACGCCAGCAGGAACAGTGCGAACGCACTGGCCACGAGCGGCGACTTCTTGCCGAGGCCGGCCCACGACGACAGGTGCGTCGCCTCGCCGGTCGCGTCGCGGACCAGCGTGACGATGGCGAACGCGCCGATCGTGGCCACGCCGTACGCCAGCAGGTAGACCATCGTGCCCGCGAGGCCGGCGGCGCTGGTCGCCAGCACGCCGACCAGCATGAAGCCGGCCTGTGCGATGGACGAGTAGGCGAGCATGCGCTTGATGTCGGTCTGGGTCAGGGCGAAGATCGTGCCGACGATCATCGTCAGTGCGGCGATGATGTACATGACCGGCCGCCAGTCCCAGCGGATGCCGCCGAGCGCGACGTACATGACGCGCAGGAGCGCGCCGAACGCCGCGACCTTCGTGCACGCGGCCATGAAGCCGGTGATCGACGTGGGCGAGCCCTGGTAGACGTCGGGCGTCCACTGGTGGAACGGCGCGGCGCCGATCTTGAACAGCAGCCCGACCAGCAGCAGCGCCGTACCGGCGATGACGAGGCCGCTCTGGCTGGCGGAGTTGGTGAGCTGACGGGCGATGCCGCCGAGGTCGACCGTGCCGGCGAAGCCGTAGAGCAGCGCGGTGCCGTAGAGGAAGAACGCGGAGGAGAACGCGCCGAGCACGAAGTACTTCAGCGAGGCCTCCTGCGAGAGCAGGCGACGGCGACGGGCGAGGCCGGCGAGCACGTATAGCGGCAGCGAGAGCACCTCGAGCGCGACGAACATCGTCAGCAGGTCGTTGGACGCCGGGAACAGCAGCATGCCGCCGACGCTGAAGAGGAACAGCGGCCACACCTCGGTCTGGAACCAGCCGAGGCGGGTGAACTCCTGCTCCTCCTCCGAGCCCGGGAGCGCCGAGGCGCGCGGGGCGAACGAGTCGCCGGCGGGGTCGACCTGGCGCTCGGCCATCACGAGGGCCGCGATGAAGGCGAGCACGAGGATCGAGCCCTGCATGAAGAGCGTGGGGCCGTCGACGGCGACCGAGCCCTCGGCGACGACCGCGCGCGTGCCGCGCTCGATCACGACGTACGCGAACGCGCCGACCAGCACCGCGAAGGTCAGCATGAGCTGCACGGGGCGGCGGTGGCGCTGGGGCAGGAACGCCTCGAGGAGCACCGACACGACGGCGCCGCCGAGCACGATGAGGATCGGTGCGAGCGCCGCGTAGTCGATCGTGGGGGCGTCGAACTCCCCGGTGACAGCGAGGATCGCGCTCACGGCTGTGCTCCTTCTGCGACCGGAGCCACCTGCGGCGCCGGGTCGGTGGCGCCGACCGCGACCATGACGCGGTCGACGGCCGGGTTGACGACGTCGAGCACGGGCTTCGGGTAGAAGCCGAGCCCGATGATCACGACCAGGAGGGGCGCGATCGCGAGCACCTCGCGGCCGCGCAGATCGAACACCTTCTCCTTGACGACCTCGGGCGTCTCGCCCGTCATGGTCCGCTGGTACATGAGCAGGATGTAGAGCGCCGCGAGGACGATGCCCAGCGTGGCGACCACGCCGACCCACGGGTA
The DNA here is from genome assembly GCA_050251215.1 of Candidatus Nanopelagicales bacterium. Classification (GTDB taxonomy): domain Bacteria; phylum Actinomycetota; class Actinomycetes; order S36-B12; family CAIYMF01; genus Longivirga. Next base: position 32,831 of record JBFWNE010000002.1, read on the forward strand.
GCGCACGAACGTGCCCTGCAGCACCAGGAACTCGCTCACGAAGCTCGAGAGGCCGGGCAGCGCGAGGGAGGAGAGTCCCGCCACCAGGAAGGTGCCCGCCAGGACCGGGGCCACCTTCTGCACGCCGCCGAAGTCGTCGATCATGCGCGAGCCGCGGCGGCTGATCAGGAACCCGCCGAGGAGGAACAGCGCCGCGGTCGAGAACCCGTGGTTGACCATGTAGAGCGCCGAGCCGCTCTGGCCCTGCGAGGTCATGACGAAGACGCCGAGCGCGATGAAGCCGAAGTGCGACACCGACGTGTAGGCGATGAGTCGCTTGATGTCCTGCTGGCCGATGGCCAGGAGCGCGCCGTAGATGATGCCGATCACGGCGAGCGCGATGACGAGCGGCGTCGCCCAGGTCGAGGCCTCGGGGAACAGCTCGAGGCAGTAGCGCAGCATGCCGAACGTGCCGACCTTGTCGAGCACGCCGACGAGCAGCACCGCGGTGCCCGGCGTGGACTCGGCGGCGGCGTCGGGGAGCCACGTGTGGAACGGCACGAGCGGCGCCTTGATCGCGAAGGCGATGAAGAAGCCCACGAACAGCCACTTCTGCGTCGTGGGGTCGATGCTCAACTGCGAGAGCGCCGTGAAGTCGAACGTGCCCGTGCCGAGCTGGTCGGCGGACACGACGTACAGGCCGATGAGCGAGGCCAGCATGAGCAGGCCGCCGAACAGCGAGTACAGGAGGAACTTCACCGCGGCGTAGCTGCGGCGGGGGCCGCCGTACCGCCCGATGAGGAAGTAGACCGGGACGAGCATCGCCTCGAAGAAGACGTAGAACAGGAAGACGTCGGTCGCGGCGAAGACGCCGATCATCGCCGCCTCGAGCACGAGGATCAGAGCGACGTACCCCTTGACCGAGCCGCGGGCGCCGTCGGCGTCGTCCCAGCCTGCGAGCAGCACGATCGGCACGAGGCAGGTGGAGAGCGCGACGAGCACGAGGGCGATGCCGTCGAGGCCCATGGCGAAGTTGACGCCGAACGACGGGATCCAGGAGTACGAGAAACCGAGCTGGAAGTCGGCGGCCATCGACGCGTCGAACTTCAGCGCCGCGGCGATCGTGATGAGGAAGGTCACGAGCGAGAAGCCGATGCCGACCTGCTTGGCCAGCGTGGGGTTGCTCTTCGGGAGCAGCATGACCGCCGCCGCGCCGACGAGCGGCGCGAGGAACAGCACGAGGAGCCAGTTGAAGGTCATGGCTACAGCCTCACCAGGACGAGGGCGAAGACCACGAGTGCGGCACCGCCGAGCATGGACAGCGCGTACGAGCGCGCGAAGCCGGTCTGCAGACGCCGCGACCGGCCGGACAGGCCGCCGATCGTGGCTGCGACGCCATTGACGACGCCGTCGACCACCCGGTTGTCGAACCAGACGAGCCACCTCGTGAGGTACTGGCCCGGGCGCATGAAGACGGCCTCGTTGAACGCATCGCCGTACAGGTCGGCGCGCGCGGCCCGCGTGAGCAGGTTGCCGGCGGGCGCGGTGACGGGCACCGGACGGCGGTCGTAGAGGACCCAGCCGAGCGCCGCGCCGACGAGCACCACTACGAGGGTCGTGATCGTGAGCACGATGATCGGGACGCCGAGCTCGGGCTCCTCGAACGGCAGCACCGGCTCGAGCCAGTGCTCGATCGTCGAGTTGAACGCCAGCAGGAAGCCGCCCACGGTGGAGAGGAACGCCAGGACCGCGATCGGGCCGGTCATGATCCTCGGCGACTCGTGCGGGTGGACGTCGTCCTCCCAGCGGGCCTGGCCGAAGAAGGTCATGGCGACGAGGCGCGTCATGTAGAACGCCGTGATGCCCGCGCCGATGAGCGTGACGAGGCCGGTGAGGAGGTTCGTGGAGAACGCCGCCTCGATGATCTTGTCCTTGGAGTAGAAGCCCGCGAACGGCGGGATGCCCATGATCGCCAGGTAGCCGGCCATGAACGTGATCCAGGTGACCACCATGACCGCGCGCAGGCCGCCGTACCGGCGCATGTTCACGCGGTCGTTCATGCCGTGCATGACCGAGCCGGCTCCGAGGAACATCGTCGCCTTGAAGAAGCCGTGCGTGAGCAGGTGGAAGATCGCGAACACGTAGCCGACAGGGCCGAGGCCGGCGGCCAGGACCATGTAGCCGATCTGGCTCATCGTCGACCCGGCGAGCGCCTTCTTGATGTCGTCCTTGGCGCTACCGATGATCGCGCCCATCACGAGGGTGATGGCACCGATGATCACGACCGCCGTCTGCGCGGTCGGGGCGCCGTCGAAGATCGCGTTGGAGCGGGCGATCAGGTAGACGCCGGCGGTGACCATCGTGGCCGCGTGGATGAGGGCCGAGACCGGGGTCGGGCCCTCCATCGCGTCGAGGAGCCAGGACTGCAGCGGGAACTGCGCCGACTTGCCGCATGCTGCCAGGAGGAGCGCGAGGCCGATCCAGGTGAGCGACGACTCGCTCGCGTTGGCCGCGTTGCCGAGGACTCCGTCGAACGTCACCGAGCCGAACGTCACGAACATCAGCATCACGGCGAGCGAGAGGCCCACGTCGCCGACGCGGTTGACGACGAAGGCCTTCTTGGACGCCAAGGCGGCCGAGTCCTTGTAGAACCAGAAGCCGATGAGCAGGTACGACGCGAGGCCGACGCCCTCCCAGCCGACGTACAGCAGGAGGTAGTTGTTCGCGAGGACGAGCAGGAGCATCGCCGCGACGAACAGGTTGAGGTAGGCGAAGAACCGGCGACGGTCGCGGTCGTGGCTCATGTAGCCGACCGAGTAGATGTGGATCAGCGTGCCGACGCCGGTGATCAGCAGCACGAAGGTCATCGAGAGCTGGTCGATCCGCAGGTCGAACGGCACGTTGAAGGTGCCGACCGCGATCCAGTCGAAGAGGTGCTGCACGACCGTGCGGTCCTCGGCGCCCCGGCCCAGGAGGCCGAAGAAGATGAGGACGGCGACCACGAAGGACCCGCCGGACATGAGCACGCCCAGCCAGTGGCCCCAGCGGTCGGTACGGCGGCCGCCGAGCAGGAGCACGGCGGCTCCGAGCAGCGGCAGCCCGACGAGCAGCCAGGTCAGCGCGAACACCCCCGACGCCTGGGTCGCAGTGGCGACCTCGGCGACGGTGGCGAGCCCGCCCGAGAACGGTGACACGACGTCAGACCCCTTAGTACTTCAGCAGGTTGGCTTCGTCGACCGAGGCCGACCGGCGGGTACGGAAGATCGTCATGATGATCGCGAGACCGATCACGACCTCGGCCGCGGCGACCACCATCACGAAGAACGCGATGACCTGGCCGTCGAGGTTGCCGTGGATCCGGGCGAAGGACACGAACGCGAGGTTCGAGGCGTTGAGCATCAGCTCGACGCACATGAACACCACGATCGCGTTGCGCCGCACGAGCACGCCGAGCGCGCCGATGCTGAACAGCACCGCCGACAGGTAGAGGTAGTTCATGGGGTTCACCGGTGCCCCCCTTCCTCGTGGGCGATGTCCTCGGCCCCGAGCGGGTGCTCGGTGTCCTCGCCGACCGCGCCGCCCTGGGCCAGCGCGTTCACGCGACGGGTGTCGGCGTGGTCGACGCCCACCCGCTCGCTGACGCCGCGCAGCGGCTCGGGGACGGACCGGTCGGTCGGAGTCCCGTCGGGCAGGAGCGCCGGGGTGCCGACCGCGTTGTGGCGGGCGTACACGCCGGGGCCCGGGAGGAGCTGCGCGTGGCCGGACCGCACGCGCTCGGCGGCGAGCTCGGCCTGGGTCTTGCGCGCCGTCGCGCGCTCGCGGTGGGCGAGGACCATCGCGCCGAGCGCGGCGGTGATGAGCAGCGCCGAGGTGACCTCGAACGCCAGCACGTAGCGGCCGAAGATCAGCTTGGCGATGCCCTGCACGTTGCCGCCGTCGACCGTGTTGGCGACCGCGAGGCCCTGGCCGTCGGAGACGACGGCGGCACCGATGCCCGTGATGAGCAAGCCCGCGAACCCCAGGGCGAACAGGACCGCGGCGACGCGCTGGCCCTTGATCGTCTCCACGAGGGAGTCGTTCGAGTCGACGCCGACGATCATGAGCACGAAGAGGAACAGCATCATGACGGCGCCGGTGTAGACGATCACCTGCACCATGCCGAGGAACGGGCCCTCGAGCGTGACGTAGAGGACCGCCAGGCTGATCATCGTGGCCGCGATCGACAGCGCGCTGTGCACCGCCTTCTTCGACAGCAGCATGCCGAGCGCGCCGGCCACGGCGACCACGGCGCAGACCCAGAACACGATCTGCTCGCCGGTGTTGCCCGTGGTGTCGATGGCTGCGAGGAGCGAGCTCATGCCGTCGCCTCCTCGTCGTCCGAGGCGGTCGGGCCGGTCCACGTGCCTGCACGGCGGGCCTCGGCCTCGCCGACCTGCGCCGCGACTGCCCCGGTCACCTTGCCCAGGTAGTAGTCGGTCTCGGTGGTGCCCGGGACCATCGCGTGCGGAGGAGCCGCCATGCCGCCCTGCAGGGGCGCCAGGAGGTCCTTCTTCTCGTAGATGAGGTCGGCGCGGTTGTCGTCGGCCAGCTCGTACTCGTTGGTCATCGTGAGCGCGCGCGTCGGGCACGCCTCGATGCACAGGCCGCAGAAGATGCAGCGCAGGTAGTTGATCTGGTAGACGCGGCCGTACCGCTCGCCGGGGCTGAAGCGCTCGGCCTCGGTGTTGTCGGCGCCCTCGACGTAGATGGCGTCAGCCGGGCAGGCCCAGGCGCACAGCTCGCAGCCGACGCACTTCTCGAGGCCGTCGGGGTGGCGGTTGAGCTGGTGGCGGCCGTGGTAGCGCGGGCGGACCGGCGTCTTGACGTCGGGGTACTGCTCGGTGACCACCCGCTTGAACATCTGGGTGAACGGCACCCCGAAGCCGCGGAAGAAGCGTCGCTCGTCACTCATGCGCGTTCTCCTCCCCCTCGGCGCCGGCATCCGGCTCGGACGAATCGTCCGGCACGGTGACGGCCGCGGTGACGGTCGCCTTGGCGCGACGGGTCACGATCAGCTCCTGACCGGGAAGCGGCGGGACGGGGTGGCCGCCCGCGAACGGGTCGAACGGCTCGGGCGCAGGCTCCGCGCCCTTCTTCGAGCCGCCGCGGACGTCGAGCACGAAGGCGAACACGGCGATCACGGCCAGGATCACGCCGCCCCAGAGCAGCAGCGGCCGCAGCTCGAAGCCGTCCTGGTTGGTGACGGCGCGGACGGTCGCGACGAGCAGGATCCACACGATGGAGACCGGGATCAGCACGCGCCAGCCGAACTTCATGAACTGGTCGTAGCGCAGGCGGGGCAGGGTGCCGCGCAGCCAGACGAAGACGAACAGCATCACGTAGATCTTCAGGACGAACCAGAGGACCGGCCACCAGCCCTCGTTCGCACCCGGCCAGATCGTCGAGATCGGCGCCGGCATCGCCCAGCCGCCGAGGAACAGCGTCGTGGCCACGGCCGAGACGTTGATCATGTTGATGTACTCGGCGAGGTAGAACGACGCCCAGCGCAGGCCGGAGTACTCGGTGAAGTAGCCCGCCACGAGCTCGCCCTCGGCCTCGGGGAGGTCGAACGGCGCGCGGTTGGTCTCGCCGACCATCGCGATCAGGTAGATCACGAACGACACCGGCAGCAGCAGGGCGAACCAGCTGTTGAGCTCGACCGGGCCGAGCGAGAACGTGTCGGACTGCTTCGCGACGATCTGCGAGGTCGACATCGAGCTCGAGTAGAGGAACACCGCCACGAACGACAGGCCCATCGCGATCTCGTACGAGATCATCTGCGCGCTCGAGCGCAGACCGCCCAGCAGGGAGTACGTCGATCCCGACGACCAGCCGGCGAGCACGATGCCGTAGATGCCGATCGAGGCGATCGCGAGGATGTAGAGCACCGACACCGGGAAGTCGGTCAGCTGCAGCGGGGTTTCGACGCCGAAGATCGAGACGACCGGGCCGACGGGGATCACCGCGAACACCATGAACGCGGACATCGCCGAGATGGCGGGCGCGATCAGGTAGACGAGCTTGTCGGCGTTGGCCGGGGTGATGCCCTCCTTCAGGGCCAGCTTGATGCCGTCGAAGATCGGCGTCAGCAGGCCGAACGGGCCCCAGCGGTTCGGGCCCGAGCGCTGCTGCATCCGCGCGACGACCTTGCGCTCGAACCACGTCGTGAACAGCGTCAGCAGGATCAGCGCGAGGAACACGACCAGCGCCATGATCAGCGTCAGCCAGAACGGACGGTTGCCGAACAGCGCGAGGTCGCCGTACTCCGGGGTCGCCCCCGTGGTGGTCGCCTGGGCGAGGACGTTCACGCGGCACCTCCAGCGATGCGCACCACGGAGCCGTGCCCGGCGCCGAGGGTGGCGCGGGGCGTGGATCCGTCGGAGTTGGCCGGCACCCACACCACGCCGTCCGGCATGGCGGTGAGGACCACCGGCAGCGTCAGCGAGCCGGCGTCGGTCGAGACCGTCAGCTCGCCTCCGTCGACCGCGCCGACGCGCTCAGCGGTGGCCGGCGAGATGCGGGCGACCGCCGTGCGCGCGGTGGCCTGCAGGTAGGGGTCGCCCTCCTGCAGCAGGCCGCGGTCGAGCAGCTGGCGCCAGGTGGCCAGCAGGGCCTCGCCCTCGCCCACCTCGGCGGCCGGCTCCGCGGCGACGCTGGGGGCCTCGGCCCGCTCGCCGTCCCAGCCGCCGATGGCCGAGAGCTCGGCGCGCAGCGACGCGACGTCGCCCCGGCCGAAGGCCACGTCGAGCTCGTCAGCCAGCATCGCGAGGACGCGCGCGTCGGACAGCGCGAGCGAGCTGGCGAAGACCCGGGCGAACTCCCGAGGACGGCCCTCCCAGTCGAGGAACATGCCGGCCTTCTCGGTGACCGCGGCCACCGGTAGGACGACGTCGGCGAGGGCCGTGACCTCGGAGTGCCGCTGCTCGAGCGACACCACGAACGGCACCGCCTCGACGGCGGCGAGGAAGGCCGCGGGGTCGGCGAGGTCGGCCGCTTCGACGCCGCCCACGAGCAGCGCCTGGACCGACCGCGCGACATCGGCGGGGTCGTTGGCGGCGGCGAGCGCCTCGGCCTCGGCCGTCGCGGCGGCGACCACCTCGGCGAGCGAACGTCCGGTCTCGGACGGCAGCGCCGACGCCTCGACGCCCCACACGGAGGCGACCTGCGTGCGCGCCGACTCGTCCGCGAGCGGGCGGCCGCCAGGCAGGAGGCCGGCGAGTGCGCCGACATCGAGCGCACCTCGCTCGCCCGCGCGGCGCGGCACCCAGCCGAGCGAGGCGCCGGTGGCGGCGGCGAGCCGGGCGGCCGCGGACAGCGCGCCGGGCGACTCGGCGAGGCGCTCGCCCACGAGCACGACCGCGCCCGGCTGGCGCAGCAGCGCCGCCGCCGACTGCAGGTCGCCCTCGAGCCCCGCCTCGTCGGCGAGGGAGTCGAGCGTGGCGGCCTCGGCGCCCGGGGCGGTCGGCAGCACGACGCCCTTGGCCTTGGTGACGCCGGCGGAGGCGAACGGCGCGACCGAGAAGACGCGCGTGGCCTTGGTCCGGGCCGCCTTGCGCAGGCGGAGGAACACCATCGGCGACTCGTCCTCGGCGTCGAGCCCGGCGAGCAGCACGACGGGGGCGGCCTCGAGGTCGGCGTACGTCGGACCCACGGGCCGGCCGGCGACGACGGCCGCGAGGAACGCGGACTCCTCGGCCGAGGCCGGGCGGGCGCGGAAGTCGAGGTCGTCGGTGCCGAGGGCGACGCGGGCGAACTTGGCCCACGCGTAGGCGTCCTCGACGGTCAGGCGGCCGCCCGGCAGCACGGCCGTCGCCGCGCCGGCGGCGCGCAGGCCCTCGGCCGCGATCGCGATCGCCTCGGGCCAGGACGCGGCGACGAGCGTGCCGTCGGCCTCGCGGACCATCGGGTGCTCGATGCGGCCGTCCTGCAGGTGGCCGAAGGCGAACCGGCCCTTGTCGCAGTTCCACTCCTCGTTGACCGCGGGGTCGTCCCACGCGAGGCGGCGCATGATCGTGCTGCGCCGGACGTCGGTGCGCTGGCTGCAGCCCGAGGCGCAGTGCTCGCAGACCGTCGGGGTGGAGACCAGGTCGAACGGACGCGAGCGGAAGCGGTACTTCGCGCTGGTGAGGGCGCCGACCGGGCAGATCTGCACGGTGTTGCCGGAGAAGTACGAGTCGAACGGCTGGTCCGAGCTCGTGCCGACCTGCTGCTTGGCGCCTCGCTCGAGCAGCTCGATGAACGGGTCGCCCGCGATCTGGTCGGCGAAGCGGGTGCAGCGCGCGCACGACACGCAGCGCTCGCGGTCGAGGAGGATCTGCGCCGAGACGTTGATCGGCTTGGGGAACGTGCGCTTCACCGCGTCGAAGCGGGACTCGCCGCGGCCGTGCGACATGGCCTGGTTCTGCAGCGGGCACTCGCCGCCCTTGTCGCAGACCGGACAGTCGAGCGGGTGGTTGATGAGGAGGAACTCCATCACGCCCTGCTGCGCCTTCTCGGCGATCTCGGACGTGACCTGGGTCTTCACCTTCATGCCGTCGGTCGCCGTCATGGCGCACGCGGGCTGCGGCTTGGGCTGGCCCTCGATCTCCACGAGGCACATCCGGCACGCGGCGACCGGGTCGAGCAGCGGGTGGTCGCAGAAGCGCGGCACGGCGATGCCGAGCTGCTCGGCGGCACGGATGACGAGCGTGCCCTTGGGCACGACGACGTCGATGCCGTCGACGGTGATGGTGACGCCGTCGACGGGCGTGGTGGCGGGAGCGTCGGATCCCGACGAGGTGACGGTCATCGCGCTGCAGCTCCGGCGAAGACGGTGGCGGCGACCGGGTCGAAGAGCTGGTCGGCCGGGGTGTGGGTCCCCGCGAGGAACTCCTCGCGGAAGTGCTTGAGCGCCGGGCCGTACGGCGTGGACGCCGCGTCGCCGAGCGCGCAGAAGGAACGGCCGGAGATCTGCTTGCAGATCTCGTCGACGGTGTCGATGTCGACCTCCGCCGCGGTGCCGTTCTCGAACCGGGCGAGCATCTGGTCGAGCCAGAAGGTGCCCTCTCGGCACGGCGTGCACTTGCCGCACGACTCGTGCTTGTAGAAGTGGATCCAGCGGCTGATCGCCCGGACCACGCTGGTGGTCTCGTCGAACACCATCGGCGTGCCCGTGCCGAGCATGGTGCCCAGGCCCGCCATGTCCTCGTAGGTCAGCGGGGTGTCGAGGTGCTCGGGGAGCAGCATCGGCACCGACGATCCGCCCGGGATCCAGAACTTCAGCTCGTGGCCCTCGCGCATGCCGCCGGCGTACTCCAGCAGCTCGCGCATCGTGGTGCCCAGCGGCGCCTCGTAGATGCCCGGGCGCTGCACGTGGCCGGAGACCGCGAACAGCTTGAAGCCCGGCGACTTCTCGGTGCCGAACTGCTTGAACCACTCGGCGCCGTTGCGCACGATCGTCGGGATGTTCGCGATCGTCTCGGCGTTGTTGATGACGGTCGGCGAGGCGTAGAGGCCGGCGACCGCGGGGAACGGGGGCTTGAGGCGCGGCTGGCCGCGGCGGCCCTCGAGCGAGTCGAGGAGCGCGGTCTCCTCGCCGCAGATGTAGGCGCCCGCGCCGGAGTGCACGACGATGTCGAGGTCGAAGCCCGAGCCGAGGATGTCCTTGCCGAGGAAGCCGGCGGCGTACGCCTCGCGCACCGCGGCGGTGACGCGGCGGATGACGTGCGGCACCTCGCCGCGGATGTAGATGAACGCGTAGTTGGCGCGGATGGCGTATGACGCGTGGATGCAGCCCTCAACCAGCGCGTGCGGGTTGGCCATCATGAGCGGGATGTCCTTGCAAGCGCCCGGCTCGGACTCGTCGGCGTTGACCACGAGGTAGTGCGGCTTGCCGTCGTTCTGCGGGACGAAGCCCCACTTCATGCCGGTGGGGAACCCCGCGCCGCCGCGGCCCCGCAGGCCGGACTCCTTGACGAGGGCGATGACCTCGTCGGGGTGGACGCCGAAGGTCACGGGGACCATGTCGTACCCGCCGTGGCGGCGGTAGCCCTCGAGGGTGTGCGAGTCAGGCTCGTCCCAGTGGGCGGTGAGGATCGGGGTCAGCGGCACTGCTCAGCCCTCCGACTTCACGAGCGGGGAGGTGGCCGGACCCTCGGGGGCCGCCATGCCGTGGGCCTTGGCGTACTCGAGGCCGGCGGTCATCTTGGCGTCGGTGCGGCCCTCGGCCACGAGTCCGTCCTCGAAGCCGGCGAGCGTGCGCTCGATCTCCTCGAACGTGCCGATGCGGGGGCCGCGGGTGGAGAAGACCTCCTCGCCGGCCTTGAGCTTCTCCACGACCTCGAGCGCGCGCGGCACATCCATGTCGTCGAGGAACTCCCAGTTGGCGGTCATGACCGGCGCGTGGGTGCAGGCGGCCTGGCACTCGATCTTCTCGAGCGAGATCGAGCCGTCGGCGGTGACCTCGTCGTGCCCGACGCCGAGGCGCTCGGACAGCGCCGTCCAGATCGCGTCGCCGCCGAGCACCGCGCACAGGGTGTTCGTGCACACGCCGACGTGGTAGCGGCCGACCTTGTGGCGCTTGTACATCGTGTAGAAGGTCGCGACGGCGGCCACCTCGGCGGTGGTGAGGTCGAGCACCTCGGCGCACAGCGCGATGCCTGCGGGCGTGACCTGGCCCTCGGCCGACTGCACGAGGTGCAGCATCGGCAGCAGCGCCGAGCGGCTCTCGGGGTAGCGACCCGCGAGCTCCACCGCGTCGGCGCGGGTCTGCTCCGTCAGTGCCATGTCGTCTCTCTCGCCTCGTCCGTCGTTGCTGCTCGTCCGGTCGACCGCGTCAGCGGTCGACACCGCCCATAACAGGGTCGATCGATGCCACGGCACCGATCACGTCGGCCACCTGGCCGCCCTCGCACATCGCCGCCGTCGCCTGCAGGTTGTTGAACGACGGGTCGCGGAAGTGCACGCGGTACGGCCGGTTGCTGCCGTCGCTCACCACGTGCACCCCGAGGGCGCCGCGCGGCGCCTCGATGAAGGAGAACGCCTGGCCCGCCGGGACGTGGAAGCCCTCGGTGACCAGCTTGAAGTGGTGGATCAGCGCCTCCATCGACTCGCCCATGATGTGGCGGATGTGCTCGAGGGAGTTGCCCATGCCGTCGCTGCCGATCGCGAGCTGGCTCGGCCACCCGATCTTCTTGTCCTCGATCATCACCGGTCCCGGCGTCTTCTCGAGGAGGTCGCAGGCCTGGCGGATGATCTTCTTGGACTCGTCGAGCTCGCGCAGGCGCACGAGGAACCGGCCGTACACGTCAGCGGTCGTCTCGGTGGGCACCTCGAAGTCGAACTGCTCGTAGCCGAAGTAGGGCTCGCTCTTGCGGATGTCGTACGGCAGGCCCGCGGAGCGCAGGACCGGTCCGGTGATGCCGAGCGCCATGCAGCCGGCGAGGTCGAGCACGCCGATGCCGGACGTGCGGTCCTTCCAGATGCCGTTGTCGACGAGCAGCTGGGGGACGCCGTCGAGCTGGCGGTCGAGCTTGTCCATCGCGGCGCGGATGTCGCGGACTCCGCCCTCGGGCATGTCCTGCGCGACGCCGCCGGGGCGGATGTACGCGTGGTTCATCCGCAGGCCGGTGATCATCTCGAGCAGGTCGAGGGTGAGCTCGCGGTCGCGGAAGCCGTTGGTCATCGCCGTGAGCGCGCCCATCTCGAAGCCGCCCGTGGCGAGCGCGACGAGGTGCGAGCCCATGCGGTTGAGCTCGAGGGTGATCACGCGCATCAGCTGAGCGCGCTCGGGCACCTTGTCGACGATGCCGAGGAGCTTCTCCACCGCGAGGCAGTAGCCCGCCTCGTTGGCGATCGGCGCGAGGTAGTCCATCCGCGTGACGTACGGGACGGCCTGCACCCAGGTGCGGTACTCGAGGTTCTTCTCGATGCCGGTGTGGAGGTAGCCGATGCCGCAGCGGGCCTCGGTGATGACCTCGCCCTCCATCTCGAGGATGAGACGGAGCACGCCGTGCGTCGACGGGTGCTGCGGGCCCATGTTGACCACGACGCGCTCGTGGACTCCGGGCTCGGGGGCGAGCACCTCGTCCCAGTCGCCGCCGGAGACGGTGTAGACGCGGCCCTCGGTGGTGTCGTAGCTGCCGGCCTCGACGCCCTCGGGCTCGCCGAGGATGTCGTCGTACGCGGACTCGTAGGTGACGTCAGCCATCAGGTGTACGACCTCCGCGTGTCGGGCGGCGGGATGGACGCGCCCTTGTACTCCACCGGGATCCCGCCGAGCGGGTAGTCCTTGCGCTGGGGGTGGCCGTACCAGTCGTCCGGCATGAGGATGCGCGTGAGACCGGGGTGGCCGTCGAAGACGATGCCGAACATGTCGAACGTCTCGCGCTCGTGCCAGTCGTCGGCGGGGTAGACCGACACGATGCTCGGCACGTGCGGGTGCTCCGCAGAGGCCGAGACCTCGACGCGGATGCGACGGTTGAACGTGACCGACTGGAAGTGCCAGACGGCGTGGAGCTCCGCGCCGGTCATCTGCGGGTAGTGCACGCCCGAGACGCCGAGGCACATCTCGAACCGCAGCGCCGATTCGTCGCGCAGGCGCGTGACGAACGCCAGCAGGTGCTCGGGCCGCACGTGGAAGGTGATCTCGTCGTTGTGCACGACCGTCGCGAGGACCGCGGCGTCGAACGAGAGGCCGTCCTCCTGCAGGGCGAGGTCGAGCTCGTCGGCCACCTCGTCGTACCAGCCGCCGAAGGGGCGCGGCGTGGGCGGCGGGAGCTCGATGGTGCGGACGAGGCCGCCGAAGCCCGAGGTGTCGCCGGAGCCGGAGCCGCCGAACAGGCCGCTGCGGACGTCGACCACCGGGAGCGTGGGGACGTCGTCCGGGACCAGCGGAACGATCTCGGCGGTGTTGTCGTGGAACTCGGTCACCGCAGGAGGCCCTTCATCTCCGAGGTGGGCGTGGCGACGAGCGCCGCCTCCTCGAGCTCGGTGATCTGGTTCTGCCGGTTGATGCCGAGCTTGGTCTGCCGCGACTTCTCGTGGATCTGCATGATCGCGTCGATCAGCATCTCGGGCCGGGGCGGGCACCCGGGCAGGTAGACATCGACCGGCACGATGTGGTCGACGCCCTGCACGATCGCGTAGTTGTTGAACATGCCGCCGCTCGAGGCGCAGACGCCCATGGCGAGCACGAACTTCGGGTTGGGCATCTGGTCGTAGATCTGGCGCACGATCGGGGCCATCTTCTGGCTCACGCGCCCGGCGACGATCATGAGGTCGGCGTGCCGCGGGGAGCCGCGGAACACCTCCATGCCGAAGCGTGCGAGGTCGTAGCGGGGGCCGCCGGTCGACATCATCTCGATCGAGCAGCAGGCCAGGCCGAACGTGGCCGGCCACATCGAGCCCGCGCGGCCGTAGCCCGCGAGCTTCTCGACGGTGGTGAGCAGGATGCCGCTCGGGAGCGCTTCCTCGAGACCCATGCCCTAGCCCTCCTGTCCGGCTGTCGGTGCGTGCGTGGTGGTGGCGGTACGGCGTACGAGCAGGCGGGGCATCAGTCCCATTCGAGCCCGCCCCGGCGCCAGACGTACCCGTAGACCACGAGGACGGTCACGATGAACAGGCCCATCTCGATGAGACCGAAGAGGGCGAGCTGGTCGAAGGCCACCGCGAACGGGTAGAGGAACACGATCTCGATGTCGAAGACGATGAACAGCATCGCCGTCAGGTAGTAGCGGATCGGGAACCGGCCGCCGCCGATCGGCTGCGGGGTGGGGTCGATGCCGCACTCGTACGCATCGAGCTTCGCCCGGTTGTACCGGCGCGGGCCGATGACCACCGGCGCGAAGAGCGCGAAGAGGCCGAACGCGAGCCCGAGGACTCCGAGGACCAGCACCGGGAGATAGATCTCGCCCACGCCGTGTGCCCCTTCCTGGCGCCCGGTCGAACCGGGCTCGGTGGTCAAACCTGGTGAATCCTAGTGCCGTCCGGATGGCCCCCGGACCCGGGCGGTCAGGCTGCCGGGGCGGCCTGGTGGAGCAGCGATGTACGGGTCGATCGGCGGGCGCCGGCACCCCGGGAGGCGGTCGGCGGGCAGGTGCTGCGCGCGCACCCGTCGTGCTGCGTCCCGCGACGGACCGGCGTACGCAGCGAGGCGGCGCCGACGGATCGGCGCCGTGCAGCGAACGGGTCTGCCTGGGTCACAGGGGTGCAGGATCCTCGTCGGTCGTCAGGTACGCGCGTGCGCTTGTGAAAGCCTTCACGAGCGCATGGTCACCTTACCTCTCCCAGCCGCGCGATCGGACTCGGACGGCGACGTCCTGGTCGCGGATCGCCTGGAGGGAATCCACCGCGTGGATTCACCCTCGGTGCGGCGTCTGGGTGACAGCCGCCGGGCCGACCCGTCCGCGATCGGACGCCCACCGCTCGGGAGTTCGTGCGGTTCAGGCTGCACGGCGCGCGACCGATGCCGCGGGAGCGCTGCCCTGGAGGCATGAGCTCTTCACTGCACCCCTCCCGAGCGCGGCGCGCGCTGCTCGTGCCGCTCGTGGCCGGCGGGCTTCTCGCCGCCGGTATCGCCGTGGCCGACGCCGCGACCTCCGCCAGCTCCCTCGTCGTGTGCCTGAAGCGGGGCGCCGCCATGGTCGCTCCGACCGCGTCCGGCACCTGCCCGACGGGGTACACGCGCACCACGGTGGTCGGCGCGCGCGGCCCGGCCGGTGCCACGGGAGCGACGGGGGCGCGCGGCCCGGCCGGTGCGACGGGAGCGGCCGGAGCGCGCGGACCGCAGGGCGACCCCGGCCTGGACGGCGCTGATGGCAGCATCGGACCGTCGGGGCCGGAGGGCGCGGCAGGCGCCGCAGGCGCCGATGGCGCGCAGGGCCCCGCCGGACCCGAGGGACCTGCGGGTCCCCAGGGTCCTGCGGGTGTCGCCGGGCCGCAGGGCACGGCCGGCGCCGACGGCACCGGGCCCGCCTGGCTCGACGTCGGCGAGGCAACCGTCTACGCCGCCTCGGACACCCACACCCTCGCCACCGTGTCCCTGCCCGCCGGCACGTACCTCCTCACCGCCCAGGTGTTCGTGGCCGCCGCAGAGCTCTTGAATAGCGAGGCCACCGTGACCTGCCAGTGGATCGTGGACGGCAACGATTCGTTGCTTGCCGCGCAGCCCCCGCAGATCGCCTCGCCGCAAGACGCCATGCTGAATGACGTCCTTGCTCTACCCACCTCGGCTGTCACCACGACGGGGGCCTCCAGCGCAGTGTCATTGCGCTGCGCAGCAACTAGCGAAGGGGCCGGTTTCACCCTGGTGGGGACTCTCGTGGCGACTCGGGTGAGCGCGCTGACCGTCACCTGACGCAACAGCGCCGCAGCCCGCCCCTCCCGCACCCGCGCCCCTCCCTGCGCACACCCGGCCCCGCCGCTCGCGGATACGACGCCCCGCCTGTCCAGCGCCCCTGGCGCGCGGCGTCGTACCCGCCGGCCGCGGGGCCGCTGCAGTGCTGGGGCACGGGTACGACGTACCCGCGCGCCGGCCGCTCGAGCGGCTGCCGGACGGCCGGTCGGCCCAGGGTCCGCATGATGTGCGCCACGTATGCGCCCGCTCAGGCTGCCGCCGGGGTCAGGTGGGCCTAGCCTGAATCGCGTGTCCACCGCACCCGTCGCCGTGCCGGCGCCGCCGGTCACCGTACGGACGGTCGTCCTCCCCGACGAGCTGAGCGCGCGGCCGCTGCTGTCGTTGCTCCCCCGGGGCCTCGCGCCGACGTCGTGGGTCACCACCGACGAGCACGGCGAGGACGAGGGCCTGGTCGGCTGGGGCGAGGCGGCGCGGGGGGAGTTCAGCGGGGCCGAGAGGTTCTCCCGCGCCCAGCGCTGGTGGGCGACCTGGGTCGCCGACGCCGAGGTCCACGACGACGTGCAGCTGCCGGGATCGGGGCCGGTCGCGTTCGCGTCGTTCGCCTTCGACGCCACCCCCGGCTCGTCCGTGGTGGTCGTGCCGCGCGTGGTGGTCGGACGCCGCGAGGGCGTCACGTGGCTGACGGTGGTGGCCGCGAACGGCCGCGAGGCCCGGCACGCCGTCGCCGAGACCGTCGCCGCGCTCGCGCATCCGGCGGCGGTGCCCGAGCCGCCGCGCGGCGTGGCGTACTCCGAGGGCTCCCTGTCGGTGACCGACTGGCAGGCCGCGGTGGCCGAGGCCGTGCGCCGCATCGACGACGGCGAGCTCGACAAGGTCGTGCTCGCCCGCGACGTGGTCGTGACCACGGACGGCGCGGTGGACCCGCGGCACCTGCTGACGCGGCTGTCGGCGACGTACCCCTCGTGCTGGGCGTTCTCGGTCGACGGCCTCCTCGGCGCGACGCCGGAGATGCTCGTGCGCCGCATCGGCGACACCGTCACCTCGCGGGTGCTGGCCGGCACGATGCGCCGCTCGTCCGATGCCACCAACGACGCCTCGCTCGCCTCGGCGCTGCTCGACTCGGCGAAGGACCACGCCGAGCACGAGTACGCCGTGAACTCCGTGGCCCTGGCGCTCGCGGCGCACTGCACCGACCTCGACGTACCGGAGACGCCGCGGCTGCTGCGCCTCGCGAACGTGCAGCACCTGGCCACCGACGTACGCGGCGTGCTCGCCGACGGCGCGCCGGCGCTGGCGCTCGCGGCGTCGCTGCACCCGACGGCCGCGGTGTGCGGCACGCCGACCGAGCGCGCGTTCGCGGTGATCCGCGAGCTCGAGGGCATGGACCGCGGGCGGTACGCCGGACCCGTCGGCTGGGTCGACTCCCGCGGCGACGGCGAGTTCGGGATCGCGCTGCGCTGCGGCTCGATCGAGGCCGAGGACCGCCTGCGCCTCTACGCCGGCTGCGGCCTCGTGTCCGGCTCTGACCCCGACGCCGAGCTCGCCGAGTCCCAGGCCAAGCTCGTCGCCATGCGCGACGCCCTCGAACCCGCCTGACTTTCGCCCGCTAAGGACAAGATCTGCCCTCCAGGGGCAGGATTTGTCCTCTTCTCCCTGCGTTGGCCCCACGGCGACACGGGCGTGAGGGGTACGGCGTACCCGCGCAGAAAAGGACAGATCACGCCCTACAAGGGCGTGATCTGTCCTTAGCGGGTGAAATCAGCGCGTCAGGGGGTGTCGAGGTCGTCGAGGTCGACGAGGGCGGCGCTGACGTCGGTCTGCAGGTCGCGCAGGAGCTGGGCCTCGGCGGCGCGGTCGCCGACCTTCGCGATGACGATGCGGACTCCGCCGGACGCCGTGGCCTCGTCGATCGCCTCGACGAGGGACGTCACGTCCGACACGGTCCTCACGTGGTCGACGGCCACGGCGGCCGCGACCTTCTCGAGGTCGAGCCCGAGGGGCGTGCCGAACACCCGCTCGAAGTGCGGCGTGCCCGACTGCTCGAGCTGGCCGAAGATGCCGCCGCCGTCGTTGTCGACCACCACGATCACGAGATCCGGCCGCGGCTCGTCGTCGCCGGCGAGAAGGCCGTTGTGGTCGTGCAGGAACGCGAGGTCGCCGACGAGCGCGTACGCCGTACCCCCCTGCGCAGTGACCACCTCGGCCATGCCGTCCTCGTCGACGTGGATCGCGGTGCGCGGCGTCTGGTGCGCGAGCGCCGCGCCCCACGCCGTGGCGAGCAGGCCGTCGATGCCGGACGCCCCTCGGTTGCCGATCACGAGCGGCGCCTCGTCGGCCTCGCGCACGCGCGCGAACGACTCGAGGTGCCGCACCGGCCAGGACGACGCCGCGAGCAGGAGCGCCGAGGAGTCGAGCACGTCCCACAGCGTGCGCGCGACGTCGGGCCCGGTCAGCGACGTGCCCTCGTCGAGCCGCCTCGTGATCGCGGCGTCGGCGCGTGCGTCGGCCGCGAGCCAGGCGTCGAGCCAGGAGTCGTCGTACAGCTCGAAGGCTGTCGGCGGCTCGGGCACCACGGAGACGAACATCGTCGCGTTGCGCGTCGGGTCCGGGCGGTACGCCGCTGCCCTGTCGTCCGCCACGATCACCATCGGCGCCTCGCGCACCATCGCCATCACGGACCGGGAGAGTCCGGGGCGCCCGACGCACACCACGAGCTCGGGGGCGTGCTCGGAAGCGAAGTGAGGGTCGGCGAGCAGCAGCGCGCCGTGCGCGATGGTCGAGTCGCCGACGCGGGCGTTGCCGCTCGGCTCGCCGATCAGCGGCCAGCCGCAGGCCTCCGCCAGCGCGACGGCCGAGTCGCTCGCCTCGACGTCGGACAGGTCGCCGACGACCACCACGCCGCGCGCGGGCACGACGTGGTCGGGGTCGGCGTCCGGCCCGGCGAGGAGACCGAGGATCTCGTCGATCGGCTGGGCCGCCGACATCCCGAGCCGGGCGTCGACCGCGATCGGCAGCCGCTCCTCCGGCGTCGAGTCGGCCTCGGCGAGGCCGAGCGGCTCGATCCAGCGCTCGTCGCCGTCCGGCACCAGCGGCTCGCGGAAGGCCACGTTGAGGTGCACCGGGCCCGACGACCCGACCTCCGTAGCGACCGAGATCGCGCGGGCGACGACCGAGCGCCAGTAGCGCACCTGGCCGATCCGCTCCTCCGCGACGGCGACCTCGTGCGACCAGCGCACGGCGGAGCCGAAGATCTTCACCTGGTCGATCGTCTGGTGGGCGCCGGTGTCGCGGAGCTCGGCCGGACGGTCGGCGCTGACGACCAGCACCGGCACACCGGTGTACGACGCCTCGACGAGCGCGGGCAGCAGGTTGGCCACGGCGGTGCCGCTCGTGGTGACGACGGCGACGGGCTCGTGCGCGACCTTGGCGAGGCCGAGCGCCAGGAACCCCGCGCTGCGCTCGTCGACGCGCACATGCAGCCGCAGGTCCTCGCGGGCGTCGGCCTCGGCGAGCGCGATGGCGAGCGCCGCGCTGCGGCTTCCGGGCGCGAGCACGACCTCGGTCACGCCTCCGGCCACCAGCTCGTCGACGAGGACCCGCGCCATCGCGGTGCTCGGGTTCATGCCGCTCCTCCGTCGAGCACCGCGCGGCTGCGCTCGAGCCGCTCCAGCCACCAGGTACGCCGGTCCGCGCCCATCCGGTCCGCAGCGGCGGAGAGCAGCGCGAGGTCGGGATCGGGGCGCACGACGGACAGTCTGCCGTCCTCGGGCAGCAGCGTGCGCGGCACGAGGTCGGCGGCAAGCAGCCGCCCGGTGCCCAGGCCGCAGGCGTGCCGAAGGTCGGGCAGGGACGCGGCCAGCGCCAGGCCCGCGGCCAGCCCCACGCTCGAGTCGAGCGACCCGCTCACCACGACCGGCCGGCCGACGCGCTCGGCCAGGGCGAGGCTTCGGCGTACGCCGCCGAGCGGGATCGCCTTGAGGATGACCACATCGGCCGCGTCGCGCACGAGATCGAGCGCGCGGTCGTCGAGATCGTCGGAGAGCCGGACGCCCTCGTCGACCGCGATCGGCACGGCTGTACGGGTGCGGAGCTCGGCGAGCTCGAGCTGCGTGGCGCACGGCTGCTCGGCGTACTCGAGGCCGAGGGCGACGTCGGCGAGCACGTCGAGGCGCTCGGCTGCCTCCTGCACGGTCCAGGCGCCGTTGACGTCGACGCGGATGAGGCCGTCGGCCGCGCCGCTGTCGTCGAGCGCCGCACGCACCTCGGCGACGCGGGCGACGTCGTCGGCGAACGTCTGGCCGCGCTCCCCGACCTTGACCTTGATGGTGGTGCAGCCGTCGGCCTGCACGGCGTCGACGACGAGTGCGGCCACCTCCGCCGGATCGAGCGCCGGCACGATCGCGTTGACCGGCACGCTCGCGCGCACAGGCGCCGGCCACTCGCCGGCGGCCTGCTCGAGGGCGGCCGCGAGCCAACGCGCGGCCACGACGTCGCCGTAGTCGTCGAACGGCGCCCACTCCCCCCACCGGTCGCCGACGCGCAGCAGCACGCCTTCGCGCACGGTGGTGCCGCGGAAGCGCCGCGCGAGCGGCAGCGCGAAGGGGATGGCCTCGTCGTACGCCGTGCTCATCCGAGGCCGCTCACGAGGAAGCACCACGCCGCCTTAGCCCGGCGGGCTACCTGACGCAGCGGGCTGGTCGGGTCCGTCGCGGCGGCGGCCTGCGGGTCGGCGGCCTGGGGGCCGTCTGCCTGGGGGCCGGGAGCGTGCTGGCCGGGAGCCTGGGGGCCATGGCCGGCGTCGGTCGGACGGATCTCGCGCGCCTCGCCCATCGCCGACCTCCTCGTCGCCGCGCCGCTCCGGGAGGAGCGCCTGCCCGGCCAACCCTAGGCTGGGCCGCGTGAGCAGGCAGCGCGACGTCAGGCGCGCGGACGTCGCCCCCGGAACCGCGGGCGCCGACCATCTGCTCGACCTCCTGCCCGCCGCGCTCGCCGGCGACGGCCCCGCGCTCGCGATCGCCCCTGCTGGGGACGACCCGGCCTCGGTTCGCGCGCAGCGGGCCGTTCTGCCGGATGCATCGCTGCTCGTCGACGACGACGTCGCGGTCGTCCTGGCCACCAGCGGCTCGACCGGCGGACCGCGGGGCGTGCTGCTGACGGCCGCGGCGCTGCTGGCCTCGGGCGAGGCCGCGCTCACGGCCCTCGTCGGCGGCGCGGCGGCGTGGTCGTTGTGCCTGCCCGTGACCTCTGCGGGCGGGCTCGCCGTGCTCGTGCGCTCGCTCATGAGCTCGACCGAGCCGGAGGTCGTGCCGTCGATCGGCGGCGCGTCGCGGTTCACGGCCGCGCAGTTCGCCGAGGCCACCTGGCGCCTCGACCCGTCGCTCCCGGCGTGCACCTCGCTCGTGCCGACCCAGGCCGCGCTGCTGCTCGACGACGAGGAAGGCCTCGCGGCGCTGCGGGCGTACGACGCCGTCCTCATCGGTGCAGCCCGCACGCCCTCGGCGCTGCTCGAGCGGCTCCGCGCGGCGCAGGTCGCGGCGGTGCCGACGTACGGCATGACCGAGACGTGCGGCGGGCTGGTGTACGACGGCGTGCCGCTGCCGGGCGCCGGCGTACGCATCGGCGAGACGGGCCGCATCGAGCTGTCGGGCCCGATGCTGGCGCGCGGCTACCTCGGCGGCGGCATGGACGTGGCCGACGGCTGGCTGCGCACGCAGGACGCCGGGCGCCTCGTCGACGGCCGGCTCGAGGTGCTCGGGCGGCTCGACGACGTGGTGCAGGTGGGCGGGGTGAACGTCGCGGTCGGAGCCGTGCAGGACGTGCTCGCCGCGCACTGCGCCGACGCCGTGGTGCTGGCAGATCCCGACGAGCGCTGGGGCGCGCGGCTCACGGCGTACGTCGTGCTGGCGGCCACGTCGGCGGGCGGCGCCGATGTCGTGCCGGACGCGGTTCATGCCGTCGATCCCGTCGATGCGGGTGCCGATGTCGTGCCGGACGCGGTTCACGCCTTCGATCCCGTCGATGCCGGTGCCGATGTCGTGCCGGACGCCGTCGTCGAGACGCTGTCCGCGGCCGTGACGGCGCAGCTTGGACGTGCCGCCGTCCCCCGCACGTGGGTGCGCCTGGCCGCCGTACCCCTGCTGCCCAACGGCAAGCCCGACCGCATCGCCCTGCGTGAGATCGTCCGCTAAGGACAGGAACCTCCCGTGTGGGGCGCGTTCTGTCCTTTTCTCTGCGCCGATCGGCCGTCGGGCGAGCCACCGGCGGGCCCGAGCCGGTAGCGTCCGGGGCGGCCCGGGATGGGGCGCGCGGCGGGGGCCGGCGCACCGGGCCGGTTTCCGGGGGTTCGACGTGATCCGCTTCCTGCCGTACGTCGTCGAGATCGCGCTGCTGGTGTTCTGCCTGGTCGACTGCATCTCCTCGCCGCCGCACCTGATCCGCAACCTCGAGAAGGGGTGGTGGATCGTGCTGATCATCATCCTTCCGCTGGTGGGCGGCATCGCCTGGCTCGTGGCCGGGCGCCCGGTGCGCACCGACGGCGGCCAGTGGCGGATGGGCTCGGGCTTCCCGGAGGCCGAGCGCCCGCGTCCGGCGTACTCGCGCAACGAGGACGATCCGGCGTTCATGGCCGAGATGGCCCGCATCGACCGCGAGCACGAGGAGGCCCTCAAGAAGTGGGAGGCCAAGCTCGCCGCCCAGGAGGCCGAGCTCAAGCGCAAGCAGGAGGACGGCGGCGCCTGACCCCGTCGAAGATCACGACTACGGGTCAATCCGCGCAATCCCACTGCACCTTCTGACCCCTTGGGCCGATCAAGGCAGGTGAGCTGCACCGGATGACCCGTACTCGTGATCATGCGCAGCGTCGGACGGCGATGAGAGGACAGAACCTGCCCCTGAAGGGCGGTTTCTGTCCTTAGCGGACGAACTCTGCCGGGAGGGCGGCGCGCGCGGGGGCGCAGGGCCTGGAAGGATCACCGCTCGTGGCGACTCCGGGGCAGTGGTGGCAGGGCGCGCGGCCGCGCACCCTCCCGGCGGCGCTCGCGCCGGTGCTCGTCGGTACGGCGATCGCCTGGTGGACGCTGGTCGACGTCCTGCTCGACCGGACGTGCGACGCCGACTGCGCCGAGGGCTGGACGATGCGGTGGGGTGCCGTCACGGACACGGCGGATCCGACGTACGCCGCCAACCTGGGCCAGTTCGCTCTCCGCGCTGCACTGGCACTGGTGGTGGCCCTGGCGTTGCAGATCGGCGTGAACTACGCGAACGACTACAGCGACGGCATCCGCGGCACCGACGACGCCCGCGTGGGGCCGGTGCGCCTCGTCGGCCAGGGCCTCGCCTCGCCGCGGTCGGTGAAGCTCGCGGCGTTCGGGATGTTCGGCGTCGCGGCGCTCGCCGGCCTCGTGCTCGTGCTGCTCACCCAGGCCTGGTGGCTGCTCGCCGTCGGCGCGGCCGCGATCGTGGCCGCGTGGTTCTACACCGGCGGCCCGAGCCCGTACGGCTACGCCGGCCTCGGCGAGGTGTTCGTGTTCGTCTTCTTCGGGCTCGTGGCGGTCGCGGGTACGACGTACGTGCAGACCCTCACGCTCTCGTGGCTCGCGGTGGCGGGCGGGGTGGCGTGCGGCTCGCTGTCGGTCGGCATCCTGCTGGCGAACAACCTCCGCGACATCCCCACCGACACCGTCGCCGGCAAGCGCACCCTGGCCGTGCGGCTCGGCGATGCGCGTACGCGGGCGGCGTACCTCGCCTCGCTCGCGCTCCCCTTCGGCATCGCGCTCGGCCTCGCCCCGACGGTCACGTGGTGGGCGCTGCTCGCCCTGCTCGCGCTGCCGCTCGCGGCTGGGCCGGCCCGCATCGTGCGCGGCGGCGCGCTCGGCCGCGACCTCGTGCCTGTGCTCGCCGGCACCGGCCGGCTGCTGCTGGTGTACGCCGTGCTGCTCTCGCTCGGGCTCGTCCTCGCTGCCCGCTGAACGACCAGTCCGCCGTCGCTGGGGAAGCCCGGCTGCGTCTGAAGCGGCCTGGGGCACCCTCATCCGGAAGATCGGGCGCGGTGTCAGGGGCGGTCGGTGGGCTCGAGGTCGTCGAGGTCGTCGTCGGCGGGGATATCGCGCTTGGTGGGCTTCGGCGCGGGGGACGGTGCCGGTGCGGGCGTGCCGGTCGCAGCCGTTCCGTCGGCCGGCGCGGTGGTCGGTTCCGGTGCGGGCGTGCCGGTCGCAGCCGCTCCGTCGGCCGGGGCGGGCTCGGAGGCCGCGCCGGTCGCGGGCGTGGGGGTGCCGGAGGCGTCGAGGTCGTCGTCCGGCACATCCTCGGCCCGGGCCGACTCGTCGATGCGGGCGTTGACCTTCTGCACCGCCGACACGACCTCGACGGCGGCCACCTCGCGACGGCGGTTCAGCGCGAACACCGAGATCACGCCCGAGATGAGGAACGCGAAGACCAGCAGCAGCAGGATGTTGCGCAGGCCCAGCAGGTAGAGCACGCCGGCGGTGACGGCGAGCAGCAGGAACCGCAGGGCCGTGTACACGAGCACGGGGTGGCCGCCGCGCTCGGCGGGGGCATCGACGGCGGGGGCGGTCTCGTCCTGGCTCACGGGTGCACGGTACGTCGGACCCGCATGCCCTGCCGAACCGGGTGCACGGCCGTGCAGCGCGGATCACGTCGACGGGTCTGCAGCCCTGCGGCGACGACGACGCGATGCACCCGAAGCGTGCTCGCGGCTTCCGTCCGACGCCTCGCGCCCGCGGCATGACGAGCGCCGTGGGAGGGATCAGGCCGCCGGCCCGGCGTCGGCGCCGGAGGCGGTGCCGCCGTCACGCTTCTCGCGGCGCTGGCGCATCTTCTCCGACCACGTGAGGTCGTCGATCTGCCGGAGGAACGCGGGGTCGTCGTCCGGGGCGATCGGGCCGCGGCCGCGGCCCGGCGCGAACCCGCCGCCGCTGCCTGCGGGGCGGGGACGGCCCCACACGAACCAGCTGACCGCGCCGACGACGGGCACGACCAGCACCAGCAGGAACCAGAGCGGCTTGGGCAACGAGCGGATGTCGTCGCCGCGGCTGAGGATCACGTCGATGAGCGCGTAGAGCACCACGACGAACGCGATCGCGTAGATCAGGAACCTGCCCACCTCAGCCCACCTCCTCGGTCATGCAGGGAGGGTACGTCGAGCGCACGCGCTCCGCCCGCGGGGATAGGGGTCGGTGCCGGTCCGTTATCGCAGGCCGCCGTACGAGTGCAGGCCGCTCATGAGGATGTTCACGCCGAAGTAGTTGAACACGAAGGTGCCGTACGCGACGAAGGCGATGTACGCCGCCTTGCGGCCCTTCCACCCCGCGGTCGCCCGGGCGTGCAGGTAGGCCGCGTAGCCGACCCAGGTGATGAACGCCCAGGTCTCCTTCGGGTCCCAGCCCCAGTAGCGGCCCCAGGCGTTCTCTGCCCAGATCGCGCCCGCGACGATGGTGAAGGTCCACAGCGGGAACATGAACGCGTGGATGCGGTAGGCCATGCCGTCGAGCTTGGTCGAATCCGGCAGCCGCTTGGCGAGTCCGGCCAGCCAGTACGAGCGGCCCTCGGCGGCGCGTCGCTCGGCGGAGTCGGCGACGAGGAACAGCGCCGAGAGCGCCGCGCCGAGGCTGAACGCGCCGGCGCACACCGTCGCCGCCGACACGTGGATCACGAGCCAGTAGTTGCGCAGCGCGGGCACGAGCTGGGCGGCGTCGACGTACAGCACCGTGACGGCGAGGCCGAGGATGAGCAGCACCGTCGGCAGGACGAACAGGCCCAGCCAGCGGACGTCCTTCTTCAGCGAGATCAGGAGGAAGGTCGCCGCGATCGCGAGCGCCGAGGTGATCGAGAACTCGTACATGTTGCCCCAGGGGGCGCGCATGACCGAGAGGCCGCGGAAGAGCAGCCCGCCCGCGAGCAGGATCGTTCCGAGCCAGGTGATCGCCATGGCGATGTTGGCCGAGCGGCGGCCGGGCGGCAGCGCGCCGTCGTCAGGACCGCCGAGAGCGACCTCGGTCTTGGTGGCCACGGCCACCGCGCCCTCGCCGGTCGCCGCGCCGGCGGCTCCTCCGGCGGTGGCGGGCACGAGATCGCGGCCCTTGGTGGCGGCGAAGGAGACCGCGAAGGTGAACATCGCGATCGTGTAGACGGCCATCGCCGCGTACACGAGGTCGCGGCTCAGCTCGGCGAACGCCACGTTGACCGTCACTCGGATGCTCCTTCGTCCTGCGTGCTGCTCACGACCGGTGCGCCCAGGGCCGAGGTCAGCTCGTCGACCTCGTCGGCGACGCTGGCGTGCTCGGACCGGGTCAGCCCGGCGACGTCGACCACGGTAGTGCCTGCCGCTCCGGCCGCCACCCGCACCCACACCCTGCGCCGGCGGACCAGGAGCGAGAAGGCGAGCCCTGTCATCGCGGCGATCGCGGCGACGAGGGCGACCTCTTTGCCGGGATCGCGGGCGACGGCGAACGACGCGAACTGCACGTAGCCGTCGAACGTGACGGTCTCACCTGTCGGCAGCTTCCACGACTCGCCCGGACGCAGGGCCTCGATGCCGATCCGCTCCATCTTCGCCGTCTCGAGCTTGAACACCGACTGCGGGCGGCCGCTGTCGAGTCCGAGGTCCCCCTCCCACGCCGACAGGAACACTGCCGGGTCGT
This sequence comes from Candidatus Nanopelagicales bacterium, assembly GCA_050251215.1. Lineage (GTDB taxonomy): Bacteria > Actinomycetota > Actinomycetes > S36-B12 > CAIYMF01 > Longivirga. Next base: position 58,841 of record JBFWNE010000002.1, read on the forward strand.
CGGCGGCCGGGAACAGCGAGTGCGGGCCGCGCACCTCGTCGACGGCCGCGGTGGGGAGGAAGAAGCCGGTGAGGCCGAGCTGCGGGCTGGCATCCGGCACCTTCACGACGCAGGTCGAGGTGAACTTGCCGTCCTGCGGGAGGCACACGACGGAGTCGCGGAACACGATGTCGCCGCTCTTGTCCTTCACCGTGATGGTGGGCGCGAACCCGTGGCCGACCAGAAAGACCTTCTCGCCGCCGACCACGAGCGGCTCGTTGACCTCGATCCGCACCTTCTCCGGAGCCGCGCCCGGCTCAGGCGTCAGCGTCACGTCGGCGACGAACTCGCGCGGGGCCCCGTCCTGCGGACCCCCGCGCTCGAAGGTCGCCGTGAAGTCGTCGAGCCGGAACGAGAAGGGCTGCAGCGAGGCCGGGTCGAAGCCGCGGCCCGGGGCGAAGGAGTCGAACTGCGACTGCGTGTTCGCGAACGACGTGCCCTCGCGGACGACGACGTTCCCGCGGAACCCGCCGAGCGAGCCGAGGGCGACGCCGAGCAGGAGGAGCAGCAGGGCGAGGTGGAACACGAGGTTGCCCGTCTCGCGGCTGTAGCCCTTCTCCGCGGCGACCGAGTCGTCGGCCACGTCGACGCGCCAGCGCCTGCCCCGCAGGTGCTCGGCGGCGGTGGCCAGCACGGCGGCAGGCTCGGCGGCGAGCTCGACCCTGCGGTGCTCGGGAAGACGTCCGAGGTTGCGAGGAGCCACCGGCGGCCGCGCGCGCATCGCGCGCCAATGCTGGGCGGAGCGCGGGATCACGCAGCCGGCCAGGGAGATGAACAGCAGCAGGTAGATCGCGGCGAACCACGGCGAGGCGAACACGTCGAACATGCCGAGGCGGTCGAGCCACACGCCCTTGGGGTCGTCGGCGAGGTACTGCGTGACCTTCACCGGGTCGGTGCCGCGCTGGGGGAAGACCGAGCCCGGGACGGACGCGACGGCGAGCAGGAACAGCAGCACGAGAGCCGTGCGCATGCTGGTGAGCGACCGCCAGGCCCAGCGCAGCCAGCCGCGTACGCCGAGCCCGACAGGCTGCGCAGCGGCGGAGTCCACCTCGGCGGGCGCCGTCGACAGCCCGGAGAGGGTGTCGTCGGCGTCGCGCACGGCGTCGTCGACCTGATCGCTCACAGCAGCGCTCCACTCGTCGCGGGGAGGGTCACAGCCACACCCCGAAGCCGCCCGCCCACGAGCGCAGGCCGATGGTCAGGTCGTCCCACAGCCCGGTCACGAGCAGCATGCCGATCACGACGAGCAGCGCCCCGCCGATCCGCATCACCGTGAGGCTGTGCCGGCGCACCCAGCCGATCGCGCCCAGGGCACGGCGGTAGAGCAGCCCGACGAGGACGAACGGCAGGCCGAGCCCGAGGCAGTAGAACGCCGAGAGCAGGGCGCCGCGGGCCGCGCTCGCCTCGGTGAAGGCGAGGGTCTGCACGGCGCCGAGGGTCGGGCCGATGCAGGGGGTCCAGCCGAGGCCGAACAGCACGCCGAGCAGCGGGGCGCCCCACAGGCCGACCCGGGGAAGGCGGTGCAGGCGCCATTCGCGCTGCATGCCCGGGATCACGCCGAGGAACGACAGGCCGAGCAGCACGACGACCACGCCGAGCACGCGCGTGATGGGCTCCTGGTAGCGGAACAGCGCCTCTCCGAGGGCGCCGAAGGCGGCGCCGTACGCGACGAACACGGCGGTGAAGCCGAGCACGAACAGCAGCGACCCTGCCAGCACCCGCGTGCGCGCGGCGGGCGCCTTCGCGGGGGCCTCGACCAGCACGTCGCCCTCGGCCGTGCGGCGACGGCCCTCGTCGTCGTCCTCGCCGGCGAGCTCGGCGCCGGACAGGCCCGTGACGTAGGACAGGTAGCCCGGCACGAGCGGCAGGACGCAGGGCGACAGGAACGACACCACGCCGGCCGCGAACGCGAGCGGGCCCGCGACCAGCAGCGAGCCCGAGACGACGGTGTCGGTGATGCTCACTGCTTCTCCGCCAGCACCGGCTCGATCATGCCCAGCAGGCGGGAGCGGTCGACCTCGCCCAGCGCCCGCGCGGCCACCCGGCCCTCGCGGTCGAGCACGAGGGTGGTCGGGATCGCGGACGGCGGAAGCTGGCCGCGGAACGCGAGCACGAGGCTGTTGTCGGCGTCGAACATCGACGGGTAGGTCACCTCGAACTTCCGCGCGAACGCGCGCGCGTTGTCGACGGAGTCCTTGCCGCCCGAGACGATCCCGACGAACTCGACTCCCTTCGGCCTGGTCTCGGCGTACGTCGCCTCCAACGTGCCCGCCTCCGCGCGGCACGGGGCGCACCAGGAGGCCCAGAGGTTCACGACCACGACCTTGCCGCGGTACGCGGACACGTCGAGCTTCTCGCCGTCGAGGGTCGTGCCGGCGAGCACCGGGGCCGCCTCCCGCTCCGAGGGGGCGAGGATGACCGTGGAGCCGTCGCCGGCGACGTACCGGGTCGAGCCGTCGACCGACCCCGACGTGGCCGAGCACGCGGAGAGCAGGGCCGCGGACGTCGCGAGCGCCAGCGCGGCCGCGGTGCGGCGGGCGCGGCGTCCGGCGGTCACGGCGTGCTCTCCTTCACAGGGGGGGTGGGCAGGGGTGGCGCTGGGTGGACGTGCCGCGGCCCGGGGAGGTTTCCGCCTCGGGCCACGACTGCGTCACATGCTCAGGCGCCCTTGGCCTGGGACGCGGACTTCCCCGCTTTGCGCACGAGGTCGGCCGAGGGCTCGGTGTAGGTGATGGCGACGAGCGTGTCGTCGTCGAACGTGAGCGACGTGAGGCTCGCGAGCGCGCACTGCCGCTTGCGCGGGTCGTGCACGAACCGGCGCTGCTCGGCGTCGAGCCGCGCGATCCACACGGGGAGCTGGTGGCTGACCAGCACGGCCTCGTGGCCGCGGGCGGCCTCGCGCCCGGCCGCGACGGCGGCGCGCATGCGGCCCGCCAGCTCGGCGTACGGCTCGCCCCACGACGGCGTGAACGGGTTGTAGAGGTGGCGCCAGGCCTTGGGGTTCTTCAGGACCCCGTCGCCGACCCCGACCCGCTGGCCCTCGAAGACGTTGTCGGCCTCGATGAGCCGGTCGTCGATGGACACCCGCAGCCCGTGCCGGGCGGCGACGGGGGCGGCCGTCTGCTGCGCCCGCTCGAGCGGCGAGGAGATGACGTGCGTGATGTCGCGGTCGGCGAGGGCCTCGGCGGCGCGCTCGGCCATCTGCTCGCCGAGCGCGGACAGCCGGAAGCCGGGCAGGCGGCCGTAGAGGACGCCCTCGGGGTTGTGCACCTCGCCGTGGCGCAGCAGGTGGACGACGGTACGGGTGCTCACGCGAACTCCTTCGCGACGTCGGGGTGTGCGCCCGCCGCGGCCTTCGCTGCGGCGGGAAGTGCGGCGACGAGCCGGTCCAGGGCCGCGTCGTCGTGCGCGGCCGAGACGAACCACGCCTCGAACGCGCTGGGCGGGAGGTAGACGCCGCGGTCCAGCATGGCGTGGAAGAACGCGGCGTACCGCCACGACTCCTGCGTGCGGGCCTCGTCGTAGTCCTTCGGCCGGTCGGCCGTGAAGAACACCGAGAACAGGTTGCCCGCGGTCGCGAGGGAGTGGGCGACGCCCTCGGCCGCGAGCGACTCCGAGACCAGCCTGCCTACCGTCGCCGCGGTGGCGTCGAGGTGGGCGTAGACCTCCGGGGTGCACTGCGCGAGGGTCGCGAGGCCGCAGGCGGCGGCCACCGGGTTCCCGGCGAGCGTGCCCGCCTGGTAGACCGGCCCGGCGGGGGCGAGGTGGGCCATGACGTCGGCGCGGCCGCCGAACGCCGCGGCCGGGAGCCCGCCGCCCATGACCTTGCCGAAGGTCACGAGGTCGGGCGCCCAGGTGGAGTCGGACCTGGCCTCGAGCTCGAGCCAGCCGCCGCGCGCGACGCGGAAGCCGGTCATCACCTCGTCGACGACGAGCAGCGCGCCGTGGGCGTGCGCGATGCGGGCCAGCGCGGCGTTGAAGCCGGGCAGCGGCGCGACGACGCCCATGTTGGCGGCGGCGGCCTCGGTGATGACCACGGCGATGTCGTCGCCGTGCGCGGCGAACGCCGCCTCGACCGCCTCGAGGTCGTTGTAGGGCAGCACGATCGTCTCGTGCGCCTGGGCGCCCGTGACGCCGGGAGTGTCCGGCAGCGCGAACGTCGCGATGCCCGACCCGGCTGCGGCCAGGAGCGAGTCGACGTGGCCGTGGTAGCAGCCGGCGAACTTCACCACCTTGGAGCGGCCGGTGAAGCCGCGGGCCAGGCGGATCGCCGACATCGTCGCCTCGGTGCCGCTGCTGACGAGGCGCACCTGCTCGACCGCCGCGACGCGGCCGACGATCTCCTCCGCGAGGAGCACCTCGCCCTCGCCCGGCGTGCCGAAGGAGAAGCCGCGGGCGGCCGCCTGCTGCACCGCGTCGACGACGGCGGGATGCGCGTGCCCGAGGACCATCGGGCCCCAGGAGCACACGAGGTCGAGGTACTCGCGGCCGTCCACGTCGGTGATGTACGGGCCGTGGCCGCTCGCCATGAAGCGGGGGGTGCCGCCGACGGCGCGGAACGCGCGCACGGGCGAGTTGACCCCGCCCGGGGTCACCTCGCGGCCGCGGGCGAACAGGGCCTGCGATGCCGGCGCGGCGTCGGCGTACGGCGTGCTCATGCGCGTCCTTCCGCGATCCAGCGGGCCACCTCGGCGGCCCAGTAGGTCAGCACGATGTCGGCGCCCGCGCGGTGGATCGAGGTGATCGACTCGACGATCGCGCGGTCGCGGTCGATCCAGCCCCGCTCGGCAGCCGCCTCCACCATCGCGTACTCGCCGCTGACCTGGTAGGCCGCGACCGGCACATCGACGACGTCGGCCACCTCGCGCAGCACGTCGAGGTAGAGCGAGGCCGGCTTCACCATGACGAGGTCGGCGCCCTCCTCCACGTCGAGGCGCAGTTCGCGCAGCGACTCCCGGCGGTTCGCGGGGTCCTGCTGGTAGGTGCGGCGGTCGCCCTGCAGCTGGCTGTCGACCGCCTCGCGGAACGGGCCGTAGAGCGCCGAGGCGTACTTGGCGGCGTACGCGAGGACGGCGACGTGCTGGGCCTGCACCTCGTCGAGCGCGGAGCGCACGACGCCCACCTGGCCGTCCATCATGCCGCTGGTGCCGACGACGTCCGCCCCGGCGTCCGCGAGTGCCATCGCCATCTCGGCGTACCGCACGAGCGTGGCGTCGTTGTCGACCGCGCCGTGCTGGTCGAGCACCCCGCAGTGGCCGTGGTCGGTGAACTCGTCGAGGCACAGATCGGCCATCACGACGAGCGAGTCGCCGACCTCGGCGCGCACGTCGGCGACGGCGGCGTTGAGGATCCCGTCGGGGTCGCTGGCCGCGCTACCGACGGCGTCGCGCACCGAGGGCACGGCGAACAGCATCAGCCCGCCGAGCCCGAGCCCGGCCGCGTCGGCGGCCGCGGCGCGCAGCGACGCACGGCTGTGCTGCACCACCCCCGGCAGCGACGAGATCGGCGCCGGCTCTTCGAGGCCCTCGCGGACGAACAGCGGCAGCACGAGCCCGGCCGGGTGCAGCCGGGTCTCGGCCACGAGCCGGCGCACGGCAGGCGTGCGCCGCAGGCGGCGCGGACGCTCGACCGGGAACCCCACGATCAGGTCGCCTTGCGACGGGCGGCGCCGCGCCGCTTGCTCGGGCGCCACACCTGCTCGCCCTGCTCGAGGGCGGCGAGGCGCAGCGCGTCGCCGTGGGCGGCGAGAGCGTCCGCGAGGGCGACCACCGACGGCGTCTCGGCGAGGACGTCGACCCGCAGGCCGTGCTCCTCCGCCGTCTTCGCCGTCGCGGGGCCGATGCAGGCGACCACGGTCGAGGCGTGCGGCTTGCCGGCGATGCCGACGAGGTTGCGCACGGTGCTCGACGAGGTGAACAGCACGGCGTCGAAGCCGCCGGTCTTGATCGCCTCGCGCGTCTCGGCCGCCGGCGGCGCCGCACGCACGGTGCGGTACGCCGTGACGTCCTCGATCTCCCAGCCGAGCTCGATCAGGCCCGCGACGAGGGTGTCGGTGGCGATGTCGGCGCGGGGCAGGAAGACGCGGTTGATGGGGTCGAAGATCGGGTCGAACTCGGGGAAGTCCTCGAGCAGGCCCGCCGAGCTCTGCTCGCCGCTCGGCACGAGGTCGGGGCGTACGCCGAAGGCCACGAGCGACGCGGCGGTCTGGTCGCCCACGGCAGCGACCTTGAGGCCGGCGAACGCGCGGGCGTCGAGGCCGTACTCCTCGAACTTCTCGCGGACCGCCTTGACGGCGTTGGCGCTGGTGAACACCACCCACTGGAAGCGGCCCGACACCAGGCCGGTGATCGCGCGCTCCATCTGCTGGGGCGTGCGCGGCGGCTCGACCGAGATGGTCGGCACCTCGACGCCGACGGCGCCGAAGCGGGTGAGCTGCTGGCTCAGGGCTCCTGCCTGCTCGCGCGTCCGCGGCACCAGCACCCGCCAGCCGAACAGCGGCTTGGTCTCGAACCAGGACAGCTTCTCGCGCTGGGACACGGTGTCGCCGACGACGACGAGCCCCGGGCCGGCCTGCTTGGCGGCCTTCACCGCCGCCGGCAGGTCGGCCAGGGTCGAGGTGATCGTGCGCTGCTCGACCGTGGTGCCGCCGCGGGTCACCGCGACGGGCGTGGAGTCGGCGCGGCCGCCCTGCACGAGGGCGCGCGCCACCTCGGCGGCGCGCTCGGCGCCGTTGAGGACGACCACCGTGATGCGCGGGTCGGAGTGGGCGGCCCAGTCGACGGCGGGGTCGTCGGCGTCGACGACGTGCACCTCGCGCTGCTTGCCCCCGAGGAGGCCGATGCCGGCGTACGCCGGAATGCCCGTGAGGGTCGAGACGCCCGGGGCCACGTCGAACGGCAGCTTGGCCTTGGCGAGCGCGCCGGCCTCGGTGAGCAGGGCGCCGTCGAGGAGCGGGTCGCCGGAGAAGAGGCGCACGACGGACTGCCCGGCCTTGGCGGCGTCGGCGACGGCCTTGGCGCGCGCGGCGTGCGAGAGCGGCAGGCCGTCCTCGTCGAGAGCCGCGGACACCTCGGCGTCGGGACCGGCGAACGAGCGCGCCAGGTCGACGACATCGGCGTCGGCGAGCACGACGTCCGCGTCGCGCAGCAGCGCGGCCGCGCGGAGCGTGAGCAGGTCGGGGTCGCCGGGACCGACCGCGACGAGCGCGATCGAGCCGAAGGCCTTCTTCTTGCTGCGGTTCTGGGTGCCGCTCATGGGCGTGTTCCGTTCACGAGACCGGGCGCACCGGCGGCGAGGAGGTCGGAGGCCAAGGAACGGCCCACCTGCTCCGCGTCGCCGGCAGGCCCGGTGACCGACTTCCGCACCTGGATCCGGCCGTCGTCGCTGACGACCGCTCCGGTCAGGTGCACGACCTCCGCGCCGCGGTCCCCCGACACGGTCGCGTGCGCGCCGACAGGCGCCGAGCAACCGGCCTCGAGTGCGGCGAGGAGGGATCGCTCCGCGGTGACGGCGGCGCGGGTCGCGTCGTCGTCGAGGTCGCGGAGCGCGTCGAGCAGCGCGGCGTCGGTCTCGACGGCGCGGCACTCGACAGCCAGCGCGCCCTGTCCGGGCGCGGGCAGCATCTGGTCGGTCCCGAGGACCTCGGTGACCGCGTCGAGGCGGTCGAGCCGGGCGAGGCCGGCGTGGGCGAGCACGACGGCGTCGAGCTCGCCGTCGGAGACCTTGCGCACCCGGGAGTCGACGTTGCCGCGGACGGGCACGACGTCGAGGTCGGGGCGCAGGGCGCGGAGCTGGGCTGCGCGTCGCGGCGAGCCGGTGCCCACGGTGGCGCCGGCCGGCAGGGTGGCGACGGTGCCGCCGTCCCGGGCGACGAGCACGTCGCGCACGTCCTCGCGCGGCGGGATGGCGGCGAGCCGAAGGCCGTCGGCGTCGCCGGTCGGGAGGTCCTTGAGCGAGTGGACGGCGACGTCCGCGTCGCCGCGGAGCACGGCGTCGCGCACCGCGCTGACGAAGACGCCCACGCCGCCGAAGGACGCCAGCGGCGTGGTCTGATCGACGTCGCCACGGGTGCTGACCTCGACGAGCACGACCTCACGGTCGAGCCGCTCGCGCAGCGCGTCGGCGACGAGGCCCGACTGGGTGCGGGCGAGCAGGCTCGCGCGGGTCGCGACCCGCACGGCGCTCACGACTCGCCCCCGAGGAGGTCGTCGACGCCGGCGCCGGGCTCGGTGGCGAACGAGGAGTCGACGGCGTCCGATGTGCTGACCGCGGCGATCGCCTCCGGGTCGAGGTCGAACAGCCGGTGCAGCGTGGTGGCGTAGCGCGCACCGTCCGGATCGGCGGCGAGCTCCTTCATGCGGACCGTCGGTCGGTGCAGCAGCGTCGACACCGTGCGGCGCATGGCCCGCGACACCTCGTCGAGCTCGGCCTCGGACAGGCCGGGGAGCTTGATCCGGAGCCGGTCGAGCTCGGCCTGCACGACCTGGTCGGCGTGGCTGCGCAGGCTGACCACGATCGGTTCCACGCGCTGCGCGGCGATGGCGGCGAGATGGGCCCGCACCTCGTCGACGACGATCGTCCGGGCGAGCTCCACATCGCGCTCGGGCGCGTGGGCCTCCGGCAGGTCGGTGAGCGACGACAGATCGATGCGGGTGACGCCGGGCAGGTCGGCGATCGACTCCTCGGTGTCGTGCGGCAGCGCGAGGTCGATCACGGCGAGCGGCGACGTGATGCCGGCGCGCGCAGCCTCGACCTGCGCGGCGGTCAGCACGAGGCCCGTGGATCCCGTGCAGGAGAAGAGGACGTCGACGTCCGAGAGGCTCTCCGCCACCCGCTCGAAGCGGACGGCGCGGCCGCCGACCTGCTCCGCGAGGTGCTGCCCGCGCTCGAACGTGCGGTTGGCGACGACGATCTCGCCGATGCCCTGGCGCACGAGGGTCGCGGCGGCGAGGCCGCTCATCGCGCCCGCGCCTACGACGAGCGCCCGGCGGCCCTCCAGCGAACCGCCGAAGGACTCCGCCGCGAGATGCAGCGCCACGCTGACCACCGAGGCACCCGCGCGGTCGATGCCGGTGTCGTGGTGCACCCGCTTGCCGACGCGCAGCGCGGCCTGGGCGAGGTCGTTGAGGTTGCGGCCGATCGTTTCGAGCTCCTGGCCGCTGCGCAGCGCGCCGCGCACCTGGCCGAGGATCTGCTGCTCGCCGACGACCAGGGAGTCGAGGCCGGCAGCCACCTCGAACATGTGCTGGACGGCGCGGTCCTCGTACCGCACGTACAGGTGCGGGGTCAGCTCCTCACGGTCGACGCCGGTGGCCTTGGCCAGGGTCTCGGTCACGTCGAGGACGCCGCCGTGGAACTTGCTGACCTCGGCGTAGATCTCCACCCGGTTGCAGGTGGAGAGCACGAGCGACTCGGCGACGTGGGTCGAGCCGAGCAGGTCGACCTGGAGCCGCTCGGCGGCTCCGTCGACCAGGGCGACCTTGTCGAGGAGCGCGACGGGCGCGGTGCGGTGGCTGATGCCGACGACGAGGAGGGTCATGCGCCCAGCTCCGGGCGCGCGACGCGGCGCTGCTCGTGGAAGGCCAGGATCTGCAGCTCGGTGGCGAGGTCGACCTTGCGCACGCCGACGTGGTCGGGCGTGCTGAGCACCACCGGCGCGAAGTTCAGGATGCTCGTCACGCCGGCCGCCACGAGGCGGTCGCACACGGCCTGGGCGGCGGGGGCCGGGGTGGCGATGACGCCGATGCAGGCCTCGCCCTCGACGACGACGTCCTCGAGATCGGCGAGCGCCCGCACCTCGACGGGTGCGCCGCCCGGGCCGGCCGGGATGGACTCGCCCACGCGGCGCGGGTCGGCGTCGACGAGGCCGACGACGCGGAAGCCGCGGGAGGCGAAGCCGCCGTAGTTGGCGAGGGCGTGGCCGAGGTTGCCGACGCCGACGATCACGACGGGCCAGTCCTGGGTGAGGCCGAGCTCGCGGGCGATCTGGTAGACGAGGTACTCGGTGTCGTAGCCGACGCCGCGGGTGCCGTACGAGCCGAGGTGGCTGAGGTCCTTGCGCAGCTTGGCGCTGGTGACGCCGCTCGCGGCAGCGAGCTCCTCGCTCGAGACCGTGGCCACGCCGCGCTCGACCAGGTGGGCGAGGACGCGGTGGTAGACGGGAAGCCGCGCGACCGTCGCCTCGGGGATGCCACGACGCGGCACTGCCGCCGCGCGTGGGAGTGTCACTGCATCGCCCCGGAGAGTTCGTCGGCCGTCCCGCCGGGCCGGTGTGGGTCCGGTCGTCTCAGCGGGTGGGCGTTGCCAGAGTAGGTACTCGTGAACGAACGCACAAAGTCGCGGACCGCTCAGGTTCCACGATATGGACCAGAAATTGTGTGACCCCGGTCACAGGTTCTGACCCCCGCGTGCAGAAAGATGATCTTGGACGGCGACGACCGGAAATCGGGGAACCGGCTGCGCCGCCTCGGGTTCAGGCGCCGCGGGCGGCGAGGCGGGCGGCCTTCTCGGCGCGCTTGGCCTCGAACTGCGATGCCTGCGCGTCCAGCGCCGCCAGGTAGTCGGCGAGCTGGTCGCGGGCCTTCTCGCCGTCCGGGCCGAAGTCGTCGCGGTCGAACACCCGCCACGCGCGCAGCACGGGCGAGAGCACCTCGTCGTGGTGGATGCGCAGGTCGTAGATGCCGGCGAGCGCAATGGCGAGGGAGCGGCGGGTGAAGCCCTCGACCTCGTTGCCCGGCATCTGGAAGTTCTGGACGATGTCGAGGACGGCCTGGATCGCGGCGTCGGGGTTGAGGTCGAACGCCGCGCTCATGACGTTGCGGTACATGAGCATGTGCAGGTTCTCGTCGAGCGCGATGCGCTGCAGCAGCCGGTCGAGGCCGGGGTCCTCGGTGTGCTTGCCGGTGTTGCGGTGCGAGATGCGGGTGGCCAGCTCCTGGAAGCTGACGTACGCCATCGTGGTGAGCACGTGGCCCTCGGCGTACCCCTCGAAGCCGCGGCTCATGTGGTCCATGCGCTCGCGCTCGAGCGCGACGGGGTCTACCGAGCGGGTGACGAGCAGGAAGTCGCGCATCGCGATGGAGTGCCGGCCCTCCTCCGCGGTCCAGCGGTGCACCCACTCGCCCCAGGCGCTGTCGCGGCCGACCGTGTCGGTGAGGGCGCGGTGGTAGCTCGGGAGGTTGTCCTCGGTGAGGAGGTTGACCACGAGCGCCGTGCGCGCGACGCCGTCGACCGGCGACTGGCTCGGGTCCCACGCGTCGCCGCCGTAGATGCCCTCGTAGTTGGTGCCTTCGGCCCACGGGATGTACTCGTGCGGCATCCACTCCTTGGCCATCGAGAGGTGCCGCTCGATCTCGCCCGCCACGACGGGGTCGAGCTCGCGGACGAGCTCGGCGCTGGGCGCGAAGTCCTCGAGGGCGGTCATGGCGTCTCCTCACGACGGGCGGTGCACGTTCCGGTTACGGAACCGTAGGTAGGCCACGGTAGCGCCCGTTCGCGATACCCGCGGGTAGCCGCCGCAGGGATGAGCGGGGGCTGGCGTGCGTCCGACTTAGGGTACCCTTACTCCCATGATCCTGTGCCACTGCGCCGTCGTCTCGCACGACGACATCGACGACGCCGTGGCCGAGGGCGCCTGCTCCCTGCGCGAGGTCCTCGTGCGCACCCGCGCCGGCCGCGACTGCGGCGGGTGCATCCCGCTGGTTCGCGAGCGCGCCGAGGCGGCGCTGCGCCAGGCTGGGAGAAGCCGAACCGCACCCCACTCGGAGGTCGTCCATGCAGCCGGTTAGCCCCCGCGTCGTCGAGCTCCTCAACGACGCCCTCACGCTCGAGCTCACCGTCACGAACGCGTACTTCCTGCACGCGCGGATGCTCGACGCCCAGGGACTGCCGCTGCTCGGCAAGGTCTTCTACGACCTGTCGATCGGCGAGATGCGCGACGCCGACGAGCTCATCCAGCGCATCCTGATGTTCGACGCGCACCCCAACCTGCAGCGCCTCGGCCCCGTCGCCATCGGCCAGACCGCCGTGGAGATGCTGCAGCTCGGGCTCGACGGCGAGAAGAAGGCCATCGCCCAGTTCAACGCCGCGGCCGCCGAGCTGCGCCAGCTCGGCGACCACGGCACGGCGTCGATCTTCGACGAGATGGTCCGCGACGAGGAAGGCCACGCCGACTGGTTCGAGGCCCAGCTCGCGGCGATCGAGGTCGTGGGCGAATCGGCGTACCTCGCCCGGCAGATCGACCCCGGAGCCACCCCGGCCTGACCGCGCCGCCCGGGTGTCGATGAGGGTGCCCCAGGCCGCCTAACACGCACCCAGGCTTCCCCAACGACCTGGCGCGCTCCGGGGCGCAGGATCCGGGTGGGAAACTGGCTGCCTCCAGCGCACTCTGGGGCACCCTCATCCGGAAACAGGGGGTCAGGCGAAGAGCGCATGGGCCCAGTGCTCGCCGTCCTGGACGCCCGGCGGTACGGCGAACAGCGCGCTGCTCGTGTGGCGGATGTACTCGTTGAGCGCGTCCGCCCGGGCGAGCCGCTGCTGCACCGGCACGAACGACGTGCGGGGGTCGCGCATGTACGCGAGGAAGAACAGGCCCGCATCGAGGCGGCCGAGGGCGTCGGTGCCGTCGACGTACGAGTAGCCGCGCCGCAGCATGTGCGCGCCGCCGTTCTGCGCCGGGTGCGCGAGCCGCACGTGCGACGCCGCCGGCATGACCGGTGCGCCGTCCGGCCCGACCGCGGCGAAGTCGGGCTCGTCGTGCTCGCGGACGCCGGTGAGCGGCGCACCCTCGCGCTTGTCGCGACCGAATACCGCCTCCTGCTCCGCTAGCGGCAGCCGGTCCCACGTCTCGACCGTCATCCGGATGCGGCGGGCCACGAGGTACGAGCCGCCCGCCATCCAGGCCGCGCCGTCCTCGGGCTGCGCCCATACGTGCTGCGCGAGGAGGTCGGCGTCCTCGGCGGTCACGTTGTGCGTGCCGTCCTTGAACCCCATGAGGTTGCGCGGAGTTGCCTGCGCGCTCGACGTCGAGGACGTGCGCCCGAAGCCGAGCTGCGACCAGCGCACGCGGACCGTGCCGAACCCGATGCGCGCGAGGTTGCGTACGGCGTGGACCGCCACCTGCGGGTCGTCGGCGCAGGCCTGCACGCACAGGTCGCCGCCGCTGCGGGCGGGGTCGAGCTCGTCGCCCGCGAACTCGGGCAGGTCCTCCAGCGCGTCCGGACGCCGGTCGGCGAGGCCGAACCGGTCGCGGCCCTCGGCGTCGCGGAAGAGCGTGGGTCCGATGCCGAAGGTCAGCGTGAGCCGCGCCGCCGAGAGGCCGAGCGCCTCGCCCGTGTCGTCCGGCGGCGCCTCCGGGATCCCGTCGACGGCGCCGACGGGCCCGGCGTCGAGGCCGCGCGTCATGCGGTCCGCCGCGTCGGTCCAGGCCTCGAGCAGCGCGACGAGCTCCTCGCGCGACGCGGTGACGACGTCGAAGGCCACCATGTGGAGGCGGTCCTGGGCCGGCGTCGTGATGCCCGCCTGGTGCTCGCCCCGGAACGGTACGACGTCGTCCGCCTGCGCGGCGGGCGCTGCCGCCGCCGTACGGGACGACACGAGCCCGGCCGCGGCACCCGCGACCGCGAGGCCGCCCGCCAGGCCGAGCGCCGCACGTCGGCTGATGCCCTCCTGCACCGCCGTCATCGGACGACCGTCGCGGTGACGCGCGACAGCGGCTCGGCGAGCGCATCGACCTTGTCGGCCAGGACGCGGACCTGAGCCTCGGTGAGGGTGTCGTAGCCGACGAAGCCGTCGCCGTCGGAGTGCTTCGCGAGCTCGGCGAAGAGTGCGTCGAACCGCGTCGAGAGGGTGCGGTCGAGCCCGGCGTCCTTCTCCCGCAGCACGTCCGCGAGCGCGTCGTACGCCTCGTACGCGCCCTCGACGTTGGCCTGGAAGTCCCAGAGGTCGGTGCGCGAGTAGCGCTCCTCCTCGCCGGTGACCTTGCCCTCGGCGACCTCCTCCAGCAGCGCGGCGGCGCCGTTGCCGAGGTTGGACGCCGTGAGCGTCACCGTCGGGATGAGGCCCACGAGCGTGGTGGTGTCGGCGAGGAGCTTGTCGGCGACGGCCGCCATGCCCGCGGTCGAGCCGTCGACCCAGAGCGCCTTCTCGATCCGGTGCCAGCCCGTCCAGTCGATGCCGGGCTCGACGTCGTTCTCCCGCGCGTCGAGCGCGGGGTCGAGGTCGGCGAAGACCTCGGCGACGGGCTCGATGCGCTCCCAGTGGGTGCGCGCCTGGGGGTAGAGCGCCTTGGCGGTCGCGACATCGCCCGCCTTCACGGCGGCCACGAAGTCGGTGGTGGCGGCGAGCAGGGCATCGGACTCGGTGGCGACGTACGCGCGGTAGCGCTCGACCGCGGCGGCGATCGCGGGCGAGGTGGACGCCGCGCTGGTCGCCCCGGAGGCCGTGACCGAGACCTCGGTGCGGACGAGGTCGCTCGCGTCGTCCGGCCGGCAGCCGACGACGGCCGACCCCCCGGGCAGCTCGACGACGAGGTCGCGGGTGACGCCGGGGCCGACGTTCTCGACCTCGGACAGGATCGTGGTGCCGGCCGCGTCGTAGACGTAGAGCTCGGTCGCCCCCGAGCCCTTGTTCGTGACGGTGAAGGTGACCACGCCCGCGGGGACCGACGTGCGGGCGACCTCGCAGGCGCCGTCGCCGGCGGTGACGGCCACAGTCGCCGACCCCTCGGCGGTGGCGGACGAGCAGGCGGACAGGGCGAGCACGGCCGGGAGGACCAGCGCTGCGGACAGGCGGTGACGCACGAGAACCCCTAAGTTAGGTGACCCTTACTTAGGTGAACCTAACTTAGGCGCCGGGCCTCAGGGCAAGCCTGTCCAGCGTGACCCCGGCCACGCAGGCGAGCCCTTTTCCTCGAGTAACTCGACTTACGGCCCGAACTTGCCGCGATTCCGGTCCTCAACTCGAGTTACTCGAGGCTTGTGGACGGCGGCGGCGTGCGACCCGCGGCCAGCGGAACGCTCACGGGATGGAATGGAGCAGATCGGTCGAGCGCCTCGAGCGGGTGGTGCGCACGTGCGGGCCTGGCCCCTGGACGCAGGCGCAACTGCTCGCGGCGGGCGTCACTCCCGCGCAGATGAAGCGCGATGTCCATGCCGGCAGGCTCACGAGGCTCCGAAGGGGCGTGTACGCCGTGCCCGCGAGCCGGGACATCGCCGCACATCGCAGCGACGACCGGCCTGCACTGCCGACGCCCGGTCTGCTTGCCGGCTTCGGGCCCGTCGCGGCGTTCAGCCACGAGACTGCCTCGGCACTGAACGGCACCTGGTTGCCCAAACCCGCCGACGGCCTGGTTCACGTGAGCATCTCCGGAGGGGTAGAGCGCTCGGATCGCGTCTTCCGGGTGCACGGCTCTCGGCTGGCCGAGGCGGATGTGGCGATGCTGAATGGCTTGCGCATCACGTCGGTCCCCCGGACCGCGCTGGATCTCGGTCGTGGCCTCACCTTCCCGGAAGCGCTCGTGCCCATGGATTCGGCGTACCGGCAGCTGGTCTTAGGCACCGACCTCACAGGCAGGCAATTGAGGCGGCTGCCGGATGACTTGCCGTGGCTGCGCGCGCGCACGGACGCCGCGCGAGCACAGCTCGAGGACGCGTTCACGCGGGTGTGGTCGTGGCCAGGCACGCGCGTGCTCCGCGCTGCGCTCGACAACCTCGAGTGCCGCTCGGAGTCGCCGTACGAGAGCTGGTGCCGCGGCTGGGTCATCGAAGCCGGGGCCCCCACACCCCGCGTGGGGATGCGGCTGCTCGGCGCATCCGGCCGCGAGTACTTCGCGGACCTTGTCTGGGAGTCGCATCGCCTGATCGGCGAGGCGGATGGGGTGGCCAAGCTTGGGACCGACCCGCGCCTCGTGGCGGAGAGGCTTGAGGCCGAACGCGTTCGGCAGCGGGACCTGGAGGATGCTGGCTGGCGATTCGTCCGCTGGAACAGTGGCGAGCGGCCGCAGCGATTCACCGCCCGGATTCTCTCCGCGCTGGCGTGATCAGAGCCCGAGTAACTCGAGTTACGGCGCCAAAGGCGCTCGAATCCGGTCCCTAAGTCACGTTACTCGAGGGATCAGGCGGGACGGGGCGCGGCGAGGGCGGCGCGGAGGCGGTCGCCGTCGACCCGCCAGAAGTCGTGCTGCACCCCGTCGACGAGCGTCACCGGGATCTGCTCCCAGTACAGGTCGGCGAGCTCGGGGTCGTCGAAGATCGAGCGCTCGACGTACTGCTCGCCGGTCTCGGCGCAGACCTGCTCGATCACCGCGCGGGCGGCCTCGCACAGGTGGCAGTCGGGCTTGCCGATGAGCGTGACGCGCGGCTCGCTCACGCCCGCTCCTCGCGCAGCCGGCCCTTGGCGAGCTTGCCGGTGGAGGTGTGCGGGAGGGAGTCCACGATCGTGATCGTGGTCGGGCACTTGAAGCGGGCAAGGCGCTGGTGGCACAGCTCGCGCACGTCGTCGGCCGTGATGCCGGTGCCGGGCAGCGGCACGACGTACGCCGCGACCGTCTCGCCGGTCTGCTCGTGCGGGAGCCCGATCACCGCGACCTCGGCGACCGCGGGGTGCGCGGCGATAACGGTCTCGACCTCGTACGGGTAGACGTTGAAGCCCGACACGATGACGAGGTCGCGACGACGGTCGACGAGGTGCAGGTCGCCGTCCTCGTCGGCGTACGCGACGTCGCCGGTGGCCCACCACCCGTCGGCGTCCGGGCCGTCGCTGCCGTCGGGCCAGTAGCCGGAGAACAGGTTCGCGCCGCGGACGTGGATCTCGCCGGTGTCCTCGGGATCGGCGGTCTCCCCCGACTCGTCGACGAGCCGCACCTCGACGCCGGGCAGCGGCGCCCCGACGCAGCCGGGCTTCGGACGGCGCCCGACCATCGTCGAGGACACGACCGGCGCGGCCTCGGTGAGGCCGTACCCCTCCCACACCGGGTTGCCCGCGCGTACGGCGTACTCCTGGAACACCGCAGGCGCGAGTGCGGCGGCGCCCGAGATCATGGTGCGCACTCCGGAGAGCCGCTCGGCGAGATCGGGCAGCGACGCCCAGGCCACGAACACGGGCGGCGCGGCAGGGATGTTGGTGATGCCGTACGCCGCGACCGTCTCGAGCGCCGCGGCCGGTGAGAACTTCGGCACGAGCACGGAGCGCGCGCCCTGGGCCACGGCCATGCCGAGCACGGCGTTCAGCGCGTAGACGTGGAACAGCGGCAGCACGAGCAGCACGACGTCGTCGGCCTGCACCGGGCTCGGCTCGATCGTGCGCAGCTGGTCGATGTTGGCAAGAAGCGCGCGGTGGCTCAGCATCGCGCCCTTGCTGGGGCCCGACGAGCCGGAGGTGAACAGCAGCACGGCGAGCGACTCGGGGTCGAAGTCGCCGTCCGGCACGTGCGCATCGGCGCGGCTGCCGAGACGGGAGAGCGCCTCGAACGACGCGTCGCCGACGACGGCGACATCGCACCCCTCGGGGGCCGCGGCCGTGGCGACGCCCTCGGTCGCCTCGTCGGCCACCACGAGCCGCGTGCCGGAACGGGCGAGGACGTCGGCCACCTCGTGCTCGGTGTACGCCGTGTTCAGCGGCAGCGACACCAGCCCGGCGCGCAGCGTCGCGAAGTACGTCGCGACGAACTCGATCCGGTTGCCGAGGAGCAGCGCCACGCGGTCGCCGGCCTCGAGCCCGTGCCGGCGCAGGCCGGCGGCCAGGTGGTCGACGGCGAGGTCGAGCTGCGCCCACGTGGTCTCGCGGCCGGTGGGCGCGTCGACGAACGCGACGTCGGCCCCCCGCGCGGCCGCGGTGGCCCGCAGGAGGTCGGCGAGGTTGCTGGGGGTGCCGTTCGCGCTCACCCCCCGATCGTGGCACAGGAACCTCGGTAGGCTCCCCGACATGAGCGGGACCACCCCCACGCACGTGCTCCGCGCCTCGCAGGTCGCAGGCGAGGCGTCCGCTGCCGCCGCCGAGGTGTCCCCCACCACCGCCGTCGAGCCCGACCTCACCGGTGCGGCGTTCTTCGACGTCGACAACACCGTGATGCGCGGCGCGAGCATCTTCCATCTCGCGCGCGGCCTCGCCCGGCGCAAGTTCTTCACCGCGCGCGAGGTCGGCGACTTCGCGATGAAGCAGGCCAAGTTCGTCATCAACGGCGCCGAGGACCTCGAGGACATGGCTGACGCCACCGAGGCCGCCCTCGCGTTCGTGAAGGGCAAGCGCGTCGACGAGGTCGTCTCGCTCGGCGAGGAGATCTTCGACGAGCTCATGATGCGCAAGCTCTGGCCCGGCACCCTCGCGCTCGCGCAGGGCCACCTCAACCGCGGGCAGCGCGTGTGGCTCGTCACCGCGACGCCCGTCGAGCTCGCCTCGATCATCGCCGCGCGGCTCGGCCTCACCGGCGCCCTCGGCACGGTGAGCGAGATCGAGGACGGCGTCTACACCGGCCGGCTCGTCGGCTCCGCGCTGCACGGCAAGGCCAAGGCAGACGCCGTGCGCGCGCTGGCCGAGCGCGAGGGCCTCGACCTCGTGCGGTGCACGGCGTACTCCGACAGCGCGAACGACGTCCCCATGCTCTCCGTCGTCGGGCGCGCGGTGGCGGTCAATCCGGACAGCGCGCTGCGCAAGCACGCCCGGGCAGTCGGCTGGGAGATCCACGACTACCGCCGTACGCGCATGAACCAGCGCTACTACGTACCGGCCGCCCTCGCCGCCGCGGCCGGGCTCGGCATCGGCGTGGGCCTCGGCATCGGGGCGGCCAAGAGCGCCTCGGCCAGGCGCTAGCCGACGTCCCGCACGACCTCGTAGCGGCGGTTGAGCATCCCGCTCGGGAACGCCTGCGTGTCCACGAGGCGCAGCGGCGTACGCCGTCCGATGCGGTGGAACAGCGGCTTGCCGGATCCCAGCAGCAGCGGGACGCTCGTGAGCAGCAGGTCGTCGACGAGACCGGCGTCGAGGAACTGGCTGATGACGCTGCCGCCGTCGATGTAGACCCGGCGTACGCCGCTCTCCTCCCAGGCCGCGACCGCCTCCTGCGGCGTGCGGGCGTAGAACTCGAAGCCGTCGCGCGGGCCGAGCTCCTGGTGGGTCAGGACGTGCACGGGACGACCGCCGTACGGCAGGTCGGGGTAGTCCTTGATGAAGTCGTACGTGCTGCGCCCCATCGCGATGACGTCGACGTCGGCGAGGAAAGCCTCGAACCCGTAGTCCTCGCCGTCGTATGCGAGGAGCCAGTCGAGGTTGTCGTCGTCGGTCGCGATGTAGCCGTCGACCGAGTGCGCGATGAAGACCGAGATCCGGGGCCGCGTCATCCCCCGACGCTAACCGCGCCCGCCCACGCCGTGAAGCCGCATCAGTGATGGGAACCCTTGTTCGGTTCTATTGGATGAAGGCGACCTTCATCCAATAGAACCGAACAACTCCGGCCATGACGGGGGCGGGTCAGCGGAAGACGGAGCGGCGCTGGACGAGCAGGCGGTAGAGGGCCTGCTGGATCGACTCGCGCACCTGGTCGGTGATGTTGAAGACCAGCATCGGGTCGTCGGCCGCGCCGTCCGGGTAGTGGTCGGTCATGATCGGCTCGCCGAACTCGATGATCCACTTGCTCGGCAGCGGCACGAGGCCGAGCGGGCCGAGCCACGGGAACGTGGGGGTGATCGGGAAGTACGGCAGGCCGAACAGCCGCGCGAGGGTCTTGGCGTCGCCCAGGATCGGGTAGATCTCCTCAGCGCCGACGATCGCGCACGGGATGATCGGCGTCCGGGTGCGCAGCGCGGTCGCCACGAAGCCGCCGCGGCCGAAGCGCTGGAGCTTGTAGCGCTCGGAGTACGGCTTGCCGATCCCCTTGAAGCCCTCCGGCCATACGCCGACGACCTCGCCTGTCGACAGCAGCCTCTCGGCATCGGGGTTGCAGGCCAGCGTGGCCCCGGACTTTCGGGCGATCTCGCCCATGAACGGCGTCTGGAACACGAGGTTGGCGCCGAGCATGCGCAGCTTGCGGTGCGCCGGGTGGTGGTCGTGCAGCGCCAGCTGGGTCATCACCGAGTCGAGCGCGATGGTGCCCGAGTGGTTGGCGACGACGAGCGCACCGCCCTCGGACGGCACGTTCTCGATGCCCCGAGTCTCGACGCGGAACCACTTCTCGTAGAGCGGGCGCAGCGGCGCCATGAACACGCGGTCGGTGAGCTCGGGATCGAAGCCGAAGTCGTCGAGCTCGTACTCGCCCGTGACACGACGGCGCAGGAAGTCGAGCCACTCGGCGATGTTCTCGTCGAGCCGCGTGGGCGATCCGTCGACGTCGTGCTCGTCGTCGTCCGACCGCGTCACGAGCTCGGGCTCGACGGGCGCGGCGGGCCGCTTGGCCTTCGGGCGCGGACCGGTGGCACCGGCCTGGCGGGCCGCGCGCGAGGCCGCCTTGCGCGCCCCGTCGTCGCCGCCGATGGGGATGACCGTGGCGTCAGGCACGACCGGGTGCCTCCTCCCGGAGCCGCGCGGCGAGCCGCGCCTCGGACAGCGTCGAGGTGCCGAGCGCGTGCGCGAGGCCGCGCTCGATCGCCTCGGCCTGGTGCTTGGGCAGCTGGTGGTCCAGGCCGCGCTCGTGCACGAACTCCACGAACGCGTCGAGCGTCGAGTAGACCGGCGTGAAGCCGAGCTTCTCCCGCATGCGGGTGGTGTCCAGACCGCGGCCGTAGGTGAGGAACTTGATCTGCTCGGGCGAGAAGTCGGCGAGACCCGCGCGCCGGAACCAGCCGCCGACGGTCCCGACCAGCGGCGTCGGCACGGGCAGCACGGTCTTGCCGGCGAGTCGGAGCGCCTGGCTGAGCATGAGGATGCCGTCGCCGGCCACGTTGTAGATGCCGGGCTTGTCGCCGAGCACAGCGATCCGGATCGCCTCGAGGCCGTCGTCCTCGTGCACGAACTGCAGGCGCGCGTCGTGGCCGAGCACCGTCGGCACCACCGGGAGCCCGAAGTACGCCGCCATCGGCGTATCGACCTTGGGGCCGATGAAGTTCGCGAAGCGCAGCGTGGTGACCGCGACGTCGGGGCGCCGGCGCGCGAAGCCGCGCACGTACGACTCGACCTCCACGGAGTCCTTGGCCCAGCCCGAGCGCGGCTGGCTCTTGGGCTCGGTGTCCTCGGTGAACAGGGCGGGGTCCTTGGGGCCTGCTCCGTAGACCGACGACGTCGACTTCACGACCAGCCGCGTGACGCCCTCGGCCTTCTGGCACGCCGCGAGCAGCTGCATCGTGCCGATGACGTTGATCTCCTTCATCGACACGCGGCCGCCGGCCTGCACCGGGGTGGAGATCACGCCCATGTGCACGACGGTGTCGACGCCCGCGGCGGCGATGACCTTGCCGATTATCGGGTTGCGGATGTCGGCGCGCACGAACTCCGCGCCGCCGATGTCCGAGCGCGGCGGGATGACGTCGACGCCGACGACGCGGTCGATCGCCGGGTCGTGCGACAGGATCCGGGCCATGCGGCTGCCGAGGTGCCGCGAGACACCCGTGACCAGCACGACGCGCGCCATCAGGCCTCCCTCCGGTCCCGGCTACCGGCCGGTAGCCCCGGTGCCCATCCTGCCCCACCTACCCCCGGGAGCGCAGGGGCTGCCCGGCGCGGCGTCCGGGCAGCACGACGGGCGGCGACCCGGAGGTCCCCGCCCGTCGAGAGCTGGTGCGAGCTACTTCTTGTTACGACGCTGCACGCGCGTCTTCTTCAGCAGCTTGCGGTGCTTCTTCTTCGCCATGCGCTTGCGGCGCTTCTTGATCACGGAGCCCATGGGCCGACCTCACTGTTCCGGACAGCGTCGCCGATGCCGGCGACACGAAGGAGATGGCGCACGGGGTGCCGCACGCGACCGGGACACACCCTACCTGCCGCCGCGGGGTGCCCGCGCCGGGCACCCGGACGGACCGGACGGGGCAGCGTCAGGCGGTCTCGACGAAGGAGTCGCGCAGGTAGTCGTGCACCGCCTGCTCCGGGACGCGGAAGGACCGGCCGACGCGGACCGCGGGCAGCTCGCCGTTGTGCACGAGCCGGTACACGGTCATCTTCGAGACGCGCATGACGGTGGCCACCTCGGCCACGGTCAGGAAACGGACCTCGGACAGAGGTCGCTCGGTGCCAGCCATGGTTCTTCCCTCGATACAGCCCGTGGCGGGACCGGCTTCCCCACCGCACCCGCGACGACACAGGCTGTCGCTCTCTGGGGACGAGCGTAGTGGCGGACGGGACTCGTGGGGAAGGTGTGACGGAAGTCCAGGCGGCGAGGTCACCCGGACGGGTCAGGCAGCGCGGAGCGGCGCGCTTGACCCGGGCAGGGCGTACGGCGTACCCGCAGGTCAGAAGCCGTGGTACGGGTCGGCGTTGAGGCCGTGCCACGGGAAGACGGCCTCGCGGGTGCGCAGCACCGCGGCGTCGATGGCATCGGCGGGGTCGTACCCCGACTCCCAGGATCGGACGCGGGGAGCCTTGCCGTCGGTCATGAGCGAGGGAGTGGGCACCTTGAGGCGCGACTCCACGAAATCCCGCCACACCGCGGGCAGCGGCGTCTCGGGCGCCACCGGCGACCCGACCACCTCGCCGATGAGGTGGGACCAGGCGCGGGGGACGACGTCGACCCAGGAGTAGCCGCCGCCGCCGAGCGCGATCCACCGGCCGTCCGCCACCTCGTGCGCGAGCGCGTGCAGCGCGGCGTACGACTGCCGCTGGCCGTCGATCGAGAGCTCGAGGTGGGCGAGGGGGTCCTCGGAGTGCGAGTCGCAGCCCTGCTGGGTGATGAGGTACTGCGGCTCGAAGCTGCGCAGGATCTGCGGCACGACGCCGTCGAAGGCGCGCAGCCAGCCTTCGTCCTCGGTGTGCGGCGGAAGCGCGACGTTGACGGCGTACCCGAGGGCGTTCGGCCCGCCGACCTCGCTCGGGAACCCGGTGCCGGGGAACAGAGCGCGGCCCGACTCGTGCACCGACACCGTGAGCACCCGCGGGTCGTCCCAGAACGCGGCCTGCACGCCGTCGCCGTGATGCACGTCGACGTCGACGTACGCGACCCGCTCGACGCCCTGGTCGAGGAGCCACTGGATCCCGACGGCGATGTCGTTGTAGACGCAGAAGCCGGACGCCGCCCCGGGCATCGCGTGGTGCAGGCCGCCGGCGAGGTTGACCGCGTGCAGCACGTCGCCGCTGTGCACCGCCTGCACCGCCGCGAGGGTGGCGCCGCACACCGCGCGCGACGCCTCGTGCATCCCGGCGAAGGTCGGCACGTCGTCGGTGCCGAGGCCGCGGTGCAGCTCGACGTGAGCCGGATCCGCGGAACAGCGCTTGACCGACTCGAGGTACGCCGGATCGTGCACCGTCAGCAGCGCGTCGTCGTCGATCTCGACAGGAGCGATGACCGTGGTGCCCGCGCCGTCGATCAGCCCGAGGTCGCGCGCGAGCCGCATCGCGAGCTGCACGCGGATGGGCGCGAGCGGGTGGCCGGCGCCGAAGTCGTAGCGGGCGAGCGAGTCGTCCCAGACGACCGCCGCCGCGCCGGTCACTGGCCGGACGCGAGCTCGTGGCTGCGGTCGCGCGCCGCCTCGAGTGCCGAGATGAACGCTGCACGCACCTTGTGGTCGTCGAGGGTGCGCAGGGCAGCGACCGTGGTGCCGCCCGGCGAGGTCACGTTCTCGCGCAGCACGCTCGGGTGGTCGCCGGTCTCGCGCAGCATGGTCGCCGCGCCGTACAGGGTCTGCACGACGAGCTCGGTTGCCGTCGTGCGCGGGAGGCCGAGGAACACTCCGGCCTCGATCATGGCCTCGGTCACGTAGAAGATGTACGCCGGGCCCGAGCCGCTGATCGCCGTGACGGCGTCCTGGTGCTTCTCCGGCACCTGCACGACCTTCCCGACGGCCGACAGCAGCGACTCCGCATGCTCGAGGTGTTCGTCGTCGCAGTGGGCGCCGGGCGAGATGGCGGCCATGCCCTGGTCGACCAGCGCCGGGGTGTTGGGCATGACGCGCACGACCGGCGTGCCCGCCGGCAGGCGCTGCTCGAGGAACTCCGTGGTGATGCCGGCGGCCAGGGACACCACGAGGGCGCCCGGCCTGATCGAGCCCGCGATCTCGTCGAGCACGGACCCCATGTCCTGCGGCTTCACCACGAGCACGACGGTGTCGGCCTTCTCGACGGCCTCGACGTTGCCGATCACTTCGACGCCGTACCTGTCCTGCAGCTCGGCGGCGCGCTCCTTGCGCCTCTCGGCCACCACGAGGTCGGCCGGGGCGCGCCCGGCGCGCAGCAGGCCGGACAGGAGGGTCTCCCCCATGACGCCTGCGCCGATGACGGCGACGAGTCCCATGATGGTCAGCCCTTCGAGGTGAGTGCGCGCACGAGCAGGGTCAGGTTCGCAGGTCGCTCCGCCAGCCTGCGCACCAGGTATCCGTACCACTCGTCGCCGTACGGCACGTACACACGCATCCGGTTGCCCTCGGCGGCGAGGCGCAGCTGCTCGTCGGTGCGTACGCCGTACAGCATCTGGAACTCCATCGTGCTCGGCGCGCGGTCGTTGCGGATCGCGAGCGCCTCGACGATGTCGACGAGCCGGGGGTCGTGGGTGGCGAACATCGGGTAGCCGTCGCCCTGCACCAGGATCTTCGCGCAGCGCACGTACGCCTTGTCGACCTCGGCCCGGTCCTGGTACGCGACCGACTCCGGCTCGCGGTAGGCGCCCTTGCACAGGCGGATGCGCGACCCCTCGTGCGCGAGGTCGCGGCAGTCCGACTCGGTACGCCGGAGGTACGCCTGCAGCACGCCGCCGACCCACGGGAAGTCCGCGCGCAGCTCGCGCATGATCCCGAGCGTGGAATCGGTGGTGGTGTGGTCCTCCATGTCGAGGGTGACGGTGGTGCCGACCTCGGCGGCCTTGGCGCAGATGTCCCGCGCGAACTCGAGCGCGATCTTCTCGCCATCGCCGGGGAGCGCCTGGCCGACCGCCGAGAGCTTCACCGACACCTCGGCGGACGCCGTGAGGCCAGCGACGTGCAGGGCGTCGAGCAGCGCGAGGTAGGCGTCACGCGTGTCCTCGGCGTGCGACCGGTCGGTGGTGTCCTCGCCGAGCCTGTCGATCGTGACGAGCCGGCCGGAGCCCACGAGATCGGCCGTGGCCGCGACGGCGTCCTCGGTGCGCTCGCCCGCGACGAAGCGGTCGACGAGCGCCCGGGCCGGAGCGGCCTCGCTCGCGAGCTGCTGGAGCGTGTCGTTGCGCGAGGCGGACAGCAGCAGGCTGCGCAGCACGGTCGTTCTCCTCACCTGCGACCGACGTCGGCCGCCCTCCTCGTCAGGCTACTCGGAGCAGGGCGGCCGTCGGCGTGCTGATCGGGCCGGTCGACGCACGACCGCCGGCCCGCGGGTGTCAGCGGCTGTCGCGCTTGGCCTGGCGGCGGGCGCCGGTGGCCAGGGTCGAGGCGTTCTTCTTCTTGACCGCGGACGCGTCGTTGCGGGTGCGCTTGGCCGCCGGCGTCGCCGCCGCCGAGCGACGTCCCGCCGGAGCCTTCGCGACGGCGGGCGCGCCCTCGCCGCGGGCTGCCGCGATCCGCTCGGCCTTGAGCTCGGCGGCGGTCTTGCGGGCGGCGGCGGCGAGCGCGGTGCTCACGTTGGCCAGCGCCACCTCGAACGCCTCGGCCTTGGCGCGCGCGGCGCTGTTCTGCTGGCTCGCCTTGCCGCGACCGCCCTTGGCCGACACCTTGCTGGCGCCGCCGCGGCGGTACTGACCGGTGTACTTGTTGCGGGCGCGACGGATGCGGTCGTGCAGGGCCACCAGCCCGTCCTCGTCCAGCTTGGCCAGCTCGGACTTCTCGGTCTCGAGCACCATCAGGCGCTCCGACTCGTTCAGCGCGGCGAGCATTCCCTTGTTCACGACGTACCTCTTCGGCTCTGGGTTCGCGGGCCTTCTGGCCCGTGGACCACCCTGCCGCATGCGCAGGCGGCTCGCCACGCGCGCCCGCTCAACGCTCGCTCGACTGCGCCTTCGTCGGCTGAGTCGGCGTCGTGAGCGCCGCCTGCACCGCGGGCGCCACGAGCGCCACGACCTCGTCCTCGGTGGCCGAGGCGATCGGCTCGATCTTCAGGACGTAGCGCATGCTCGCGACGCCGAGGAGGTACGACGTCGCCAGCGAGACGCGCATCCGCGCGTCCGGCACGCCGAGCACCGCGACGACCCGGTCGACGACGGCGCTCTCGAGGAACTCGCGCAGGGAGGCGGTGGCCTTGGAGGCTCCGGCCCCGGCGCGCACCATCTCGGCCAGCTGATCGCGGGTCTCGGGATCGTCGAGCATCCGCAGCGTGATGCGCACGAGGCGCTCACCGAGTCCGTCGACGCCGGGCGCGAGCAGCTGTGCGATCGAGGTCGCTGGATCGAAAGGCAGCCTCATGGCGGCGGCGAACAGCTGCTCGCGGTTGCGGTAGTAGCGCATCGCGACGTCGGGCGCCACGCCCGCGGCAGCCGCGACGCCCTTGATGGTGGTGCCCAGGTAGCCGCGCTTGTCGTACGCCGCACGCGCCGCGTCGAGCAGCACCTTCGAGACGTCGTCGGACGAGCTCACTCCGCCACCTCCCTCGGAGCCGCCGGCACGAACTCCTCCTCGCGCCCGGCGAGGTGGTGCCGGGCGAACGCCAGCGATTCGGCGAGGTCGAGCTCGCGCTCTTCGCGGGTGGTCGCCTTGCGCGTGCTGATCTCGACCACGATCTGGCCGTCGAAGCCGCGGGCGCCGAGGCCGCGCAGCACCTCGGCGCACGGCTGCGTGCCGCGTCCGGGCACGAGGTGCTCGTCGCGGGTGGAGCCCGAGCCGTCAGCGAGGTGGAGGTGCACGAGCCGCTCGCCGAGGTCGGCGGCCATCTCGACGGCGTCGCTCTGCGAGACCGACGTGTGCGAGAGGTCGAGCGTGGTGTGCAGGTAGTCGTCGTTCCGCACGTCCCAGTCGGGCTGGTAGGCCATGAACTCCCGGCTCGCCGCCTTCCAGGGGTACATGTTCTCGACCGCGAAGCGGACGTCGGTCTCGTTCTGCATCGCCTCGATGCCAGCGACGAAGTCGCGGGCGTAGTCGCGCTGCCAGCGGAACGGCGGGTGCACCACGACCGTCTCCGCACCCAGGAGCTCGGCGGCGGCCTGCGCCCGCTGCAGCTTCGCCCAGGGCTCGGTGCCCCACACCCGCTGGCTGATGAGCAGGCACGGCGCGTGGATCGACCGGATCGCGATCCCGTAGTGGTCGCGGAGCCGCAGCAGCGCCGTCGGGTCCTGGGACACCGCGTCGGTGAGCACCATCACCTCGAGGCCGTCGTACCCGAGCCGCGCCGCCATCTCGAACGCGGCCGCCGTCGACTCCGGGTACGTCGAGGCCGTGGACAGCGTGACCACGGGGGTCGAGGGGTTCGACGAGCTCACGGACCCATCCTCACCCGGCGGGGGCCGAGTCTCCACCGATGGCCTGCTGGCGCTGGATCACGAACGCGTGCAGCAGGCTGATGATCGTCGCCCCGACGATGCCGATGGCGAGAGCCGCCCAGCCCGCCTGGTCCGGCGCCCACGCCATCTGGAAGAGGCGCGAGAGCGGCGGGATGTGCAGCACGCCGAGGAAGCCGACGAGCATCGCGCCGCAGATGACGAGGCGGATGGTGTCCCACGGCTTGGCGACCTGCACGAGGATCCACCACGCCACGATGAACAAGGTCGTGACCGCGGCCGTGCGCGCCACATCGATGTTGTCGCCCGAGATGCCGAGCACGTAGCCGTAGGTCGCGTACGCCGACAGCGCACAGACCAGGCCGCACGGCATCGCGAACACGAGCACCCGCCGGAAGAACCCGGGGCGGAACCGCTCCGTGTTGGGCAGCAGCGCGAGGAAGAACGCCGGCGTGCCGATCGTCAGGGCCGTCACCACCGTGAGGTGCCGGTTGAGGAAGGGGAACGGGAGCGTCAGCAGGATCGTGGCCAGCGAGACGACCATCGCGTAGAAGCTCTTGGACAGGAACAGCTGCGACACGCGCTCGACGTTGCCGAGCACCCGCCGGCCCTCCGCCACGACGGACGGCATCACCGCGAACCGGTCGTCGAGCAGCACGATCTGCGCGACCGAGCGGGTCGCCCCGGCGCCGGACCCCATGGCGATCCCGAGGTCGGCGTCCTTGAGCGCGAGCACGTCGTTGACGCCGTCGCCGGTCATCGCGACGACGTGGCCGCGGCTCTGCAGCGCGCCGACCATGGCCCGCTTCTGCGCCGGCGTCACGCGCCCGAAGACGCTGTGGGTCTCGAGGATGTCGGCAAGCGCCTCCTGGTCATCGGGCAGATCGCGCGCGTCGACGGGGTCGTCGGCCCCTGGCACTCCGGCCTGGGCGGCGATCGCGCCGACGGTGACCGCGTTGTCGCCGCTGATGACCTTCATCCGGACGTTCTGGTCGAGGAAGTAG
Source organism: Candidatus Nanopelagicales bacterium (assembly GCA_050251215.1). Classification (GTDB taxonomy): domain Bacteria; phylum Actinomycetota; class Actinomycetes; order S36-B12; family CAIYMF01; genus Longivirga. The sequence goes on from JBFWNE010000002.1 coordinate 87,344, forward strand.
GCCACGGTGTCGGCTGCGTCCGAGCGCAGGGTCTGGTTGATCACGACGAGCGCGGCGGGTGAGAGGCCGCCGGCGCCGGTGTCCGGGCTGGGCTCGCCGTCCGCCCGCGCCAGGAGCAGCACGCGGGCGCCGCCCTGGGCGAGGCCGTCGGCCTGAGCGCGGACGGCATGGCCGTCCGGCAGCAGCATCTCCGGCGCACCGAGCACCCAGGGGCCCTGCGCCTCGAACGTCGCGGACGACCACTTGCGCGCGCTGGAGAACGGCACCGCGGACACCACGTGCCAGCCCTCGGGCGCGGCGTACCGCGATGCGACGGCGGCCAGCGTGGGGTTGGGCTCCGGCTCGCTCGCGCCGAGTGCCCCCAACGCCTCGTCGACGGGTGCGGCGTCGTCGAGCACGACGACCTGCTGCACGGCCATGCCCGGCTCGGTCAACGTGCCGGTCTTGTCGACGCAGACGACGTCGACGCGCGCGAGCACCTCGACCGCGGGCATGTCCTGCACCAGCGTCTTCTTCTGCGCCAGGCGGATCACCGACACGGCCATCGCGACGCTCGTGAGGAGCACGAGGCCCTCCGGCACCATCGTGATGACGCCGGGCACGGTGCCGGCGATCGAGGCCCGGATGCTGCCGTCGTTCGCGCGGTACTGCGAGATGAACAGGAACACCCCGACGGGCACGAGGAACCAGGAGACGACCTTGATGAACCGCTGGATCGAGTAGCGCAGCTCCGAGCGCGTGATCGCGAACTTGCTGGCCTCGTCGGCGATCTTCGACGCGTACGAGTCGTGGCCCACGCGGTGGGCGCGCATCAGGCCGGAGCCCGCGACGACGAACGAGCCCGAGAGCACCTCGTCTCCAGCGCCCTTCTCCACCGGGTCGGCCTCGCCCGTGAGGAGCGACTCGTCGAGCTCGAGACCGTGGGACTCGAGCACGATCGAGTCGACGAGCATCTGGTCGCCGGTGCGGACGACGATGACGTCGTCGACCACGAGGTCGTGCGGCGGGATCTGGCCCTCGACGCCGTCCCTGCGCACGGTGGGCTGCTGCTGCCCCACGAGGCTCAGCTTCGCCAGGGTCCTCGCCGCGCGGTACTCCTGCACGATGCCGATCGCGGTGTTGACCACGATCACGAGGCCGAACAGCGAGTCGATGAGCGGCGCGCTGACGAGCATCAGGATCCAGAAGAACCCGATGAGCGCGTTGAAGTAGGTGAACGTGTTCGCCCGCACGATGTCGCCGAGGCTGCGGGCGTTGCGGTCCTTGACCGCGTTCACGCGCCCGCTCGCTACGCGCTCGGCGACCTCGGCGGTCGTGAGCCCGCAGGAGGGGTCGACCACCTCGCCCGTCGTGGCCGTCATCCGGCGCTCCTGGCCCAGGTCGCGGTCATCGGCCGATCCCGTCGAGGAGCTCGAGGATGATGCCCTCGCGCAGGGCCCACGGGCCGATCTCGAGGGTGTCGAGCCCGAGGAGGTCCATCGCGGATTCGGCGACGACGGCTCCGGCGAGCAGCTGCGCCGCACGACCGGGGCTGACGCCCGGCAGGGCGCCGCGCTCCTTCGCCGTCATCGACGCGAGCTTGGGCACCCAGGTGCGCAGGTCGTCGCGCGCGAGCAGCCGCTGGACGAACGGGCCCTCGCTGTACGGCGCGGCTCCGGTGATGCGGGCGAGCGACCGGAACGTCTTGCTCGTCGCGACCACATGCCGCGGCTCCCCCGCCCGCGCGAGCCTGCCCGTCACCTCGGCGATGGTGGCACGGGCGTGCTTGCGCAGCGCCTTCACCTCCTCGGAGGTGGCGGGGTCGTGGTGCAGGTAGGCGCGGGTGAGGCGGCCCGCGCCGAGCGGCAGCGAGACGGCGACGTCGGGCGTCTCGTCCGTGCCGAGCGCGATCTCGAGCGAGCCGCCGCCGATGTCGAGCACCAGGAGGCGGCCGGAGCTCCAGCCGAACCATCGGCGTACTGCGAGGAACGTGAGGCGCGCCTCGTCGGCTCCCGAGAGCACTGTGAGGTCGACGCCGGTGCGCTCGAGGACGAGGCGCAGAACGTCCTCGCCGTTCGTAGCCTCGCGGATCGCGGAGGTTGCGAACGCGTGCATCTGCGTGACGCCGAGGTCCTCCGCGACGTCCTGGGCGGAGCGCACGAACTCCACGAGCCGGTCGACGCCGGCGTCGGTGATGCGCTCGTCGGCGTCGATGAGCTCGGCGAGGCGCAGCTCGACCTTGTGCGAGTGGGCCGGCAAGGGCGCCGCGCCGTGGTGCGCGTCCACCACGAGCAGGTGGACGGTGTTCGAGCCGACGTCGAGGACTCCGAGGCGCACAGCCCGACCCTAGGCGACCACCCCCTGCCGCGAGCCCCGACCCCGCATTCCCACCCCCCCGTTTGAGATGAAGGGTGGGCCCCCGCTGGGCGACGATGGCCGAAGGCCTCGCCCAGTAGGGGCCTTCGTTGCTCAGAGCGCAACAAACTCGGCCTTCATGGACGGCCGTGCTGGAGCGGGCCGCGACGGACGGCGGTCGGGATGTCGCGCACCGTGGCGGGCGCGGGGACGGTGGACGACGGGACGGCACGGCTGACGCCGTACGTCTCGACGCGGCATCGAACCGCGCCCGGACACGTACGCGTTACCCGCACGTCCTAGGGTGTCGGGGTGGCTGGTGGTGGCAAGAAGAAGAGCGGTCCGGTCGACGTCGTCATCGGGCGCGGCGACGAGGTGCCGCTGGACTTCCCGCGCGCGTGGATCGAATTCCCGGACCCGGCGGACGCCGACGGCACGACCGTCTACCGCTGCGACCTCACGTGGCTCACGAGCCGTTGGACGTGCATCTACGGCGCAGGCTGCCACGGCATCGACGCGACCAAGCCCGACGACGGCTGCTGCGTCCTCGGTGCGCACTTCTCGGACAAGGACGACGAGAAGCGCATGAAGAAGTACGCCGAGATGCTCACGCCGGAGACCTGGCAGTACGAGAAGACCGGCCGCAAGAAGGGCGTGGTCGAGAAGGACGAGGAGGGGCAGCGCAAGACGCGCGTCGTCGACGGCGCCTGCGTCTTCCTCAACCGCAAGGGCTTCGAGGGCGGCGAGGGCTGCGCGCTGCACAGCCTGGCGCTGCGCATCGGCAAGCAGCCGCTCGAGGTGAAGCCGGACGTCTGCTGGCAGCTGCCCGTACGCCGCACGTTCCAGCACGTCGAGCGCACCGACGGCACGCAGATCCTCGTCGTCCAGATCTTCGAGTACGACCGCCGCGGCTGGGGCCCTGGCGGCCACGACCTCGACTGGTACTGCAGCGGCTCGACCGAGGCCCACGTCGCACCGGACCCGGTGTACATCACCGAGCGCGGCACGCTCATCGAGCTCATGGGCGAGCCGGCGTACAACGTCCTGGCCGCGCACTGCGAGGCCCGCATGGCCGCCCTCACCGCCGCCCGCTCGGTCGCCGCCCGCCAGCGCACGGCCGCCGAGCGCGCCGCCGCCCTCCTCCCCTTCGCCCCCCACCCCGCCGACCCCGACTGATGGCCCCGTTGGGGGAAGTTCTGTATGAAGGCGACCTTCATCCAATAGAGCCGAACAATCCCGGCAATCATCTCGGCCGCATCCACCGGTAGGGCTCGACGTACAGTCGCCACATGGCAGCTCGACGTACGCCGGACCAGCGCACCCGCGCCCTCGCGATGCCGCTCGAGCTCCCCGGAGCCACGCTGACGCACCCGTTCGGCGACGACGTCAACGTCTACAAGGTCGGCATCGCCACCGCCACGGACGCCGGCACGGGCCGGCACGCAGGGGGCAAGCTCTTCGCCCTGATCGGCATGTGGGGCGACCCCGGCGTCATCACGCTCAAAGTCGACCCCGAGGTCGGGCCGACCCTCGTCGCGGAACACTCGGCGATCGAGCCCGGCTACCACATGAACAAGCGGCACTGGATCTCCGTCACCCTCGACGGATCGGTCCCCGACGCACTGCTCCGCGAGCTCGTCGAGGACTCGTACGACCTCGTCCTCTCCACGCTCACCGCCCATCAGCGGTTCGACGTCGACCCCGACCGCTTCCCGCTGCCCCGCCGTACCCGCTGACCTACGCCGCGGCAGACGCCGGGACGACGACCACGGTCGGCACCCATCCCATGCGGGCGGTCTGCGCACGACGGTATTCCTCGACCACGCCGTCGGGCTCCCGGCCCAGGCGGCTCGGGGGAGAGTGCAGGACGCCGAGCCCGGCGGCGGTCATACGCCCGTGCCGCAGCATCGTCGCCTCCCAGCTCTGCACCGAGAAGTGGTGCTCGCGGCTGTCGACCTCGAGCACGGTGCCGGTCAGCGGGTCGTACACATCGGGCGAGCACAGGAAGGAGCCGTCCGGCAGATAGAGCCGCGGGTTGTAGAGCAGCCCGAGGACGCCGCGCGATTCGAAGATCCGGCGTACGTCGCCCTCGGGCACCGAGCGAGCACCCGCGACCACCTCCTCGATGGCAAGCCGCGCGAACCGCGAGCCACGCATCTGCCCCTTGATCCGCTCATCGGAGAGCTGCTCCGGTGTTGCGATCCCGCGCTGGACGACTTCGAACACGAGAGCGCGCACGTCGTCCTGCACCGTGCACGCACGGGCCGCGTCGAGGACCGCCCGGGCGGGAGGCGCGACATCGATCAGGTGGATCCGCCGGGGTTCCGGCAGCCAGAGCGTGCGTTCGATGCGCACGAACTCGCGGCTCGAGCGCTTTCGGCCATGCGGGACCAGGACGAGTGCCTTTCGATCACCCTGGAACGACGGCCTGGATGCGGCTCGGATACCGAACCGCATGAGGGCACGGGCACCGCTGACCATCGAGCCGAACCCGGCGTACAGCAAGGCAGCAAGCTCTTCGTGGTCGCGGGACAGCGGACCGCTGCCCTCGAAGCGATGCACACCCGGAAGGACCCAGGTGAACATGCCGCCGACCTGCTCGGACCAGGCCACGGTCGAACGCGGCACGCCGAGGGCCATAAGTTGTGCGCTGGTGATGAGTCCGAGTTGCCGAGCAGCGACCTCTCGGACCGCGTCCCGGCTCCATTCCGCTCTGCGAGGCATGGACCGAGGCTCCCTCGGGCCGCGTCAGCCCACCAGAGACGACTCCGGGCCTGTGGATATCGGCCGACGTGATGGGAACGATTGTTCGGCTCTATTGGATGAAGGTCGCCTTCATCGCAAACCAGGGCGGGGGTCGTCGGCGGGGGTCCGTAGGGTGCTCGCCATGGCGAAGGTGAGGGCTCCGGGGTTCCGGTGCACGGAGTGCGGGTGGACCTCGCCGAAGTGGGTCGGGCGGTGCGGCGAGTGCCAGGCGTGGGGCACGGTGGCCGAGGTGTCGGCGCCGACCTCGTCGTCCGGGCTGAAGGCCCGCACCGACGGCGTGGCCCCGACCCGGGCGGCACGCCCGGTGAGCCAGATCGCCGAGCTCGAGGTCGTGCGGTCCTCCAGCGGCATCGGCGAGTTCGACCGCGTCCTCGGCGGCGGCCTCGTGCCGGGCCAGGTGGTCCTCGTCGCTGGCGAGCCCGGCGTCGGCAAGTCCACGCTCCTGCTCGCGGTCGGCCACCACGTCGCGGAGCGCCTCGGCCGCGGCGCTGAGGGCCACGGCACCGAGGGCCGCGGCACCGTGCTCTACGTGTCGGGCGAGGAGTCGGTCGAGCAGATCGGAGTCCGGGCCCGTCGCATCGGAGCCGACTCCGACCGCCTGCTGCTCGCCGACGAGAACGACCTCGCCACCCTCCTAGGCCACATCGAGGAGCACGATCCCGCGCTGATCATCGTCGACTCGGTGCAGACCATCGCGAGCGCGGACGTCGAGGGCCGCGCGGGCGGCGTCGCCCAGGTCGTCGAGGTCACGCAGGTGCTCAGCCGCGTCGCGAAGTCGCGGCGCACCCCGCTGCTGGTGGTCGGGCAGTCCACCAAGGACTCGAGCATCGCCGGGCCCCGCGCCCTCGAGCACCTCGTCGACACCGTCCTTACCTTCGAGGGCGACCGGCACACGTCGCTGCGCCTGCTGCGCGCGGTGAAGAACCGCTACGGCCCCGCGGACGAGATCGTCTGCTTCGAGCAGGCCGAGGACGGCCTGCGCGAGGTCACCGACCCGAGCGACCTGTTCCGCGAGCACCGCGACAAGCCCGTGCCGGGCGTCTGCGTCACCGTCACGATGGAGGGGCGCCGGCCGATGCTGGCGGAGGTGCAGTCGCTCGTCACCGACGCCGCCACCCCCAACCCGCGGCGGGGCGTCAGCGGCCTCGACGCCGCCCGCGTCGCCATGCTCGTCGCCGTCACCGAGCGCTCGGTACGCCGACGCATCTCCGACAAGGAGGTGTACGTCGCCACCGTCGGCGGCGCCAAGCTCGCCGATCCGGCCTGCGACCTCGCCGTGTGCCTCGCGGTGGCCTCGGCGAGCCTCGGCCGAGCCCTGCACGGCGACGTGCTCGCCATCGGCGAGGTCGCGCTGTCCGGCGACGTACGCCCGGTGCCGTTCCTCGCCCAGCGCGTCGCCGAGGCCCGGCGCCTCGGCTTCGCCCGGATCCTCGTGCCGCGCGGCACCAAGGCGAAGCTGCCGGCGGCCGAGACCCGCACCGACCCCGACGGCCCGCGCATCACCGAGGTGCACCACCTCGAGGACGCGTTCGGCATGCTGCGGCACCTCTCCGTGGTCTGAGGGCGCATATCTCGAAGCCGTATCGAGGCGGCCCGGAACGGCATGAGCGCACGGCCCGTCGATAGAGTGACGACGCCCGGGTGCCGCAGCCAGCGCGACCACCGGCCCGGGCCGTGAGCAGCAGGGGGCCAGCAGTGGCGAGCGAGAAGCGCGACGACGTCGATCTCGCGCTGCGCGCGGCGATCGCCGCGGTCGCACCTGGCACCGTGCTGCGCGACGGCCTCGAGCGCATCCTGCGCGGCCGCACCGGCGGCCTCGTGGTCCTCGGCCACGACCGCACCATCGAGGCGATGGCCTCGGGCGGCTTCTCCCTCGACGTCGAGTTCTCCGCGCAGCGCCTGCGCGAGCTCGCGAAGATGGACGGCGCCGTCATCTGCGACCGGGAGGGCACGCGCCTCTTGCGCGCGGCCGTACAGCTGCTGCCCGACCCCACGATCCCCACCGACGAGCAGGGCACCCGCCACCGCACCGCCGACCGCGTGTCCAAGCAGGCCGGCTTCCCGGTGGTCAGCGTCAGCAAGTCGATGAACACGATCGCGCTGTACGTCGCGGGCCGCCGGCATGTGCTCGAAGACTCCGGCCAGATCCTCTCGCGCGCCAACCAGGCGCTCGCGACCCTCGAGCGGTACAAGATGCGCCTCGACGAGGTGAGCGGCACCCTCTCGGCGCTGGAGATCGAGGACCTCGTCACCGTGCGCGACGTGTGCGCGGTCGCCCAGCGCCTCGAGATGGTCCGCCGTATCTCCGCGGAGATCTCGGACTACCTCGTCGAGCTCGGCACCGACGGCCGGCTGCTGTCGCTGCAGCTCATCGAGCTCATCGCCGGAGTCGACACCGACCGCCAGCTCGTCATCCGCGACTACCTGCCGGCGCCCGTCGGCAAGAAGGCCGCGCGCACCCTCGAGCAGGCGCTCGACGACCTCGACGCGCTCACCGCCACCGAGCTTCTCGACCTGACCACCGTCGCGCGCGCGATCGGATTCCCGACCTCGCCCGAGGTGCTCGACCAGGCGGTCAGCCCGCGCGGCTTCCGGCTGCTCGCCCGCGTGCCGCGGCTGCCCGAAGTCGTGCTCGATCGCCTGGTGGGGCATTTCGGCGGGCTGCAGCGCCTGCTGGCGGCCAGCATCGACGACCTGCAGGCCGTCGAGGGCGTCGGCGAGATGCGCGCCCGCTCGATCCGCGAGGGCCTGAGCAGGCTCGCGGAATCGAGCATCCTCGAGCGCTACGTCTGACCTGACCCCTCACCCGCTCGCCCGTCGGCGGGCACCTGGCCGTAGGCCACGTCGCGCAGCCCGAGCAGCCGCTCCAGCACGCCGCGGCGGTCGGGCGCGGCGAGCGACGTACCGAGGGCGAGAGCCATCAGCGCGACGCCGAGCAGCAGGCCCCCGCTGTCGTGGCGTACGGCGAGGCAGCCCAGCACGGCCGCACCGAGCAGGAAGGGGCGCAGCGCGCGACGCGCCCAGGGCGCGGGTCCGCCGGACGCGAGCTGGACCCGCAGCTCGGCCCACCTCCACATGAGCCCGCTGCCGCCTCCGCCGGCCGTCACCATCACCGTGCCGACGAGCAGGGCGACGCCGAGGGAGAGCCAGGACGCCCAGGCGTCCCACTGCACGCCGAGCGGGTTGGTCGGGTCCGACCGCACCGCCACCGGCGACAGGACGAGCATGGCCATCACGAGCACGGCCATGAAGGTGAGCCCCAGGACGATGGTCGACACGGCCCAGGCGAAGGCGATCGTGCCGCGCGACGGCGCGATGTCGCCGACCACGGTGCGCTGCGACGAGACGGTCATGGGATCCCCCGATCCGGGCGGACGGCCCTCGTGCTCCAGCGTGGCAGATGCGCCGGCGTCCGGCGCCGGGAATTCTCAGACGAGCGCGGAGCCGAGCCTCGGCTCGTCCGGACGCCCCGGGATCGCCGCAGCGTCGGGCAGGGCCACGACCACGACGGGATCTCCGCCGCTGGCAGGCCGTACGACGCCCCGCGCCCACGACGGCAGCGTGTCCGGCACCTCGTCCGTCTCCGGCACGAGATCGCCGGCCGCGGTCACGGCGACCACGCGGTCCACCACGAGTCCGGCGTGGCGGCGGTAGACCGGGAGCAGCACGTCGCCGGGGCGCGACGCGTCCGAGCGCAGATCGACGACCGGCACCGAGCGCCCGCGCACGTCGACCAGCGCGACGCCGACGCCGTACCCGGACCGCACGGGCTCGGGGAGGAGCTCGAGCCGCGCTGCGCGGGAGATCTCGCGCACGTCGTTCACGGCGACGGCGAAGGTGGTGCCGCCCACGGCGAAGAGCACGTGCCCGCCGTCGTCGGCGACCGGCGTCCTCGGGGCAGGAGCCGTCGGGGCGGCTGGTCGAGGCGCGCGCGGGGCGGGCGCCGGGGCGGCAGTGAACAGCGACACGGCTACCCCTCCTCGGCCGTGCGGCGGTCGCACTCGTCGGCGAGCTGACGGCAGAGGGCGACGAGCTGGCCGACGTCGCAGCCGTCGAGCAGGTCGACGAGCTCGCTCTCGGGAGTGGCGGGCAACGAGAGCGCGGCCGCGCGGTACTCGCGCGCCGCGGCGGCGTGCTCGCCGCAGCGCGACAGCGCGCCTGCGAGCGCGAACCGGGCGTGGCCGAGCTCCGGCGACAGGTACACGGCCTTGCGCAGCGCCACCAGTGCGCCCGCATCGTCGCCCGCCGTCGCGCGGGCGCGGCCCTCCACGAGGTACGCGTCGACCTCGAACGGGCTCGCGGTGGCGGCTGCGGCGGCCAGGCGCGCGGCCTCGCCGTACCTGGTCTGCTCCATCGCCTCGCGGGCGAGGCGCAGCAGGTCGGTGGCGCGGTCCGGGTCCGGCACGTGATCGGGCTCGGCGCCCGCGTGCGCCCGCGGCGGGGCGACCTTGGGCGGGGGCAGCGGCCGGCGGGGACGCGGCGAGGGCTCGGGCTCCGGCTCGGGCACGCGCACGACGGGGACGTCCTTGCGGTACGCGAAGGCATCGCCCAGCGTCACCAGCGTGAACGCGTCGGTCACCTGCCAGAGCGTCTCGGCGTGGCCGAGCACGAGGTAGCCGCCGGCACCGAGGACGCCGTGGAACCGGCTGACGAGCTCGCGCGTGGTGTCGCGCGCGAAGTAGATCGTGACATTGCGGCACACGATCAGATCGACCTCGCCGTGCTCGAACGGCGGTGGGTCCGCGACGAGGTTGTGCAGGCGTACGTCGACGAGCTCGCGCACCTCGGGCGCCACCGCGGACGCCCCGCCCACCGACGGCGTGAAGAAGCGCTCGAGCCGCTCGGGCTCCACCAGCGCGAGCGAGCGCCCGGAGTACCGGCCGCGCACGGTGGCGCTGACGGCGCCCGACGACAGGTCGGTCGCGACGATGCGGATGTCCGGCGCCTCGGGCAGGGTCTCGGCGACCTCGAGCGCGAGCATGGCGAGCGAGTACGGCTCCTCGCCGCTCGAGCAGCCGGCGCTCCAGATCGTGAGGGCGCGGCCGCGAGCGACGGCGCGGCGCATGAGCTCCGGCAGCAGCCGGTGGCGCAGGGCATGCATCTGCGGCGGGTTCCGGAAGAAGTGCGTCTCGGGGATCGTCACCTCGTCGAGCAGACGCTGGCGCTCCTCGGCTCCTGACGGTGAGCTGATCCGCGCGAGATAGGCGCCGAGGTCCGCGGCGCCGGTGGCGGCGATGCGGTCGACCACGATGCCCGCGAGGGCAGGACGGCGGCTCTTGTCGAAGACGAGGCCGGCCGTGCGGGCGAGGAACTCGGCGAGCGCGAGGTGCTCGGACTCGGTGAGCTCGCGGTTCGGGGCGACGATGCTCATGTCACACCGCCTCCGGGACCGCGAGACGGGCGACGGCGTCGAGGACGGCCGGCGCGATGTCGGGCAGCGCCAGCTCCACCGACGCCGCCTCGAGCGCGACGGCAGCAGCAGGCATCCCCCACACCGCGCTCGTGGTCTCGTCCTGGGCGATCGTGAAGGCGCCCGCGCGGCGCATCGCGAGCAGGCCGGCAGCGCCGTCGCGGCCCATGCCGGTCAGCAGAACCCCGACGGCGCGGTCGCGGCACACCTCGGCCACCGACCGGAACGTGCGGTCGACCTCGGGCACGTGCAGCTGGGAGGGACGCGCGGGCTCTACGCGCAGGCGCAGCGAGGTCTCGACGACGAGGTTGCCGTCGCTCGGCGCCACCACCACGTGCCCGGGGCGCAGACGGTCCCCGGAGAGCGCCACGGACACGGGCAGAGGCACGACTCCGTCGAGCCAGCCGGCGAGGCCCTCCACGAACCCCTCGGCCATGTGCTGCACGACGACGACAGGTGCGGGGAAGTCGGGAGGGAACGCGCCGAGGAGCGCGGAGAGGGCGGGCGGGCCGCCGGTCGACGCCCCGATCACCACGACCGGCGTACGCCGGGCCGCCGATCGGTCGGCCGGGGCAGCGGCCGGGCCGTCGGACGCCAGGCCGCGCTCGCGCAGGCGGCCGCGCGGGTGGGTGATGACCCGGACGCGGCTCGCCACGCCGAGATGGCGGCCGAGCACACGGGCGAAGGCGCCGGGGCCGAGGTGCTCCGCGGTCGTGGCGACGACGTCGACGGCTCCCGCGGCGAGGGCGACGTCGGCCTGCTGCGACGCGGGACCGACGAGCACGATCGGTGTCGGGCACCGGGCCATGACGCGCTCCACGACCTCGAGCCCTCCGACGCCGAGGGCGAGGTCGAGCAGCACCGTGTCGGGGTCGAGGTCGCCGACCAGCGCCACGGCCTCCTCGGCCGACTTGGCGGCGCCGACGACGTCGATGCCGGCGAGCTGGAGCAGGTGGCGCAGCCGGGCTAGGCGCACGTGGGTGCCGGCGACGACCACGGTGGAGACGCGGCGCTCCGGGATCGCGGGCGCACCGAGATCGGACGCGCTCATCGCACGCGGCCTCCTCCCGCCCCGGCGCGCGGGCACGCTGCCCTCGCCTCACCTGCTCCAGGCATCGTCAGGAACTGCCGGTCCCTTGACCCGTACGGGCGAACGAACTGCGCCTTCACAGCGCGTGACGGACGGCTCCCGGGCGTTGCTCACAGCCGGTGAGCAGCACTCCGGCGGCGGGTCAGGACCCGCTGCCGCCGGCGGCGAGGGTGCCGCGGTGCGCCCGGAACGACAGGGCGGAGAAGCTCGATCCGGCGGACAGGATCGAGCAGAGGCTGAGCACCGAGCCGATCGACCCGATCGAGAGCGCGGAGCCGATCGACCCGATCGAGAGGATCGATCCCGTCGAGGCGATCGAGAGCACCGAGCCGGTGGAGGCGATCGAGAGGTACGACCGGTCCGAGCGCCACGACCGCGGCACGTCAGCCTGCCTTGGTGAGGGAGAACACGGCGGGAGCGGACTCGACCTCGCCGTTGCGTCCGACGAGCTTGTAGGTGCCCGCCTCGGCGATGGGCTGGTCGGGCGGGCAGCCCTTCTGCGACAGGCGCCCGAGCCAGGTCACGTCGACCGAGTAGCTCTGATCGGGCTTGAGCGTCACCACCTGGGAGCTTCCGCCCGGGTTGCAGTCGTCCGAGGACCAGACCCGGGCGGTGCCCGAGGTGATGATGAGCTCGTTGCTCTTGCTGCCGATGTCGCGCTTGCACGCGCTGCTCGAGATGTTCTGGATGCGCATGCGCAGCCGCGGCGTCGCCCCGACCTGGTACGACGCGGCGTCGGTGGACGCGGTCACCTTGATCTGGTTGTTCTTGCACGCCCCGGTGCCGCTGCTCGCGCTGGTCGACGGCTTGGCCGAGGCGGTGCTCGATTTCGACGTGCTCGGGGTGGGGTCGGGCGCGGCCGAGCTCGACTGCGACGGGTCGGGCGAGGCGGTGGCCTTGCCGTCGCCGCTGAAGAACAGCTGACGGATGCCGAGCACGAGCGCCACCACGACGATCAGCACGAGGGCACGGCGTACCCAGTACGTGCTGGGCGGCTTGGACCCCACCGGATGCAGCAGCGTGCTCACAGGGCCGACGCTACCGGGCGATCTGCCGCCCGTGCGGGAGGTGCGAGGATGCGGGGGCCATGCCGTCCTCGCACCTGCACGCGCCCTTGCTGGCGTGGTACGCCGCGAACGCGCGCGAGCTGCCGTGGCGGGCGCCGGACCGCACCCCCTGGGGCGTGCTCGTCAGCGAGGTGATGCTGCAGCAGACGCCGGTCGACCGGGTCCTCCCGATCTGGCAGGAGTGGATGCGGCGCTGGCCAACGCCGGCCGCGCTGGCGGCAGAGGCGCCGGGCGAGGTCGTGCGGGCGTGGGGCCGGCTCGGCTACCCGCGCCGCGCCCTGCGCCTGCACGAGGCGGCGGCCGCCTGCGTCGAGCGGTTCGGGGGCGAGGTGCCGTCCGACCCCGAGCACCTGCGCTCGCTCCCCGGAGTCGGCGACTACACCGCGGCGGCGCTCTCCTCGTTCGCGTTCGGACGCCGCGCCGTCGTGCTCGACACCAACGTGCGCCGCGTGCTCGCCCGGCTCCTCACCGGCACCGAGCACCCGCGGCCGACGATCAACGCATCCGAGCGGGCGCTCGCCGCATCGGTTCTTCCCGACCTCGACGGCGAGGCCGCGCTCTGGTCGGTCGCGGTGATGGAGCTCGGGGCGCTGGTCTGCACGGCGTCCTCGCCCCGCTGCGAGGCCTGCCCGGTGCGGACGTCGTGCACCTGGGTCGCGCTCGGGAGGCCGGCGTACGACGGTCCGCAGCGCCCGGTGCAGAAGTTCGCAGGCACCGACCGCCAGGTGCGCGGCCGGCTCATGGCCGTGCTGCGCGATGCCCATGCGCCCGTTGCCAAGTCGGCGCTCGACGCGGTGTGGGACGACGCCGCGCAGCGCGAGCGCGCGCTCGACGGTCTCGTGGCCGACGGCCTCGCCGAGCCGCTCGACGACGGGCGCTACCGCCTCCCCGGCGTCGGTGCGACCATCGAGCCATGATCGAGAGCATCGGCGTCGAGCGCCTGCAGACCCAGAGCATCGCGGTCGTCCGCGGCACCGCCCGGCCCGAGGAGATCGGCGCGTTCGTGGGGGCGGCGTACGGCGAGGTCGTGACGGCTCTGGGCGCCGCGGAGGCAGGGCCGACCGGGCCGCCGCTCATCGTCTACGCCCTCGGCGCCGACGGCATGGACGAGTCCGGCGCGGCCGAGGTGTTCGCGCTGGCCGCAGGCTTCCCGTGCGCCCCGTCGTTCGCGGGGAGCGGCACCGTCGAGGCAGCGACCCTCCCCGAGGGCGACGCCGTGGTGGCCGTGCACGTCGGGGCGTGGCAGGAGCTCGGCGAGGCCTACGCCGCCGTCGAGGCGTTCTTCGCCGAGCACGGGCTCACGCGCGCGGGCGACCCGTGGGAGTCGTACCTCGACGGGCCGGAGGCCGACCCGCACCGCACGATCCTCACCGCTCCCTGCCGCTGACCGCCACCGGTTCGGCGGGTGCGGCTGAGCCGTCGGAGGCGAGCTCGGTGTATGACTCGCGCCAGAGCAGGAGGAGCGGGACGACGGCCCACGAGACGCCGATCCAGCCCAGCCACGGCGCGGCGGCGCCGAGCTCGTGCCGCGGCCATGCCGTCCAGGTGAGCAGGTAGAGCGCGAGCAGCGACAGGCGCGTGGTGCGCGTGCCGCCGCCACGTGCGAGATGCAGGACGGCGGGGATCAGCAGCACGAGGTCGTAGCTGAGGATGTGCGGCGTCAGGAGCACCGTCGTGAGAGCGACCAGCGACCACACCTTCATCACCGAGGCCTGGGCGGACCGGCGTACGGCGACGAGCAGCGCGATCACCAGGGCCGCACCGAGGAGGACGCCGACGAGCTGCGCGACCTCGGCCCACGACGCCGGCACGAGCGAGACCAGCGACGACGGGATGCCATGCATCATCCAGGACTGACCGACCTGGACGACCTCGTGGTAGCGCTCGGAGCGCAGGGCCTCGACCCACGCCGTCTGCCCGCCGACGCCGGCCACCGCGACGGAGGCGAGCACGAGGCCGGCTGCTGTCGCCGCCCAGGTGGCCACGGCGGACCAGCGTCGCTGCACGAGCAGCACCAGCGGCACGAGGACGAACAGCTGCGGCTTCACCAGTCCGAGGGCCAGCACGACGCCGGCGGCCGCGTCGCGGTGCCGGTCGAGCAGCCGGAGCCCGGCGACCCAGAGGAGCAGCAGCAGGGCGGAGTCCTGCCCTCCGCCGACGAGCTCGAGCACCGGCTGGCTGGCCGCCACGACCAGCAGCCCGAGCTGCCACTGGGCATCGGTGTACGCCGGGAGCAGCGGGCGCAGCAGCACCGCGCTGGCCACGAGCAGCGCGAGGGTGACCGCGGCCCAGAGCGCGGAGCTCGCGACGTACGGCAGGACCGCGAACGGCACGTAGATCAAGGCGGACACCGGCGGCGACACGAACCACGCGAGCTCGTCCCGCCCGCCGGTGACGCGGTCCTGCAGGGCCTGCTGCACGGCCGGGTCGTAGAGGTCCGCCGTACGGCCCTCGAGCAGCATGCGGCCGCCGGTCCAGTGCGCGAACCAGTCGGGCAGCAGCGTCGTACCGATCGCCGTGCGCGGCAGGTCGCCGAGGACGACGTTGAGCACCGCGCCGATCACGGCGAGGGCGACGACGATCCACGCGGCGATCCGGACCCGGCCTGGGGTGAGCAGGCCGTCGACGTACGCCGCCACCGCCGCCTCCTGCCCCGCCGTACCCCACGGCTCCGCTCAGTCTGGCCGACGTCGGACGCCGGCGTGAGGGACGAGGCGCAGCGGGTCGAACCGGCCTGTGGACAACGTCGAGCATGAAGGCCGAGTTTGTTCCGCTCTTAGCAACGAAGGCCGCCTTCATCGCAAACCGTCATCGCACACCCGTGAGCGCGAGACGCCGAAGGGCGGCCCCGCTCGGGGGCCGCCCTTCGGCGTGGATGGTGCTCGGCGTCAGGCGGGGAGGTCGCCGGCCGCGGGTGCGGCCGGGGGCTCCTCGGGACCGCCGGCGCCGACGGCCTCGACGATGTCGTCGATGGTCGGCACCTCGCTCTTGGCCTCGCCGCGGAACGTGAACTGCCGCTCGGCGCCCTCGCCCTCGACGTCGACCACGACGATCGAGCCCGGACGCAGCTCGCCGAAGAGGATCTTCTCCGAGAGCGCGTCCTCGATCTCGCGCTGGATCGTGCGGCGCAGGGGACGCGCACCGAGGACCGGGTCGTAGCCCTTCTCGGCGAGCATGTCCTTGGCCGCGCGGGTCAGCTCGATGCCCATGTCCTTGTCGCGCAGGCGCTGGTCGAGCTTGGCCACCATGAGGTCGACGATCGTGACGATCTCGTCCTGCGACAGCTGGTGGAACACGACGATGTCGTCGACACGGTTGAGGAACTCAGGCCGGAAGTGCTGCTTGAGCTCGTCGTTGACCTTGCCCTTCATGCGCTCGTACGACGTCTTGGTGTCGTCCGCGTTCGAGAAGCCGAGGTTCTGGCCCTTGGCGATGTCCCGCGTGCCGAGGTTGGTCGTCATAATGATGACGGTGTTCTTGAAGTCGACCACGCGACCCTGCGAGTCGGTCAGACGGCCGTCCTCGAGGATCTGCAGGAGCGAGTTGAAGATGTCCGGGTGGGCCTTCTCCACCTCGTCGAACAGGACGACCGAGAACGGCTTGCGGCGCACCTTCTCGGTGAGCTGGCCGCCCTCCTCGTAGCCGACGTATCCAGGCGGGGAGCCGAACAGGCGCGAGACGGTGTGCTTCTCGGAGAACTCGCTCATGTCGAGCGAGATCAGCGAGTCCTCGTCGCCGAACAGGAACTCCGCGAGGGTCTTGGAGAGCTCGGTCTTACCGACGCCCGAGGGGCCGGCGAAGATGAACGAGCCGCCGGGACGCTTCGGGTCCTTGAGGCCGGCGCGAGTACGACGGATCGCCTGGGACAGCGACTTGATCGCCTGCTCCTGGCCGATGACGCGCTTGTGGAGCTCGTCCTCCATGCGGATGAGGCGCTGGCTCTCCTCCTCGGTCAGCTTGAAGACCGGGATGCCGGTGGAAGCGGCCAGGACCTCGGCGACGAGGTCCTCGTCGACCTCGGCCACGACGTCCATGTCGCCGGCCTTCCACTCGCGCTCGCGGGTGGCCTTCTCGCCGAGGAGCTGCTTCTCCTTGTCGCGCAGCGACGCGGCCTTCTCGAAGTCCTGCGCGTCGATCGCGCTCTCCTTCTCGCGGCGGACGTCGGCGATGCGCTCGTCGAACTCGCGCAGGTCCGGCGGCGCCGTCATCCGACGGATGCGCAGGCGCGAGCCCGCCTCGTCGATGAGGTCGATCGCCTTGTCGGGGAGGAACCGGTCGCTGATGTAGCGGTCGGCGAGCGTCGCGGCGGCCACGAGCGCGGCGTCGGTGATCGACACGCGGTGGTGCGACTCGTAGCGGTCGCGCAGGCCCTTCAGGATCTCGATCGTGTGGGCGAGCGTGGGCTCCTGCACCTGGATGGGCTGGAAGCGGCGCTCGAGCGCTGCGTCCTTCTCGACGTACTTGCGGTACTCGTCGAGGGTGGTCGCACCGATGGTCTGCAGCTCGCCGCGGGCGAGCATCGGCTTGAGGATCGAGGCCGCGTCGATCGCGCCCTCGGCGGCACCCGCGCCGACGAGCGTGTGCATCTCGTCGATGAACAGGATGATGTCGCCGCGCGTGCGGATCTCCTTGAGCACCTTCTTCAGGCGCTCCTCGAAGTCGCCGCGGTAGCGGCTGCCCGCGACCAGCGCGCCGAGGTCGAGGGTGTAGAGCTGCTTGTCCTTGAGCGTCTCGGGCACCTCGCCCTTGACGATCATCTGGGACAGGCCCTCGACGACCGCGGTCTTGCCGACGCCGGGCTCGCCGATCAGAACGGGGTTGTTCTTGGTGCGACGGGACAGCACCTGCATGACCCGCTCGATCTCCTTCTCGCGCCCGATGACCGGGTCGAGCTTGCCCTCGCGCGCGGCCTGCGTGAGGTTGCGGCCGAACTGGTCGAGGACGAGGGAGGTCGACGGAGTGCCCTCGGCCGGGCCGGCCGCCTGCTGCGGCTCCTTGCCCTGGTAGCCCGAGAGCAGCTGGATGACCTGCTGGCGGACGCGGTTGAGGTCGGCGCCGAGCTTGACCAGCACCTGGGCGGCGACGCCCTCGCCCTCGCGGATCAGGCCGAGCAGGATGTGCTCGGTGCCGATGTAGTTGTGGCCGAGCTGCAGCGCCTCGCGCAGCGAGAGCTCGAGCACCTTCTTGGCACGGGGGGTGAACGGGATGTGCCCGGACGGGGCCTGCTGGCCCTGGCCGATGATCTCCTCCACCTGCTGGCGCACGGCCTCGAGCGAGATGCCGAGCGACTCCAGCGCCTTGGCAGCCACGCCCTCGCCCTCGTGGATGAGGCCGAGAAGGATGTGCTCCGTGCCGATGTAGTTGTGGTTGAGCATCCGGGCCTCTTCCTGGGCCAGGACGACGACCCGGCGAGCCCGGTCGGTGAACCTCTCGAACATCTGCACTCTCCTCTACCACGAGCGGCCGCGTGACGACCGTTCTCGCAAGCCTAGCCCCGGGACTCCCGGCGCTCACCTCCGCAGAACCCTTCCGGGTGCGGGGACGTTCCTGACGCCGTTACGCCGTCGGTGAACCCCCGCCGCCACGGGCCCGGCCCGGGCCCCGCTCACCGGGCTCCGCACCGCCCCGGACGGCGGGCTCCGGACGGCGGGGCCGCCGCGTGACCGTCCCGTGACCAGGCGCTTGGCGCACTCCCGCCGATGTGACGCATCGCGGGCACCCAGTCCGCGAGGATGCGCCCATGCCGGTCCGGTTGCGCCTGTTCCTCGCCAGCTCGCTGATGCTGATCACCGAGCTGATGCTCATCCGGTGGCTCGGCGCCAACCTGCTGCACCTGTCCTACTTCTCGAACATCGTGCTGCTCGGGTCGTTCCTCGGCATCGGCCTCGGGTTCCTCATCGCCCGGCCGGACAAGCGCAGGGGCGCCTGGTTCGCCCCTGCGCTGGCCCTGCTCCTCGCGCTGGTGCCGTTCATCCCGGGCGGCATCGACCAGTCGGGCTCCGACCTCATCTACTTCACGGCCGTGAGCACCGAGGGCTCCTGGCCGCCCGTGGTGACCCTGACGCTGGTCTTCGTCGCCGTCGCCGGCGTGCTCATGGGCCCGGCCGTCATGGTCGCCGAGTGCTTCTTCGAGCTCCCGCGGCTCGACGCGTACCGCTTCGACCTGCTCGGCAGCCTCGCGGGCACTGTGTCGTTCGCGGTGATGTCGTACGTCGGCGCCGGGCCGATCGCGTGGGCGTCCGTCCTGAGCATCCTCGTCGTCCTGCTCATCGCGGGGTACGAGCTCATGACCAAGGTGGTCACCGTCCTCGCGCTCGCCCTCGTGATCGGAACCATGTCGGTCGGCGTGCTCAAGGGCGACATCTGGTCCCCCTACTACAAGATCCAGGTGCTGAACCAGGTCGCGACCGACAGCGACGGCAAGCAGACCGCCGCCTACGCGATCATCGCCAACGGCGTCCCGCACCAAGCCATCGTCGACCTGGACTACCGGCTCGCGTTCGAGCCGTTTTACGCCCAGCCGTACAAGCGCATCGCCGCGGGCCCGGTGGGCGACGTGCTCGTCGTCGGAGCCGGCAACGGCTCCGACGTCGCCCTTGCGCTGCGCCAGGGCGCCACGAGCGTCGACGCCGTCGAGATCGATCCGCGGATCAAGCAGCTCGGCGTGGAGAAGCACCCGCAGCAGCCGTACGCCGACCCGCGGGTCACGGCGTACATCGGCGACGGGCGCGCGTTCCTGCACACGACCGACAAGAAGTACGACCTCGTGATCTTCGCGCTGCCGGACTCCCTCACCCTCGTGGCAGGGTCGAACCAGCTGCGGCTCGAGAGCTACCTGTTCACGCAGGAGGCGCTGCAGGACGTGCGCGACGTGCTCAAGCCCGGCGGCGCGTTCGCGATGTACAACTACTACCGCGAGGACTGGCTCATCGGGCGCCTCGCCAACACGGCCGAGGCCGCGTTCGGGCACAAGCCCTGCGTCGATGCCTTCCGCGCCCGCAGCGCCGTCATCGTGGCCGGGCTCACCGAGGCAGACCAGCGCTGCGGCGACCCCGCCGTCGAGGCCTCGGTGGTCACCGACCTGTCCGGCCCGGCCCCGGTGCACGACGACCGTCCGTTCCTCTACCTGAAGGACGCCTCCATCCCCGGCACGTTCCTGCTCGTCATCTTCATGGTGCTGCTCGTGTCGCTGATCGCGGTGCGCGCCATCGGCGGACCGCTGCGCCGCATGGCGCCATACGCCGACCTCGCGTGCCTGGGCGCGGCCTTCCTCCTGCTCGAGACGCGGGCCGTGACGTGGTCGGCGCTGCTGTTCGGCACCACGTGGGTCGTCAACGCGATCGTCTTCGCGGGCGTGCTCGTGGTGGTGCTGCTCGCGGTGGAGGTCACGAGGCGGATGACGCGGCGGCCCTCGCGACCGGTGGCGTTCGGCCTGCTCGCGGTCACGCTGCTCATCGCGTGGCTCGTGCCGACGTCGTGGCTGCTGAGCCTGCCCGTGGGGCTGCGCGTCGTGGTCGCTGTGGCGATCGCGTTCGGTCCGGTGTTCGCCTCGAACATCGTGTTCGCGACGCGGTTCGACACCACCGAGGACGCCACGGGCGCGTTCGCGGCCAACCTGCTCGGCGCGATGGTCGGCGGATGCCTGGAGTACCTCGCCCTGATCGTGGGCTACCCGGCGCTGCTCGGGCTCGCCGGCCTGCTGTACCTCGGCGCGTTCGTTCTGGGCCCGAAGGTCAGGACCCCGCTGCCCTCTCCTGTGACCGTGGGCAGCTAGGGGCGCCGGTCGCGCTCCATCCAGGTCTCGGGCCGCGCGAGCGGCGTGAAGCCCTCGCGCGCGTAGACCTCGTGCGCGTCGTACGTCGCGAGCAGCATGCGCGGGACGCCGGTGGCCTCCACGGCGTCCAGGGCCGTACGGACGAGCCAGGTGCCGATGCCGCGGCCGCGGTACGCCTCGGTCACGATCACGTCGCACAGCCACGCGAAGGTGGCACGGTCGGTCACCGCGCGGGCGAAGCCGATCTGCGTGCCGTCGTCGTACACGCCGAACACCCAGGATCCGCGCACCGAGGCCGCCACGGCGTCACGCGTGCGGGTGTTCGCCCAGTAGCCCTCGCCGACCACCAGGGCGTAGGTCACGTCGAGGTCGACCCGCGCCGGGTCGTCGTCGATCTCGAGCCCGTCGTCTCGACGGGCGAGCACCGCCACGCGCTCAGCCGCGGGCTGCCTGGTACTTCGCGAGCAGGTCGGCGCTGATCCGGCCGCGCTCGTTGACCGCGATGCCCTCGCTCTTGGCCCAGGCACGCACCTCGGCGGGGTCGATGCCGCCGGTGCTCTTGCCGGTCGTCCGGCCGCCCGACGACGACGTACGCCGGCCGCCGCCCACCCGGCGCCCGTGGCCGACGTACGGGGCGAGCAGGTCGCGCAGCCGGGCGGCGTTCTCGTGCGAGAGATCGATCTCGTAGGAGACCCCGTCCAGCGAGAACGTGACCGTCTCCTCGGCCGTGCCGCCGTCGAGGTCGTCGACGAGGACGACCTGCACCTTCTGCGCCATGCTGCACCGCTTCCCGTCTGCCGCTATTCACGCTGCTATTGCCCCGACATTTCCGCGGGCTGGAAAAGGAAAGCACAGGAATCGCGGCGGAAGAAAATCGGCGCCGAATATCACCCGGACGGGATATCCACAGGTGGGGATTTCCCCGTGGATTAGAGCGGGCAATTCCGGGGCAGGACGGCCTATTACTCGCGCGGGGCGGGAGCCGCCGGGGGGCCGCTAGGCTGGCCCCGGTGCGTCAGTGACGCCGTGCCGCCCACCGCCTCTCCACCGTGGACGGACGCTTCATGACCGGCGACCTTCATCTCGCGCCCGAGCCCTCCCTCGGCGTCTCCGAGGACACCGCGGCCCTGCGCCGCGACATCCGCGTGCTCGGCGAGCTCCTCGGCGCCACCCTCGTGCGCCAGGAGTCGGCCTCGCTGCTCGAGCTGGTCGAGCAGATCCGGCGCACGGCGCGGGCCGACCTCGGCCAGACCTCGGACCTGCTCGCCGGACTGGACGTGGAGACCGCCACGCGCCTGGCCCGGGCGTTCTCGACGTACTTCCACCTCGCAAACGTGACCGAGCAGGTGCACCGCGCGCGGGAGCAGCGCGACGCCCGCCGCGCGTCCGGCGACCCGCTCTCGCGGGCGGCCACGCGCATCTCCGCGGCCGTCGCCGCGGGCGACGTGACGCCGGAGCAGGTGGCCGAGGGCGTCGCCCGGTTGTCCGCGCGGCCGGTGTTCACCGCCCACCCCACCGAGGCGGCCCGCCGCTCGGTGCTGCTCAAGCTGCGTGCGATCGCCGACCTGCTCGACCGCAGCGAGAGCGAGGGCATCGGCCTCGACGACGCCCGCGTGTCCGCCCGGGCAGCCGAGCTCGTGGACCTCCTCTGGCAGACCGACGAGCTGCGCCTCGACCGGCCCGAGGTACTCGACGAGGCGCGCAACGCGCTCTACTACCTCGACGACCTCGCGAGCGGCCCGGTGTCGGAGGTGCTCGACGACCTCGCGCACGCGCTCTCGACCGTCGGCGTGAGGCTGCCGTCGGACGCCCGGCCGCTGTCGTTCGGCTCCTGGATCGGCGGCGACCGCGACGGCAACCCGTTCGTCACCCCCGACGTGACGCTGCGCGTGGTGGATCTCGTGCGCGACCACGCCATCCGCGACCTGCTGCCCGTGATCGACCGGCTGCTCGAGGACCTCTCGGTGTCCGAGCGGCTCAACGAGGTGACGCCCGAGCTGCGCGCGTCCCTCGACGCCGATCTCGCCACGCTCACCCAGCTCGACCCCCGCTACCGGCGGCTCAACGCCGAGGAGCCGTACCGCCTCAAGCTCACCTGCGTGCGGGCCAAGCTCGTCAACACCCGCACCCGCATCTCCGGCGGCACGCCGCACCGGGCGGGACGCGACTACCTCTCGACCCGCGACCTGCTCGACGACCTGATGCTCGTGCAGACCTCGCTCGAGGCCAACCGCGGCGAGCTCGCGGCGCGCGGCGTCGTGGCCCGCGCGATCCGCTCGGTGGCGGCGTTCGGGCTCTCGCTCGTCACGCTCGACGTGCGCGAGCACGCCTCGATGCACCACAGCGCGGTGGCGAAGCTGGTGGACCGGCTCGGGGAGCAGGGCTGGCGCTACGAGGACCTGCCGCGCGAGCACCGGCTGCGGCTGCTGTCGAACGAGCTGGCCTCGCGCCGGCCGCTGGCGCCGACCCCGCCGCCGCTCGAGGGCGACGACCTGCGCACCTATCGCGCGTTCGTGGCGATCCGGGAGGCGCTCGACAAGTACGGCCCCGAGGTCTGCGAGACCTACATCGTCTCGATGACCAAGGGCGTCGACGACGTGCTCGCGGCGGTCGTGCTGGCCCGCGAGGCCGGCCTGGTCGACATCGCCGGCGGCATCGCGCGGGTGGGCTTCGCGCCGCTGCTCGAGACCGTCGACGAGCTCCGCCGCGCCGGGGAGCTGCTCGACCGCCTGCTCGCGGATCCGTCGTACCGCGAGATCGTGGCGCTGCGTGGCGACGTGCAGGAGGTCATGCTCGGCTACTCCGACAGCAACAAGGACGCCGGCATCACCACGTCGCAGTGGGAGATCCACCTCGCCCAGCGCCGGCTGCGCGACGTGGCACGGCGGCACGGCGTACGCCTGCGCCTGTTCCACGGCCGGGGCGGCACGGTGGGCCGCGGCGGAGGTCCGACGTACGAGGCGGTGCTGTCGCAGCCCTGGGGCGTGCTCGACGGCGAGATCAAGCTGACCGAGCAGGGCGAGGTCATCAGCGACAAGTACCTGCTGCCGGGGCTCGCGCGCGAGAACCTCGAGCTGCTGCTCGCGGCGGTGGTCGAGGCGACCGTGCTGCACCAGCAGCCGCGCGCCAACGCCGCCAACCTGGCGCACTGGGACCCGGCCATGGACCTCGTGTCCGTGGAGGCGCAGAAGGCCTACCGCGCGCTCGTGGACGATCCCGACCTGCCGCGCTACTTCGCCACCTCGACGCCCGTCGAGGAGCTCGCCGACATGCACCTCGGCTCGCGGCCGGCCCGCCGCGCGTCGGCGGACGCCGGCATCGAGTCGCTGCGCGCGATCCCGTGGGTGTTCGGCTGGACCCAGTCGCGCCAGATCGTTCCCGGCTGGTTCGGCGTCGGGTCGGGCCTGCGCGCCGCGCGCGAGGCCGGACTCGGCGACGCGTTGGCGGAGATGCACGGCGAGTGGCACTTCTTCCGCAACTTCATCTCCAACGTGGAGATGACCCTCGCCAAGACCGACCTGCGGGTCGCGCGCGAGTACGTCGACGCCCTCGTGCCGGCCGAGCTGCAGCACGTGTTCGCCACCATCGAGGCCGAGCACGCGCTCACCGTGCAGGAGGTGCTCGCGCTCACCGGCGAGAGTGAGCTGCTCGGCGCGCACCCGACGCTGGCCTCGACCCTCACCACCCGCGACCGCTACCTGCTGCCGCTGCAGCTGCTGCAGGTGCAGCTCCTGCACCGCGTCCGCGCGGCCCGCGCGGCGGGCGGCACCACCGTCGAGCCGACGCTGTCCCGCGCCCTGCTCCTCACCGTCAACGGCATCGCCACCGGCCTCCGCAACACCGGCTGATCCCGGATGAGCGTGCCCCAGAGTGCCTCAGAGGCACCTCGGGCTCCCCAACGATTCGCCGAGGAGCGGCTTCTGACAGGAACCGCCGCCGGTTTCTGTCCGTCCCACACCCCTCGCGGCCGGTACCGGCCGTGCCCGGCGCGAAGCTCCTAGAGGACTCCCGCAGGGCCCGAGGGCCGGAGGCGGCCCGACGCAGGAGGGTCGCCGAACGGACCGAGCGCGCGCAGCGCCCGGCCGTGCCCGGCGCGCAGCGCCTAGAGAAAGAGCAGCATGCGGTGGTTGCCGAGGGTGTTGGGCTTCACGCGCTCGAGGTCGAGGAACTCGGCGACACCTTCGTCGTACGAGCGCAGCAGCTGCTCGAAGACGTCGTGGTCGACGGGCGTGCCCTCGATCTCGACGAACCCGTGCCGGCCGAAGAACTCGGTCTCGAAGGTCAGGCAGAACACCTTCGCCACGCCGAGCTCGCGGGCGCGGGCGATGAGCCCGGTGAGCAGCACGCTGCCGATCCCGGTGCCGACGTACGCCGGGGCCACCGCGACGGTGCGCACCTCTGCGAGGTCCTCCCAGAACACGTGCACGGCGCCGCAGCCGACGACCTCGCCGTCGAGGTCGGCCACGAGGAACTCGGTGATGTCCTCGTAGAGCGCGACCGTCGCCTTGGACAGCAGCCTGCGGTCGGGGGCGTACGTGTCGACGAGGCGGCGGATCGCGCGTACGTCGGACGTGCGTGCGGGACGGACGACGACGCGGGTGGCGGGGCTCATTCGGGCTTCACGAGCGGGAACAGGATGGTCTCGCGGATGTTGAGGCCCGTGAGGTTCATGAGCAGGCGGTCGATGCCGACGCCCACACCGCCCGACGGCGGCATGCCGAACTCGAGCGCGCGCAGGAAGTCCTCGTCGACCTGCATGGCCTCGACGTCGCCGCCGGCCTTGAGCAGCGACTGCGCCACGAGCCGCTCGCGCTGCAGGACAGGGTCGACGAGCTCGGAGTAGCCCGTGCCCTGCTCGTTGCCGTCGATGTAGAGGTCCCACTTCTCCACCACGCCCGGCTGGGTGCGGTGGCCGCGCACCAGCGGGGAGGTGTCCTCGGGGTAGTCGAAGACGAACGTCGGGCGCGTGAAGTGCTCGACCACGTGGTGCTCGAGGAGCTCCTCGACGTACTTGCCGGCGACCCAGGTCTTTTCCGGCGTGATGCCGACGGCCTCGCAGAGCTCGCGCAGCTCCTCGACCGGAGTGGACGGTGTGATCTCGCGGCCGACGGCCTCGGACACGGACGGATAGACGTAGACCTCGTCCCACTCGCCGGAGAAGTCGCACTCCTGGCCGTCGTAGCGGGTGAACTGCAGGGAGCCGTGCGCCGCGAGCGTGGCCTCCTGGATCAGCTCGCGCGTCATGACGGCGTTGCTGCGGTAGTCGGCGTACTCCTCGTAGTACTCGAGCATCGCGAACTCGGGCGAGTGCGTGGCGTCGGCGCCCTCGTTACGGAAGTTGCGGTTGATCTCGAACACGCGCTCCATGCCGCCGACGATGCAGCGCTTGAGGAACAGCTCCGGCGCGATGCGCAGGTACAGGTCCATGTCGAAGGCGTTGGAGTGGGTCACGAACGGGCGCGCGGTGGCGCCGCCATGCAGCGTCTGCAGCATCGGCGTCTCGACCTCGAGGAAGCCGCGGCGCGCGAAGCTCTCGCGCAGGGACGCGACGACGGCGACCCGCAGGCGCGCCACCTCGCGGGCCTGCGGCCGCACGACGAGGTCGACGTAGCGCTGCCGCACCCGTGTCTCCTCGGCGAGCGGCTTGTGCTCGACGGGCAGCGGGCGGAGCGTCTTCGCGGCGAGGACCCAGGAGTCGGCGAGGATCGAGAGCTCGCCGCGGCGCGAGGTGATGACCTCGCCGGTCACGCTGACGTGGTCGCCGAGGTCGACGTCGGACTTCCACGCCGCGAGCCGGTCCTCGCCGACCTTGTCGAGGGAGAGCATCGCCTGGATCTCCGAGCCGCCGCCCGCACGGAGCGTGGCGAAGCAGAGCTTGCCGGTGTTGCGTACGAAGATGACGCGGCCGGCGATCGAGACGACCTCGCCGGTGGACGTGTCCGGCTCGAGACCCGGGTGGGCTGCGCGCACCTCGGCGATGGAGTGGGTGCGCGGCACCGACACGGGGTAGGCGTCCTGGCCGGAGTCGAGCAGTCGCTGGCGCTTGTCCCGGCGGACCCGGATCTGCTCGGGGAGGTCGTCCTCGGCGTCGACGGGCACGGCGGGCTGGTCAGTCATGCGCGCAAGGCTATCGGGGCCCCGCAGCGCCCCTCGCGGGGATAACGTCGCGGGGTGACCGAGCCGACCTACGAGGACCGCCGCCTGTCGTTCGGGTCGTCGGCAGCCCACTACGACGCCCAGCGCCCGGGCTACCCGGCGTACGCCCTCGTGTGGGGGCTGCACGGCGCGACGCGGACCGTGCGCGAGGTCGCCGACGTCGGTGCGGGCACGGGGCTGCTGACGCGGTCGCTGGTCGACCTCGGCCTCGACGTCCGCGCCTTCGAGCCGGACGCCGGGATGCTCGACCAGCTCGGCGCGTCCCTGCCGGGCGTCGAGCGGGCCCAGGCGCCTGCCGAGTCGCTGCCGCTGCCCGACGCGTCGGTGGACGCCGTGACCGCGGGCCAGGCCTGGCACTGGTTCGACCCGCCGGCCGCCGCCGCTGAGTTCACCCGCGTCCTGCGCCCCGGCGGCGTGCTCGTGCTCGCGTGGAACACCCGCGACACCCGCGTGCCGTGGATCGACGCGCTCTCGGACATCGTCGACGGGGGCGACTCGTTCCGATCGAACCGCACCGAGGCGTTTCAGGCGATCGACGCGGTGCACCCCGGCGTGGTCCGCGCCGACATCCCGCATCGCGTCGTGATGACCCCGGACCAGGTGGTCGGGCTGATCTCGACGTACTCCTATGTCAGCCTGCGCGAGGACGCCGACGACTTGTACGCCGCGGTCCGCGAGCTCCTCGCCACCCACCCCGACACGCGCGGACGGGGGTTCGTCGAGCTGGCGTACGTGACGGCGACGTACCGGTGGACGCGGCCCTAGACGTTCTTGTCGTACACGAGGCGCAGGCCCTGGAGCGTGAGGTCGGGGCGGTGCACGGTGACCGTCGACGACTCGCGGATCACCACGGGGGCGAGGCCGCCGGTGGCGATGACCGCCGTGACCGACCCGCCGAGCTCGGCGATGATGCGCGCCGCGATGCCGTCGACCTGGCCGGCGAACCCGTAGAGGGCGCCGGACTGCAGGG
Organism: Candidatus Nanopelagicales bacterium; assembly: GCA_050251215.1. GTDB lineage: Bacteria > Actinomycetota > Actinomycetes > S36-B12 > CAIYMF01 > Longivirga. The sequence continues at coordinate 114,911 of JBFWNE010000002.1, forward strand.
CCTCGACCGTGTTCTTCGCGATGACCGATCGCGGCGCGACGAACTCCACCTTGCGGAGCTGGGCGGCGCGCTGGGCGAGGGCGTCGAGCGAGATCTCGACGCCGGGTGCGAGGGCGCCGCCGAGGAACTCGCCCTTGGCCGACACGACGTCGAAGTTCGTGGAGGTGCCGAAGTCGACCACGATGCAGGGGCCGCCGTACAAGTGGTGCGCCGCAAGGGTGTTGGCGATGCGGTCGGCACCGACCTCTTTGGGGTTGTCCATGAGCACGGGCACGCCGGTCTTGAGACCCGGCTCGATGATGACGTGCGGCACGTGGGCGTAGTAGCGGTCGAGCATCGTGCGCATCTCGCGCAGCACCGCGGGCACGGTCGAGCAGAGCGCGATGCCCGTGACGTCGGGGTCGTCGGCGAGCAGCCCGCGGAACGTCAGGCGGTACTCGTCAGCGGTCGCGTGCGCGTCGGTCTTCACGCGGTACGACCGGACGAGCGTCTCGCCGTCGAACAGGCCGAGCACGGTGTTGGTGTTGCCGACGTCGATCGCGAGCAGCATGCGTGGCTCCTGGTTCATGGTCGGCCCCCGCTGAGGGTGGGCCGCCGGGTCTTCTGACGGGGTCGGGCAGGTCGAGGTGATTCGGTGGGGAAGCCTGGGTGCCTCTGAGGCAGCCTGGGGCACCCTCATCCGGAATCAGAGGGGGCGGAGGTCGGCTCCGACATCGAGGACGGGGGCGGAGTGGGTGAGCGCGCCGACGGCGATGTAGTCGACGCCGGTGGCGCCCACGGCGGCGGCGTCGGGGAGGGTCAGGCCGCCGCTGGCCTCGAGCAGCGCGCGCTCCCGGCCATGCGCTGCGGCGTGCTCGCGGGCGATCCCGACGGCCACCCGCATCTGGTCGGGCTTGAAGTTGTCGAGCAGCACGAGGTCGGCGCCGGCGTCGAGCACCTCGGTGAGCTGGCCGAGCGAGTCGACCTCCACCTCGACCGGCAGGCCCGGGAACATCGCGCGCACGGCCTCGAACGCAGCCGCCACTCCGCCGGCCGCCACGACGTGGTTGTCCTTGACGAGCGCGGCGTCCGAGAGCGACATGCGGTGGTTGACCCCGCCCCCGCACCGCACGGCGTACTTCTCGAGCACGCGCAGGCCCGGCGTGGTCTTGCGGGTGTCGCGCACCTTCGCGCCGGTGCCCTCGAGCGCGTCGGCCCAGAGCGCGGTAGCGGTGGCCACGCCGGAGAGGTGGCAGAGCAGGTTGAGGGCGGTCCGCTCGGCGGTGAGCAGGTCGCGGGTGCGGCCCTGCGCCGTCACCAGCACGTCGCCGGGGCCGACGCGCGAGCCGTCGGGGGTCACCACCATCACGGTCGCGTTGCCGCCGGAGACCGTGTCGAACACCGCGGCGGCGACGGGTGCACCGGCCGAGACGCCGGTGCCGCGCACGACGAGGTCGAGGGTCGAGCGCTGATCGGCCGGGACGGTGGCCGCCGACGTGACGTCGACGCCGCCGTCGAGGTCCTCCGCCACGGTGGCCCGCACGAGGGCCTCGACGTACGCGGGGTCGAGCCCGGCCGACTCGAGGGCCGACACCACGGATGCGGACAGGCTCATGCCTTCTCCTCGCCTCGGGCGCCGACGGCCGTCGGCACGTCCTCGCGGACGGTCACGAGCACGCCGTCCTCGTCGAGCCGCGACACGATTCGGACGTGCCAGTTCTCGTCGTCGGTCAGGGGGTAGTCCTCGCGCCAGTGCGACCCGCGGGTCTCCTTGCGCATCTTGGCGTTCGCGGCGAGGACCGTCGCGACCGCGTGCAGGTTGGTCGTCTCCCACGCCTTGGTGCGCGGATCGCCGGTGACGCTGCTGGCCAGGGCGTCGAGCACGCCGAGCGTGGTCGACATCGAGTCGCGCGATCGCAGGACGCCGACACCCTCGGTCATCGCCACCTGGATCGAGCGGCGAGCCGCCTCCGCCATGAGTACGCCGTCGCCCGTGGGAGCGACGGCCTCGCGGCGCTCGGGCAAGCCCTCGGCCAGCACGTCGCCGATGCGGGAGGCGAACACGAGGCCCTCGAGCAGCGAGTTGGACGCGAGGCGGTTGGCGCCGTGGACGCCGGTGCACGCGCACTCGCCGACGGCGTAGAGCCCGCGTACCGACGAGCGGCCATGCGCATCTGTGCGCACGCCGCCCGAGGCGTAGTGCTGCGCGGGCGCGACGGGGATGAGGTCGCGGCTCGGGTCGACGCCGATGCCGCGGAGCGAGGCGAGGATCGTGGGGAACCGCTTCTCCCACATCTCGGTGCCGAAGGCCCGGGCGTCGAGCCACACGTGCTTGGCGCCGGTCTCGCGCATGCGGCGCATGATCGCCTTGGCCACGACGTCGCGCGGCGCGAGGTCGGCGAGGGGGTGCTGGCCCTGCATGAACGCGACGCCGGCGTCGTCGCGCAGCACCGCCCCCTCGCCCCGCACGGCCTCGCTCACGAGGGGCTGCTGGCCCTCGGCGCCCGTGCCGGTCCAGAGGACGGTGGGGTGGAACTGCACGAACTCCAGGTCGGCGACGGCAGCTCCGGCGCGGAGAGCGAGGGCGACGCCGTCGCCGGTCGCCACCGCGGGGTTGGTCGACATGCTGAACACCTGGCCGAGGCCGCCGGTCGCGAGGACCACGGCTGGCGCCAGCACCGCGCCGACGCCGTCGTGCTGGCCCTCGCCCATCACGTGCAACGTGAGGCCCTGCGCGGCGCCGCGGTCGTCGACGAGCAGGTCGAGGGCGAGGGCGTTCTCGATCACGCGGATGCCCGCCCTGCCCGCCACGGCCGCGACGAGCGCCCGCGAGATCTCGGCCCCGGTGGCGTCGCCGCCGGCGTGCGCGATCCGGTCGCGCAGGTGGCCGCCCTCGCGCGTGAGCGCGATGTCGCCGCTCTCGTCGGTGTCGAACCGCGCGCCGAGCGCGATGAGGCGGCGTACGGCGTCGGGCCCCTCGGTCACGAGCGCGTGCACCGCGGCCGGGTCGCAGAGGCCCGCGCCAGCGACGAGGGTGTCGACCTCGTGCTCCGCGGGCGAGTCGTCCGGCGAGAGCGCGGCGGCGATGCCGCCCTGCGCCCAGCGGGTGGAGCCCTCGTCGACCTGGGCCTTGGTCACGATGAGCACGCGGTAGCCCGCGGCGCGCGCGTGCAGCGCGGTGGTGAGGCCGGCGACGCCGGAGCCCACGACGACGACGTCGACCTCGATCGTCCAGCCGGGCGCGGGGGCGGCGAGGCGCCGCGGGAGACGGATCACGCGTCGCCGCCGATCACGAGCGGGATGTTGTCGAGCAGGCGCGTCGTACCGATGCGGACGGCGACGAGCAGACGGGCCTCGCCCTCCTCCGGCGGCGCGCCGAGCATCGGATCGGTGACGACCGCGTAGTCGGTGACGATGCCGTCGTGCTCGTCGAGGAACGACTGCACCGAGCTCACGATGTCGCGCGCGGTGCCGCCGGAACGGGCGACGCCGGACCCGACGTCGAGCGCGTGCGGCACGGTCAGCGCCAGACGTCGCTCGTCGGCGGACAGGTACGCGTTGCGGCTCGACAGGGCGAGACCGTCCTCCGCACGGACGGTGGGGACGCCGACGACCTCGACCGGCAGGTCGAGGTCGAACACCATGCGCTTCACGAGGACCAGCTGCTGATAGTCCTTCTCGCCCAGGAGCAGCACGTCGGCGCCGGTGAGGTGCAGCAGCTTCTGCACGACGGTGAGCACGCCGCGGAAGTGGCCGGGGCGCACGGCGCCCTCGAGCAGCGTGCCGAGCGCACCCGGGTCGACCGTGACGGTCGGATCGCCTCCGCGGTAGACGCCCTCGACGGTCGGCGCGAACACGAGGTCGACGCCCTCGCGCGCGCAGACGTCCACGTCGACCTCGAGCGAGCGCGGGTACTTCTCGAGGTCCTCATGGGCCGCGAACTGCGTGGGGTTCACGAAGATCGAGGCGGTGACGTGCCCGCCGGGCCCGGCGAGCACGCGGCCCGCCCGCATGAGCGCCGCGTGGCCGTCGTGCAGCGCGCCCATCGTCGGCACGAGCACGCGTTTCGTGCCCGGCGCGAGCCCGGCGTACGCAGCGCGGAGCGAGGTGCGCGACTGCACCACCCTCGTCTCGCCGGTCATCGCGTCTCCTCCTCCGTGCGGACCAGGACGTCGAGCAGGGCCTCGGCGCTCGAGGCCTTGAGCGTGCCCGCCGCGAGCGCGCGGTCGGCCGTGACCCGCGCAAGCGCGACGTACGCCGTCCGCGCCTCGGGCGAGACCTCGCCGATCGCGCGGACGTGCGCAGCGACCGTACCGGCGTCGCCCCGGGCGACGGGCCCGGTGAGGGCGGCGTCGCCCTGGCGGAGGGTGTTGTCGAGCGCGGCGGTCAGCAGCGGGGCGACGAGGCGCGCGGGCTGCTCGACGCCGGCCGCGGCCAGCAGGTCGAGCGTCTGCGCGACCAGGGTGACGAGGTGGTTGGCGCCGTGCGCCAGGGCCGCGTGGTAGAGCGCGCGGCTCCCTTCCTCCACCCAGACCGGATCGCCGCCCATCTCCACGACGAGGGCCTCGGCGACCGGGCGGAGCTGGTCGGGGGCGGTGACGCCGAACGGGCACCCGGTGAGGCGGGAGAGGTCGAGGCTCGTGCCGGTCAGCGTCATCACCGGATGCAGCGCGAGCGGCAAGGTGCCCTGGCGCGTGGCGGGGTCGAGCACGGCGTACCCGTGCCGGCCGCTTGCGTGCGCGACGAACTGGCCCGCGTGGAACGCGCCGGTCTCCGCGAGGCCGGCGACGAGGCCCGGCAGCACGTCGTCCGGCACGGTGAGCAGCGCGAGGTCGGACGCCGCGAGCACCTCCGCGACGCTCACGAGCGGGACGCCGGGCAGCAGCGCCTCCGCGCGCAGCCGGCTCGTGTCGCTGACGGCGTACGCCGCGACCACGGGATGGCCCGCGCGGGCGAGGGCCGCGCCGAGCACGGCTCCGGCCCGGCCGGTGCCGACCACGCCCACGCGCAGGCGCGGCGGCGCCTCGGCGGTGGTCTCGTCGCTCACGTGCGGCCTCTCGTTCCGGTCCGTGCGCGGTACCGGTCGGTCTCTGGGGGTGGCTCGACGGCGTACGGGCGTGCTGCGCTGCGCGCGGCCCGACCAGCCTAACGACGCCGGTAGCGTGCCGGTGTGCCGACCGCGTCCAGCGCCTCCCTCCCGTGGTCGACGGCGTGGCGCGCGGCGGCGGACACCTTCTACGCGCGGTCCGCGCAGGAGCCCGCCGCGCACTTCCGCACCTCGGCGCACGTCGGGCCGGTGCTCGGCTCAGCGCTCGCCCGCCTGCTGCTCGAGGTCGACGCCTCGCTCGGGCGGTCCGACCCGCTGGACCTGGTCGACGTCGGGACCGGGCGCGGGGAGCTGCTGGCCTCCGTGCTCGCCGCGCTGCCGCCGTCGGTCGGGTCGCGGCTGCGCATCACGGCCGTCGACGTACGCCGACGGCCGGTGGGCCTCGACCCGCGCATCCGCTGGATCGATGGCTGGGCACCGGACGCCGTGCCCCGCGGGCTGCGCGGCCTCCTCGTGGCGCACGAGCTGCTCGACGACGTTCCGTGCGACGTCATCGCGGTCGATCCCGACGGCGTGCCGAGGCTCGTGCTCGTGGATGGTCGCGGCGAGGAGTCGCTCGGCCCTCCGCTGACGGACGACGCCGCATGGGCGGCGTACGGGCTCGACGCGCCGCGCGCGCGGGCCTGGCTCTCCGCGTGGTGGCCGCTCGCCGCCCCGGCCGACCGCGCCGAGCTCGGGCTCGCGCGCGACGACCTGTGGCAGTCGGTCGTCGCGCACGTCGACGCCGGCATCGCGCTGGCCGTCGACTACGGGCATGTGCGGGACGCGCGGCCGGAGTCCGGCTCGCTCACGGCGTACCGCTCGGGGGACGTCGTCGCAGCGGTGCCGGACGGCTCGTGCAACCTCACCGCGCACGTCGCGGTCGATGCGCTCGCCCATCGGGTCGGCGCGTCGGTCGTGCGCCAGCGCCAGGCGCTGCACGAGCTCGGCGTCGACGGCGTGCTGCCCGACCACGCGCTCTCGCTCCGGGACCCGGCGGCGTACCTCGACGCGCTGGCCGCGGCGTCTCAGGCCGCCGAGCTGCTCGACCCGGCCGGGCTCGGCGCGTTCTGGTGGATCCGCACCGACGTCTGACTCCGCGCTCGGAAGCGGCAGCAGCTGCGCGCTCCCTGCGACGCGCCTCCGCTGCCGCATCCCGCAGCCGCGGGCCTGGCCGGGGTGCGGATCCCGACGTACCGTGGCGGGGAGGTGAGCGCCATGACCGAGCCGGACGGCGTCGAAGGCACGCACGCGTGGTTCCGCGAGCAGATCGCGCACGCCGACCGCGTGGAGCTCGCGGCGCTGTGGGAGGTCGCGGTGCAGCGGCTCGGCCACGACGAGGCGTCGCGGCTGTGGCAGGAGGCGCTCTCCTCCTCCGACGCGAGCGAGACCTAGCCCGAAGGATCCCCTCTGGATGCCTGGGAGTCCCCGTGAGGGGCGTCTCGGGCATCCAGATCGGGTACGTCGGTCGGTGCGGCCCAGCGCGTCGAGCGGTCCGCGGCTCGCGCGACGGCGGCGCGGTCGGCCTGCTCCTGGGCGATCCGGCGTACCTCGCCCGCGTCGCGGTGGTGCGCGGTGATCTTCACGGCTCCGGGCGTGGAGTCGACGTGCAGCGAGGCGAGCCCCAGCGAGCGCTGCCACGGCCCCTGGGTCACGCGCACCGACTGCGTGCGCGCGTGCGGCACGACCTCCCAGTGCTGGGTGATGCGGCCGCCGCGCGAGATGAACACGGCGTCGGTCCAGCCGACGGCGAGCTGGCGCCACTGGATCCAGGCCCGCTTGCGCGAACGCTCCGGCGCCGGCTCGAGCGGGATCGACATGATGTCGACGCCGGGCAGCACGCGGCCGACGATCGCCAGCGCGACGGGCCACGGCGCGACGGGCAGCAGGACGTTCTCGGTGTACGACTGGTCGCCGCTGCCCTGCGAGCCGGACGCCGCACCCGCGATGTTGAGCCGCACGCGGACCCACGTGCGCTTGCGCCACAGGATCGGCTGCACGAAGCCGACGGCCTGCACGCGGCCCGGCGGCACCGTCTGGCGCGTGCGCTGCAGCAGCCCGTGCCGCAGGCGAAGGCCGTCCGGCGACTCCGCGACGGTGAAGTCGTAGTACCGCGAGAACTGCGCGAACACCCCGAAGATCGGCACGCCGCCGATGAGGACGAAGACGAGGCCCGCCGGCCCTGCCGTGAGGAGCGTGACGGTCACGAGGAGCACGGTCGCCAGCAGGAGGACCGCGGTCTCCATCCGCAGGATCAGCGACAGGACGAGGTCTCCCGGCGGCACCTTCGCCAGGAGGGTCTCCGGCGCCTCCTCGGCGTCGTGGCGCACGCCCGCCGATCGAGCGATCACCTCGTTGCGCAGCGCGTTGGCCTCGGCGAGCGTCAGGAACTGCAGGTTCTGCCGCGAGTCGCCGGCGCCCGCCACCTCGATCCGCACCTCGGCCAGGCCCGCGAGCCGGGCCAGCAGCGGCTGCAGGACGTCGACCGACTGCAGGCGCGACACCTGCAGACGCCGCTCCTGCTTGGTGAGGACGCCGCTCTGCACGCGGAGGTCGCCGTCCTCGTCGAACCAGAACGAGAGCCGCTGCCACTCGAGGTAGTTCCAGAACACCGCGAGGGACGTCATGAGCACCAGCACGCCCGCGCCGATGGCGACGACCGATCCCCCGACGCTGACCTGCATCTGGCCCGGCAGCGTCACGGCCGCGACGAGCACGGCCGGCCACCAGCGCACGGCCTGGATCAGCGGGGTGAGCTGGTGCACCCTGCGGCGCCCGTGCTCGTCAGGGCCGGTGGACCTGAAGACCTCGAAGGAGAGCGGGTCCTGCTCGCTCACAGCCCCGCCGACCTCTCCTCGCCCCGACGGGCCAGGCGGTCGCGAAGGTCGGCCGCGACGTCGGGGGTGAGGCCCGGGATGCTCGCGTCGGTCGTGGCCGCCGCCGTATGCAGCTGCACGGTCGTGATGCCGAGCAGGCGGTGCAGGGGGCCGGCCGTGACGTCGACGAGCTGCATCCGGCCGTAGGGCACGATCACCAGGCGGCGGAACAGGATCCCGCTCGTCACCAGGAGGTCGTCGGCGCGCTCGGCGTACCCCCATGAGCCGACTCGGCGCCCGATCACGATCCAGATCCAGACGAAGGCGACGAGCGCCACCGCGGCGATGATCGCCGGGACCGCGCGGGGTACGTCGGGGATCAGCAGCAGGCCCCCGCACACGAGGAGCACGCCGATCCCGAAGGTGATCGCGAGCTCGATGCGGTACGCCCGGGCCAGCACCGGCGACACCCGCACCCAGTCGCCGCCCGGCGGACGGAACACCTCGGCGACCGTCGTCGAGGGAGAGGGGGCTTCGCGTTCGGCTTCCACGATCCGACCCTAGCCCCGGTCGCGGAGGGCGTCTGGGACGATTCCCCGCATGGCGGACGTGCGGCACGAGGTGGTGCTGACGGTGGGCTCCGGCCTCCCGCTGCCCGCGCGCGACGGGCTCCCCACGCAGGGTCTCGACCTCGGCGCGGCGCACCCCTCGAGCCACGGCGTGATCCAGCTGCGGATCGTGGTCGACGGCGACCGCATCGTGGAGGCGGAGCCGCGCATCGGCTTCCTGCACCGCGGCGCCGAGAAGCTGTTCGAGGTGCGCGACTACCGGCAGGCGATGATGCTCGCCAACCGGCACGACTGGTTGTCGGCGTTCGGCAACGAGCTCGGCATCGCTCTGGCGGTCGAGCGGATGCTCGGCATGGAGGTGCCCGAGCGCGCGGTGTGGCTGCGCACGCTGCTCGCCGAGCTCGGCCGCGCCTACGTGCACCTGGCGTTCCTCGGGGCCTTCCCCGTCGCTGCCGGTGCGGGTACGCCGTACCCGCTCGCGGCGGAGCGCGAGGCGCTGCAGCAGGTGCTCGAGGAGGCCACCGGCGGCCGCATGCATCTGATGTTCAACCGCGTGGGGGGCCTGCGCGAGGACGTGCCGGAGTCGTGGACGTCGCACGTGCGCGCGCTGCTGCCCTTGCTGCGGTCCGGCCTCGCGCGTACGGCGGAGTGGCTGGCGTCCGACGCGGTCGCGGGTGCGGCGCGCGGGGTCGGGGTCCTGACGCCGGAGCAGGTGTCGGCGTACGGCGTGTCCGGGCCCATGGCGCGCGCGGCGGGGGTCGACCTCGACCTGCGGCGCGACGACCCGTACCTGGCGTACGCGTCGCTGGCGGACGACGGCGTGCTGCGGGTCGTGACGCGTCCCGACGGCGACGCGCTGGCCCGGCTGCAGGTGCTGCACGAGCAGGCGCTGGTGTCCCTCGACCTCGTCGCCGCGTGCGCCGACCGGCTCGACGCGCTGGGCCCGGGGCCGGTCAACCTCAAGCTGCCGAAGGTGCTGCGGGCGCCGGAGGGCATGACCTACGTGTGGACCGAGAACCCGCTGGGCACGAGCGGCTGGCTGCTGGTGTCCCGCGCCGAGAAGACGCCGTGGCGACTGGCGCTGCGCAGCGCGTCGTTCTCCAACGTCGCCGTGCTCGGCGAGCTGCTCGTCGGTGCCCGCGTCGCCGACCTCGTCACCATCCTCGCCACGTGCCCCTACGTCGTCGGCGACATCGACGCCTGACCCGCTGCATGTTCCGGCCCTAGGGGTCGATCAAGGACGTCCAACTGCGCCGATCGACCCTAGGGGTCACGACGTGCACCTCACCCGGCGGCGTCCGGCGCGCGGGTTCGGCGTCCATGATCACGAGTACGGGTCAGAACGTGCAGTTCAACTGCCATGATCGACCCAAGGGGAACAGACGTGCAGTTCGTGGTGCGTGTGGTCGTGCGATCACACAAGGTCACGACGTACGGCGGATGCTCGACGGAGCGTGACGGGGCACCACACGATGGTGCGGATTCCCGGCGCAATCCTCGCGCTGGCGATGATGTCGGAGCATCCTTGCCGCGTGGACGTGGACTCCTTCGGCGCCGACAAGGACGCAGCGACGGTCGCCGACCTCGCGCGCCAGTTCGGGCACCACGCAGGCCGGGCCTGGTTCTCCGGTGCGCGCGCCGACGAGAGCCGCGGCCTCGTCACCATCTACCGCGTGCCGAACCGCGCGTTCGACGACGAGCTGCGCCTCATGGTCGGCGACTCCGTGCCGCTGGAGTTCCAGGACGCCCTGCACACCCGCGACGAGCTCATCGTGGCGCGCGAGACGGCGTGGACCTTCGCCGAGTCGCTGCAGATCGAAGCCATCACGATCCCCGACGACGGCAGCGGCATCAACGTCTACGTGCACGTCCCCGTCGCGACCGCGCAGCAGACGCTCGACCGGTTCCTGCCGCACATCGCCAAGGCCGTCGACGCATCCGCCGGCGTCCTGGCCTGAGCCGTACGCCGGCCTCGCCGCCCCGGGCATCGCAGCAGCCGATCCCGTAATCCTCGCGCGGTACGCCGTGCCCTCCCGCTAGCGTCGCGGCGTCAACCCGGGGGGCGGGGACCACGGAGCACCACCCATGACCGAGCTCGACCAGGCACGACCCGACACGCGCGACATGCTCGTCGTGCACACGGCCATCCGCCGCGAGATCGGCGCGCTTCCGGCACTCGTCCGGGGCGTGGCGGACGGCGCCACCGGCCGCTCGGCCGTCGTCGGAGGCCACTACGCGCTGATGGCGAGGCTGCTGCACGTCCATCACGAGGGCGAGGACATCGCGCTCTGGCCGCTGCTGCACGAGCGGGCCCCCGAGGCCGACCAGCTCGTCGCGCGGATGGAGCGCGAGCACGCCGACCTCGGCGCCGCGCTGGCGGTCGCCGACGCTGCCGTACCTCGGTGGCAGGCGGATCCGACGCCGGACCTGCGCGAGGAAGCCGCGGCCGCGATCGAGGCCGTCGACCGCGTGCTCTCCCAGCACCTGGCCGAGGAGGAGGCCGAGATCCTTCCGCTCGCAGAGCGGGTGCTGACGGTGCAGGAGTGGGAGGCGATCGGCGAGCACTCGCGGTCGCAGCTCACGCCGGACACGGCGTTCGTCGTCTTCGGCATGCTGCTCGAGGAGGCGCCGGCGGCGGTCGCCGACGCGATGCTCGGCACCATGCCACCGCCGGTCCGCGAGGCGTACCACGCGGTCGGCGAGAAGCAGTACGCCGACTACATCGGCGCCGTCCGCGCCTGAGACGCCAACGCCCGCACGGACATCCGTGCGGGCGTTCGTCGCTCAGGACTCGTGCGGGCGGATCTCGTCGAGCGAGCGGATGCGGGCGGCGAGCGACCGCATCACCTGCAGCGCGAACGTCGGCGTCTCGTGCACGAGGAACACGAACGTGCGCTCGTCGATCACGGCGATCGTGGTGGGCTCGACGGCCACGGCGGTGAGGCTGCGCGGCGCCTTGGAGATGATCGCGAGCTCGCCGAAGGTCTCGCCCTCGCGCAGTGTGGTGACGACGGCCTCGCCGTCGCGCAGCTCCACCGAGCCGCTCACGACGCCGAACATCGCGGCGCCCGTGTCCCCCGCGGCGAACACGACGTCGCCGGGCTCGAACGTGCGGTGCTCCTTCGCGCTGGCGAACACGCCGTGCACGGTCGTCATCTCTCGTCTCCTTCGGGTCGGGGCAACGCTATGCGCCCGACGCCGGTCGTGGAGCCCGGACGGGCGAGCGACGGGTGAACGGTCGGTGAACTCCTGCCCGGGCGGTCAGCGGCCGAACGCCTCGCGGATCACCCGCAGCCGCGAGGCGGTCTCGTCGTCCATCACGAGATCGTCCGGTGCCTGGTAGAGCGTCGCCGGCGGGGTGTACGCCGCGGCCGGCTGCTGGGCGGCGGGCTGCGGGGACGGGTAGGGCTGCGGCTGCGCCGGGGCGGCGTACGCCTGCGGCGCGGGTGCGACCGGCACGAACCGGGCCAGCAGGTCGAGCAGACGCACCGTGAGGTCGGCCAGCAGCGTCTGCTGGTGCGCGACGAGGCGGCGCAGCTCGGCCATCTCCTGCAGCAGCAGGTCCTCGCGCAGCGACGGCGAAGGCGCCGCGGACTGCTGCACCCAGGCCTCCGGCGGGGCGGCGTACGGCTGCGGGGCCCACGACGGCTGGGGGGCGGGAGCCCACCCGGGCGGCGCGGAGGCTGCCCAGGCCGCGGGCGGGGCGACGCTCGACCAGCCCGCCGCCGGCACCTCGACGACCACGGGCGGGGCGCTGCGGGCAGCCTGCAGCTCCTCGCGCACGGTGGCGAGCTCGCTCTGCAGGGCGGTGACCTGCGTGGTCAGCTCACGGGTGAGGCTCGCGAGCCGGATCATCTCGAGCTGGTCGGTCCAGTGCTGGGACCGGACGGCGGTGAGCTCGCCCTGCACCCGGTCGTACGCCGCCGCCACGGCAGCACGGCCCGTGGGGCGGGCATGCCGGGACTCCGGACGGCGGACCATGGGAGTCAGAGTACGGCGGGCCATCACCCGTTCGCAGCAACGTCGACCAGACCGCCCGGTGTCGATCGGGCCTCACGAGACGCGAGTTACTGCCCGAATCGACGTTACTGGGCGCCGAATCACGTCGATTCGGGCAGTAACTCCGATCGCCCCGAGGGTACGGCGGGAGCCGGACGATCAGTCGTCGTCGGGCTTGCCGTCGTCCGAGCCGCCGGAGCCCTTGCCGCTGTGGTCGTCCGAGCCGCCGGAGCTGCCCGACCCGCTGTTCCCGCTGTCGCCGCCCTTGTCGTCGCCCGGCTCGGCGGTCGAGCCGCCGCCGGTCGCGGGGACGGTCGAGGGCGAGGTGGGCCGACTGGGCCGGCTCGAGCTGCTGGTGGAGGGCTTGGTGGAGGGCTCCGGGCTCTCGCTCGATTCGACGCTCTCGCTGGCCTCGTCGGTCGGGGCCGCGGCCCCGGTCTCGCCGACGGTGGGCGAGGAGAAGGGGTCGTCCGGCAGCAGCGTGTCGGCCGTGCCGACCGAGGACCGGGTGGGGCCGCCGAGGACCTGCGCGTTGAGCGCTGCCGCCGTACCGGCGGCGAGCAGCACGCCGGCGACGGACAGGGCCGTCACGGTGGTGACGCGGCGCACGGTGCCTCCAGCAGGGTCGATCGGACCCCTCCACGGTAGGCGACGCCCGCCCGAGGACCATCCCCCGCTCATCCAAGAGATGTCCAAGATCCGGGGCTCGTTCGTCCGGGAGGCCGTCCGGAGCACCATGCCCACCCGGTGACCTGCGACGATGTGCCCGTGCGCATTCTGCTTGTGGAGGACGACGCGGCCCTCGCCGCCTCGGCCAAGGACGGGCTCGCGGCCCAGGGGTTCACCGTCGACCACGTGGCGACGGGCCAGGCGGCCCTCGACACGGTCGCCGCGGCCGGCCCCGCCCCCGACGTGATCCTGCTCGACCTCGGGCTGCCCGACATCGACGGCCAGGAGGTGTGCCGCCGCATCCGCGCCACGTCCGACCTGCCGGTGATCGTCGTGAGCGCGCGGGGCGACGAGGCCGACCGCGTCATCGCGCTCGAGCTCGGCGCCGACGACTACCTCACCAAGCCGTACGGCATGCGCGAGCTCGCCGCGCGCATCCGCGCGGTCATGCGCCGATCGGCCGCACCCGCCGCCTCGCCCGCCACCACCGGGTCCGCCGCAGCTGCGGGCTCGCAGGAGCTCGGACGCCTCACCATCGACCGGCGCGCGCAGCGCGTGCACCTCGACGGCGAGGAGGTGCAGCTGACCGCGAAGGAGTTCGACGTCCTCGCCTACCTGGCCGAGGACCCGGGCGCGGTACGCCGCCGCACCGAGATCCTCGAGCACGTGTGGGACGGCCACTGGTACGGCGCGACGAAGACCGTCGATGCGCACGTGGCCGCGATCCGCAAGAAGCTCGGGGATCCCGGGTGGGTCGAGGCCGTGCGCGGCGTCGGGTTCCGGCTCGGCTCCCCGTGACCCCCGGGGCGTCGGCATGAGGTGGCGGCTCATCGCCGTCCTGGTCGGCTTCACGGCGATCGTCCTGCTCGTGCAGAACGTCCCCCTCGCGCAGTACCTCCGCACGGTCGAGTACGACCGCATCGTCACCGGCCTGCAGCGCGACGCGTTCGCCATCGCCGGCCTGTCGGTGGAGTCGCTCGAGGCCGAGCCCGGCGCGCTCACCGACGCCGAGCTCGGCGCGGTGGTCGACGAGTACGCCAAGAGCACCGGCGCGGTCGTCGTCATCGTCGACGACACCAGCACCGTGATCGCGGCGTCGGACGACAGCGTCGGCGAGTCGTACGCCAACCGACCCGAGATCACGGCCGCGCTCGACGAGGGCCGCGCGGTGTCGGGCCAGCGCCCGTCGCAGACCCTTGGCGAGCCCCTGCTGTTCGTCGCGGTCCCGGTCCGCACGAGCACGCAGACCAATCTCGGCGCCGTGCGCCTCAGCTACCCCGTCAGCGCGATCGACGAGGTCGTCAACGGCCGCGTCCGCGGGCTGTTCATCGCGGCGGCCATCACGCTGCTCGCCGCCGCGATCATCGCCGCTCTGGTCGCCTCCGCCGTGACGCGGCGCATCCGCCGTCTGCGCGACGCCGCGGAGGACATCGCCGAGGGCGACCTCGCGGCCCGCGCTGACGTCTCCGGCAACGACGAGATCGCCGAGCTCGCCGACTCGTTCAACACCATGGCCGACCGCGTGCAGCACGTGGTCGAGTCGCAGAAGGGCTTCGCCGGCGACGCCTCGCACCAGCTGCGCACGCCGCTCGCCACCTTGCGACTGCGCCTCGACCGCGCCGCGGAGGTGATGGACGAGGACGATCCCGCCGTCGACCAGGTCGACGCCGCGCGCGACGAGATCGACCGCCTCGGCCGTCTCGTCGACGGCCTGCTCATGCTCGCCCGCGCCGACGGCCGCGAGCAGGACACCGTGCCCATCGACGTCTCGGCGGTCGCGCGCGATCGCGTCGAGTCGTGGGTGCCGCTCGCCGCGGAGCGAGACGTGACGATCGTTCTCGACTCCCCCGGTATGGCCGTCGCGCAGGCGGTCCCCAGCGCCGTGGAGCAGATCGTCGACAACTACGTCGACAACGCGCTCGACGTCGTACCCGACGGGTCCCGCATCGTCGTCACCGTGCGCAGCGCGCCGGACGGCGTCGTGCTCACCGTCGACGACGAGGGCCCGGGCCTGTCCCGCGAGGATCGCGAGCGGGCGTTCGACAGGTTCTGGCGCGGTCGTCAGGACGGCGGCGGCAGCGGCCTCGGCCTCGCCGTGGTGGCATCGCTCGCTCAGGCCGGCGGCGGCAGCGTCTGGCTCGACCAGTCTCCGGCCGGCGGCCTCCGCGCCTGCGCCAAGTTCCGCAGCTGACCGGGCGCGCTTCCCGGTCCCACGCACGCATCCGTCGACTCCCCGCCCGGATGACGGCGGATGGATCAGGTTGCGCGGGCGGGGTGGCTAGCTGTTCTCGCGGATGTAGGTCGCGAAGCGGGCGCGGAAGAGGGGCTCGAGGTCGCCGACGGACTCGCCGCCGAAGACCTGCCTGGCCGCACGGATGGTCTCGACGAACGAGCCGCCCATGTCGCCGGCCGAGCCGCCCTCGTCCTGCACGTCGTGCATCGCCGGCGCGTGGTTGAACAGGTCGACGAAGAAGCCGAGGTCGAGCCTGTGCTCGGCGATCTCGAAGGCGCGGTCGCGCAGCTCGTCGTAGGGCAGGTCCTCGAGCACGATGTCCTCGCTCATGGCCCCGACCCTAGGCGATGACCACGCGGTTATGCCGCCGGGTCGGCCCCGTCGTCGTCCGACGGCGGGATCCGGCAGATCCGCTCGAGCCAGAGACCGGCGACCACGAGCAGGCCGGAGCCGACCACGGTCACCAGCGCGGTGACGATGAGGCCGCGCACGTAGGCGATGTCCCACGACGGCGAGAGCGTCACCGCCACACCGAGGTAGAAGCCGCCGACCAGCGCGCCGGCCCTCGACACGGCGAGGGCCAGGGCAGCGGTTCGCAGGGCCAGCAGCGGCGGCATCGGCTTGGCCCCGGGCCGCTTCTCCAACCGCGCTCGCGTGCCGCGGGCCCAGAAGAACACCGACAGCGCGAGGACGAGCATGAGCGCCGGGACCGTGAGCGGCACGGGGAACGACCGGCCGGCGAAGGCGTCGACGAGAGCGGTCGCCACCCAGCCGCCGACGGCGCCGAGCAGCGCGAGCAGCAGCAGGGTGCGGGGGCGGGTAGCCGTCATGCGGGGATCTCCAGGTGCACGTCGTCGCGCCGGCGTACGGCGACCGCTCCGTCGCGCGCGACCGAACGGGCCGCGAGGTCGGACACGAGGCCGTGGCCGACGAGCACGAAGCCGGGGTCGACCTCGGCCCACGGCACGAGGACGAATCCCCGCTCGTGCGCGCGCGGGTGCGGGATGACGAGATCCGAGTCCCGCAGCTCAACGTCGCCGACGGCAAGGATGTCGACGTCGAGGGTCCGGGGGCCCCAGCGCACCTCGCGGGTGCGGTGCCAGGCCTGCTCGGCGTCGTGCGCGGCCGCGAGCAGCCGATGCGGGTCGAGGTCGGTGTCGCCGACCAGGACGGCGTTGGCGTAGTCGGGCTGGTCGGCCGGGCCGCCGACCGGAGCGGTCTCGTACACCGACGACACCATGGCGTCGCGCAGCAGCGGAGCGAGGAGGTCGACGGCGCCCTGCAGCGCGGCGACCCGGTCGCCGAGGTTGGCGCCGAGCCCGAGGGCCACGCGGGTCACGGGCGCCCCGCGATGCGCAGGATCGTCACGGCGACGTCGCTGAAGGGCACCCCGACCGGAGCCTCGGGCTTGTGCACCGTCACCTCGACCGCCTGCACGCGCTCGCGCGCGAGGCACGCGTCGGCGATCTGCTGGGCGAGCTTCTCGATGAGGTCGACCGGATCGTCCTCGATGAGCGCGACGACGTCGGCCGCGACCTCGGCGTAGTTCACCGTCGTCGCCAGGTCGTCGGTGGCGGCTGCCTCGCGCGTGTCCATGCCGAGCACGACGTCGACGACGAACGTCTGGCCCTCGCGCTTCTCGAACTCGAAGACGCCGTGGTGGCCGGTGGCGGAGATGCCGCGCACGGCGACGCGGTCGAGGTGCTCGGGGATCACGCGCTCACCCTCGCCCACGCGACCACGCGGCCGCCACCTGCACGGCGTCGCGGCTGCCGCGCACGTCGTGGACGCGCACGCACCAGGCCCCGGCGTACGCCGCGAGCGCCGATACCGCGTCGGTCGCGTCGTCGCGGCCGTCGAGCGGGCGCGGTCCGGAGTCGTCGGCGAGCAGCGATCCGAGGAACCGCTTGCGCGAGGCGCCGACCAGCACGGGGTGCCCGAGCGCGATCAGCCGGTCGAGATGCCGGAGCAGCGCCCAGTTGTGGTCGGCCTCCTTGGCGAAGCCGAGACCGGGGTCGAGCACCAGCCGCTCGGGCGCGATGCCGGCGTCGACCGCCGCGTGCGCGCGGGCCTTGAGCTCCGCGGCCACGTCGGCGACGACGTCGTCGTACACGGCGAGGGCGTCCATGTGCGTGCTGTGGCCGCGCCAATGCATGGCGACGTAGGGCACCGGGAGGGCGGCGATCGTGCCCAGCATCTCGGGATCGGCGAGGCCGCCGCTGACGTCGTTGACCAGTGCCGCGCCTGCGTCGACCGCCGCTGCCGCCGTCGTCGCGCGCATAGTGTCGATGCTGACCGCTACGCCGGCCGCCGTGAGCGCCTCGACGACCGGGATCACGCGGGCGAGCTCCTCCTCGGGCGCGACGCGCTCGGCGCCCGGGCGGGTCGACTCTCCTCCGACGTCGACGAGATCGGCGCCCGCCTCCGCCATCGCGAGGCCATGCTCGACCGCGCGCGCGGTGTCGAGGAAACGACCGCCGTCGGAGAACGAATCGGGCGTGACGTTGAGGACGCCCATGACCAGGCAGCGCTCGAGCACGCCGAGGCGCTCGGGCAGGCCGGCGGGGTGGCGCGCCATCGCCGGCCTCAGCCGAGGATCAGGCTCATCGCCTCGGCGCGGGTCGCCGGGGCGCGCAGCTGGCCGCGGACGGCGCTGGTCATGGTCTTGGCGCCGGGCTTGCGGATGCCGCGCATCGACATGCACATGTGCTCGCACTCGATGACCACGATCGCGCCGCGCGGCTGCAGGATCCGCACGAGCGCGTCGGCCACCTGAGTGGTGAGCCGCTCCTGCACCTGAGGCCGCTTGGCGTACACGTCGACGAGCCGCGCGAGCTTGGACAGGCCCGTGATGCGGCCGTCCTCGCCGGGGATGTAGCCGACGTGCGCGACGCCGTGGAACGGCACGAGGTGGTGCTCGCACGTGGAGTACAGCTCGATGTCCTTCACGAGCACCATCTCGTCGTGACCGAGGTCGAACGTGGTCGCGAGGACCTCGTCCGGCGTCTGGTGCAGGCCGGCGAACATCTCGCGGTAGGCGCGGGCGACGCGGGCGGGGGTATCGAGCAGGCCGTCGCGGGCCGGGTCCTCGCCGATCGCGATGAGCAGCTCGCGCACGGCGGCCTCGGCCCTGGCCTGGTCGAACTCGCCGGGCACGACGTCCGGCACGTGCACCGGGTCGACGGCGTTCACGCGCCGGGCTCGGTGGTGCCGGCGGACGCCTCGACGTCGCTGCCCTCGCCCTGGTCGCTCGGCGCGTGCCCGTTGGCGCTGTGCCCGTTGGCCGACCCGTTCACGCTGCCGTTCTCGGCGGCGGCGATCTCGGCCGGCGTGAGGACCGGCCCGCGGTCGGACGGCGAGCGGCGCGACGAGCCGGTCCATGCCGGACGCGCGGGACGGCGGGTCAGCGGCTCGAAGATCCGCGCGACCTCCTCCTTGTCGAGCGTCTCCTTCTCGAGCAGCTCGACCACGAGGGCGTCGAGGATGTCGCGGTTCTCCACCAGGATCTCGAACGCCTCGTGGTGGGCGGCGTCGATGAACGCGCGCACCTCCTGGTCGATGGCGGCGGCGACGTCCTCGGAGTAGTCGCGCGTGTGGCCGAAGTCTCGGCCGAGGAAGACCTCGCCCTGCTCCTGGCCGTAGCGGATCGCGCCGAGGCGCTCGGTCATGCCGTACTGCGTGACCATCGCCCGCGCGACGGAGGTGGCCTTCTCGATGTCGTTGCTCGCGCCCGTGGTCGGGTCGTGGAAGACCAGCTCCTCCGCGGCGCGGCCGCCGAGCATGTAGGCGAGCTGGTCGAGCATCTCCGCGCGCGTGGTGGAGTACTTGTCCTGGTCGGGCAGCACCATCGTGTATCCGAGGGCGCGGCCGCGGGGCAGGATCGTGATCTTGTGCACCGGGTCGGTGTGCGGGAGCGCGGCGGCGACCAGGGCGTGGCCGCCCTCGTGGTACGCCGTGATCTTCTTCTCGTGCTCGCTCATGAGGCGCGTGCGGCGCTGCGGCCCTGCGATGACGCGGTCGATGGCCTCGTCGAGCGCGGCGTTGTCGATGAGCTTGCCGCCCGAGCGGGCGGTGAGCAGGGCGGCCTCGTTGAGGACGTTCGCGAGGTCGGCGCCGGTGAAGCCAGGCGTACGTCGGGCCACCGCCTCGAGGTCGACGTCCGCCGCCAGCGGCTTGCCCTTGGCGTGCACGCCGAGGATGTGGGCGCGACCGCCCATGTCGGGCGCCGACACGGCGATCTGGCGGTCGAAGCGGCCGGGGCGCAGCAGGGCCGGGTCGAGGATGTCGGGGCGGTTGGTCGCCGCGATGAGGATGACGCCGCCGGAGACGTCGAATCCGTCCATCTCCACGAGCAGCTGGTTGAGGGTCTGCTCGCGCTCGTCGTGGCCGCCGCCCATGCCGGCGCCGCGGTGGCGGCCGACGGCGTCGATCTCGTCGACGAACACGATCGCCGGCGCGTTGGCCTTCGCCTGCTCGAAGAGGTCGCGCACGCGGCTCGCGCCGACGCCGACGAACATCTCGACGAAGTCCGAGCCGGAGATGGAGAAGAACGGCACGCCTGCCTCGCCGGCGACGGCGCGGGCGAGGAGGGTCTTGCCGGTGCCGGGCTGGCCGTAGAGCAGCACGCCCTTCGGGATCTTCGCGCCGACCGCCTGGAACTTCGCCGGCTCCTGCAGGAACTCCTTGATCTCCTGGAGCTCCTCGACGGCCTCGTCAGCGCCCGCGACATCGGCGAACGTCGTCTTCGGCATGTCCTTGCTGACGATCTTCGCCTTGGACTTGCCGAAGTTCATGATGCGGTTGCCGCCGCCCTGCATCTGGCTCATCAGGAAGAAGAACAGGAACACGATGAGCGCGATCGGCAGGAGCGTGAACAGCAGCGACAGCAGGATGCTGTCCTTCGGCACGTCGACCTTGTAGCCGTCGGTCATCGTGCCGGCCTTGACCTGCGCCTGCATGAGCTCCTGGAGCTTCACGCCCTGGCCGTCGACGTACTCGGCGCGGACCGTGCTGCCGTCGGCGTACGTGATCTCGACCCGCTGCTCGCGATCGACGATGAGGCCCTTGACCGCCTTGCCGTCCTCGATCGCGGTGACGATCTCGGAGGTGTTGACGTCCTTCGGGGCGCCGACGTTGGTAAGCAGGCTGCTGGCCAGCACGACGAGCAGCACCGCGAGAGCGATCCAGACGAGCGGACCGCGGAAGAAGCGCCTGATGTCCATGGGCTGGGGGCCGGGCGGCCCCGTCCCTCCTGACTGTGCTGGCTGGGCGTTCGGGTCGATGAGGTGCTCGTACGCCGCTCCTGGTGCTCCAGGAGCGTCGTCGAGGTCACTCGACGGTACACCGCACGGCCTCCAACCGCCCTGCCGCGTGCCCCGTCCGAGCCCCTCACCAGCACCGACGCCCAGAACCCCCGACCTGTTCCCGCCCACCGCCCCCGTTCGCCACCGGCAGAAGCGAGCCAGGCGCCCCGAGCGATCGCCCTGGCCGTGAAGGCCGACTGTGTTCAGCTCTTAGCAACGAAGGCCCGCTTCATCGCAAACCCCCGGCATGAGCAGCCCAAGCCAGCCCGCCTATCGACGTGGTCGCGCCGCGGCGGCCCTACCCGCGCCAGCCGAAGGCGCGCGGCGACGAGGCGGGCCCGAGGAACGAGGGCCCCCGAGGAGCCGCGCCGCGAGCCGGGCTGCGAGGGGGCCCGACGCAGGAGGGTCGCCGAGCAGCCCGGCCTGGCGCGGGTGTCCGACGCGAGGAGCGAGGAACGAGCGACGAGCTTGGAGGGCTAGGAGTAGACGTGGGGGGCGAGGGTCCCGACGACGCGGAGGTTGCGGTACTTCTCGGCGTAGTCGAGGCCGTAGCCGACGACGAACTCGTTGGGGATGTCGTAGCCGACGTACCGCGGCTCGACCTGCACCTTGAGTGCGTCGGGCTTGCGGAGGAACGTGCAGACCTCGACCGAGGCGGGGCCGCGCGAGCGCAGGTTGCGCAGCAGCCAGGACAGCGTGAGGCCGGAGTCGAGGATGTCCTCGACCACGAGCACGTGCCGGCCGGTGATGTCGCGGTCGAGGTCCTTCATGATCCGGACGACGCCGGAGGACTTGGTGCCCGCGCCGTACGACGACACCGCCATCCAGTCCATCTCCACGGGCCCGGTCATCGCGCGCGACAGGTCGGCCATCACCATGAGCGCGCCCTTGAGCACGCCGACGAGCAGGAGGTCCTTGCCGGCGTAGTCGGCGTCGATCGAGGCCGCGAGCTCGCGGATCTTGGTGTCGATCGCCTGCTCGTCCAGGAGCACCTGGGTGAGGTCGTTCCCGAGGTCCGACGCGTCCATCAGGTCTCCTTGCGAGGCGGTGGTGTCTGGCGCAGGGCGAGCCTGCCATAGTCGCGGACCGCCTCGACACCGCCCGGCAGTGCGACGGCGCCTTGGCCGGTCCAGTGGGTGACGAGACGGCACACGCGCTGCACGTGGTCGGAGCCGAGGCGCCCGGCCGGGCACCCGTTGTCGATCAGCCACTGCCGCACCACGCGCGAGCGCACGGCGTCCGAGAGCGGTTCGAGGTCGACCACGTCGAGCGACCCCTCGTCGCGGGCGCCATGGATGACGTCCCACGCCACCTCGTCGGCGAGCTCGGCGAGGGCGTCGGCGTCCGCGCGGCAGAGGTCGGCGGTACGCGCAAGCGCCTCCGCGATGCCCGGGCCGAGCTCGGCCTCGAGCACCGGCAGCACGCGATGCCGCACCCGCACCCGCGCGAACCGGTCGTCGTCGTTGTGCGGGTCCTCCACGACCGGCGCGCCCTGGGGCACCTCGGCGCGTACGACGGACCGGCGCAGATGGAGCAGCGGACGCCGGAACGGCCCGCGCGTGCGCGGCATCCCCGCGAGGCTCCGCGTGCCGGAGCCCCGGGCGAGGCCGAGCAGCACCGACTCGGCCTGGTCGTCCATCGTGTGCCCGAGCAGCACCGCCTCGGCGCCGCGGTCGCGCGCAGCGCGGAACAGCGCGCGGTAGCGGGCGTCGCGGGCAGCAGCCTCCGGTCCGTCGCCGGACTCCACGACCGACACCTGCACGACGTCGACGGGGTCGAGGCCCGCGCTGCGCAGCCAGTGCGCCGTACGGGCGGCCACCTCCGCCGAGCCGGCCTGCAGCCCGTGGTCGACCACGACCGCGCCGACGCGTTCGCGCACCGCGCGGGCGGCGGCCGCCAGGGACACGGAATCGGCGCCGCCGGAGCAGGCGACGAGGACGAGGGCGGCGGGCTCGAGGTCCGACAGCTCGTCCCGCACCGCGCGGCGCACGGCGGATCCACGGGGACCGGTGTCGGCGGGCACGCGCGTGGTCAGGGCAGGAGGTCCGGCGCGACGCGTGCGCACCACCCGGCGGGGTCGAGCACCTCGTCGCGGGTGGGCAGCGTCTCGGGCGAGGTCCACACCCGGTTGAAGCCGTCGCGTCCGACGGCGCCGACGACGTGCGACACGAAGGAGCGGCCCTCGGTGTACTGCCGCATCTTGGCGTCGAGGCCGAGCAGGCGGCGCGCGAGGCCGTCGACGGCCCCGGGCTCGCCGCGGCGCTTCTCGAACCGCTCGCGGATCTGCGCGACCGACGGCACGATCTCCGGGCCGACGTCGTCCATCACGTGGTCGGCGTGGCCCTCGAGGAGGCTCATGAGCGCGGTGATGCGGTCGAACACCGCGCGCTGGTCCTCGGTCTGCACCGCGTCGACGATCGAGGCGCCGGCGTCGCCGCGCACGGCCGCCACCACGGCGCCGAGGCCCTGCATGAACCGCTTGAGCGAGTCTCCGACGCCGAGCTCGGACATCGCGAGGTAGTCGTGGATCTCGCCGACGAGGTGCTGCGAGAGCCAGGGCACCGCGTTGAACTGGACTCGGTGCGTCTCCTCGTGCAGGCAGACCCACAGGCGGAAGTCGCGCGGGTCGACGTCGAGGTGCTTCTCCGCCGCGACGATGTTGGGCGCCACAAGGAGCAGCCGTCCCTCGGACGTGGTCGTGAACGCCTCGTACTGGCCGAGCACCTTGCCCGACAGGTAGGCGAGGACGCCGCCGAGCTCGACCGCGGTCAGCCGCGACCCGACGGTCGTGACGACACCGGGCTGCTCGGTGGCCATGCGCTCGAGCAGCGGGGCGAGCACCACGCGGAAGCCCTCGACGTTGCTGTCGACCCAGGCGCCGCGGTCGACGACCACCGCGGGAGGGGCCTCGCCGGCGTCGAGGCCGGTGCGTTCGCGCACGGGGTCGACGGCGTACCGCGCCAGCGCCCGCAGCTCGGCGACCGCCGAGCGGGCGTCCTCAGGCGAGCCGCCAGGACCGCGCGGCGCGAAGCTGCGCGCGGTGGATCGGGCCAGGCCCCAGTCGACGACCTCCACCTGCGTGACCCTACGCGAGGCGCGCCGCCGGCCTTCCGGCGAGGCCGCTCAGCGGGTACGGCGTCAGCCTGCGGCGACGGCGGCGGCGGCGCGGTCGAGCGCGGCCTGCGCGTCGAGCAGCGGCCCCGGCGACGCGTCTGCGAGGAACGCGAAGACGCGCAGCCTGCCCTCGCTGTCGCGGGTCATGCCGGCGAGGGTGACGACACCGGACAGCGTTCCGGTCTTCGCGCGCACGACGCCGCGACCGATCGCAGTGCCGGGGGTGTCGAACCGCTCGGCGAGCGTGCCGGTGACGCCGGCGATGGGCAGACCCGTGGACAGCGGCCAGAGGATGCCTGCCGTGCTGCCCACCGGCGGCTCGTCCCGGACGGCGGCGGCGAGCACACCAGCCAGGGTCCGCGCGCTCACCTGGTCGCGGCGCGACAGCCCGCTGCCGTCCGACAGCGCAAGACCCGTCGTGGGGGCGCCGAGCGACTCCACCACCTGGAGCGCGGCCTTGGCCCCGCCGGCGAAGCTCGGGTCGCCGATGAGCTTGCCGCCGGACAGGTGCGCGAGCGCCTCGGCGAGGTCGTTGTCGGACTCCGTCAGCATCCGCTCGACGAGGTCGGCGACGGGCGGGCTGCTGACTGCTGCGATCTCGGGCGCTGCCGCCGCAGCGGTCGCGCGCGCGACCTTCGGGGCGACGGTGATGCCGAAGGACTCGAGGCGGTCGGCGAAGTAGGCGCCGGCTGCGAGCGCCGGGTCGGCGTCGCGCACCCGCGAGTCGGCGGAGACCCTGCCGCTGTCGGCCGAGAGGGCCGACACGGGCGACACGACTCCGGTCTCGACGTAGGACGACGGCCAGCCGGGGGCGGTGCGTGGGCCGCGGAACGCCGTGTCGTCGATGAACAGCGCGACGCGGGTGGTGCCGGTGGTCTTCAGCGCTCGGGCCGTGGCCTTGGCGAGCTCCGCAAGCGACGCTGGACGCGCCGACTGCCCGGCCGGGAGCTGGTCGGACGCCGCGGGCTTACGCGTGAGCGTGGCGTCGCCGCCGCCGACGAGCACGATCTGACCCGGCTCGAGGCCCTGGACGACCGCCGTGCGCAGCCGGGTGGACGGGCCGAGCACTGACAGCGCGGTCACGGCGGTCAGGGTCTTGGCGGTGCTGGCCGGCACCTGGGCGCGCGACTCGTCGTCGCCGAGCACGACGTCGCCGCTCGCGACGTCGAGGACGATGCCGGTGGTGTCGTTGCCGAGCGGCGCGGCGCCGAGGGCCTTGGTGACCGCGGCGATCATGGCCTTGTCGGGAGTCGTGGGCGCCGGCGAGGGCGCGCCGTCCGAGATCGGCAGGACCACGACGGGCATGGTGGGCGGGGCGGGGACGGCCGTGGGCGCGCCAGCGGCCGACGTACCGACGAGCAGGGGCAGCGCCAGGGCGAGGCCGCAGGCCGCCGCGAGGGCGGGGCGGCGGGCTCGGCTCACGGCGGTCCTTCGGTCTCGTGCGTGACTCCGGTCACCCGACGTCGCGGTCTCGGTCACGGGAGGGGGTGTGCGTACGGAACACTAGGCGACGGACGACGGCGTCCGGGCACCCGGCCGCGTCGTGCATCCCGTACGCGACACCTACCGCTGGAGTGCCCCCGTGGAGTTCGACGTCCTGATCGAGATCCCCGCCGGCTCGCGCAACAAGTACGAGGTCGACCACCTCACCGGGCGCATCCGGCTCGACCGCATGCTCTTCACCTCGACCCGGTACCCGCACGACTACGGCTACATCGAGGGCACGCTCGGCCAGGACGGCGACCCGCTCGACGCGATGGTCCTCCTCGACGAGCCGACGTTCCCGGGCTGCCTCATCAAGTGCCGCGCGATCGGCATGTTCCGCATGACCGACGAGGCCGGCGGCGACGACAAGGTGCTGTGCGTGCCCGCGGGCGACCCGCGCCTCGAGCACATCCGCGACATCCACCACGTGCCGGAGTTCGACCGCCTCGAGATCCAGCACTTCTTCGAGGTCTACAAGGACCTCGAGCCCGGCAAGTCGGTCGAGGGCGCGTCATGGGTCGGCCGCAGCGAGGCCGAGGCCGAGATCGTCGCCTCCGTCGCCCGCCACGACGAGCACGAGGCCGCCGCCGAGTCGGCCATCGAGGACGCCGGCCACAGCCACTGATCACCGGTGGCGATGAAGGCGACCTTCATCGCGAACAGGCCCTTCCGTCTGCGAATCCGTCGTATCCCGCGCCCTTCCGGGCCGGGATACGACGGATTCGCAGTTCGGCGGTCGGACGCCGGTCACCCCGGCAGGGACGCCAGGAGCTCCTCGAGCTGGGCGAAGGTCTCCTCCGTGGCCTCCGCGGCACCGCCGCCGTCGGCCTCGAGCGCCTCCGCCGACGCGAACAGCTCGCTCATCACCAGGAGCGTGCGGCCGCCCTGCTCGTCGAACGTGACCGTCGTGACCGATCCGCCCTCGTCGCCCTCGTCGTTGGTCCACACGATGCGCGACGGCGGCACGACCTCGAGGTAGCGGCCGAAGAAGTCCATCCCCTCGCCGAAGTTGAGCCGGTACGTGCCGCCGGTGCGCACGTCCATCTCGCACTCGTAGAGGGTCATGCCGAGCGAGCGCGGTACCCACCACCGCTGGAAGAGCTCGGGCCTGGACCAGGCCTCGAACACCAGGCGGGCCGGCGCGTCGAACCAGCGCGTGACGACGATCTCGCGATCCCCCCGGCGCTCGACGGTCGTGCGCCGCAGGGGCTCACTGCTGCTGTGCATCTCGCTGCTCCTTCTCCGTGAGCTCGGCCACGACCAGCTCTGCCACGACCTGGTCGAGCTCGTCGAACCGCGCGTCCCATCGCTGCTGATACGTGCTGATCCATGTCGCCGCCTCGTCGAGGCGCCGCCCGCCGATCCGGCAGGTGCGCACGCGACCGGCCTTCTCGGTCTCCACCAGGCCGGCCGCCTCGAGGACGGCCACGTGCTTGCGCATCCCCGTCAGGGTCATACCGAAGCGCAAGGCGAGCTCGGTGATGGAGCGTTCGCCGCGCCCGAGCTCCTCGAGCACGCCGCGACGGGTGCGGTCCGCCAGGGCAGCGAACGCATCGTCCAGCTCCGCCCTCGCATACTGAACCATACAGTTCAGTATTGCGTGCAGCGCCGGTGCACGCAAGGGGAGGCGCGGCGTACGCCGTCGGCATGAACCCCGCGCCGCTCAGCGCGCAACGCGTGCCACGCGTCAGGACCATGGGGGCGATGACCGGCCCGAGGGGCCGGACCGCAGACCCGGACGGCCCCCGTTGCCCGAGCAGCCCCCCTCCGCCCTGCCGACCGCAGCCGACTGGCCCGCCGTCGCGCAGTCGGTGATCGACGCGCTCGACGCCGAGGTCGCGGTGCTCGACCGGGTCGGGATCGTGGTGGCCACCAACCTCGCGTGGGAGACGCGCGCGACGCACGGGCCGAACGCCACCGGCGCGTGGGTCGGTGGCGAGCCCGACGGCGACCTCGTCTCGTCCCTGGGCGCGGCGGCGCCGTCGTCCGTGTCCGCGCGCGAGGCCCTCGCCGGGCTCACGAGTGTGCTGGGCGGGAGCGAGCGCGAGTTCCGCCTCGAGTACGACGCCGAGGTCGCGGGCGAGCCGCGTCGGTACCACGTGTCGGTGACGCGGTTGCCCGGCGGGATCCACGGCGCGCTCGTGACGCACGAGGACGTCACTCGGCGGCGCAGCCTCGAGGGGGAGATCGCCGAGCACGCGACGCACGATGCCCTGACCGGGCTGCCCAACCGCATGCTGCTCGACGACCGGCTCCGCGGCGCCCTGCTGCGCGCGCAGCGGTCCGGGCGCACGGTCGCCGTGATGTTCGCCGGCCTCGACGCGTTCAAGGCCGTCAACGACGCGCTCGGCCACGCCGCCGGCGACCTCGTGCTCGGCGCCGTGGCGCAGCGCCTCGCCCGCGCCTGCCGCAGCAGCGACACCGTCGCGCGTTTCGGGGGCGACGAGTTCGTGCTCGTCGTCGACGACGTCGACGGCTCGGAGAACGTGCACCTCGTCGCCCAGCGCCTGCTCGACGCGCTGGCCGCTCCGATCGTCGTCGAGGGCTCCGAGCTCTACGTCACGGCGTCGATCGGCGTCGCGATCGCCTCGGCCGGGCTTGCGCCCACGGCCGCGACCGCGGCGGACCTCGTGCGCGACGCCGACACGGCGATGTTCCAGGCCAAGTCAGGGGGGCGGAACCGGTACGTCGTGTTCGAGCCGGCGATGCGCGCGCGGGTCACCGAGCGCCTCGCGACCGCGAACGCGCTGCGCCAGGGCGTGGCCCGTGGCGAGCTGCGGGTGGCGTACCAGCCGGTGTTCTCCTGCGCCGACGACTCCGTCGTGGGAGCCGAGGCGCTCGTGCGGTGGCTCAGCCCCGAGCGAGGGCTCGTGCAGCCCGCGCAGTTCCTCGACGCCGCCGAGGACAGCGGCCTCATCGTCGAGATCGGGGAGTGGGTGCTCGACCAGGCCTGCCGGCAGATGAGCGTGTGGGAGAGCATCGCCCCGGTGCAGTTCCGCATCGGCGTCAACCTGTCGCCGCGCCAGCTGTCCGATCCGAACGTGGCCGGCATGTTCCGTGCCGTCGCCGCTCGGTACGGCGTCGACCCGCACCGCATCGTGGTCGAGATCGGCGAGCGGGCCCTCGCCGACGACCCCGAGACCGCGGAGCGCACGCTGCACAACCTGCTCGGGCACGGCGTACGCGTGGCGGTCGACAACTTCGGCACGGGGTTCGCGCCCCTGGCGCATCTCCAGCGCTTCCCCGTGGGCGCGTTGAAGATCGACCGGTTCTTCGTCACGCGGCTCGGCACCGATCGAACCGCCGAGTCGCTGGTGCGCGGCGTGGTGGCGCTCGCCCATGCCCTCGACCTCGAGACCGTGGCCGAGGGCGTGGAGAACGACGCGCAGCGCGCCGCCGTCGCTGCCCTCGGCTGCGACTACTACCAGGGCTTCCTGCGCGCCCGCCCCGGCACCCCCGAGGTCGTCACCGGCCTGCTCGAGTCGACCACCGGCGTCACCCTGCTCCGCCGCCCGTGACCTTCCTCGAGTTACTGCCCAAATGTCCGCTGAAGACCGTCCTTCAACGAGCATTTGGGCAGTAACTCGCGCAGCTCAGGTGGCGCGGAGGGCGCGGCGTACGGCGTCCTGCGCGTCGTCGACGGCGACGCCGAGCAGGGCGGCGGTGCGCGCGTACTGCTCCGCGGCCTCGGCGAGACGCCGACGGCGCTCGGCCGCGGGCGCCGCGACGCCGTCTGCCACCACGGTGCCGGTACGCCGGCGCGACACCACCAGCCCCGCCTGCTCGAGCTCGGTGTACGCACGCGCCACAGTGCCGCCGGCGAGCCCGAGATCGTGCGCGAGCTGGCGGATGGAGGGCAGCCGGTCTCCAGGCGCAAGGGTGCCCGTGGCCACCATCGCCTCGATCTGCGACCGGATCTGCTCGTACGGCGGCACCGCAGACGACGGATCGACCGTGAGGATCACGGCACGCGCACCGGAGGCCGTACGGCGAACGGCCGGCGCGCGAGCCGGCGTCCGATGATGAAGCCGACGATCGGCAGGAGCACCGCCCACACGAGCAGCACGACGGCCGCAGTGAAGCCGAGGGCCGTCGTCGACCCGTCCGCATCCGTCAGCGCCGAGTCCACTCCGGTCCTGGCCAGCACCATGCTGGCTGCGGCGCCCAGTGAGATCGACGCGAGCCAGATGGCGATGCCGACCGCCGTACCGCCGAGTGCGTGCAGGGAACGCGACCGGACGGCGTCGTCCGCTGCCGAGACGTCCTCGGCCTGAACGGGTTGCGGGCGGTCGAGCACGTAGCGGGAGACGAGGCGCGTCACCAGCGCAACGGCGACCACGCCGAGGCCGCAGGCCCATACCCACCACGAGCGCTCCCCGAGGGCGAGCGTCGTAACCATGCCCAGGGCGCCGGCTGCCGCGAGCCGCAGCGGCCACCGGGCCGCCCACGCTCCGACGTACGCCGACATCTCGCGCGGCGTCAACGACGCCGATCGCGGGCCGTCGCCGCGCATCGCGCGAGCGGTGGCCAGCTCGGCGACAACGGAGCCGGCCCAGTAGCCGACGAGGCCCCACAGCAGGATCGTCAGCGGGAGGTCGAACGATCGCGCCGACCGCCACGAGAGGACTGCGTACGCGAGCATCCCCGCGATCGCGCCCAGCACGCCGAGCGTGCGCCACAGGCGGGTGCGGGCCACCCACTCCTGGACGACCGGGGCGTTGTCGACCGTGATCGCGAGGTCGGACGCCGCGGCCACCTCGGCGATCTCACGCCGCTCGACCGGGCGGAGGCGGTACCAGAGCCACGAGCCGAGGACGACGACGAACGCACCGGCGAGGAACGCCAGGATCCCGAGCCGTGCTGCCATGACAGGCCCCCTTGACGAGACGACGCCACGAATGTATCAATGCCTTAGGTCATTGAGTCAAGGGGTGAGCATGGCAGTCGCGCAGCAGGTCCCGGACGAGGTCTGGGACGCCCTCCCCCCGCGCCGCCTCCCCCGGGGACGCGTCGCCCTCGCGCTCGTCGTCGTCGTCGCCCTCGCGTTCGGCGCCTACGCGGCCTCCCAGGCGGGGCTGCTCGCCCCTAACGTGCGCGCCGCGTCGTACGGCGGCTCCTGGGAGGAGGGCAGCGACCGGTTCACGACGGTCACCACGCTGACGAACGAGGGCTCGACGCCGACGACGATCGAGTCGATCTCGGTGTCCGGCACCTGGGCCCGGTTGGACCGCGTGACGAACGCGGACCTCGAGCAGAGCGGTGCGACGCAGCCCTCGGCGCTGCCGATCGAGCTCGGCCCGCACGAGGGCATGTCGATCGAGGTGTGGCTCACCGTCACGGACTGCGCCGCGATCACGCGCTCGGGCCTCGACCTGACCGCCCAGGCGACCGGCCCGCTGGGCACCACGACGATCGACATCACGCCGGCCGGCCAGGCCGACCCGGCCGCGCCGTCGTCGTACTCCTGGAGCGGCGGCACCGACCCGTGGAACGTCCCCTGGCCCGGCACCTACGCGTCCGGCGCCTGCAGCACCCCGCTCCCGCCGAAGCCCTGACGCGAGTTACTGCCCAAATGCCCGCTGGAGCAGCGTGCTCAGCGAGCATTTGGGCAGTAACTCGAAGAACTGTCAGGCCTCGGTGAGCCAGAGGGCGGCGTACGGCTCGAGGACGATCTGGCCGTTCTCGCGCAGGGGGGTGTCGCCGCTGAGGCGGTCGACCACGGCGGTGTGCCGGATCGAGCCGAGCACGGCGTCGTCGATGCGCTGCCAGTCGCCGGACACGTTGTAGAGCTGCACGAGGTCGCCGGCGGCGTGCCGGCGCAGCACCGCGAGGACTGCGGCGCTCGAGGTGTACGCCGGCTGCGACTCGACCGCGGCGTGCAGGGCCGGGAGGGAACGGCGTACGTCGCCGAGGTGCTTGATCACGCCGTGCATGCGGCCCTCGAGCGTGTGCGGATCGGTACGCCGCGCGGCCTTGCTCCACGGCATCGCGGGTCGGTGCATCCAGCGGTTGTCCTCGGCATGCGCGGGCTCGTCGAGGTACGAGTGGTCGTTGAGAAGCGCGAGCTCGTCGCCCATGTAGAGCAGCGGGATGCCGCCGAAGCCGTAGACGATGGCGTACGCGCAGCGCAGCCGGCGCAGCGCCACCTCGAGCAGGATCGCGTCGTTGGCCGCGAGCGCGACCTCCACTCCCGCAAGGGAAGCCGCGGATCCGGAGATGCGGCTGTCGCCGGTGGCCTCGTTCACCTGGAACTCCGCACCGCGGGCGGGGCTGCCGGGGAACTCACCCACGAACCACTGCGACAGGAACCGGCGGTGGTCGTAGCCGCTCCACCCGATGGCCGCGGCGTCGGCGTCGTCGATCGCCCAGCCGATGTCGTCGTGGCAGCGCAGGTACGTCGCCCACGCAGTCGTGGTGGGCTTCGGCGGGAAGCTGTCGAGGGCCTGCACGAGCAGCCGGGTGTCGTTGGTCGCGAGCGCCGACCAGATCTGCACCATCAGGCTGTTGTGGTACGCGAGGTCCGACACCGCACCGGCGTACTCCCCCACGCCGAGGTACTTCACGAGGTCGCCCGGAGCCACGATGGCCTCGGCCTTGAACACCAGGGAGGGCGCGGCGATCCGGGCCACGGCCCGCAGGGCGCGCGTGATGCCGTGCACCTCGGGCTGGTTCTGGCAGTTGGTGCCGAGCCGCTTCCAGAGGAACGCGATCGCGTCGAGGCGCAGGCAGTCGACGCCCTTGTTCGCCAGGTACAGCATCAGGTCGGCGAACTCGGTCACGACGTCGGGGTTCGACCAGTTGAGGTCCCACTGGTACGAGTTGAACGTCGTCCAGACCCACCCGCCGATCTCGTCGTCCCACGTGAAGTTGCCCGGAGCGAAGTCCGGGAACACCTCGGGCAGCGTCTTCTCGAAGCGGTCCGGCTCGGTGCGGTCGTCGTAGATGTGGAAGTACGCGCGGTACTTCGGGTCGCCCGCCCGGGCGGCCTCCGCCCACTCGTGCTCTGCCGCGACGTGGTTGAGCACCAGGTCGATGGTGAGCGCGATGCCGTTGTCGTGCAGCACCGACGCGAGCTTCTCGAGGTCGTCCATCGTGCCGAGGTCCGAGCGCACCGAGCGGTAGTCGGCCACGGCGTAGCCGCCGTCGTTGGCGCCCTCGCGAGGCTGCAGCAGCGGCATGAGGTGGAGGTACGTCGTGCCCAGCTCGCGGAGGTAGTCGACGTGCTCCGCGACGCCCGCCAGGGTGCCGGCGAACCGGTCGGTGTAGCAGACGTAGCCCAGGGCGTCGGGCCCCTGGAACCAGTCCGGCCGCAGCAGCCGGTCGGTGTCGCGGGCGCGCAGGGCACGCGGGCGCGCGAGCCAGCCGTCGACGACCACCTCGGCGAGCCGGGCGACGAGCGCCTCGGACTCGGCGCCGAACACCGCGTGCACCCCGGCGGACAGGTCCGGGCCCCAGCGCCGGGCGCGCGCGAGCAGATCGGACGCGCCGGGGGTGGTGGCTGCCGAGCGCGCCGCGAGCGCCGCCGAGACGAGGGTGGGCACGTCGGCCCGGGCGGGCGCGCCTGTAACCGCTGACATGCGCACATTGTGGACCCCCGGGCACCTCCAGCGGGAGCCCCCTGCGCTTTTCGTCCCGCACGGTGTCGTCGCAGGTCAGAGACCTGCGGCACCGATCCGATGCCGGCGGCCGGCGCGCGGGCGGCCCGACCAGGGCCGCCGCGCAGGAAACACGGGTGACACCGATGAGCATGCACGCGGTAACACCGAGCGGGCACACTGCGCCCATGCGCAGCGGGACCACACCGGCGGAGAGCGCCTCCGCCTACGACGAGATGGTCGACGCGACCGGTGCGCCGCGGCCCGGCATGGCGGGGATCGCCTCGGTCCTGGACGGGCTCGGCTCGGAGGGCCTCGCCGAGCGGGCCCGCCTGCGCGATGCCTACCTCGACCGGCAGGGCATCACGTTCTCCCTGTCCGGCCGCGAGCGCCCGCTGCCCCTCGACCTCGTGCCGCGCGTCGTCGCCGCCGAGGAATGGGAGCGCGTCGAGCAGGGCATCCGTCAGCGCATCCGTGCCCTCGAGATGTTCCTCGCCGACGTCTACGGCCCCGGCGAGATCCTGGAGGACGGCGTCATCTCGCGGCGCCTGGTCACGAGCTCCGCGCACTACCACCGCGCCGCGTTCGGCCTCGTGCCGCCGAACGGCGTCCGCATCCACGTCGCCGGCATCGACCTCATCCGCGACGAGGCCGGCACGTTCCGCGTGCTCGAGGACAACCTCCGCTGCCCGTCCGGCGTCTCGTACGTGCTGGAGAACCGGCGCACCCTCGCGCACGTCCTGCCGGAGGTGTTCGCCGGACAGCAGGTGCGGTCGGTCTTCGAGTACCCCGAGCGGCTGCTCGACGCGCTGCGCGCAGCTGCGCCGTCCGACATCGCCGACCCCACCGTCGCAGTGCTCACGCCCGGCGTGCACAACTCCGCGCACTTCGAGCACGCGTTCCTCGCGCGCCGGATGGGCGCCGAGCTCGTGGAGGGCCGCGACCTGTTCTGCCGCGACGACCGGCTCTGGATGCGCACCGTCCGCGGCCCTCGCCCCGTGCACGTGATCTACCGCCGCATCGACGACGACTACCTCGACCCGGTGCACTTCATCCCCGACTCGCTCCTCGGCGTGCCCGGCCTGCTCAACGCGGCGCGTGCCGGCAACGTCGCGATCGCGAACGCCGTGGGCAACGGAGTGGCCGACGACAAGGCCATCTATCCGTACGTGCCGAAGATGATCGACTACTACCTCGGCGAGGAGGCGATCCTGCCGAACGTCGAGACCTTCGACCTCTCCGACGCCGACCAGCGCACCTACGTGCTCGAACGCCTCGACCGCATGGTGGTCAAGCCCGTGGACGGCTCCGGCGGCTACGGCCTCGTCATCGGCAACCAGGCCAGCGAGGCGGTGCTCGAGCAGACCGCGGCCACCATCGAGGCCGACCCCCGCTCGTGGATCGCGCAGCCGATCGTGAACCTCTCCACCTGCCCCACGGTCGTCGGCGAGGGCGCGGTCGAGCCGCGGCACGTCGACCTGCGGCCGTTCGCGGTCAACGACGGCGACGAGACGTACGTGCTGCCCGGCGGCCTCACCCGCGTGGCGCTGCCCAAGGGCTCGCTGGTCGTGAACTCCTCGCAGGGCGGCGGGTCCAAGGACACCTGGGTCCTCGAGGAGGAGCGGCGCGAGGCCGGCAGCGACGGACGTACGCCGCCCCCGCGCGTCACGCGCGTGCGCCGCAGCGCCGTCGCCCGCCACCACGCGCCGGTCGTGGCCGACGACCGCCTGCGCCAGCAGGAGGGCCAGCAGCAGCAGGACGCAGAACCGTTGCGGCTCCGCGGATCCGAGGGCACGGCCGGGACGGGGGACCGGCCGTGCTGAGCCGCCTTGCGGAGTCGTTCTACTGGATCGGCCGCTACCTCGAGCGGGCCGAAGCGACCGCCCGGCTGCTCGCAGAGCACTACCACCTGACGGTCGAGGACCGCTCCGTGCCGGACGAGCTCGCAGCCACCATCGTGCTCGATGCGCTGTCGCTCCCCCACGACGACGTCACCACCCCGACCGAGCTCGTGCGCGCACTGCTCGGCGAGGTGAGCAACCCGTCGACCGTCATCGGCGCGGTCGGCGCGGCGCGCGAGAACGCGCGGTCGGTGCGCGACGCGCTGTCGGGCGACGTCTTCGAGTCGCTGAACGGCGCCTACCTCACGCTCACCCGCGGCCTCATGGCCGCGGCGAGCCCGGGGCCGTCGATGCACCGCGTCATCGAGCGCCTGATGGTCGTCAACGGCGCGGTCGAATGGACGATGCCGCGCGACGAGGGCCATTGGTTCCTCATGCTCGGCCGGTCCCTCGAGCGGGTCGACATGACCGGCCGGCTGCTCGACGTGCGCCACGAGTCGCTGTGGCCCGACACCGGCCCGGTCGCGACCCTCCGCGCAGCCGCCGGCCTCTCGCCGTTCCTGCGCACCGGCGACGCACCCACCGGCGAGCTCGTCCGCCGTTTCCTCGTGCTGGAGCCGACGTTCCCCCGCTCGATGCTGCACAGCGCGCGCCAGGCGGAGGAGGCGGTGCGCGGGCTGCAGTCGTACGGCAGCGGCGCCGACGGCGACCTCGTCCGCGAGGTCGGCCTCATGCGCTCGCGCCTGGAGTTCGCCGGCACGAGCGACGACCCAGCCGTCCTCGACCAGCTCGCGCACGACACTCAGATCTCCGCGGTCAACGCCGGACTCGCGACGGCAGACTCCTACTTCCGCCAGGCCGGCACGATCGTGTGGAGCCACTGATGTCGACCGGACGCCGCCTGCGGATCACGCACCGCACGGGCTATCGCTACACCTCGCCTGTCCAGGCGTCGTTCAACGAGGTCCGCATGACCCCGCGCGACGCCGACGGGCAGATGCTGCTCTCGCACCAGCTGCAGGTCTCTCCGCGCGCGTCGGTGCAGGCGTACGTCGACTACTGGGGTGCGCTCGTGCAGTCGTTCGACGTGCACGAGGAGCACGAGGTGCTCGAGATCGTCGCGACGTCGCTCGTCGACGTCCCGCGCGCTGCTCCCGAGCTCGACGGCGTCGGGTGGCCGGGCGTCACCGCGCCGGCGGTGGTCGACCGCTGGGGGGAGTTCCTCGTGCCGACCGCGCTCGTCGACGACGCCACCGCCGATCCCGAGCGCGCACCTGTCGTCGAGTCGCTGCGCAGACTTCCGACCCCGAAGGACGCGATCCGGGGCGCGGTGGCCGCCGTACGCGAGCGCATCCGGTACGACGACGCCGCCACCGGCGTGACGACGACCGCCGGCCAGGCGTGGGAGATCGGCGGCGGCGTGTGCCAGGACTACTCGCACACGCTGCTCTCGCTGCTGCGCGCGCTGCGCATCCCCGCGCGGTACGTCAGCGGCTACCTGCACACCGAGGACGAGGCGCCCGGCCAGACCGTGGTCGGCGAGAGCCACGCCTGGATCGAGGTGTGGAACGGCGGCTGGGAGGCGTACGACCCCACCAACGACCGCAGCGTCGGCTCGGCCCACGTCGTGGTCGCCCGCGGTCGCGACTACGCCGACGTGCCGCCGCTCAAGGGGATCTACGCGGGCGGCGCCAGCGAAGCGCTCGGCGTCACCGTCGAGATCACCCAGCTCGCCGTCTGACCCGCTCGGTCCGGCCCGCGACGGTCTCGGCTAGCCGCCTGCCCCGCGGCGTCTCGGGGCCGCCGGCGCGGGGAGCAGTGCTGATTCGAGCGTCCCGCGCAGCCAGACCAGATAGGCGTCGGCGTCCCATCCGCACTGGTCGCGCAGCATCTGGTGCACCTCAGGGCTGGTGACGGTCCACACGACGTCCGCAGCGGACTCCACCGAGATGCCGTTCCGGAGCTCGCCGTGGGCGGCGATCCACGAGACGACCTGGCGCATGGCCTCGCGGCGCTGCCGCAGCTGCAGGTCGTCGCGGAGCGCACGGGCGTCGACGTCGACGGCGGCCGCGGAGCGCAGGATGTCGTCGAGCGGCCGGACCCGTTCGAGCTGCTCGCTCATGCCCTGCGCGAGCATCGCGATCTGCCGGCGCTGATCGGTCTCCTGCCGCATCGCTTGCGGCCCTGGCCGGTCGAGCACCTTCACGTCCGACTCGTCGCCGCCGATCGTGACGTCGAGGACCGCCTTGAGCAGGCCGCCCTTGCTCCCGAAGATGTGCAGCACCGTGTCGGCGGCCACCCCCGCCTCGGTCGCCACGTCGGTCAACGTCGTGGCCGGGTAGCCCTGGGCGAGGAACAGCGTGCGGGCCGCGCCCAGGATGCGTGTCCTCGTCGCCGCGGCGCGTTCGGCGCGCAGCGGGGAGGCGTACGGGCGTCTCTTGACAGGTTCGGGCATCGGGGCGACTCTACCCAATATTGGTTCCAGAGATACTGGAACCAAATGTGGAGGTGGCGTCATGGACCTGCTGGAGCACAACAAGGTCATCGTCCGGCGCGTGTTCGAGGAGGGGTTCGGCCACGGACGCACCGATGTCGTCGACGAGGCGCTGGCGCCCGACGCGGTCGACCGGCACCCGTTCGAGGAGGGCGAGGAGGACTTCCGCGCGCACCTCAAGGGCGCGATCGGGATGTTCCGGGCGGCGATCCCGGACCTGGTCGCCAGCGTCGAGGACGTGGTGGCCGAGGGGACCCGTGTGGCCGCCCGCGTGCGCATGACGGGGACGCACACGGGCGCTCCGCTGTTCGGCATCCCCGCGGCGGGGAGGCCCGTGGACATCGAGCAGTTCCACTTCATCCACACGGACGAGGAGGGCCGCGGGGTCCGGCACTGGGCCAATGTGGCGATCGACGAGCTGCGCCAGCAGATCAGCGCCCCCTGACCGCCGCCGCGACCCCCAGGCGCACGGGGCCGGTACTGGCGGACCCAGTACCGGCCCCGGCCTAGCCCTCGAGGATGCGGAACTCCCACGGACCGAGGTCCAGGGAGGTCGGCTCCTCCATCATCTCGAGGGCTCCCGTGCGGACATCGGTCCAGGCCCCGTGATGAGGACCGACGCCGAACGTCACCGAGACCCGGTCGGGGCTCAGGTTGAACACGGCCAGCACGCGGGCGGCCGCGTCCTGCCGCACGAAGCTGAGCACGCGCTGCTCGTCCGAGGTGGGCACGCGGATCATGCGTGCACCCCAGGGCGCGTTCCACAGCGGCGACAAGCGCTTCTTCAGCGCGAGCAGCCACCGGTAGTGCTCGCCGAGCGGATGCTCGGCCCAGTCGATGACGTCCTTGTCGAAGAACGCGAGGCGCTTGTCGCTGCCGGCCTCCTGGCCGTTGTAGATCAGCGGCACGCCCTCGCCGACCACCGACAGCGCGATCGCCGCCTCGAGCGCGTCGCCGAACTGCTCGAACTCCGTACCTTCCCACGCATTCTTGTCGTGGTTCGAGACGAACAGCATCCGCAGCCCCTCGTCCGGGAAGCCGCGCTCGTTCTGGGCGTAGTACGCCTGCAGCGCGCCGACGTCGGCCTTGCCCATTGCGATCCTGTGCATGGCGTCGTTCCACGACCACGAGTACGTCATGTCGAACGCGCCGTCGTGCATGTCGCGGCCCTCCCACTCCGCGAGCAGCAGCACCGGCTTCACCGCC
Organism: Candidatus Nanopelagicales bacterium; assembly: GCA_050251215.1. Taxonomy (GTDB): domain Bacteria; phylum Actinomycetota; class Actinomycetes; order S36-B12; family CAIYMF01; genus Longivirga. The sequence continues at coordinate 153,300 of JBFWNE010000002.1, forward strand.
TCGAGCGATGCGCGCACCTCGCGCCAGAAGTCGGTGGGCACGTAGCCGGCGACGTCGCAGCGGAACCCGTCGACGTCGAGCTCGCGCACCCACCACGTCATCGCGTCGATCATGTAGCGACGCAGCCCGTCGCTGGAGTAGTCGAGGTCGATGATGTCGTCCCAGTCCCACCACGGCGTCGGGCAGAAGTCGCCCTTCCAGTCGCGGCGGTACCAGTCGGGATGCTCGACGGTGAGCGGGTTGTCCCACGCCGTGTGGTTGGGCACCCAGTCGAGGATGACGTGCAGCCCCAGGGCATGTGCCGCGTCGACGAACGCCCGCAGGCTGGCGTGGTCGCCGAGCTCGGGGTTGACGCCGTAGTAGTCCTTCACGGCGTACGGGCTGCCGAGCGACCCCTTGCGCCGGTGCTCGCCGATCGGGTGCACGGGCATGAGCCACAGCACGTCGACGCCGAGCGCCGCGAGCCGCGGCAGGTGCGCCTGGGCTGCGGCGAACGTGCCCTCGGGCGTGAACTGGCGCGTGTTGAGCTGGTAGAGAACGGCGTCGCGCATCCACCCGGGGTGCTGCACAGGCGTGTGCCGGTGCACGCGTACGCCGTGCTCGACGCTCATCGGCCGCTCCTGGCCCGCCACACCTGGAAGGTCGGGCCGTCTCCCGGCAGCAGCGGAGCACCGGCTGCGTCGGTGCCGAGCGGCAGCCCGCCGTACACGTTCTCCGCATCGGCGAACCCGGTCAGCGAGGGCAGGGGCGCCCCCGACCAGGAGGAGCGCGCAGCGAGGACGAGCAGCCGCTCGTGGGCGGTCTCGCGCAGGAACGCGAGGGCGTCGTCCTCGACGAGCGCCCAGCGCAGGCCGCCGCGGCGCAGCGCCTCGTGGCCGCGGCGCAGAGCGATCAGGTCGCGGTACGCCTGCGCTGTCTCGCCCTTCCACACCTCGGTGTCGTGCCAGGGCATCGGCGTGCGCGAGTGCTCGCCGTCGAGACCCTCGAGGCCGAGCTCGTCGCCCATGAAGACCATGGGGATCCCGACGTACGTCAGCAGCAGACCGGCAGCGACGGCCTGGTGCGCGGCGTCGCCCACGATCGTGCGGATGCGCGGGGTGTCGTGCGAGCCGAGCAGGTTGAGGTTGTGCTCGACCGAGCGCCACGGGATGACGGCGGAGAACTCCCGCATCGTGCGCACGGCCGCACCCGCCCCGACCGTCGGGACGCCGACCGGCATGCCGAGGAACCGCAGCCCGTGCGTGCCGCCGTTGAGCCAGGCCCACACCGGGCGGGTGAAGCCGGCGTAGTTCATCGTGCCGTGCCAGCCGTCGCCGGTGAGGTCGGCGGTGGCGTCGTGGCAGTGCTCCGCGATGAGCAACGTCTCGGGATCGGCGTCGGCCATCGTGCCGCGGATCGTGCGGGCCACCTCGTTGTTGAACTCGTCGGCGCCGAAGCGGCCGGTCATGTTGGCGACGTCGATGCGCCACCCGTCGAGGTCGTACGGCTCCTGCAGCCAGCGGGCGACGACGGAGTCCTCGCCCTCGATGAGCCGGCGTCGCAGCTCGGGGCTCGCGAGGTTGAACTTCGGCAGCGATCGCACGCCCATCCAGGCCTCGTAGTCGCTGGGGTGCTCGCGCCAGTAGTAGAACGACGACTCGGGGGCCTCCGGGTCCTGCTGCGCAGCGATGAACCATGTGTGGTGGTCGCCCGAGTGGTTCGTCGTGAGGTCGGCGAGGATCCGCATGCCGCGCTGGTGCACGGCCTCGGCGAGCGAGACAAGGGCCTCGTCGCCGCCGAGCAGCGGGTCGACCTCCTCGAACGAGCTCGCGTTGTAGCGGTGGTTGGACTCGGCCGGGAAGATCGGGGTCAGGTACACGGTGGTGACGCCGAGGTCCTGCAGGTGGTCGAGGTGCTGCTCGATGCCCGGCAGATCGCCCCCGAAGAACTGCCGCGGGGTCAGCGGCCCCTGGTGGATCACCGGCTCGTCCCAGCGGGCCGGCACCGCCCACTCGGGCGCCTCGCGCTCCGCGCTCGCGGCGAAGCGGTCCGGGAAGATCTGGTAGACGACGGCGTCGACCGACCACGACGGCGGCGCGGCGTACGTCGCGATCCGGAAGTCGGCGGAGTCGGTGACGTCGTTGCCGTGCACGCCCGTGCCGTTGAGCCAGGCATAGCCCGCATCGCCGCGGTCGAGCAGCCAGCGGTAGTTCATCACCGGGCTGTGCATCCGCAGCGGCGCGCGGAACCAGGTCTCGTGCTCGTCGTCGCCGCCGGTCTCGGGCTCGGCCGCGAAGAACGCGGGCTCGCCGTCGAGCACCGTGCGCAGGTGCACCGCGCGGGCGCCGAAGCCCGCCGGCACCCGGACGCGCACGGTGACCGTGGCTCCCGGGGCCGGCGCGCTGTCGTCGACGTACAGCGCGGAGCCGTCGTGGTGCGGCAGTGCGAGGTGGTCCATCAGCCCTTCACGGCTCCTGCGGTGAGACCCCCCACGATGTACTTCTGCAGGAACTGGAACAGCAGCACCACGGGGATCGCGCCGAGGATGGCGCCCGCGGTGAAGACTCCCCAGTTCTCGGAGAACTTCTGCGACACGAACTTGTACAGCCCGACGGCCAGGGTCTGCTTGTCCGGATCGGTCAGCACGAGGCTCGCGATGAGGAACTCGTTGAGGGTCGCGATGAACGACAGCAGGCCGATGACGACCAGGATCGGCGTGACGAGGCGCAGGATGATCCCGAAGAAGATCTGCGCGTGGCTCGCGCCGTCGATCTTCGCCGACTCGTCGAGCTCGCGCGGCACGGTGTTGAAGAAGCCGTACATGAGGAACGTGTTCACGCCGAGCGCGCCGCCGAGGTAGACCATGATCAGGCCGAGCTGGCTGTCGAGGCCGATGGCGGGGAACACGTTCTGCAGCGAGGCGAGCAGCAGGAAGATCGCGATGTACGCGAGCAGCTGCGGGAACATCTGCAGCAGGATCAGGCCGAGCAGGCCGCTGCGGCGGCCCTTGAACCTGAATCGGGAGAAGGCGTACGCCGCGCATGCGCACATGAACACGGTGCCGATGGCGACGACGCCGCCGATGTAGAGCGTGTTCAGGAACCACTTGCCGTACGGGCGCGACGGGTCGTCGAACAGCGCCTTGTAGTTGTCGAGGGTGAAGCTCTGGAAGATCTCGGTGGAGCCGGTCAGGTTGCCCGCCTGGTTCACCGACGCCGAGACCACGAACACGATCGGGAAGAGCGCGAACACGAGGGCGGCGAGGCCCACGATATGGCGCCAGCCCGTCTCGGTGAAGATCCGCCACGGCGAGCGCTTGTTCTGCCGGTAGACCTGCTCCGGCGTGAGGGTCGGGGTGGAGGTGGTCGTGGCCATCAGTTGATCTCCTCCAGCACGCGGGTACGACGGAAGCTGATCGCCGAGATGGTCGCGACGATGATGAAGATCAGCACGGAGATCGCGCAGGCGAGGCCGTACTGGCGGCCCAGGCCGCCGAACGCCACCTTGTAGGTGAACGAGATCAGGATGTCGGTGGCGCCCACGTCGACGTCGGCGTCGAGGTCGCGCGGACCGCCTCCGGTCAGCATGTAGATCAGGTTGAAGTTGTTGAAGTTGAAGGCGAACGACGCGATCAGCAGGGGGCTGAGCGCGACGAGCAGCAGCGGCAGCTTGACCATGCGGAACACCTGGAACCCGCTGGCGCCGTCGACCCGGGCCGCCTCGGTGAGCTCGGCCGGGATGGCCTGAAGCGCACCGGTGGCGACGAGGAACATGTACGGGAAGCCGAGCCAGAGGTTGACGAGCAGCACGCTGAACTTCGCCGGGATCGGTTCGGACAGCCACGGGATGTCGGCGCCGCCGAGGATCACCTGGTTGATGAAGCCGAAGTCCTGGTTGAGCATGCCGGCCCATACGAGCGCGGACAGGAACGCCGGGAACGCGTAGGGCAGAAGGAGCAGGGAGCGGTAGAGCTTGCGGCCGCGCATGCGCTCGTCGTTGAGGACGAGCGCGAGGAACAGGCCCAGCGCGAACGTCGTGAGCACCGACAGGATCGCGAACGTGAACGTCCAGACGAGCACGCTGATGAACGGGCCGCGGATCGACTCGTTGGTGATGAGGCTCGTGAAGTTCTGGAACCCGACGTACACGCGCCAGCCGGGCTCGATCACTGTGCCGTCGGGCGAGACGAAGTTGCCCTCGCCGCTGTCGGTGTAGACGGTCCCCGTCGCCGAGTCCGTGAGGTTGCCGGTCGACGGGTCGTAGGTGAACGTCGAGAGGTACTGGTAGCCGTTGCTGCCGTCCGGCGTTCCGATGCTGCCCTGGTTCGGGTCGTCGGAGACCGGTACGCGCAGAGCGATGATGTCGTTCTGCTTGGCCAGGATGTCGGCGTACGCGAGCGTGTTCCAGGTGGGGGCGCCGATGGCCTTCCCGTTGTCGTCCAGGGTCGGGTTCTCGACCGGGCGCAGCGCCTCGCCCTCGGTGCCGAGCTTCACCTCGCCCGTCTTCGGGTCGGTGACGAGGAAGCCGAGGATGGCGCCGCGCTCGACCACGGTGAGCGGGTACGCCGGCGAGTCCGGGACGCGCGTCTCCTTCTCCCGCAGGATCGCGGTGACCGCGTTCTCCTTGGTGCTGTTGTGGCCGTCGCCGTAGTTGGTGAAGGCCATGAGGCCCGTGTAGCCGACGGTGAACACCTGGTACACCAGCAGGAACGCGAGGCCCGGGGCGAGGTACTTCGCCGGGATCCGCTTCTTGGAGATGTAGATGTACAGCACGATCAACGTGCCGGCCGCCATGAGCAGCGCAGGGATCGGGGCGCCGTACGCCCACAGGGTCAGCGTGCCGTAGAGCCCGAGGCCGCAGACGAGGGACAGCAGGACGATCTTCAGGACGAGCGCCCACACGTTGACCTTGTGGCCGCCCCAGGGGGTGACCTCGTCCGGCTCGGTGGCGGGCTGCGGGGGTGACTCGAGGCTCACGGGGGCTCCTCGGGAGTGGCGCGCGGACCGACTCGCGCGGCACGGGACTGGGGACCGGCGCTGCCGGCGTGAGGACGTCCGGCTGCCCTAGCCGGAGGTCCGAGAGGCGGCTCGGGGGTCCGGGTCCGTGAAGACCCGGACCCCCGAGCGGTGGTGCGTCAGCGCGTCAGCGCGTCCGCCTCGTGGGCGGCGCCGACGTCAGCCGATCTTGCTCTGGATCGACTTCGCCATCTTCTCCCAGAGCGCCGTGGGGTTGCCCTTGCCCTGGATGATCGCGGCCTCGGTGCTGCCCCAGTCCGCCCAGACGGCGTCCATGGCGGGGATGTTCGGCATCGGGACGCCGTTGGCGCCCACCTCGCCGAAGCCGGCGAGGATCGGGTCGGACTTGACCTGGTCGAAGACCGAGGTCATCGCCGGGGCGCGCAGGCCCACGTCGTACAGCGCCTTCATCGTCTCGGGGGTGCCGAGGTAGTTGAGGACGAAGTCGTTCGCGAGGACCGGCTGCTTGCTGAACGCGGAGATCATGAAGCCCTGCACGCCGACGAACGGCTGCGCGGGGTTCGGGCCCACGGTCGGGATCGGGTCGACGGCGATCTCGACGCCGGCCTTCTGCACGTCGGCGGTGCTCCACGGGCCGGTGATCCAGAACGGCGTCTGGCCCTTCAGGAACGCGGCCTTGGCGATGTCGTACGTGATGGTCGACTTGAGGACGCCGTCCTTGACGAGCTTCGGGAGCTCGTTGGCGAACGCCACGCCCGCAGCGTCACCGATGGTGAGCTGGTTCGGGTCGTAGGAGCCGTCGGGCGCGAGGCCGAAGACCTGGTTGCCCATCGAGGTCTGCCACGGGTACAGGTGGTACGGGTCGCCACCGGTCGGGTCCTGCTGCACCACGAGCGGGTACTTGATCTTGTTGCCGAGCGTCTTGGCGGTGGCCAGGACGTCGTCGATCGTCGCCGGGGCGGTCGGGGCCAGCTTGGTGTTGCGGAGCAGGGCGATGTTCTCGACCTGGAAGGGCAGGCCGTAGATCTTGCCGCCGGAGGACATCGCGGTGATCGACACCGGCGAGTACTCGCCGGCCTTGTCGGCGAGCTCGAGCGGCGCGACGGCGCCGTTCTGCACGAGCTTCCCGATCCAGTCGTGGGCGCCGACGATGATGTCCGGGCCCTTGCCCGACGGGCCCTGCGAGATCAGGTCGTCGCGGATCTTGCCGAAGTCGTACTCGACGACCTTGACGTCGACGCCCTTCTCGGCCTTGAACTTCTCGGCCACGGCCTTGATGGCCGCGGTCTGGGTGGCACCCGCCCACACGACGAGCGAGCCGGCCGGGCTGGCCGAGGCGCTCGAGCTCGAGGGGGCCGCCGACGTGGTCGCCGTGCCGCCGCCCGAGCTGCCGCACGCAGCGAGGGACAGGGCAACACCGACGACCGCCGCCAGGATCGGGATGGGCCTGCGCATGAGGTCTCCTTGATCTGGGGTCGCCGCCCCGGGGGAGCTCCGGGGCGATCGGCGCGAACGTAACCCCGGCGTCCTGATCGACGCAAGAAGTTGCGCAAGAAGTTTCGTTTCGTTATCGAATTCTCTCAGCACAACGCAAGAACTTGCGGAATGATCGCAAACATGACCCCTCGCCTGTCGACGATCGCGGCCGCCTCCGGCGTCTCCGAGGCCACCGTGAGCCGCGTGCTCAACGACCAGAAGGGCGTGTCCGAGGAGACCCGCGCCCGGGTCCTGCGGACCGTCGACGAGCTCGGCTACGAGCGCCCCGCCAAGCTCCGGCCGAAGTCCGCGGGGCTCGTCGGGCTCATCGTGCCCGAGCTCGACAACCCAGTGTTCCCAGCGCTTGCGCAGATCATCGAGACCGAGATCGCGACCGCGCAGTACACCGCGGTGCTGTGCACGCAGACCCGCGGAGGCATCAGCGAGGACGACTACGTCGAGATGCTCCTCGAGCGCCAGGTGTCGGGCATCGTGTTCGTGTCCGGGGCGCACGCGAGCCTTACATCGAGCCTCGACCGCTATCACCGTCTGCGCAAGCAGGGTCTACCCATCGTGTTCATCAACGGCTACTCCCCCACGATCGACGCGCCATTCGTCAGCTGCGACGACGCCTCGGCGGCGATCGCGGCCGTCGACCACCTGTGGGACCTCGGCCACCGCCGGATCGGCCTCGCCGTCGGCCCGCTGCGCTACACCCCGGTCGTGCGCAAGCGTATGGGGTTCGACGCCGCGATGCGTGCCCGCGGCATCACCTCGATCGACGACCTGGTCGCGGAGACCACGTTCACGGTGGAGGGCGGCGGGGCCGCCGCCGAGCAGCTCCTCGACGCCGGCTGCACCGCTGTCGTGTGCTCGTCCGACCTCATGGCCCTGGGCGCCATCGCCGCCGCGCGCAGACGCGGGCTCTCGGTGCCCCAGGACTTCTCGGTCATCGGGTACGACGACAGCCCGATGATGGTCTTCACCGACCCGCCGCTCACCACGATCCGCCAGCCGGTGCTCGACATGGGCCTGGCCGCGGCGCGTGCGCTGCTCGACGAGATCGGCGGCAGCCCTGCTCCCCGGGCGGAGTTCATGTTCCGCCCCGAGCTCATCGTGCGCGGGTCAACCGGCCCCGCCCACGGTGGCCGTCACCACCGCTGAGACGCCGGCCTCGTCCAGCGCGCCGCGGGCGGTGGCTCGGATCTCGAGCGTCGTGCCCGGGGCGTAGTCGCGCGCCGACCAGTAGAGGCGGAACGCGGGGTTGTCGTCGACGCCGATCGTGCGCCACTCCTCGGCGCCGGCCTCGCGCACCTCGAACGTCACGCGCGCGAACGACGATCCCTGCACCGTGGCCTCGAGCAGGTTCACCGCCTCGGGAGCAAGGGTCGGGAGCGGCGCGAGGGTGACCGACGTCGGCGTCTGCACGGGTACGTCGCCGTCCGCACGCAGCACGACGGCCGACAGCGCAGGAACCGTGATCGTCAGATCGCCGTTGTCCCCGCTGGGGATCCGCGTGTCGGACGCGGGGAAGACCTGCGCGAAGTCCGTGCCCGGCGTGGAGGTCGGGACCGTGACCTGCTTGTCCTCGGTCGCGTTGTTGAGGGCGACGACGTACTCCTGGCGCTGGCTCGCATCGATGCGGCTGAACGCGTAGACGCCGGCGTCGGGCGAGGACAGCCGATGGATCTGCGCCCCGGTCCGCAGCGCGGGGTTCGCCTCGAGCAGCGCCGACAGCGCGGCGAGGTGGACGGCGATGGGGTTCTTCAGGGCCTCGGGCCGCGCGTTGTCGTCTGCGGGGGTGTCGTCGCTGCCGATGAGGTCGTTGTCGGCGTACGACTCGACCTTCGTGGGGCCCATGTCCTCGCGCGCGTCCTTGTCGCCGAGGCTGCCCGTGAGCAGCTCGACGGTGCCGGCTGCGAATCCCTGCTCGTCGCCGTAGTAGACCGTGGGGTTGCCGCGCGAGAGGTACAGCAGCGAGTGCGCGAGCAGGTCGCGCTTCAGGATCTCGTCGTCGGCCGCGTCGGGGAGGTCGGAGCGCAGGAACGAGCCGATGCGCCCCATGTCGTGGTTGCCGAGGAACGTCACGAGCGAGTACGCGTCGGAGTCGGCGTCGGTGTAGTAGTCGTCCTGGTCGAACAGGTCGCGCATGCCGTCGGTGCCGCCGCCCGCCGCGAACGAGCGCGCCGCCTGCTGGAAGCCGAAGTCGAGAACCGATGACAGGTCGGCGTTGGTCGTGTACTCGGACAGGAACGCGGGGCTCGGGTCGTAGACCTCCCCGAACAGGATGAAGTCCTTCTTGCCGCGCTGCTTGGCGTGCTCGAGCACGCGCGGCGCGAACGCCTGCCAGAACGCGGTGTTGACGTGCTTGGCCGTGTCGAGGCGGTACCCGTCGATGTCCATCTCGTCGATCCACGCCTCGGCGATCTGGGTCATGCCGTCGACCACCTCGGGCCGTTCGGTGAACAGGTCGTCGAGCCCGAAGAAGTCGCCGTACTGGCTGCTCTCGCCCTGGAACGTCGAGTCGCCGCGGTTGTGGTACATCGTCGGGTCGTTCAGCCACGCAGGGGCTTTCGCGTCCCGCTCGCCTGCGGGCACCACCGGGCGCAGCGGGAACGAGTCGAGGTTCAGCGGCGGGAAGTCCGGGCTCCCGGCGACCTTCGCGTCGTCGAAGGGGTTGCCGCTCGCGTCCTTGTACGGCACCTCCTCCTTGCTGACGTACAGCGGACCGTCGGGCGAGGTGATGACGTCGGCGGTGTGGTTCACGACGATGTCGAAGAAGACCTTCATGCCGCGTGCATGCGCTGCGTCGACCAGCGCTCGCATCTCCGCATTCGTGCCGAGGTGCGGGTCGATGCGGGTGTAGTCGAGCGTCCAGTAGCCGTGGTAGCCGGCCGACTCGTCGAATCCCGTGCCCTGCACGGGTTTGTTGGCGAAGACGGGGGTGAGCCACAGCGCCGTGGTGCCGAGCGAGCCGATGTAGTCCAGGCGCTGGGTGAGCCCGGCGAGGTCGCCGCCGTGGAAGAACCCGTAGTCGGCCGGGTCGTAGCCGGTCGTGCTGCGGTCGCCCGTGAGTCCGCCGGTGTTGTTGCTGGGATCGCCGTCGATGAAGCGGTCGGGCATCACGAAGTAGACGCGTTCGCCCGACAGTCCGAGACGCTCGAACGGCGCCGGCTCGGGCTGGGGGCGGAGGGCGAACGCACCGAGCGCGACGGCCGCGACCCCGAGCGCCGCGGACGCGATCACCAGCGGGCGCCTCATGGCCGGAGGCTATGTCGGCGTTCTCGCGCGCTGCAAACGCGTGCATGAACCGTGACCTGCGCGCGGGCGCGGATCGCGGCACGGCAGAGTGGGGCCCATGGTGGCCAGCGTCCCGGAGCTCCTCGCCCTGCTCGACCTCGAGCGCGTCGACGACGACATCCTGCGCGGATCGGCTCCGACCACGACGCTGCAGCGCGTGTTCGGCGGCCAGGTGCTCGCCCAGGCGCTCGTGGCGGGCGCGCGCACCGTGCCCGACGACCGCGCGCCGCACTCGCTGCACGGCTACTTCCTCCGGCCCGGCGATCCCGCCGTACCGATCGTGTACGTCGTCGAGCGCACGCGCGACGGCGGCTCCTTCACCACGCGCCGCGTGGTCGCGCGCCAGCACGGCCGCCCGATCTTCCACATGACGGCGTCGTTCCAGGTGGCCGAGCCGGGCTTCGAGCACCAGGACCCGCTCCCCGAGGTGCCGAGCCCGGAGGGCCTCGAGACGCTCGCCGAGCGCATCGCCCGCTCCGGCCGTGAGGTGTCGCCGGACGAGTGGGGCGTGCTCGACGTGCGGTACGCCGTGGAGGAGCCCGACCGGTTCGCGGTGTGGCTGCGCGCCATCGACCACCTGTCCGACGACCCGCTGATGCACGCCGCGGCCCTCGCCTACGCCAGCGACCTCACGCTCCTCGGAACGGCGCTGCGACCGCACGGGGTGGGGTTCGAGCACCCCGGCCTCATCACCGCGTCGATCGACCACGCCATGTGGTTCCACCGGCCAGGGCGGGTCGACGGGTGGCTGCTTTACGACCAGGACACGCCGTCCGCGTCCGGCGGGCGGGGGCTCGCCCGAGGGCGCATCTTCAGCCGTGACGGCGCGCTCGTCGCGACGACCGTGCAGGAAGGGCTGATGCGGCTGAGGAGGCCCGATCCGGCGTTGTGATCGGGCATTCTGCTCATCAATCGGCCATAACGTTGGGCGTTGTGCCTCCCGGATCGCCCCCGGCTTGAACGAGCGGCATCGCCTCGCCACAGTGGCGCACCCGGACGAACCACCCACGTAAGGCGGACGAGCGTGCAGCACGAGGACGAGCCCACCGCCCCGGCGGCCTCGAGCATCTGGGGCGACGAGACCCCTGTCGTGGACGCCGTCCTCGCCTGGGCCGCCGAGCGCGTGGTGACGGCGTCGGACCCCAAGTGGACGGCGCGGGCGGCGACCGAGCTCGCGGCCGCGACCGGCCGCACCGTGACGCCCGAGGGCATCGGCCACGATGAGGCGTTGCGGCTCTTCCGCGACGTGCTCGCGCCCGCGACCCGCGCGCAGGACGACCCGCTCAACCTGGCCTACATCCCCGCGGCGCCCACGCGGGCCGCGGTGTCGTTCGACCTCGCCACGAGCGCGGCCAACGTCTTCGCCGGCTACTGGGAGTCCGGTGCCGGGGCCATCCACGCCGAGAACCAGGCGCTCGCCTGGATCTGCAGCCTGCTCGGGTGGCCGGCCGACTCCGGCGGAGTGTTCGTCTCCGGCGGGACCACGGGCAACCTGTCTGCGCTCGTCGCGGCGCGGCACACCGCCGAGCAGCGGTACGGCCGCCCCGACGGACGGTGGCGCCTCGCCTGCACGTCGGACGCGCACTCCTCGATCCGCGCAGCCGCCCGCGTCATGGACGTCGAAGTCGTCGAGGTGCCGGGCGACGAGCTGGGCCGGCTCACCGGCGATCGGCTCGACGAGGTGCTCGCCGCGACGCCAGGCGTGTTCGCCGTGGTCAGCTCCGCCGGGACCACCAACAGCGGAGTGGTCGACGACCTTGCCGGCGTCGCCGACGCGTGCGAGAAGCACGGCGTGTGGATGCACGTCGACGGGGCGTACGGCGGCGCCGGGCTCGCCGCGCCGTCGGTGCGGCACCTGTTCACGGGCATCGAGCGCGCCGACAGCTTCATCGTCGACCCGCACAAGTGGCTGTTCGCGCCGTACGACGCGTGCGCGCTCGTCTACCGGCAGCCCGAGCTCGCCCGCGCCGCGCACGCGCAGCGCGCCAGCTACCTCGACCAGGTCGACCGCGCGGAATGGAACCCGTCGGACCTCGCGGTGCACCTGTCGCGCCGCGCCCGCGGCCTGCCGTTCTGGTTCAGCCTCGCCACCCACGGCACCGACCGGTACGCGGCCGCGATCGAGCGCAGCATCGCGACCGCGCGCGTCGTGGCCGAGGCGATCGACGACGCCGAGCACCTCGAGCTGCTGTTCGAGCCCCACCTGTCCGTGGTGCTCTTCGAGCGCGTCGGGTGGGACGACGAGCAGTACCGCACGTGGTCGACGAAGCTCGCCAAGGACGGCGTCATCCTGTGCCTGCCCACGCAGTGGCAGGGGCGCACCGTGCTGCGCCTGGCCTTCGTGAACCCCGCCACGCATGCGGCCGACGTCCTCCGCGCGCTCGAGTCGCTGCGCTGAGAACGCCTGCGCCGCAGGCGATCCCGCCTCAGCCGAAGGTACGCCGGACGTAGCGGTCGAACTGCGGCACGGTGAACGCGACGTACCCGCGACGGGTGCTGTAGATCAGGCCGCGGTCGACCAGCCGCGCGGTCGCCGAACCGACGGCCGACGAGCCCGAGCGGTTCATCGCCGCGGCGACCTCGGCCGGCGTGTGGTCGCCGGCGCCGAGCGAGGCGAGCGCGCGGAGGTACTCGAGCTCGCGATCGGGCAGGCCCGCCACTCGCACCGAGAAGAAGTCCTGGTCGAGCACGGCCTCCACCGTGCTGCGCGTATCGACCGCGTCCTCGAGCGTGATGGGAGTGCCGGTGGCGGCGTCCCACACCGCGCGGCCGTACTCCTGCAGGAAGTACGGGTAGCCCTCCGTGTAGTCGGTGATGAACGACAGCGCGTCCTCGTCGAAGGCGACGCCGAGACGCGCGGCGGGCTCGAGCAGCGCGAGGCGTGCGGCGCGCTCGTCGAGGCGCCCGATCTGCGGCCAGCGGAACATCCGCTCGGCGTACGTCTGCGCCTCGGCGGTGAACGCGGGCAGCTGCGGGAGGCCCGCTCCGGCGAACACCACCGGGAGCACGCGCTGGTTGACGCGGTGCTTGGCGATGACGAGGGCCGAGAGCTCGGCGGAGTCGAGGTGCTGGATCTCGTCGATGAGGAACACGACGACGCGGCCCTCGGCCCGCGCGGCCTCGCCCAGCACCTCGACGAGGTCGGCCAGGTCGGCCACGAAGTCGCCCGAGTCCGCCACGCCCTCCACCGAGATGGCGTCGGCCGCGTCGAACGTGATCGACCACCCGCCGTCGGGGTCGAAGCGCGCCTTGAACCCGCGGATCACCGCCGCCGCGCGCCGCGCGCGCTCCCCCCAGCGCACCGACGGCGAGAGGTCGAGCAGCGCCTTGCGCGCCAGCGCGGGGAATCGCCGGGTCAGCGACCCTGGCGCCTTGGGCACCTCGTAGGAGACGACCACCGCCCCCAGGTCGCGGGCGATGGTCTCGAACTCCCCGAGCAGCACGGTCTTGCCGACGCCGCGCAGGCCCGTGACGACGTAGCCCTTGTCCGAGCGCCCCTCCCCGACGCGCTCGACGAGGAGGCGGAAGTCCTCGAGCAGGTCGTCGCGGCCCTGCAGCGCGGGCGGACGCGCACCGGCGTTGGGGGTGTACGGGTTGCGCACCGGATCCATGCGACCACCTTGTCCAGACTTTTCCAGAATTCTGGTAAAGCCCGGAAAGGGCTGTCAAGCCTCAGCCGCGACCGGCGGCGGAGGCTCCCTTGCCGCGGTACATCGCGACGTCGGCCGCGTGCAGGGCGGTGCGCGCATCGAGCATGAGGTCGTCGACCACGACGGAGCCGATGGTCACCCCCACCGTGACCTCCGTGCCCTGCACCGAGATGGGCGCGACGAGCGACTCCTGCAGCCTGTCGGCGAGCATCGCGAGCTCGTTCTCGTCGTTCATCCACGTCGCGAGCACCACGAACTCGTCGCCGCCGAGGCGCGCGACGGTGTCGTGCAGGCGCACGGCCTGGCGGAACCGGCCGGCCACCTCGATGAGGACGTCGTCGCCGACGTCGTGCCCGAGCGAGTCGTTGACCTCCTTGAACCGCTCGAGGTCGCAGAACAGGATCCCGACGATCTCTCCCGACCTCTCCCTGCGGCGCATCGCCTCGCCGATCCGGTCGAGCAGCAGCCCGCGGTTGACGAGGCCGGTGAGCGCGTCGTGGTTGGCCTGGTACTCCAGCAGAGCGGCCGAGCGGTCGTGCTCGAGCACGAGGGCCGCGAGGTCGCAGCACTGACGCGCGATGGCGTCGACCTCGGGCGTGATGAGGTCGCCGGTGGTGCCCACGAGCTCGAGCTCGCCCGACTCGGCCGGGTTGGTGCCGTCGCCGACCTGCCAGCTCCCGATCAGCTCGTCGCCCGCCGGGCGCAGCTGAGCCGGCTCGGACAGCACGATGCGGTCGGCGACCATGAGGCGGAACGGCAGGCCGCCCGACGCTCGCGAGGCGAGGTCCGCCACGGAGTACAGCTGCTCGTGCAGCGGAGCCCCCGTCGCCATGCGCTCGAGCACGCGGGCCTGGCCGCGCTCGAACACCACGCTGCGCTCGAGCGCGGCACGCGCATCCTCGAGGCCGGCGCGTTCGGCGGTGATGGCGGCATCGACCCGGCGGAAGTACCGTCGTACGTCGAGCGCCACCCAGATCGCGAGCGCGAGGGCGGCGATGAGCGCCGAGACGAGCAGGAGCGACTCGCGCAGCGAGGCGGCCACCTGCTGCTCGGCCGAATCGCGCGCCTCGCTGCGGAACGTCACGGACTCGAGGTCGCCGAGGTGGCGCGACTCGCGCACGAACGTGTCGAGCAGCGGGTCGACCGACGAGCTCCACATGACCTGGTTGACCGGCGAGAGCGTTCCTGCCGGAATGACCTCGAGCCGGTCGTCGAGGGCGAAGAGCGCATCGCGGTACGACGCCGGTGCAGCATCGCCGGCCGTCACGCCGTCGGCGCCGACGACGCCGAGCCGCTGGCCGAGCAGGGCGCGGGCGATCTGCACGTCGCGGCGCGACGCCTCGCCGCCGAGGTAGCGCTCGACCACGAACGACAGCGCGAGGCTCTCGCGCATCGTGTAGACGATGTTGGTGCGGGTGGCCTCCGACCCGGCGAGCGCATCGGTGCGGGCCTGGACGGTGGCCGCCTGCCGGGCGCCGGTGAGAGCGAGGCCGGCGAGCAGACCGATGACGACGGCGGCCAGCACGAACTGCCCCCAGCGGGGTCGCAGCTTCTCGTCGGCGGCGGTCTCGCGGGGAGCGGCGACGAGGTCGCCCGTCGTCATGAGGCGCGGACCGTGATCTCGGCGAGGCTCCAGTTCCAGGCGTCGAGGACACCGGCGAGCTCGGTGCCGTCGGGGAAGATGAGCCGCACGGGGCCGCCCTGGTCGTAGGGGATCGGCTGCCCGTCGCGCTGCGTCGCGATGATCGCCTGGCTGCCCTCGAGCCGCGCGGCGGGGGCGGAGTACTCGTAGTCGTTGAGCGCGATCGTGTCGATCATCGCGCCGGACGCCGCGCCCTCGCGGTCGAGCACGGCCGACAGCGGGACGCCGGTGAAGGTCTGCTGCTTCTTCACGAACGGCTCGTTGATCGTCACCGTGACCGTGCCGAGGGCCTCGAGCTCGGCGAGCGTGAGGCCGACCTTCCCGGCCGAGCCGCCCGAGAGGGTCAGCACCGGCTCGTCCGGGCCGAGCGGGTCGACGACGGCCGCGCCGTACGGGTTCGTCTCGCTCGGCGAGGCGCTGGCCGGCACGCTGGCCGAGGCGCTCGACCCCGCGCCGCCGGCGGCGGAGGAGCAGGCCGACACGGACAGCGCGGCGAGGACGGCCACGGAGGCGGCGAGCAGAGCACGGTTCACCCTTGTGACGGTACGGAGAGACTGTGCCGGTTTCTGCGCCAGAACCTCAAGATTCGCTCTGTCTCCCCGCGGCCGGGCCTGTGGGCCGTAACGCCCGCCGTCAGGACGTCGTGGTACGACGCTTCGACCCGGCCGCAGGCGCGTCGGCCGGCGCTGCCGCCGTGGCCTGCTCGACCTGGGCTGCGATCTCGCGCGGATCGGTCCCTTCGTCGAAGACGGCCACGACGAGCCGCCGCGGCGCGCCGCCCCGGATCGCGGTGTCGAACGACGACGACAGCCACGCAAGGGCGGAGTCGAACTCGGCCATCGGGTCGGGCCCCAGGTCGTCCTTGAGCCAACGGCGCAGCATGTGGTTGTGCACCGCGGCGAACGAGCCCGCCATCGCCTCGGCCTCGAGCGCGCCGTGCGGCCGCTCGTCGAGCCGGCTGTGCAGGTAGCGCGCGAACAGCACGCGGTAGCGCTGCACCCACGCGATCTCGCGGGCGCGCAGCTCGGGCACGTCCTTCACGATGTGGTAGCGCCGCAGCGCGATCTCGGGCTCCTCGACGTAGTGCGCGAAGACCATGCGGACCGCCTGGCACATCGACGGCACGGCCGCGGCGTCCGCGCTCGCCTCGAGGAAGGCAGCGACGCGGCTCGAGAGCTCCTCGTGGTGCAGGAAGACCACGGCGTCCTTGGACGGGAAGTGCAGGAAGAACGTGCGGCGGGCGACGCCGGCGGCGCTGGCGATCGCGTCGATGGTGGTGGCGGCGTACCCCTGCTGCTCGAACAGGCCGAGCGCGGCCGCCTCGATGCGGCTGCGGGCGTCCCCCGTGACGGGTGCTGGGGCGCCTGCGACCGACATGCGAAAGACCCTAGCCGTAACCCTGGCGTCATGGCTACACCCGGTGTACTGTGCGGTGCACCCGGTGCACTACCTGAGCGAGAGAGGTCCCGCCCATGCCCCGCGTCCCACCGCCGCCGCCCGTCGAGGTCGTCGTCGCCGAGGAGCAGCAGTACCTCTTCGCGACCACCGGCACCGCCCTGCAGGAGCAGTGGTGGGCCTCGGCCGCCTGCCAGGACGCCGAGCCCGACGTCTTCTTCCCCGTGAGCGCGCACGACCAGATCTCCCGCCGCGTCGCGCTGTCGTTCTGCGGCGGATGCGCCGTACGCGACGAGTGCCTGCGGGTGGCGCTCGAGGACCGCTCGCTCATCGGCATCTGGGGCGGCACCGACGAGGCGCAGCGCGCCCAGCTCCGCCAGCGCCAGCTCATCAGCGCTGCCAGCTGACACCGGCACTCACGAGCCCGGTCGCGCGGGCACGGACAGCGTCGTCCGTGCCGGCCCGACCGGGCTCGTGGCATGTGCGGGCTCAGGCGAGGGCGGCGGCGTCCTGGGCGATGACGAACTCCTCGTCGGTGGGGACGACGACGGCCGCAGGGCCGTCGGGTGCGGTGATGCGGCCGCCGCGCGCCGCCGGGTCGTCGTTCGCCGCGGGATCGAGCAGCAGGCCCAGCACCGCGAGGTGCTGCACGATCGCCGCGCGGACCGGTGCAGAGTTCTCGCCGATGCCGCCGGTGAACACGACGGCGTCGAGCCTGCCGAGAGCGACCGAGAGGGCCGCCACATGCTTGGCCGCGCGGTAGCAGAACAGCTCGACGGCGAGCGCGGCGTCCTCGTCGCCGCCTGCCGCAGCCTCGAGCAGCGTGCGCATGTCGTTGCTCGAGCCGGAGACGCCGAGCAGCCCCGACTCGGTGTTGAGCCGGCGTACCACCTCGGCACCGTCGACTCCGAGTCGCTCGGCGACGTACGGGATCACGCCAGGGTCGATGTCGCCGCTGCGCGAGCCCATGACGAGCCCCTCGAGCGGCGTGAATCCCATGGTGGTGTCCAGCGAGACGCCGTTGGCGACCGCAGCGGCGCTGCACCCGTTGCCCAGGTGCAGGGTCACGAGCCGCACGTCGTCCTGGCCGTCGAAGTGCAGCGCACGCGCGCGCTCGGAGACGTAGCGGTGGCTCGTGCCGTGGAAGCCGTACCGGCGTACGTCGAGGTCGTCGCGCCAGGCACGGGGCACGGCGTACTGGGCCGCGCGCTCGGGCATCGTGCGGTGGAAGGCCGTGTCGAACACCGCGACCTGAGGCAGCTCGGGAAGCGCGGCGGTCGTCGCATCGACACCGGCCAGGTTGCCCGGAAGATGCAGCGGCGCCAGGGGGATCAGCGCCTCCAAGGCCGCCCGGACGTCGTCGTCGATCAGCACCGACGAGGAGTACGCCGGACCCCCGTGCACCACGCGGTGCCCGACCGCGACGAGCGACGAGCGCTCGCCGTCGGTCATGAGCGCGAGCAGCGACGCGATGACGCCGGCGTGCGAGGGGTCGTCCGGCGTCGACGCCGAGCGCTCGCCGTCGCGGTCGATGCGCACCGACGCGTCCGGCGTGCCGACGCGCTCGGCGAGGCCGGTGAGCGCCCGCCGCCCGGACACGGGGTCCAGGACGGCGAGCTTCACCGACGAGCTCCCGGCGTTGACCACGAGGACGCGGCCCGCGCCGGTGTCAGACGGAGCCGTCACCGAGCGCCCAGTCGCGGACCTCGGGCATGTCCTCGAGGTGCTCCACGACGTACTCCGCGTGCCGGTCGAGCTGCGCCTGGCACCAGGCCTTCAGCTCGCTGGCGCCCGGAGGCGTGCGGCGCGCGTTGTTGATGGCGTCCATCACGAGGTGGTACCGCGAGACGCGGTTGCGCACGACCATGTCGAACGGCGTGGTCGTCGTGCCCTCCTCGATGAAGCCGCGCACGCGGAAGCGGTCGGCGTCGGGACGGCCGTGCACGAGCTGGTGGATCGCGCCCGGGTAGCCGTGGAAGGCGAACACGACGTCGACGTGGTCGGTGAACAGCTCCTTGAAGAGCGTCTCGTCCATGCCGTGCGGGTGGTCCTTGCGGCGCGGCAGCGTCATCAGGTCGACGACGTTCACCACGCGGGTGCGGAAGTGCGGCATGTGCTTCTTCAGGATCTCGGCCGCGGCGATGGTCTCCATCGTCACGACGTCGCCCGCGCAGGCCAGCACGATGTCGGGGTCGGCCGACCCGTCGTCGGTGCCCGCCCACTCCCACACGCCGGCGCCCCGGGCGCAGTGCTCGACGGCCTCGTCGATCGTCATCCACTGCAGCTGAGGCTGCTTGTCGATGACGATCACGTTGACGTACGAGCGCGAGCGGAAGCAGTGGTCGGCGACCGACAGCAGCGAGTTCGCGTCCGGCGGCAGGTAGACGCGGCCGATGTTGCCGCGGGTGGTGATGACGTTCTGCAGCAGGCCAGGCCCTTGGTGGCTGAAGCCGTTGTGGTCGTTACGCCACGCCGTCGAGGTGAGCAGGATGTTGAGGCTCGGCACCGGCTCGCGCCAGTCGAGGTGCTCGGCCTCCTGCAGCCACTTCGCGTGCTGGATCGTCTGCGACGCGCTCACCATCGCGAACGCCTCGTACGTCGCGAAGAGCCCGTGCCGGCCGGTCAGCGTGTACCCCTCGAGCCAGCCGTGGCAGTTGTGCTCGGAGAGCACCTCCATCACGCGGCCGTCGCGCGACAGCGACACGTCGTCGGGCACGACGTGCTCGGCGAACATGCGGTCCGACACCTCGAACACCGCGCCGAGCCTGTTCGAGTTCGTCTCGTCCGGGCAGAAGAGGCGGAACCGGTCGGGGTTGTCGCGGTAGAGGTCGCGCATGAGCTCGCCGAGCTTGCGCGTGGACTCCATCCGGACGGTGGCCGGGGCGGGGACGTCCGCGGCGTACTGCCGGAAGTCGGGGATGTCGAGGTCGCGGGTGAGCCTGCCGCCGTTGGCGTGCGGCGACGCGCTCATCCGCAGGTCGCCCGAGATGTTGGCACGGCGTACCAGCTCGCTCGGGCCGCCGTTCTCGTCGAACAGCTCCTCCGGCCGGTACGACCGCAGCCAGGCCTCGAGCACGTCGAGGTGCTCCTGGTTGCCCTTCACGCCGGCGAGCGGCACCTGGTGCGAGCGCCACGTGCCCTCGGTCTGCTGGCCGTCGACCTGCTTCGGGCCGGTCCAGCCCTTCGGGGTGCGCAGGATGATGAGCGGCCAGTGCGGGCGCGAGCCGTCCCAGTCGCCGCCGCGCGCGGCCTCCTGGATCTCGCGGATCCGCACCCAGGCGCGGGTCAGCGCCGCGGCGAAGCGGTGGTGCATGCCGGGCAGGTCGTCGCCCTCGACCTCGATGACCTCGTAGCCGTGGCCGGCGAGCAGGTCGCGCACCTCGGCGGGGTCCTTGCGGGCCAGCACGGTCGGGCCGGCGATCTTCGCGCCGTTGAGGTGCAGGATCGGCAGCACCGCGCCGTCGCGCGCGGGGTTGAGGAAGGAGATGCCCTTCCACGAGCCCTCGAGCGGGCCGGTCTCGGCCTCGCCGTCGCCCACCACCGCGAGCGCGATGAGGTCGGGGTTGTCCATGACCGCGCCGAAGGCGTGCACGAGCACGTAGCCGAGCTCGCCGCCCTCGTGGATCGACCCGGGCGTCGGCACCGAGACGTGGCTCGGGATGCCGCCGGGCGCGGAGAACTGCCGGCACAGGCGCACGAGGCCCGCCTCGTCCTGCGACACGTCGGGGTAGATCTCGCTGTAGGTGCCCTCGAGGTAGCCGGCGGCCACGAGCGCGGGACCGCCGTGGCCGGGGCCGGCGAGGTAGATCATCTGCTGGTCGGTCTTGCCGATGAGCCGCGTCGCGTGCGCGTAGATGAACGACAGGCCCGGGCTCGTGCCCCAGTGGCCGAGCAGGCGGGGCTTGATGTCGTCGGACTCCAGCGGCCGCTTCAGCAGCGGGTTCGCGCCCAGGTAGATCTGCGCGACGGTGAGGTAGTTGTTGGCGCGCCACCAGGCGTCGAGCGGCGCGATCTCGTCCTCGGTCGGGTTGGCGAGGGCCTCGACGAGGGCATCGGTGGGGACGGCGGTCGTTGTCGTCACGGGGATCCTCCCGGTCGTGCGCTCCTCGGGCCCTGGTCAGGCTCGCCGTAAGCGCTTACAGGTCTGACGGTACCGACATGCAGAGGGAGCGTGCGGGGTGAACAGCCCATCCGTGGCACGGGTCACCTGATGTGCACGTGCTGGCAACCCTCCCCTCACCTCGGGCGGCCGTCCACCGGTTCGCGGGATCCTCCGCGAAACTCGTGGGCGGCTCATGTCCTTCTCGGCCGTCGGCGTTCGTCCCTAGGGTGAGGACGGCCGACCAGGAGCCGTCGCCGAGCACGAGGAGACCCGCCATGCCGCAGTACGCCGCTCTCATCTGGAGCACCGACCTCGAGCCCTCCGACCCGGCCTTCGACGCGATGATGCCGGGCTACAACGCCTTCGGCCAGGAGGCCGAGGCCGTCATCCGCGGCGGCGCCGCGCTCTACCACAACGCCACCGCGACCACCGTCCGCGTGACCGGCGGCAAGGGCGGCGAGGTCGTCACGACCGACGGCCCGTACGCCGACACCAAGGAGGCCCTGACCGGCTTCTACCTGATCGAGGCCGCGGACCTCGACGAGGCCGTGGGCTGGGCGGCGAAGATCCCCGCCGCGTACGACGGCAGCGGCTGCGTCGAGGTGCGGCCCATCATCGACTTCGGCTGATCACCGGCCCCGTCATGACGTCTCCGGTGGACGCGGTCGAGCGGGTTGTGCGCGAGGAGTTCCCGCGCATCCTCGCCACGCTCGTCCGCGTCACCGGCGACGTCGGGCTCGCCGAGGACTCCGTGCAGGAGGCCGTCGTCCGCGCCCTCACCACCTGGCCCCGCGACGGCGTGCCCGACGAGCCGCGCGCGTGGCTCACCACCGTGGCGCGCCGCTGCGCCGTCGACCGGGCGCGCCGCGAGTCCCTGCGCGACGGGAAGGAGGCCGAAGCCGTGTGGCTGCAGGACTCCGACCCCGAGCCGCCCCCCGACTCCGTCGTGCGCGACGACCTGCTGCGCCTGGTCTTCACCTGCTGCCACCCGACGCTCTCGCCCGAGGCGCAGGTGGCGCTCAGCCTGCGCACGCTGTGCGGGCTCACCACGGCCGAGGTCGCGCGGGCGCTGCTCATCCCGGAGGCCACCGCGGCCAAGCGCCTCACCCGCGCCAAGCAGAAGATCGCGGCCGCGCACATCCCCTACCGCGTGCCGTCCGACCACGAGCTCCCCGACCGCCTCGCCGGAGTGCTCGCCACCGTCTACCTCGTGTTCAACGAGGGGTACGCGCCCTCGGGCGGCGACTCCGCGGTGCGCCAGGACCTCGTCGACGAGGCCGTCCGGCTCGGCCGGCTGCTGCGCGAGCTCATGCCCGACGAGCCCGGAGTGCTCGGCCTGCTCGCCCTCATGCTGCTGCTGGACTGCCGTCGCGCCGCACGCGTCGACTCCGAGGGCCGCGCCGTACGCCTCGCCGACCAGGTGCGCCACCGCTGGGACCCGGCCATGGCCCGCGAGGGCGTCGAGCTCGTCGCCGAGGGCGTGCGCCGGTCGCCCGACCGCGCCGACCCGTACGTCGTGCAGGCCGCCATCGCGGGCTGCCACGCGCTGGCTCCGACGTACGCCGAGACCGACTGGGACGCTGTGATCGCCTGGTACGACGTGCTCCTCGGCGTGCGCGACTCGCCCTCGGCACGACTGGGCCGCGCGTCGGCCATCGCCGAGCGGGACGGCGCCGCGGCCGGTCTCGTGGAGGTCGATGCGATCCCTGGTCTCGAGCACCACGCGTGGTGGCACGGTGCGCGGGCCGAGCTCCTGCACCGCCTCGGCCGCGACGACGAGGCGCAGCACGAACGTCACGAGGCCGAGCGCTGCGGCCTCAACACCGCCGCCCTCGCCACCCTCGACGCATCCCTCGCCACCCCTGCCTGACCGGCGCAAGTCCACCCGCTAAGGACAAAATCCGCCCTTCAGCGGCGCGTTCCGTCCTCTAGGCAGCGGCGTCCGACACCGGCACCTGGGCTACGACCGTGCCGCGGGTGTCGAGGAGATTCCACGCGGTGAAGGGCTGCAGGCTCCCGAGGTCGCCGACCGAGAGCGTGGCCGACCCGATGGGAGCGCCGTCCATCCACACCGTGGTGGGCCCACGGTGGTGACGGGCGTCCTCGAAAGCCTCGGCCGCGCTCGGTGCGGCGATGGGCGCGAGGTCCGTGATGGCGGCGAGAGTGAACGAGGCGTTGGCCAGGCGCCCGTTGCGGTCGAAGGTCACGAGGTCCCAGGTGGAGACCCGGCATACGTCGCAGCCGGGCAGCCCCAGCTCGACCGACCACATCGACCCGGGGCCGCTGGTCGGCATCCGGGTCGGGATGGCCGTAACTTCGACCGTCGTCCCGCCCGCGTGCAGGACGGCGCTGCTCAGCCGTGCGATGAGCGCAGCCTGCTCCGACTCGGTCTCCGCGACCGGAGCTCCAGGACCTCCCCACACCCGCAGGCCACCAGCCATCGAGTCGACGGCCGGCTCGACGCGCAGCACGCCCGCAGGGGTGACGGCCAGCGGCACGGGGAGGTCCGGCCGATCGCCCGTGAGCTCCTCCGCAGCGTACGGCGCCTTGGCACGCAGGCCAGCCGCTGTCGTCACCACCACGGCGTCGCCCCCGAACGGCGCAGCCAGCTCCTCGAGCGACGTCGCGAAGGAGACCGGCCCCGCGCTCATGACCGGCGCGACTGCTGCCGGCGGTTCGTCGCTGAACGACGTGCCCTCGGCGAGGGTCACAGCCGAGTCGCCCGCCATGCGCCACCACAGCATCGTCGCGGTATCCCGCCCGTACACCGCTGCCGCGGCCAGCGCCCCGAGCACGGCGACGACGGTGAGGGTGCCGACCGAGGCGCGGACGATCTGCCGCGCGACGCTCGGGCCGCCGTCCTCGTGGAGGTGACCTGCCGCAGTGCTCATGACGCCCCCGTGCGCTGTGAACGGCGCCGTTCGCGCCGTATGTCCTCCACGTCATCGACGTGAACCGCAGCACGGTGTGCACCCGCACGGGTGAAGATCAACAGCGCCGGCGACGTGAGGGCTGCGCCCTGCGGGGTACGTCGTCCGCATGACCGTGCACATCGGCGTCTCGGGTTGGTCGTACCCGCGCTGGCGGGGCGACTTCTACCCGCGCGTCCTCCGCCCCGGCGCCGAGCTCGGGTACGTCGCTGCCCGCATGCCGGCCGCCGAGGTCAACGCCACGTTCTACCGGCTGCAGCGGCCGACCACGTTCCGCGCGTGGAGCGCCGTCGGGCCGGACGGATTCCGGCTCGCACTCAAGGGCCCGCGCTACATCACGCACCTGAAGCGCCTGCGCGGTTGCCGCGTGCCCCTCGCGAACTTCCTCGCCAGCGGGCCGCTGCTGCTCGGGAACCGCCTCGGCCCGCTGCTGTGGCAGCTCCCGGCGCGTCAGGAGTTCGACGCCGAGACCGTGGGCTCGTTTCTCGGGCTCCTCCCGCACGACACGGCAGAGGCTGCAGCCCTCGCGGCACAGCACGACGGGCGCCGTGAGGACGTATCGATCGACGCCGACGCCGTCCGCCCGCTGCGGCATGTGCTCGAGGCGCGGCATGCGTCGTTCGCCTCCCCCGAGGCCGGCGCGCTGCTCGCGGCGTGCGACGTGGGCAGCGTCGTCGCCGACACGGCCGGCAGGTTCCCGAGCATCGAGCACGTGACGAGTGGCGTCGTATACGTGCGCCTCCACGGCCACGAGCGCCTCTACTCCGGAGGCTACGACGATGCGCTGCTCGACCGGTGGGCGCAGCGGTGCCGGGCGTGGTCGGAGGGCGGTCGCGACGTCTGGGTCTTCTTCGACAACGACGCCGACGGCCGGGCGCCTTACGACGCGATCGCCCTGACCGACCGGCTGCGCGACCTGCTGCCGGAGTGCTGGGCCGTGGAGGCGGCGCGACGAACGGGCTGAAGCCGCCCGTCCGGGGCGCGATCCGCCGTTGGCGCAAGAGCCTGCGCCGTGGTGTACGACGGCAATACGGTCGGCGCATGTTCACGCTGCTGCGGGGCTACACACCCTCGTGGCTCCGGGGGGACGTCGTCGCGGGCGTCACGGTCGCGGCCATCGCGATCCCGGAGTCGCTCGGATACGCGTCCATCGCGGGGATGCCCGCACAGGCGGGCCTCTACTGCGCCCTGCTGCCGCCGCTGCTGTTCGCGATCATCGCGTCGTCGCGGCAGCTAGTCGTCGGCGCCGACTCGGCAACGGCCGCCCTCGTCGCTGCGGGCGCCACGGCCGTCGCCGCCACGGGCTCGTCCGAGTACGCCGGTGCCGTCGCGGTCCTCGGCATCGTCACGGCGGTGGTCCTGCTCGTCATGGCTGTCGCCCGTCTGGGCTTCCTGGCCGACCTGATCTCCCAGCCGGTGCTCGCCGGCTTCCTGTCCGGCGTCGGCGTCTCCCTCATCATCGGCAAGCTCCCCGACGTCCTCGGCATCCCGGCTTCGGGCAGCACGTGGAACAAGCTCGTCGACACCGTCACAGGGCTCGGCTCCATCAACTGGTGGTCGGCCGCGCTCGGCCTCGGCGTCGTGGCCGTCATGATCGGCGCACTCCGCATCCCGGCGGCCGTGCCCGCCGCGCTCTTCGGGCTGATCGTCTTCTCGGTGCTCGGAAACCTCATCGACGCCGAGTCCCACGGCGTGGCCATGGTGGGCGCGCTTCCCCCTGGGCTCCCGTCGTTCGCGTGGCCGTCGATCTCCGCCGGGGAGCTGGGCCGGCTCGCGGCCACCGGCCTGTCGATCGCGTTCGTCGTGCTCGCGCAGAGCGCGGCGGTCGCCCGCAGCTTCGGCACCAAGAACGCCTACAAGGTCGACACCAACAGCGACCTCGTCGGTCTCGCGGCAGCCAACCTCGGCAGCGCGGTCACGGGCGGCTTCGCCATCAACGGCAGTCCGCCTCGCACGGCCGCGGGCGACGGAGCCGGCTCCAAGTCGCAGCTGGTCAACATCGTCATGGCCCTGGTCATCGGCCTCCTGCTGGTCTTCGGGTCCGGCCTGTTCGCCTACGTGCCCTCCACCGTCCTTGACGGCATCGTGCTCGGCATCGGCATCCACCTGCTCAAGATCGGCGAGCTCCGAGCGATCTACCGCGCTCGCAAGGACGAGTTCCTCGCGGCCATGCTCGCCCTCGTCGTGGTCGCCTTCGTCGGCGTGGAGCAGGGAGTGCTGCTCGCTGTGGTCGTCGCGATCATCGAGCGGGCCCGACGTGCCTACCGGCCGCAGGACGAGGTGACGCTCCGAGCCGGCGTGGCCGGCGACCGCCACCGGGAGCGCTTCGCCCCGTTGCCGGCGACGTCCCTCGAGGGGGTCCTCGTCTACCGCTTCGACTCGCCGCTCTTCTTCGCCAACGCCACGCACTTCGACGAGCGCCTGCGCGCGGTGGTCGAGGAGACCTCACCGCGTCCCACCCTCGTCATCATCGATGCCGCCGCGATGACAGACATCGACGTCACCGGAGTCAACGTCCTCACGCGGTTGGCGCACGACCTCCAGGCGGAGGGCAGCACGGTCGTGATCACCGAGCTGACGCCGTCGGCCGCCCAGATCGTGCACGACTCGGCGCTGGACCAGGTCGCGACCGTGGTCCCCCGCATCGAGGACGCCCTCTCGCGCTAGCCGCGCCGGGCGCCCCACGCCAGGTAGGCGATCGGGCCCACGGGCTGCACGAGGATGCCCAGGGCCCACAAGCCCTTGCGGCCACGGACCAGTGCGGCGGGACGTCGGGCGAGGTCGACGTACGCCGTCGCGGTGAGGGCGAGCTCGATCGAGCCCGCGACGAGGATCGCGGTCCGCTGCGCGTCGGACAGCTCCGACCAGGTCCTGTTCGCCATACCTCCACGCTACGTCCGCTCCGCACCGCGTCGCCTGCCGTGCGAGGCGGGACCATTGACCCAGGGTTTACAGATGCCTATCTTCTGTAAACCACAGCGGAGGGCCGATGGAACCGACGTACGAGCCGAGCGGCACGGTGCCGCGGGGCACGACCGCGCGCTGGCGGGACCGCAAGCGCTACCTGTGGCTCATCGCGCTCGTGATGCCGCTGCTGCCCTTCGCCGCTGTCGCCCTCCATGCGAGTACAGGCTGGTCCATCTGGCTCTGGCTGGGGCCCCTCGTGATCCTCGGCCTCGTGCCTCTCGTGGACCTGCTCACCGGGCTGGACCGGTCCAACCCTCCCGACGACCTGATCGCGGCGCTCGAGCGCGACCGCTACTACCGGTGGATCACCTTCCTGTTCCTGCCGCTGCAGTACGCCGGGTTCGCCGTGGCGCTCGCCTACCTCGTCAGAACGCCCTTGCCCGTGGTCGATCGCGTCGGGCTCGCGGTGACCATCGGGTTCATCGGCGGCCTGGGCATCAACACCGCGCACGAGCTGGGGCACAAGAAGGAGAGCCACGAGCGCTGGCTCGCCAAGGCGGCTCTCGCACAGGGCTTCTACGGCCACTTCTACATCGAGCACAACCGAGGGCACCACGTGCGTGTCGCGACGTCCGAGGATCCGGCCAGCAGCCGGCTGGGCGAGAGCTTCTACCGCTTCTGGCCTCGGACGGTCGCCGGGTCGGTGCGCTCGGCGTGGGGTCTGGAGCGGCGTCGGTACGCCCGGCGCGGCCAGAGGCCGTGGCGCCTCGGCAATGACGTGCTCAACGCGTGGGTGATGTCGGCAGTCCTCTGGGCGGCGCTGATCGTCTGGCTCGGACCCGGCGTGCTGCCGTACCTCGTCGTGCAGGCGCTCGTGGCGCTCACCCTGCTGGAGGCGGTCAACTACCTCGAGCACTACGGCATGCTCCGGCTGCGCGTCGGGGCGCCGGGTCACGAGCGGTACGAGCGCGTCGACCCGCGGCACAGCTGGAACTCGAACAACGTCGCGACCAACGTGCTGCTGTACCACCTCCAGCGGCACAGCGACCATCACGCGAACCCCACGCGGCGCTACCAGTCCCTCCGCGACTACGAGGAGTCGCCGGTGCTGCCGACCGGCTATGCCGGGATGATCCTGCTCGCCCTCGTGCCGCCCGCCTGGCGCCGGGTCATGGATCCGCGGGTGCTGCGGCACGTCGAGGGCGACGTGGCCCGCGCGAACGTCGACCCGCGCTCCCGCGCTCGCTATGGGGCCGCCGTTCCTGCCGAGCGGGGGCGCACGCAGTCCGACCAGCCGCTCCTCGCGACCGCGTCCAGCGCGCGGGTGCACCGCTGCCCGGGCTGCGGCTACGAGTACGACGAGGCGACCGGCGACGAGCGCGAGGGCTTCGCAGCCGGCACGGCGTGGGCCGACGTGCCCGACTCGTGGTGCTGCCCCGACTGCGGCGTGCGCGACAAGGTCGATTTCGTGGCGGTGCAGGCGGCCGGATCGTGACCCGCGTCGACACGCACCCCCCGACCCGCGCGCGGATCCTGTCCGCCGCGGTGGCGCTCACGACGTCGGAGGGCTGGGCCGCGGTCACCATGGGTCGCCTCGCCGACGAGGCCGGCGTGAGCCGCCAGACGGTCTACAACGAGGTGGGCACGAAGGCCGGGCTCGCGGAGGCCATGGTGCTCGCCGAGCTCGACCGATTCCTCGAGCTCGTGGACGACGGGTTCGCCGCCCACCCGGCCGACCTCGGCCGTGCCCTGCGCGCTGCGATCCGCGGCGTCCTGCGCGAGGCCCGCGGCAACGCGCTGCTGCGCGCGGTGGTGTCGCCGGGAGCCGGCGACCTGCTGCCGCCCCTCACGTCGGACGCGGGTGCGCTGCTCGACGCCGCCACCGCCGTGGTGGCCGCACGGATCTCGGCGTACGACGTCGCCCTGGACGGCCGGGCCCGCGATGCGGCCGTGGACATGCTGGTGCGCACGGTGCTCGGCCACGTGATCCAGCCGAGCGGCCCGACGGACCGCAGCGCCGACGACATCGCCGCGCTCGCGACGCGCCTGTTGACCACCGCCGGCTGACAGCGGACCTGCGGAGCCGCACCCGTACCGGACCGCGGGGCGACCGCGTTCGTGGCCGCGGCGGGCAACGCGGTGCCGTTCGACGCCCCGTGACGTGCGGAAGGACCCGCCCTACGGGGCGGGTCCATCCGGTTTCCGCGCGGCGCGCGGTCGATCTTCTGCGGGAGGGCAGACAGCCTGTAGGAGCCGTCGGCCGCGCGCCGCGGGTCGTGACGACCTAGATGAAGAGGAGCTGCGCGCCCTCGGTGATCTCGATGAAGTCGGAGGCGTTGATGATGCCCTCGACGCCCTCGTACAGGTCGTCCATGTCGACGTGGTTCATGTCCGCGCTCATGCGGCACGCCCACAGGTGGCCGCCGCTCGCCACGATGTGCTCGAGGAACTCGGGCACCTCGGGAACGCCGAGGTCGGCGATCTGCTTCTTGAGCATGTGCGTGGCCATCGGCTGCATGCCCGGCATGGGGGCGAGCGCCTGCGGGATGCGCACGTCGCCGATCGGCATGTGCATGGCGGTGTTGCCGCTGGGGCTGAACTTCAGGTCGTTCATGCGGCTCTTGATGATCATGTCGAAGCCCCAGAACGTGAAGAACAGGTGCAGCTCCACGCCCTCACCCAGGGCCGCGTTGCCCAGGATGAGCCCGGGGTAGGCCATGTCGAGGTTGCCCTTGGAGCAGATGATGGCGAGCTTGCGGCCGCCACCCTCGTCGTCGTCGTCGAACTTGGGGATGATCGCTTCGGCGGTGCTGGTCATGTCAGGTCACGTCCTTGCGTAGGTGTCGGTGGGGGTGACCGTCGCGGTCAGACGCAGCCCTTGGGCTTGGGCAGGCCGGCGATGTACGCCATCTTCTTGGCCGGCTTCTTGGGGAAGAGCTCGAAGAGCTTCTTGGTCTCGAAGCCGCCGGCGGTGGAGACGCGGCGCAGCGTCGGGGTGACGTCGTCCTGCTCCTTGAAGTCCTTGCGCATGAAGCGGATCGCGTTCCAGGCGTCGTCGTTCATCTCGACGCCGATGGCGCCGGCGAGCGCTGCGCCGAGGCCCTCGTCCCACTCGTCGTACACGGTCATGAAGCCCTCGTCGTCGACGTGGATCTCGTGGCCCTCGATGGTCGTGACAGGCATGGTGTGCTCCTTCTTAGGTCTGTGTCGTGGTGGTCGGCCGGTGCGCCGGTCAGGCGACGGGCACCTTCTTGCCGGCCATCTGCAGGTCGGCGGCGATCGGCATGGGACGTCCCGGCATGAGGACGTTCCAGTAGGCCCAGCGGAAGCCGAGCTTGCCGAGGTGGTTGGCCTTGGTCTCCTTGAGCAGGCTCATCGGACCCACGCCGGGCACCGGGAACTTGCCGGGCATCGGCTCGGTGTCGTAGTTGAAGTCGATGAGCATGGCCTTGCCGTGGCCGGTCTCGATGAAGCAGTTGGCGTGGCCGTCGAACTTGTGCGTCATCGGCTTGCCCGCGATGTGGTCGAGGAAGTTCTCGACGAACCCCTCGATCTCGAAGTGGGCCACCGAGCCGGCCTTGGACGCCGGGATGTCGTTGGCGTCGCCGAGCACGAAGATCGAGTCGTACTTCTTCGACTGCAGCGTCTGCTTGTCGACCGGCACGAGGTTCAGCTCGTTGCCGAGCCCCGACCGCGCGATGAAGTCCGCGCCCATGTTCAGCGGGATGGTCACCAGCAGGTCGTAGGGCACTTCGCGCTCGTCGTACGACACCAGCGCCTTCGCCTCGGTGTCGACGCGCTCGAGCATGAACTCCGGCTCGAGCGTGACGCCCTTGTCCTCCAGCATCGTGCCGAACGCCTTCGCGGCGATGGGCTTGGTGAACGCGGCGTCCAGCGGTGTCACGTAGACGATCTCGACCTTGTCGCGCATACCCTTGTCGTGGAAGAACGCGTCGGCGAGGAAGGTGAACTCGAGCGGCGCCACCGGGCACTTGATCGGCATCTCGACGATGTTGACGACCAGGCGGCCGCCCTCCCAGGTCTTGAGCTTCTCGGCCAGCGCCGTGGTGCCGGCGTGGGTGTAGAAGTCGAAGACGCTGTCGTACCAGGAGCCCTCGTCGTCCATGCCCGGGGTCTGGTCGGGCCGCGGCGTCACGCCGGTGGCGATCACGAGCTGGTCGTACGGCAGCACCCGTCCGTCGGCGAGGACGACGGTCTTGGCCTCGGCGTCGACCTTGTCGATCTCGGCGTAGATGAGCGGGATGTCGTCCGAGAGGTACTTGCGGCGCGACTTGGTGACCTCGTCGGGCTGGTAGATCCCGAAGGGGATGAACAGGTAGCCCGGCTGGTAGTCGTGCTTGTCGTCGCGGTCGACGACGGTGATGTCCCACTCCGCCTTCGGCAGACGCTTGCGCAGCTTGTTGGCGGTGATGGTCCCGGCGGTTCCTCCGCCGAGGATGAGCAGGTGCTTCATCGCAACTCCTTGGCCAGCGCACGGGTCGTGGCGGTCAAGGGCCGGTTGCCCTGGCTGTCGCGATCCGGCGGTGAGGCCGGTCGGCTCCTACGGCTCCCAGCATTCCCCTGGGGGTATCGGGAATCCAGCGGAACGCACCGTGTGTGATGGACGAGACAGCCCCGACGGATGTGGCGTAGCCCGGACGACGGGCGTGGCAGGTCGGAGCGTGGTTACCGTGCGACACATGAGGATCGGGATCGTGGGCCGCCACGCGGAGATCATGAAGGGCGCACTGGCCGTCGCCGACGAGGCAGGGCTGGACGCGCGCGGGACGCTCGACGACGCCGAGGCGCTCGTGTGGGTGCAGCAGCAGCAGATCGGCGCGCTGCTGATCGGGGGCGGCGTCGAGCCCGACGCGCGCGAGCTGCTCCTCGCCGCGTGCGACGACAACGACGTGCGCGGCGTCGAGGTGCAGGGGCCGGCCAGCATCGGCCCGATCCTGCGCGGGCTCGCCGAGAGCGGCGCCTGATCCGATCGTCGCGTTCCCCCGCGCGGACCGGTGTCCGCGCGGCACGCTTCCCCTATGGGTGAGCAGCTCCGCGGGCAGTCCTTCACGCGCGAGGACCGGCAGCGCTACCGCGACAAGGTGCACCGCTGCCTCGACGTGTTCGCACGGATGCTCGAGCAGTCGCGGTTCGATTTCGAATCGCCGCTCACGGGCCTGGAGGTCGAGCTCAACCTCGTCGACGCCGACGGCCGGCCCGCCCTGCGCAACGCCGAGGTGCTCGAGCGCATCGACGACCCGGCGTTCGTGCAGGAGCTCGGCCGGTTCAACCTCGAGATCAACGTGCCGCCGGCGTCGCTGTCCGGGCACGGTGCCGCGACGTACGAGCGGCAGCTGCGCGAGCAGCTCAACGCCGCCAACGAGCACGCCCGGGAAGCCGACGCGGGCATGGTGATGATCGGCATCCTGCCGACCCTCACTTCCGAGCTGCTGACCCACGAGGCGATCAGCTCGAACCCGCGCTACGCGCTGCTCGACCAGCAGATGCTGCTCGCCCGCGGCGAGGACCTGCACATCTCCATCGAGGGCGCGCGCGAGAGCCTCGAGACGTATGCAGACTCCATCGCGCCCGAGGCGGCGTGCACGAGCGTGCAGTTCCATCTGCAGGTGAGCCCGGACGAGTTCGCGCAGAACTGGAACGCCGCGCAGTGCCTGGCGGCGGCGCAGGTGGCGATGGGGGCGAACTCGCCGTACTTCCTCGGCCGCGAGCTGTGGCGCGAGACGCGCATCAGCCTGTTCGCCGCGGCGACCGACACGAGGCCGGCGGAGCTGAAGGCGCAGGGCGTACGGCCGCGCGTGTGGTTCGGCGAGCGGTGGATCACGAGCGTGTTCGACCTGTTCGAGGAGAACCTCACCTACTTCCCGCCGCTGCTCCCCGTGCTCGACGACGAGGACCCCGAGGCCGAGCTGGCCGCCGGGCGCACGCCGGCCCTGCCCGAGCTGCGACTGCACAACGGCACGGTGTGGCGCTGGAATCGGCCGGTGTACGACGTGGTCGACGGCGTACCGCATCTGCGGGTGGAGAACCGCGTGCTGCCCGGTGGGCCGACGGTGCTCGACATCCTCGCCAACGGCGCCTTCTACTTCGGTGCGCTCCGGGCGCTCGCCGAGATGGAGCGGCCGGTCTGGTCGCAGATGAGCTTCGGCGCGGCGGAGGACAACTTCTTCGCCGCGGCCCGCCACGGCATCGACGCCACCCTGTTCTGGCCGGGCATGGGCCACGTGCCTGCGACCGAGCTGGTGCTGCGACGCCTGCTCCCCCTCGCCCGGCAGGGCCTCGACGCGTGGGACGTCGACCCCGAGGTGAGCGCCCGCCTGCTCGCGGTGATCGAGGGCCGCTGCGTCGGGCATCGCAACGGCGCGACCTGGCAGACCGAGGCGGTGCACGCGTTCGAGGCGCGCGGCGTGAGCCGCGAGGAGGCGCTGCGCCTCATGACCCTGGCGTACGTCGAGCGCATGCACACCAACGAGCCCGTCCACACCTGGGCCCCCGTCTGACGGTTCGCGAGTGCAGTCAGGCGGTCTCAGGAGAGGTCGGTCAGGGCTTGCAGCGCCGCGAGGGCGAGGACGAGGGCGCCGTGGCCGATCGCGCGCTCGTCGACGTCGAACGTTCCGGCGTGCAGGTCGAGCCGGGGGCGGCCCGAGGCCGGATCGTGGACGCCGAGGCGGGCGTACGAGCCGGGCACCTTCTCGAGGTACCACGCGAAGGAGTCGCCGCCCCACGACTGCTCGACCTCGACCGCGGCGGCGTCGCCGAGGGCGGTGCGTACGGCGTTCGCCACAATCGCGGTCGCACCCTCGTCGTTGACGACAGGGGGCACGCCGCGGCGGTGCTCCGTGGTCCAGGTGACCCCGGTACCGCCGAGCAGGGTGGCGAGCGCATCCTCGACATGCTTCGGGAGCTCGCGCCACACGTCGTGGTCCGGCGTACGGATCGTGCCCCGCAGCATGCCGCTCGAGGGGATCACGTTGGCGGCGTCGCCCGCGTGCACCGACCCGAAGACGCAGCGCACCGCGGCGGGCTCCCCGGTGAGCCGGTCGATCTCGTCCTGCATGCCGCCCACCACTCGGGCGAGCACGGCGACGAGGTCGACCGTGCGCTCGGGCCGCGACGTGTGGCCGCCCGGCCCGGAGACGCGGACCTCGATCATGTCGGCGGCGGAGGAGATCGGGCCGACCCGCAGCCCCACCCGGCCGACGTCGACCTTGGGGTCGCAGTGCACGCCGAAGACGGCATCGACGTCGTCGAAGAAGCCCTCGGACAGCACGGCGACGGCGCCGCCGGGCACCGACTCCTCCGCGGGCTCGAAGACGAGGCGCACCGTGCCGTCGACTCCCAGCCTGTCCGCGGCACGCGCGAGCACGCGCGCGACGCCGAGGACCACCGTGGTGTGGACGTCGTGCCCGCAGGCGTGCGCGACCCCGTCGGTCTGCGACCGGTAGCCCACGTCCTTGTCGTCGTTCATCGCGAGCGCGTCGATGTCGGCGCGCACCGCGACGACGGGGCCGACTCCGCTGCCCAGCACGACGTCGCAGACGACGCCGGTGCCCACCTCGAGCCGCACAGGCGCGAGTCCGAGGTCGCGCAGGTGCTGGTGGATCCAGCGGGTGGTGGCCTTCTCCTCCCCCGACAGCTCGGGGTGGGCGTGCAGGTCGCGGCGCATCTCGACCAGGAGCGCCTCGTCGGCGGCCACCGCCTCGCGCACGAGGGCGACGACGGACGGCTCGACAGGCACGAGCGCAGCCTAGGCGCTCGCGGCGCCGGGTGGCCGGACGACCCGGCCCGCGGGATGTGGCCCAGTCGTCCGTGTTTCGCGCCACGCCCCGGGGCATCGGAGGTACCTCGCCCGGTAGCGTGCGCCGAGGCGGGGACGACCCGGCGCCGGCAGTGCCGGACGGCTGCGACCCCCGCCGACGAGCTCGGATCGACAGGCAAGCCAGAGCCGACGACGTGGTGAGCACGCGCGGCACGAAGGAGGCCCGGCGTGATCATCGGAGTGCTGAGAGAGGCGCGCCCTGCGGAGACGCGGGTGGCGGCGACCCCGGCCACCGTCGTGCAGTTGCGCAAGCTCGGCTACGAGGTCGTGGTGGAGGCGGGCGCCGGAGCGGCCTCGGACTTCTCCGACGACGCGTACGTCGAGGCCGGCGCCTCGATCGGCGACCCGCTGGCCGCCGACATCGTGTTCGGCGTCAACGCGCCCTCGACCGAGCAGCTCGACGGGCTGCGCGAGGGCGCGACGCTCGTCAGCCTGCTCGCGCCGGCGCTCAACCCGGACCTCGTCGAGGACCTCGGGCGGCGCCCGATCACGGCGCTGGCGATGGACGCCGTGCCGCGCATCTCGCGCGCCCAGTCGCTCGACGTGCTGTCGTCGATGGCCAACATCGCGGGCTACCGCGCGGTGGTCGAGGCGGCGCACGTGTTCGGCCGCTTCTTCACGGGCCAGGTCACCGCCGCGGGCAAGGTGCCGCCGGCGAAGGTGCTCGTCGCGGGCGCCGGCGTGGCCGGCCTGGCTGCGATCGGCACGGCGGGCAGCCTCGGCGCGATCGTGTACGCCACCGACCCGCGGCCCGAGGTCGCCGACCAGGTGAAGAGCCTGGGCGGGGAGTACCTCGCCGTGGCGGCCCCGGACGTCGAGGTGTCCAGCACGGGCTACGCCAAGGAGATGTCCGACGACTACAACGCGCGAGCCACGGCGCTGTACGCCGAGACCGTCCCCGACATGGACATCGTCATCACCACCGCGCTCATCCCGGGCCGTCCCGCGCCGCGCCTGATCACCGCCGACATGGTGGCGGCGATGAAGCGCGGCAGCGTGATCGTGGACATGGCGGCGTCCAACGGCGGCAACGTCGAGGGCACGGTCGCGGGCGAGGCGGTCGTGACGGCCAACGGCGTCACGATCATCGGCTACACCGACCTCGCGGGCCGGCTGCCGGCCCAGTCCTCGCAGCTCTACGGCACGAACCTCGTCAACCTCATGAAGCTGATGACGCCGGGCAAGGACGGCCAGCTCGTGGTCGACTTCGACGACGTCGTGGTCCGCGGCATCACCGTCGTACGGGCCGGCGAGTCGACCTGGCCGCCGCCGCCCGTGCAGGTCTCCGCCGCGCCGGCCCCCGCGGCCGCAGCTGCCCCCGCCAAGGCGGAGCCCAAACCACCGGCACCGCCCGGCAGGCGGTTCGCCCTGGTGGGTGTCGTGGCCGCGGCGCTGTTCCTCCTCGCGGCCGTGTCACCCGCGTCGCTGCGGGGACACCTGACGGTCTTCGCCCTCGCGGTGGTCATCGGCTACTACGTGATCGGCAACGTGCACCACGCGCTGCACACGCCGCTCATGTCGGTGACCAACGCGATCTCCGGGATCATCATCGTCGGCGCGCTCCTGCAGATGAGCACCGGCGATCCCGTGATCACGGCCGTGTCGACCGTGGCGATCCTGCTCGCCTCCATCAACGTCTTCGGTGGCTTCGCGGTGACTCGTCGCATGCTCGCCATGTTCTCCAGGAGCTGACCGCATGACCTTCGAGTCGGCCGCGCAGGCCGCATACATCGTCGCCGCCCTGCTGTTCATCCTCGCCCTCGCCGGGCTCTCCAAGCACGAGACGGCGAAGGCGGGCAACACCTTCGGCATCGCCGGCATGGCCGTCGCCCTCGCGGCGACCTTCGCCCTCGTCCTCGGCCGCGGCATCGACGCCGCGCCGCTGGCCGCGCTCGTCGTCGCCGTCCTGATCGGTGCGGCGATCGGCCTGTGGCGGGCGCGCATCGTCGAGATGACCGGCATGCCCGAGCTCATCGCGCTGCTGCACTCGTTCGTCGGCCTCGCGGCCGTGCTGGTGGGCTGGGCGTCGTACCTGCACGTCGAGGCCCACCTCGACGGCACCGAGGCGGGACTGCTCGACGCCGAGGGCCTGCTCTCGATCCACTCCGCCGAGGTGTTCATCGGCGTGTTCATCGGCGCAGTCACCTTCACCGGCTCGATCGTGGCGTTCCTCAAGCTCTCGGCGCGGATCTCCTCGGCCCCGCTGATGCTGCCGGGCAAGAACGTGCTCAACATCGGCGCGCTCGTGCTCTTCTTCGCGCTCACGGTGTGGTTCGTCATCACCCCGCAGCTGTGGCTGCTCATCGCGGTCACGGTGGTCGCGCTGCTGCTGGGCTGGCACCTCGTCGCCTCGATCGGCGGCGGCGACATGCCCGTCGTCGTGTCGATGCTCAACAGCTACTCCGGCTGGGCCGCCGCGGCGTCGGGCTTCCTGCTCGGCAACGACCTGCTCATCATCACCGGCGCCCTGGTCGGCTCGTCCGGTGCGTACCTGTCCTACATCATGTGCCGCGCGATGAACCGGTCGTTCATCTCCGTCATCGCCGGCGGCTTCGGCATCGAGGCCGGACCGGCCGACGACAAGGACTACGGCGAGCACCGCGAGGTCACCGCCGACCAGGCCGCCGAGCTCCTCGCCGGCGCCCGCTCGGTGATCATCACCCCCGGCTACGGCATGGCCGTCGCGCAGGCGCAGTACGGCGTCGCCGAGCTCACCCGCAAGCTGCGCGATCGGGGCATCACCGTGCGGTTCGGCATCCACCCGGTCGCCGGCCGCCTGCCCGGGCACATGAACGTGCTGCTCGCCGAGGCCAAGGTGCCGTACGACATCGTCCTGGAGATGGACGAGATCAACGACGACTTCGCCGACACCGACGTCGTGCTCGTCATCGGGGCCAACGACACCGTCAACCCCGCCGCGATGGACGACCCCGGCAGCCCCATCGCCGGCATGCCCGTGCTCACCGTGTGGGAGGCCGGCCAGGTCATCGTCTTCAAGCGCTCGATGGCCTCCGGCTACGCCGGCGTGCAGAACCCGCTGTTCTTCAAGGAGAACTCGGCCATGCTCTTCGGCGACGCCAAGGACCGCGTCGAGGACATCGTCCGCGCGCTGTAGATCCCGTACGTCGGAGCCGTTCGGACCACGTGGTCCGGCCGGCTCCGGCGTTCACGACGACGTGAGCAGCCGGACCGGAGCACCCGCCTGCCAGGCGGCGATGTCGTCGACCACGTCGCCGAACCAGGCCCGGTAGTTCTCCGCGGTCACGTATCCGGTGTGCGGCGCCAGCAGGATCGACGGCTCGCGACGGAGCGGGTGTTCGGCGGGCAGCGGCTCGACGTTGTACACATCGAGGGCGGCACCGCCGATCCAGCCCTCCCGGCAGGCCCGCAGCAGCGCCTCCTCGTCGACGATCGGGCCGCGGCTCGTGTTGACCAGCAGGGCGTCCGGCTTCATGAGGCGCAGCTGCCGCTCCCCCACGAGCCCGCGGGTGCGGCCCGACAGGAGCAGGTGCACCGAGAGCACGTCGGACTCGGCGTACAGCACGTCCTCCTCGACCCTCTCGGCGCCGCGCTCGGCCGCCCGCTCGGCCGTGAGGTTCGTGCTCCAGGCGATCACGCGCATCCCCATCGCCGCGCCGATGCGGGCCATCCGGGTCCCGGTCTTGCCGAGGCCGAGCAGGCCGAGGGTGCGGCCCTCGAGCCCCCGGCCTGTCCTCGGCGCCCACCCGCCCGACCGCATCGACGCGTCGTGCTCGGGCACATGGCGCAACGCACCGAGGATCAGCGCCCAGGCCTGCTCGACCACCGGCGACCCCTCGTTCGTCGTCGCCGACACGGTGATGCCGAGCTGCTCGCACGCCTTCACGTCGATCGCGGCGTTGCGCGGGCCCGTGGTCACCAGCAGCCGGAGGTCCGGGAGCCGCTCGAGCAGGTCGCGGTCGAACGTGGTCCGCTCGCGCTGGGCGACCACCACGTCGAAGCCGGCCAGCAGACCCGACAGCTCGTCCCGGTCGGCGACGTGCCGGTCGAGCACGACGAGCTCCTCCACGTCGGGGAGCACGCCCCAGTCGGCCGACGACAGCGCCGACTTCTCGAGGTCGTCCAGAATCGCGATGCGCATGGCGCGAGCCTGCCACGCGCGGCACCCCGGCTGGTTAGGGTCCAGGGACGCCGTCCCGGAAGGACCCCCCCCCGTGAGCATCCTCGCCATCCTCGATCTGACGCTCGCCGCCGAGACCGCGGCAGCCGCGCTGCCCGTGCTCGACGACGTCCTGGTCGCCACCCGGGAGTTCGCCGGCAGCGAAGGGGTCGAGGTGCTCGTCCAGTCCGACGACCCGACGCACGTGCTCGTCCTGGAGCGCTGGGCCTCGCGCGAGGCCGACACCGCCTACCGCGCCTGGCGGGCCGAGCAGGGTGACAGCCCCCTGACCCCCTTCGTCCGCGAGCTCGCCGTGACCCACTACGACCTGCCCGGATCAGGCGCCTGATCCGGCCGGACGGCTGATCCGGGGCCGGAAACGGTCACGGGGGGTCAGTTCGCTCGGCCGAACGGGTGACTCATCACCCCATCGGCCGACGGGGTACACCCGTCCGGCTCTCCCGTCGTCGCGGAGCGTGAGTATCTTTCGTCGTGGAAGAGCGCACACCGCGCCGTCATACGGGAGAACCGATGAGCCTGACCACCACTGCACGCCCCCGGGGCCGCGCCCGGATCAGCCTCGCCGTCGCGGCGGTGCTCGGGCTGCTCGGCCTGATGTTCGCTCCGGCCGCCATGGCCGCGACGACCGTCACCTACAACGGCGCCAACACCGGCGGCCACGCCGTCTGGATGAACGGCGAGCAGCACGCCACCTCGGTGTTCCGTCTCGACGTCGCAGGCGGCGGCACGCTGCGCGCCTACTGCGTCGACCTCGGCGTCCCGATCAACGCCGGCGACACCTACGAGATCCAGCAGCTGACCTCGCAGATCTCCAACCCGGCCCAGGTGCTCTGGATCCTCCAGCACAGCTACCCGGTGCTCACGCTGAACCAGCTCGCTGCCGCGAGCGGCGTCAGCCCGATGGACACCGCAACCGCCGTCGCGGGCACGCAGGCCGCCATCTGGCACTACACCGACGGCCGCACGCTCGACACGAACAAGAACACCGACGGCGTCAAGGCGCTGTACGCGTACCTCACCGGCCCCGACAACGTCGGCGCCAGCTCGCAGCCCGCGCCGTCGCTGTCGATCAGCCCGGCCACCAAGACCTCGGCCGCCGGCCGCGTGGGGCCGTTCACCATCAGCTGGACCGGGGCCAACCCCGTCGACCTGACCACCGACGCCGCGTTCACCATCTTCGACGCGGCCTCGGGCGGCAACGCGGTCACCACCGCCGGCGACGGCGACCAGGTGTGGGTCGAGGTGCCGCAGGGCACGCTTCCCGGCCAGGTCGTGGTCACCGCGACCGGCTCCGCCCCCGTCGACGGCGGCTGGGCCCTGGTGAACCCGGACCGTCCGCTCGGTGTGCAGAAGCTCGCCTTCGCCGGCGTGCAGACGCTCTCGGCGTCGTCCAACGCCATCATCACCGTCGTCACCCAGCCGGGCGGCGGCGAGACCCCGCCGCCGAGCACGCCGCCGGCCACCGACCCGGCGACCACCCCGCCGGCCACCGACCCGGCGACGACTCCTCCGGCCACCACCACCCCGCCGGCCGGTACGCCCACCACGACCCAGCCCGGCCTCGCCGACACCGGTGCCGGCAGCACCAGCGGGCTCGCGCTCGCCGGCGTCGCCGCCCTGCTCCTCGGTGCGGGCGCGATGGTCCTCGGCAGCACCCGCCGCCAGGGCCGCCACAGCTAGACCTGATCGAACGACGGAGCCCCGGCCCTGATGGGTCGGGGCTCCGTCGCGTGCGGGGTGGCACAGTGGCCGCGTGGCCACAGTGGTGATGGGCGCGACGGGCGTCGGGAAGACGACGGTCGCGCGGGCGCTCGCCGAGCGGCTGGGCGTGCCATTCCTGGACGCCGACGACCTGCACCCCGCCTCCAACGTGGAGCGGATGCGCCGCGGAGAACCGCTGACCGATGAGCACCGGTGGCCGTGGCTCGATGCCGTAGGCGGGTGGCTGGCCGAGCATCCCGACGGTGTCGCCGCGTGCTCGGCGCTGCGCCGCGCGTACCGCGACCGGCTGCGGGCCGCGGCGCCCGACGTACGGTTCCTGCACCTCGTCGGCGGCGCCGACGTGCTCGATGCCCGGCTACAGCGGCGTACCGAGCACTTCATGCCCGCGTCGCTCGTGACCTCGCAGCTCGACACCCTCGAGCCGCTCGGGCCCGACGAGCCGGGCCTCGAGATCGCGTGCACGCTCCCCGTCGCCGCGATCGTCGAGGAGTGGCTCGCGGGCTGAACCGCTCCCGGCTGACGGCACACGACCGGCGACGCGGAGGCGTACGGCGGCTAGCGTGCTCGCATCGGCGTACGCACCGGAGGTCGCAGTGAAGTTCGACGTGAAGACCCGTCCCGAGCACATCACCTGGGCGCAGATGCGCGAGCTGTGGGTGGCGGCGGACGGCATCGAGATCTTCAACGCGGCCTGGAACTGGGACCACTTCTACCCGCTGACCGGCGACCTGCACGGCTCCAACCTCGAGGCGTGGACGACGCTCGCCGCGCTCGCCGACGCCACGCACCGCATCCGCATCGGCGTGCAGGTGACCGGCATGATCTACCGGCACCCGGCCGTGCTGGCCAACATGGCCGCGACCGTCGATGTGATCAGCAACGGCCGGCTCGAGCTCGGCATCGGTGCGGGTTGGAACGAGATGGAGACCGCGGCGTACGGCATCGACCTGCCGCCGCTGAAGGAGCGGTTCGACCAGTTCGACGAGGGCACCCAGATCCTCATCGGCCTGCTGCGCGACGAGGTGACGAACTTCTCCGGGGAGCACTTCACGATCACCGACGCCCGCTGCGAGCCCAAGCCGGTGCAGCGGCCCTACCCGCCGATCACGATCGGCGGCAACGGACCCAAGCGCACGCTGCTCGCCACCGCGAAGTGGGCCGACCAGTGGAACTCGATCACGCCGGACCCGCAGGCGTGGCTGGCGTCCAAGGCGATCCTGCTCGAGCACTGCGCGGCGATCGGCCGCGACCCGTCGGAGATCGAGTGCTCGG
Organism: Candidatus Nanopelagicales bacterium; assembly: GCA_050251215.1. Taxonomy (GTDB): domain Bacteria; phylum Actinomycetota; class Actinomycetes; order S36-B12; family CAIYMF01; genus Longivirga. Next base: position 194,647 of record JBFWNE010000002.1, read on the forward strand.
TCAACGTGATGATCCCCGGCGACGGCGAGCTCGGGCCGGCGCTGGAGAAGGTGGCGGCGTACAAGGACGCGGGCGTCGACATCGTGCTGCTCAACCTGCCGCACGGTGCGCCCCCGTCGCTGCTCGACGACCTGGCGGACGCTGTCGCTCCCTACGCCTGACCGCTCTGGATGCCTGAGAGTCCTCTAGAGGGTCGCCTCAGGCATCCAGAGCGCGCCCGAGGACGCGGTCGAGCCAGTCGATCGAGGCCTCGAGCTGCACCTCGACCCAGCCGGGGCCGCCGTGCCCGTGGCCCGGCAGGATCCGAAGGTCGACGTCGGCGCCGCTCGCTGCGAGCGCCTCGGCAAGCACGACCGACTGCAGATGCGGCACGAGGTGGTCGCCCTCGCCGTGCACCAGGAGGAACGCGGGCAGCGCCGCCGCAGTCGAGAGGTACGTCGCCGGGTCGGCGGCCGCGGACCGCTCGGGCACCGACTGCACGGGGGCCCCGAGCCAGCGCGAGGCGGGCGAGTCCGGGTGGTCGTGCGGGGTCCCCCAGGGTGGGTCCCACATCGGCTCGCCGGTCGGCGGGCGCTCGCGGTCGTGCTCGTCCATGGCCGCGAGGCGCGAGGACCCGAACCAGTCGATGACCGCGGCGACCGAGGCGTCGACCGTCGGGTCCGAGGTCTCGTCGAAGACCGTGCGCTGGTCGCCGGTGGCGCCGAGCAGCGCCGCGAGGTGGCCGCCGGCCGAGGCTCCCCAGAGAGCGAATCGCGCACGATCCAGGCCGAGGTCGTCGGCGTGCAGCGCGAGCCAACGCAGCGCGGCCTTGCAGTCCTGCACCGCCGCGGGGAACACCGCCTCCCCGGAGAGCCGGTAGCCGATCGACGCGACGGCGTAGCCACGCTCGAGCAGCGCGGGGATCGCGGTGATGTCCTCGCGCTTGTCGCCGATCAGGAAGCCACCGCCGTGGATGATCACGACCAGCGGCCGAGGCGGGTCACCGTCGTCCGGCAGGTAGAGGTCGAGGGTCTGGACCGGGGAGACGTCGGCGTACCGGAGGTCGGCGTACGTCGGTTCGACGTCCATCGCGTCAGGCGAAGCGGCGGTTGCAGGAGACGAACCGCACGGGCTCGTCGGTGCGGTTGGTGAACAAGTGCGGCACTCCGGAGTCGAAGCCGAACGAGTCGCCGGCGCGCACGACGTACGAGTCGAAGCCGTAGGTGATCTCGAGCTCGCCCTCGAGCACGAGGCCGAACTCGTACCCTTCGTGCCGCAGCATGCGGCCGTCGGTGGTGGAGCTGCTGCGCGGGGCGTAGACCACCTCGAGCAGCTCCATGTCGGGCGCGGTGTTGGTGACGAGCTGCTCCCACACGACGCCGCTGTCCATGGCGATGCGCCGGCGCTCCCCGGGCCGCCCGATCTCGAAGCGGGCGGGCGCCTTGTCGAAGACCTCGACCGGTCCGCGGACCGCGCTGCGGCTGACGGGCTCGCCCGCCGGCACCGGGGACGGCTCGCGCCGCGCGGCTGGCGTGGCGGCTGGGGCGGGGGCGCCGGATGCGATCGACGCCACTGTCGCCGCCGTGGCCTCGTCGTCGAACAGCTGGTCGATGCTCACATCGAGCAGCCGGGTCAGGGAGTACAGCGTCGACACCGACGGCTGGGACTTCCCCGTCTCGAGCTGGGACAGGAACGACGCGGACACGTCGAGCTGGCGGGCCGCCTCGCGCAGGCCGAGGCCCCGCGCCTCGCGCACCGCGCGGAGCCGCGCTCCGATCTGGTCCATCGACTACCCCCACCGCGCCGCGTGCGGCGCTCAGCGGCCCGTCCCGAGCCGCGCGCCGAGCCTACCGGCGCGCAGGGAGCGGCGCCGGGACGCCGGGCGGGCGAGGCGCGCGCCGCGGGTGCGCCGGACCGGCCGGTGCGCCGCCCGCCGGATCGGCCATGATGCTCCGGAGCACGCGAGCCGCGGAGGAGCGACGATGACCTGGCGCATGCCGGCCGAGTGGGACGAGCACGAGCGCACGTGGATGGCGTGGCCGACGACCGGCTACACGCTCGGCGACGACGAGCACGCCGCCGACGCCGCACGTCGCGCCTGGGCCGCCGTGGCCAACGCCATCGTCCCGTTCGAGCCTGTGACCATGGTGGTGTCGCCCGCGGACGTCGAGATCGCCCGCGAGCACCTCGACGACGAGATCGAGATCGTGCAGGCGCAGCTCGACGACGCGTGGATGCGCGACATCGGCCCGACGTTCGTGCACGGCGTCGATGGCGCGCTCGGCGCGGTCGACTGGGTCTTCAACGGCTGGGGCGCGCAGGCATGGGCCACGTGGGAGCACGACGCGAGGATCGCCGGCGCCGTGGCCGACGCCGCGGAGGTGCCGGTGGTCGAGTCGTCGATGATCAACGAGGGGGGCGGCATCCACGTCGACGGCGAGGGCACGGTGCTGCTCACCCGCACGGTGCAGCTCGGCGAGGGCCGCAACTCCGACTGGACGCAGGCCGAGGTCGAGGAGGAGCTGCGCCGCACGATCGGCGCGGAGCGGTTCGTGTGGCTCGAGCGCGGCCTCACCCGCGACTACGACGAGTTCGGCACCCGCGGCCACGTCGACATCGTCGCGTGCTTCAGCGGGCCCGGCACGGTCCTGATGCACGACCAGCAGAACCCCGAGCACCCCGACTTCGAGGTCAGCCGCGAGGTACGCGCAGTGCTCGAGGGCGCCGGGCTCGAGGTGGTCGCCGTACCGGCCCCGGACACGCTGCGCGACCACGAGGGCTGGGTCGACTACTCCTACATCAACCACTACGTCTGCAACGGCGCGGTGATCCTGTGCGCGTTCGACGACCCGGGCGACGCGCGGGCCGCGGCGATCCTGCGTACGGCGTACCCGGGCCGCGAGGTCGTGCTCGTCGACGCCCGCGAGATCTTCGCCCGGGGCGGCGGCATCCACTGCATCACCCAGCAGCAGCCGACCGCCCGCACCGCCCCCTGAGGCGGTTCTACGATGTCCGGGCACGACGATGTGCACCGGCGACCGGAGGAACCTTCATGACCGACACTGCTGCCCCTGCGCCGGTGAGCTGGCCCGCGCACGACCCCGCGACCTACCGCGTGGTCCCCGAGTCGTCCACGCCCCTCGACGCCGATCGCGTCGCCTCGCTCCTGGCGAAGGAGTGGGAACGGTTCGAGGCGCAGACGCCGGGCTCCGGCGCGCACCACGCCCGCGCCCTCGGCTCGCTGCCGCTCGGCGTGCCGTCGTCGTTCCAGCACTGGGACCCGTACCCCGTCGCGATCACGAGCGCCAAGGGCGCGTGGCTCACCGACGTCGACGGCCGTCGCGTGCTCGACCTGTCGATGGGCTTCGGCGCGATGCTCGCCGGCCACCTCAACCCGACCGTCGTCGCGGCCGTCGGCAAGGCCCTCGAGACTGGCACGCTGTTCGTGACGCCGAGCCCGTCCGCGACCGACGCCGCCGAGCGCTTCCAGCGCCGCTTCGGCCTCGACCAGCTGCGGTTCGCCAACTCCGGCACCGAGGCCACGATGTACGCCCTGCGCACGGCGCGGGCGTACACGAACCGCAAGGCCATCATCAAGATCGAGGGCGGCTACCACGGCGGCTACGACGCCCTGCAGGTGTCGGTGAAGCCGTCGGTCGCCGAGGCGGGCCCCGAGGAGGCGCCGATCCCGGTGACCCCGTTCGAGGTCGAGGCCGGCACGGTCCACGTCGTGCCCTACAACGACCTGCCGCGCCTCGAGCAGCTCTTCGCCGAGCACGGCTCCGAGGTCGCCTGCGTGTTCATGGAGCCGGTGCTGGAGAACATCGGCATCGTCGTCCCCGACGCCGGCTACCTCGCGTCGGTGCGCGCCCTGTGCGACGCCAACGGCGCGCTGCTGGTGTTCGACGAGGTGAAGACCGGTCTCACGGCCGGGCCGCAGGGCGCCTCGCAGCGGCTCGGCGTCATCCCCGACCTCGTCGCGCTCGCCAAGAGCATCGGCGGCGGCCTGCCGTTGGCGGCCTTCGGCGGCAAGGCCGAGGTCATGGCCTGCATCACCGACCAGCGCATGCCGCACTTCGGCACCTACAACGGCAACCCGCTCGTCATGGCGGCCGCGGTCGCCGTCGACGAGATCGCCACCGAGGAGGCGCTCGCCGCCGCGGAGTCGCTCAACGTCGGCGCGCTGGAGCAGATGAACGCCATCATCGCCGAGCACTCGCTGCCCGCGCACACCGTGGGCTTCGGCGTGAAGGGCGCGGTCACCTGGGCGCCCACGCCCGTCCGCAACTACCGCGACTACAAGCGCACCGACTTCGGCGTCGCCGAGCTGTCGTGGCTGTGGGGCGTCAACCGCGGCGTCCTCACCCCGCCCGGGCTCGACGAGCAGTGGCTGGTGTCGCTCGCGCACACATCCGACGACATGGGCATCCTCGTCGGCGAGTTCCGCGAGCTCGCCGAGGCGCTGCGCTCGTAACCCTCGCGCAGAGCCTCCGTTCCATCCGCAGCCCGTCCGTCCCCTGAGGGACGGGCGGGCTGCGTCGTTCCAAGCGGACGGGCGAAGGCGCCAGCTCAGAGGGCGGCGGTTCCCTTCAGCACCGTCACGCTCGAGCCGCCGACCCACACCTCGCCGTCGGCGAGCGTGACGCTCACGCGGCCGTCGCGGCCGAGCGCCGTGCCCTGCCGCGCGACGTACCGCTCCGGCATCCGGCCGCTGCCGATGAGCCACTGCCCGAGGGCCGCGTTGAGCGATCCGGTGACCGGGTCCTCGGCCAGCGAGCCGCCGTTGCCCGGGAAGAACGCACGCACCTCGAGATCCGCCGGGCCGCCGGGGGCGTGCGGGCCCGCGACGCCGACGTCCATGCGAGCGGCGAGCGCAGGGTCGGGCTGCAGCGCCAGCACCTGATCGGCGGAGCCGAGGAGCACGGCGCGCCAGCCGGGCCCGTTGTCGCACCACTCGTGCGCCACGACCTGCTCGCGGTCGATCCGCAGCGCGGCCACCACCTCGTCGAGGTCCGCGTCCGACAGCGGCCCGCTCACGCGGCGCGGCGGCGCGGCGAACGCCAGCGACCCCTCGTCGCGTCGGATCGGCACGAGGCCGACACCGCACTCCTGCAGGATGGTCTCCGCCTTCGGTACGCCGCCGGCCTCGAGCCACGCGTGGCACGTGCCCAGCGTCGGGTGGCCGGCGAACGGGAGCTCGCGGCCGGGGCAGAAGATCCGCACGGCGTAGTCGGCGTCGGGGTGCGTGGGGGGCAGCAGGAAGGTCGCCTCCGACAGGTTGGTCCAGTCGCAGAACGCCTGCATCTGCGCGGTCGTGAGGCCCTCGGAGTCGAGGACGACGGCGACCGGGTTCCCGAGGAGGGGGACCGAGGTGAAGACGTCGACCTGGGCGAAGCGGCGCATGCCGTGGATCGTAGGCGTCAGCGCCGCTCGACGAGCTCGTAGAGCCGGCCGTCGGGCGCCACGACGTGGGCGTAGCGCGAGACGGCGCTCTCCGACACCTCGTCGTCCGTCTCGACACCCTCGGCGCGGAGCTCGACGAGCGCGGAGTCGAGGTCGTCGCACAGTCGGCACCGAAGCGGGCGCGGAAGCGCGTCGTGCTGAGCGCGCACCCACGCCCGCTTCGAGCGCTGCGTACAAGCGGGCGTGGATGCGCGTCCTGGAGAGCGCGCACCCACGCCCGCTTCCCGCCCGGCGGGGCGGCGCCTCAGTAGCGCTCGCGCACTGGCGGCTGCTCGGCGCGGGTGAGATCGACGTCGCCGGTGCCGTACTGATCCATGAGCCGCTGCTGCTGGGCGCCGGTGGTGCTCATGCGGTCGGCGACGGTCTGCTTCTCCTCGTCGTACCGCGCGAGGGTGCGGCGCCAGCGCTCCTGCATCGGCTGGATGCCGCCGCCTCCCACGGCCACCACGACCACGCCGACGATCGCCGCGAGGGATGCGTAGAGCAGGCCGTTGACGACGTTCTCCGCGATCTCGAGCTGGTCCAGCGCCGCGATGATGCCGAGCGCGATGATCAGGACGCTGGCGGCGTTGGCGAGGAACCGGCCGTACGACAGCCCGCCGAGGCTCGACTCGATGAGAGTGCGGGCGCCGGATGCGATCGCGGCGGCGATCACCACGATGAGGATCGCGACGAACACCTTCGGGAGGTAGGCCACCGCGGCGTTCAAGTAGCCGCTCACCGGGTTGTCGCCGAACACGCCGAAGGCGGTCGACAGCACCACGAGCATGAGCGCGTAGAACACGATGCGCGACAGGATGCTGGACGCGTCGAGCTTCGAGCGGGACAGCGCGTTCTTGACGCCTCCCCGCTCGACCATCCGGTCGAAGCCCACGCGCTCGAGGATCCTGTCGAGGATCTTCTCCACGGCTTTGGCGATGAAGTAGCCGATGATCAGGATCGCCAGGCACGCGAGCAGTTTCGGCACGAAGGTCGCCACATCGTTCCAGGCCTCGCTGAATCCGCTCTGCCAGTCCATCTCCGCCTCCCACCCGGCGGTATGCCCGCCTGGTCCTGCGTGGCCTGATGCCGACGCTTCTCGTCCGCTACCCGCGAGGGTGGGGGCGAAACCCTGGGCCGGACGATGGAACGGCGCAACACCGCAAGCCGAACGGCAGCGGCGTCTGCGTCCAGGTCAGCGGACGCCTGCGCGCGCCCGGCGGAAGTCCGGGTCGCGCTTGGCGAGGAACGCGGCCACTCCCTCGGCGTACTCCGGGCTCGACCAGGACCGCCCGTAGACCGCGCGTACGTCGTCGTCCTCGTCGAGCAGGCCGCGCACGACGCGACCGATCATCGCCTTGCCGCCGACCAGCGAGACCTGAGCGCGCGAGCAGAGCGTGCGGGCGAGTGCGTGGCCCCGGGCGATCACGCCGTCGTCGGGCACGACCTCGTGCACGAGGCCGATGCGCAGGGCGGTGGCAGCGTCGAGAAGCTCGCCGGTCAAGAGGATGTAGCGCGCCCACGCCGCACCGACCGTCTCCACGAGGCGCTCGGTCGAGGGCAGGGCGTACACGATGCCGAGCCGGGCCGGCGTGACCCCGAACCTCGAGCTCTCGCCGCACACCCGCAGGTCGCACGCCGCCGCCACCTGCGTGCCGCCGCCGATCGCGAAGCCCTCGATCGCGGCGACCGTGGGCTTGGAGCACGCGATGATCGCGCGCTCGCCGGCCTCCACGGCCTCGCCGTACCTCTGCGCGCCCTCGGGATCAGCCCGCAGCGTGCGGAACTCCGCGATGTCGGCGCCGGCGCTGAACGGCCCGCCCGGTGTGCCCGTCATCAGCACGACCTCGACGTCGGGGTCCGCGTCGAGCGCCGGGAGGATGCGCGCGAGCGCCGCCCACATCTCGTACGAGATGGCGTTGTGCTTGTCGGGCCGGTCGAACGCCACCACCGCGACGCCGTCGTCGAGGTGTACGTCGATGTGCTCGGAGATCGCGGCCAGGTCGCTCATGGCGTCGTCCATGCCCCCATGTAACCAGGCCGGGGCACGGGCAGTGCCAGTCACGTGTCGGGCTCCGCCGGTCCGCCACGCATGGCCCAGACGGGGTTACGGCGCTCTCGGAACGCGGCGAGCGCCTCAGCGGTGTCCGGGCTCGCGAGCAGCTCGTCGAGGAGCTGGGCCACCTCGTCGGGATCGGGGTCGACCTCCGACCGGGCGCGCGACAGGTTCAGCAGGCGGAGGGAGAGCCTCACCGAGGTCGGAGATGCTCCCAGCACCGAGTCGGCCAGGAGCCGCGCACCCGTGAGCGCGCAGCCACGGGGCACCACGCGGTTGACCAACCCCCATCGCTCGGCCTCCGCCGCCCCTATCCGTCGACCGGTGAGGATCAGCTCGAGGGCGACCGACGACGGTATGCGTCTCGGCAGGCGCACAACTCCTCCGGCGGCGGCCACCATCCCTACGAGGACCTCCGTGAGGGCGAGCTCGGCGTGCTCCGCGGCGACTACGAGGTGCGACGCGAGAACGAGCTCGGCCCCGCCGCCGAGGGCCAGCCCGTTCACCGCCGAGATCACCGGCTTCTCCAGAGCCGGCCGCGCGGTGAGCCCGCCGAAACCGGTGGCGGGCAGAGGGATCCGAGCTCCGGGGTCCACGCTCTTCAGGTCGTGCCCCGCGCAGAAGAAGCGGTCGCCGACGCCGGTCACGATGGCTACGCGCAGGCGGTCGTCCGCCTCGAAGTCGTCGAGGATCCCCGCCATCGCCGCATGCGCTGTGGGATCGAGGCTGTTGGCGGCGTGCTCCCGGTCGATCACGACCTCCAGCACTTCGCCCTGCCGATCGGCGCGGATTCCCTCCATCGTTCAGACCCGCGCCGGTCCCGCGCCCGTCACCAGCCGGCCGTACCGGTCGCCATGCCGGCCCAGTCGTCCATCCGGCCGTAGGCGTAGGGAAGGAAGGTGTCGGCGTCGAGGAGACCCACGGACCTGCAGGTCGCCTTCATGTCGGCCTCCACGTACCGCGCGCCGGTCACTTCGAGCACCTCGAGCTCGTCGAGCGGATCGTGACGGGTGCCGTGCAGCGTGAGGGACGCGCGGCCGTGCCGCGCGCTGCTGATGCGCGTCTCGAACTCCGCCAGCGTGACCTCGGGTGCTGCCTGAAGCCCCGTCCCGTCAGCCGATAGCGGCGCCTTCACGTTGAAGTTGCGTCCGATCCCCTCGGAGGCACCACGATCGGCGCCGACCTCGGCCTCGATGCGGATCAGCTCGACCCCCTTGCGCTCGATGATCCCGGTGAAGGTCGGCCCCTGGCGGTACAGCGCCGCAGCCGCGATCTTCTTGGGCTCGCCGTACAAGTCCCGGCCGAAGATCAGCGGGCTGTCCTGGTCCATGAACATGGTGAGGACGTAGTCGGCGGTGATCCCCTCGTACGTCGCAGCCAGGTAGACCGCTCCGCCCGCGAAGTCGCCGCAGCAGTTGCTGCGCCACCGCCCGACCGTCACCGATGCGCGACCACCATCCGCCGGTGCGAAGCCGGGCGGGAGGAGCGCCCCAACCTGCGCCTCGGGCAGCCGCACGTCGACCGACAGCATCTCTCCGCCGACGAACTCCACACCGGTGAGGGTGCGCCGGATGGCCACGACCTCGTCGGCAGTCTTCACGAATCCCATGTCGCGCTCCTCCGTAGCCTCCAGCCGCCGGGTGCGGCTTGGTCAGATCTGCAGGGCCGTCGCCGAATCGGCGCCCGTTGCATATGCCTGGCGGGCAGCCGCTACCCGCGCCCGGGCCTCATCGGTCGCTGCGCACTGCGACCACAGCTCGCTCTGCGCGTGTCGGAGCACCTGCTCGTCGTCGTCGCGGTGGTCTAGCACGAGCGAGCGCACGGCGCGAACCGCGTCCGGGGCGAAGCGGGCGATCCGCTCGGCCAGCGCGAGCGCGGCGTCGAGCGCCTGGCCTCGTGCCACCACCGAGTCGGTCAGCCCCAGGCGCTCGGCGCGGTCGGCGCCGATCGGCTCGCACGCCGCCATGAGGCGCAGCGCCGTGTGCGGCGGCACGAGCCGGACGAGCCGGTGCGCAGCGACGCCAGGGATGATCCCGAGCGCAGCCTCGGGGAAGCAGAGGGACGCGCCCGAGCCGAGCACGCGCAGGTTGCAGGTCAGGGCGATCTCGAGCCCTCCTCCCCACGCCTGCCCCTCGACCGCGGCGATGCTGAGCATCGGGCCGCGATCGAGCATGCGCAGGACTCGGATCCAGGCCCCCGGGTCACCCGACGTCGGCCGTCCCTCGGCCATCGCCTCGAGGTCGGCGAGGTCGGCGTGCCGCACGAAGATGTCCGGGCCTCCGTGCAGCACGACGGTGCTAGCCCCTCCTGACTCGGCCTCTGCGAGCAGCAGCTCGAGCTGCGCCACATCGCCGTGCGAGATGGTGTGCAGCGGAGGGTGCGAGAAACCGAGCACCGCGACGGCTCCCCGTCGCTCGAGCAGCCAGCTCGTCATGGCCCGCTCGCCAGTACAAGGACCAGTTTCCCCGTGCTCTGGCCCGTGAACAGCCGATCGAGCACGGCGGGGAAGTCCGCGACGCCGCCGTGCACCTCAGTCGTGAGCGCGGTGATGCGGCCCTGGCGCACCCACGCCGCGAGGCGGGCCCGCGCCACGTCGTACTGCTGCGCATAGTCGAACACCAGGAACCCCTGCATCCGCGCCCTCTTCACCAGCAGCTGCCAGTAGCGCGACGGCCCTGACCACGTTCCCACCTGGTTGTACTGCGAGATGGCGCCGCAGAGCACCACGCGCGCGCCGTGTGCGAGGTTGTCGAGGCACGCATCGAGCACGTGCCCGCCGACGTTGTCGAAGTAGACGTCGATGCCGTCGGGGCAGGCCGCAGCGAGCGCCCCGGCGAAGCCGCCGTCGCGATAGTCGAGGCACTCGTCGTAGCCGAGCTCCTCGACGACCGCCCGGCACTTGTCAGGGCCACCCGCGACACCCACGACGCGGCACCCGGAGATCGCGGCGACTTGACCCACGATCGAGCCGACCGCCCCCGCCGCCGCAGAGACGACGACGGTGTCGCCAGGTCGCGGGGCACCGATCTCGAACAGCCCGAAATAGGCAGTCAGCCCCGTCTGGCCCAGGACCCCGAGATAGTCGACAGAGGACCCGAGCGCAGGGTCGACGCGTGTCAGCGACCGAGGCGAGGCATCAGCGATGTCCTGCACTCCCAGCAAGCCCTGCACCACGGTGCCCACGGGCCAGCGCTGCGCCCTCGACTCGACGACCTCCCCGCAGCCGAGCGCGCGCATCGTGTCGCCCAAGCGAACCGGGGGCAGGTACGACGGTGCGTCGTCGAGCCAACCGCGCATCGCGGGATCGACGCTCACATGCGTCACCCTCACCCGAACGCTGCCGTCGGCCAGCTCGGGCAGGTCCTCCTCGACAAGCGTCCAGTCTTCCGGGACCGGGACGCCGACCGGACGGCGCACGAGCTGCAGAGCCGTACGCCGGCTCGGCGCGGTCACGCGGCCGTCCACCCGCCGTCGACGCTGATGCTGCTGCCGGTGATGTATCTCGCGCCGTCCGACACCAGGAACAGCACGGCGGGGACGAGCTCGTCGGGCTCACCGAACCGACCCAGGGGAATCCTGCCCAGCAGCATGTCCCGCCAGCGATCGTGCCCACGCAGCCCCTCGGTCATCTCCGTGGCGAAGTAACCCGGCGTCACCGAGTTCACGCGGATCCCGCGGTCCGCCCACTCCAGTGCCAGAGTCCGGGTGAGAGCCTCCGCACCGCCCTTGCTCGCGCTGTAGGCGGCGAGCCTGGCCATCCCGACCCGTGCGTGGATGCTCGAGACGTTCACGATCGAGCCGCCGTCGCCCTCGAGCATGAGTCTCGCCGCCGCACGTGCGCAGAGGAAAGTGCCCGTGAGGTTCACGTCGAGCACGTGCTTCCAGTCGTCCTCCGCGACATCCTCGGCACGGACGAACGTGGGGCTCACACCGGCGCAGTTGACCAGCGCGTCGAGGCGCCCGAAGCCCTCGGCGATGGCTGCCGCGGCGCGCTCCACCTGGCCGCTGTCGTCCACCGCGACCGGGACCACCAGCACACGGGAGGGGTCCACCTCGGCCTCATCTGCGATCGTCGCGAGAGCGTCCTCCGACCGCGCGCTCACGGCGACGTCGGCCCCGGCCGCGAGGAGGCCGAGGGCGATCGCACGGCCGAGTCCTCGGGACGCCCCCGTGACCCACGCCCGCCGCCCGGTGAGATCCACAGCGAGGTCGTGCTGCGTGGCGTTCATCGGCTCTCCTGGAGGAAGCGCCGGAGCGCGGAGGTGAAGCGGGCGGCTGTCGCACCGTCGAGCGCCCTGTGGTCGAACGCGGAGACCAGCGTCATGGTCGGTCGCACGCCGATCGTGTCGCCGACGGCGACGACCCGGTCGGTGACCGCACCCGCGAACACGATGCAGCTCTGCGGCGCGGTGACCATGGGAAAGCCGTCCTCGATGCCGTACATGCCAAGGTTCGACAACGTGATGGTGCCTCCGCTGACGTCCTCAACCGTGAGGCGGTCTGCGCGGGCGCGCTCGGCCACATCCTTGAGGCGCCGCGAGATGCCCGCCGTCGTCAGCTCCTGCAGCTTGTGCAGCACGGGGACCTGCAGCCCGGACGGGGTGTCCACCGCGATGGAGACGTTGACGTCGCGGTAGACGACGAGCTCGTCACCGGCCAGCGAGGCGTTGACCTCCGGCACCTCGTGCACGGCACGCACGAGGGCCGCGAGCAGCATCTCGGTGTAGCCGATCTGCTCGCCCGTCTCCTCGCGCAGGCGATCGCGCCGGCCGCGCCACGTCGTGGCGTCCACGGTGACGGACTGGCTGAACTGGGGGACGGCCGACCACGAGCGGGCGACCACCTCCGCCATCCGACGGGCGACCCGCGATTGGCGGCGGCGCTCGCGGACGTCGACGCCCGGCAGGGCGTCCTGGGCTGCCGGCACTGCATCGCGCGTGGTCGGCACCGACACCTGCTCGACGGCCGCGGGCACCGGTGCTGCCGGTGCTGCCGGTGCCGCCGACGCGGTCCCTGTCTCCGGTGCAAGTTCGGTGACCGCCGCCGGCACGAGGTCGGACTCGAGGACGAGGCCGTCGGGTCCTGTTCCGCGCACAGTCCCGAGCTCGACGCCGAGCGATCGCGCGAGGGCCCGCGTACGCGGCATTGCCCGCACCGGCCCGCGCGGGGCTTCGACCGGCTCGACCGCCTCGACCGGCCCGGTCGCCGCCGACGGTGCCGGCGCGTCGGCCTCGAGCACCGCCACCGGGGCGGTGGACGTGGACGACCCCTGGAGGAGGTCGTCCACGTCCACGTCGGTCACGACCTCGCCCACACCCGCGATCACTGCGAGAACGGCACCCACCTCGACCCTTTCCTCGGGGTCGACGAGCACCCTCACGAGACGACCCGGCACCGTCGCCTCGACGGCGGTGGTGACCTTCTCGGTCTCCACCTCGTACAACGGCGTACCGGCCTCGAAGTCCTGGCCAGGGGGGACCAGCCAGCCCACGAGGAGGGCCTCCTCCATCGTCTGCCCCAGGCGGGGCAGCAGCAGCTTGTGCACGTTCGTCCACTTCCTCGGATCGGTCAGGCGAGCACAGAGCGCACGGCGGACTCGATGCTGGCGGTGTCAGGGATCGCCTGGAGCTCGAGGCTGGTGCTCTGCGGGATCGGGATGTCGGCTGCGCAGAGGCGAATGATCGGCGCAGCGAGGTAGTCCACGGCGTCCTCGGCGACCGCCGCCGCGACGTCGTTGGCCGGGTTGCCCGGCTTGGGCGCCTCGTGCACGACAACGAGCCGGCCGGTACGGCGTACAGAGGCGAGGATCGTGTCCAGGTCGAGCGGGCGCACTCCGCGGGGGTCGATCACCTCGACGGAGATGCCTTCGGCTGCCAGCGTGTCGGCGACCTCAATCGCCCGGTGCACCATCCGCTGCCAGGCGACGATCGTCACATCGTCGCCGGAGCGCACGGTGTCGGCGACGCCTATCTCCACCACGTGGTCGCCGTCGGGCACTTCTCCCTTGAGCCCGTACAGACCCTTGTGCTCGAGGTAGACGACCGGGTTGGGCGACCTGATGGCGGCCTTGAGGAGCCCCTTCGCGTCGGCCGGCGTGGAGGGCGTGACCACATGAAGGCCGGACGCCGACATCAGCAGGCCCTCGGGGCATTGCGAGTGCTCGGGACCGGCACCGTTGGCTGCACCCGACGGGCCCCGGATCACGAGCGGCACGGAGAAGAGGCCGCCGTGCATGTACCGCCACTTGGCGGCCTTGTTGTAGACCTCGTCCATCGCGACCTCGATGAAGTCGGCGTACTGCAGCTCCACGACGGGACGCAGGCCCGTGAG
>JBFWNE010000003.1:0-173087 GCA_050251215.1 Candidatus Nanopelagicales bacterium
TGACCAAGTCCAACCTCATCCTGGGCATGGGCGAGCAGATCGAGGAGGTCGTGCAGGCCCTGCACGACCTGCACGACGCGGGCTGCGACCTGGTCACCATCACCCAGTACCTGCGGCCCTCCCCGCGGCACCATCCCGTCGAGCGGTGGGTCAAGCCCGAGGAGTTCGTCGCCCTCGCCGACACCGCCACCGCCATCGGGTTCGCCGGGGTCATGTCCGGACCGCTCGTGCGCTCCTCCTACCGCGCCGGCCGCCTGCACCAGCAGGCCCTCGACGCCCGCGCCACCGGACGCGGAGCCACCATCGTCACCGGCGGAGCGAGCGCCTGACCGGACGCCCGCGGCCCCGACGCGGGGCCGTTCGTCCCGACGCGCCCAGGCGTCTACCCTGGGGGCACACCACCGACCCTCGGAGCGCACACCCGTGAGCAGCACCGCGCCGTCCCCGGCCCCCCGCGGCCGCATCGCGCAGATCCGCGACACCTACAAGCTCACCCGTCAGGCGGACCCGAAGATCCCGTGGATCCTCGCGGGCGTCTTCCTGGGCACGCTGCTGGTGATGCTGCTGCTCGGCCGCCTGCTCGGGCCGTTCTGGTTCTGGGTCGTCCTCGGCATCCCCAGCGCGCTGCTCGCGGCGACCTACGTGTTCGCCCGGCGCGCGGAGGCTGCGGCGTACGCCTCGATCGAGGGCCAGCCCGGCGCCGCCGCCTCGGCCCTGTCGACGCTGCGCTCGGGCTGGTTCGTCACGCCTGCGGTCGCCGTCACGAAGAACCAGGACGTCGTGCACCGCGTGCTCGGCCGCCCCGGGGTGATCCTCGTGTCCGAGGCGCCGGCGAGCCGCGCGGCCAACCTGCTGGCGAACGAGAAGAAGCGCCACGCCCGGTACGTCGGCGACACCCCGATCCTCGAGGTGCAGGCGGGCAACGAGCCCGGCCAGATCCCGATCCGCAAGCTCCAGCGCCACGTGATGAAGATGCCGCGCACTCTGAAGCCGGCCCAGGTCAACGCGCTGCGCAAGCGGCTCGACGCCCTCACCACCACGCCGCTGCCGATCCCCAAGGGCCCGCTGCCCAAGGGCACCAAGATCCCGCGCGTCTGACGCCATTCAGGGGATTTGCCCCCGGATCCGTCGCTTCTGGCGCCGATGTGCTGTGACTTCACGACACAACCGGGGGCAGATTCACCGCTCGCTTGACCCTCGGGCTACCCGAGACTCCACGCTCATGGCCATGCAGGACACCGACCTCCTCGGCATCGGGCAGCTCGCGCGGCTGTCCGGCCTGTCGGTGGGGGCGCTGCGCCACTACGACGAGGTCGGCGTGCTCGCGCCGGCGTCCGTCGACCCCTCCTCCGGCTATCGGCGCTACGCCCGGTCGCAGGTGGACGACGCCCGCCTCGTCGCGCTGCTGCGCGAGCTCGAGGTGCCGCTCGACGAGGTCCGCGCGGTCCTCGGGGAGGACGACCCCGGCGTACGCCGGGCCCTGCTCGCCCGGCACCGGGAGCGGGTCGCGGCGAGGGTCGTGCGGCTCCAGCGGGTCCTGCACCGTCTCACCCACCTCGTGGACCCCGACGCGGCCCACGACCACTCCCCCGAGGAGCACGCGATGACCCAGACGACCACCGGCGTCCTCGACCCGGAGACCCAGACGGCCCTGGCCAAGAGCCTGTTCAACCGCACGTGGGAGCTGCTCGAGAAGGCCGACCGCACCGCGGCCGACGACGAGGAGCTCGTGCACACCGCGCACGCCTCGCGGCACTTCTGGACCGCCGTCGGCACCGCGCAGAACCGCGCGATCGGCGACTGGCAGATCGCCCGGGTCTATTCCGTCCTCGGCCGCGGCGAGCCCGCCGTCCACCACGCCCGCCTGTGCCTGCAGCACGCCCAGCAGGTCGACGGCGAAGCGTGGCTGCTGGCCTCGGCGTACGAGGGCCTCGCCCGGGCGTACGCCGTCGCCGGCGACCGCGCGGCCGCGCAGGAGTGGAAGGCCAAGGCGATCGCGCGCCTGCTCGAGGTCGCCGACGCCGACGACCGCGAGATCGTCGAGGGCGACATCGCCACTCTGCCGGTCTGACGCTGATCAGCAGGAGCCACTCGCCCGCTGCCCGATCTGCGAATCCGTTGTTTCCCACCCCTCGAGGGGCCCGGGAAACGACGGATTCGCAGACGGACGGCGCATTCTGACGTCAGCGGCGGACGAGCACCAGGCCGAGCGACCGGTCGTGCAGGCCGCGCATGTCGCGGTCCCAGACGAGCGGCGGCACGAGCAGACAGACCTGGAGGCTGCGCAGGAACGCGCGCACCAGCCCCGGCGGCGTGCCGTCGAGGCGCAGCACGCCGATGCGGGCGATGTGCTGGCCGAACGACGACCCGGTTAGCCAGGTGAGGATCGTCAGCTCGGCGAGGAAGACGCCGAGCGTGGCGAAGCTCGACGACGGCGTGCCGTACTCCAGGCCGGGGAACAGCAGCCGCACGATCAGGACGCAGGCGAACCAGTCGAGGAACAGCGCGCCGATGCGCCTGCCCCAGCGGGCGATCGAGCCGGTGCCGTCGTCCGGCAGGCCCAGCCGTTGGCCGGGGTAGTCCTGCGTCGGCGGCAGGACCGAGCCGGGGCCCGACAGCCACGACCCGAGGTCGCGGCGCGTGAGCCCGCGGGTCTGCTCCTGCTCCGGGGATCCGTCGGCCATGCGCCCAGGCTATGCGGCGTACGACGGCCCCGCCGCCCCAGGCCGCGGCGCCCGCGTCAGGACGGCGTCAGGGTTCCCGGCCGGGCGTCAAGATCGCGTCAAGACGCCGCGCCGCTGCCCGGCGCACCGGCGTACGACGGACCGGTGAGCCTTCTCAAGCGCGCCTTCGTCGGCACCCCCATCGACTCGTCCGAAGGTCACCGCACCCTGCTGTCCAAGCGCCTCGCACTGCCGATCTTCTGCAGCGACCCGCTCTCGAGCGTGGCGTACGCGACCGACCAGATCCTGCTCGTGCTCGTCCTCGGCGGCGCGAGCATGCTCCTGTTCACCCCCTGGGTCGCCCTGTGCGTTATCGCGCTGCTCACCATCGTCGTGACGTCGTACCGGCGGACGGTCCACGCCTACCCCAACGGCGGCGGCGCGTACGCCGTGGCCCAGGACAACTTCGGCCAGCGCACGGCGCTGGTGGCGGCCAGCGCCCTCGTCGTGGACTACATCCTCACCGTGGCCGTGTCGGTGACCTCGGGCGTCGCGAACTTCACCTCGGCGTTCCCTGGGCTCGCGCCGTACACCGTGGAGATGAGCGTCGGGCTGGTCATCGGGCTGACACTCATGAACCTGCGGGGCGTGCGGGAGTCGGGCCGGGCGTTCGCGGCTCCGACGTACCTGTTCATCTCGAGCGTGCTGGTCCTCATCGTCGTCGGCGCGGCGAAGGTGCTCCTCGGCCAGCCTCTCGTGGCGGAGTCGGCGTCGTTGAGCTCCGATGCCGCCCAGGCGACGGGCGCGGCCGCCGTCTTCCTGCTCCTGCGCGCGTTCGCGTCCGGCTGCACCGCGCTCACGGGAGTCGAGGCCATCTCCAACGGCGTGCCCTACTTCAAGGCGCCGAAGTCGAGGAACGCCGCGGGCACGCTGCTCGCCATGGGCGTGCTCGCGATCACGATGTTCGGCGGCGTCACCTGGCTCGCGATCCGGTCGGGCGTGAAGATCGCCGAGGACAACGCCACCCTCGGCCTGCCCGCCGACGCTGTGCAGCCGACGGTGCTCGCCCAGCTCGGCACGGCCGTGTTCGGAGCCGACTCCATCGGGTTCTTCGCGCTGCAGCTCTTCACGACCGCGGTCCTCGTGCTCGCGGCGAACACGGCGTACAACAGCTTCCCGATCATGGCCTCGGTGCTCGGGCGCGACGGCTACCTGCCGCGGCAGTTCGGACGCCGCGGCGACAAGCTCGTCTTCAGCAACGGCATCCTGTTCCTGGCAGGTACGTCGGTGCTCCTGATCCTCGCCTTCGACGCCAGCGTCACGCGGCTCGTGCAGCTCTACATCCTGGGCGTGTTCCTGTCGTTCACCATCTCCCAGGCAGGGATGGTGAAGCACTGGACGCGGCAGATGCGCCTCGCACCGCCGGCGGAACGGCGCCGGATGACGCGTGACCGCGCGATCAACGGCCTGGGCGCGACCGTCACCGCGGTGGTGCTCGTGATCGTGGTCATCACGAAGTTCAGCCACGGCGCCTGGCTCGTCATCATCGCCGTGCCGCTCTTCTACGCGGTGATGGTCGCCATCCATCGCCACTACCGGGCCCTGGACGACCGCATGGCGCCCGCACCCGGCGGCGTGCACCTGCCGAGCCGCGTGCACGCGATCGTGCTGGTGTCCCGGCTGCACGCCCCCGCGATGCAGGCCCTGGCGTTCGCGCGGGCGACGCGCCCGGACCACCTCGAGGCCGTGCACGTCGTGACCGACCGCAGCGACGTGCCGAGCCTGCAGCAGTCATGGGCCGACCGCGGCATCCCGGTGCCGCTGATCTGCCTGGAGTCGCCGTACCGCGACCTCACCCAGCCCGTGCTCGACCACGTCCGACGCCTGCGTCGCACCAGCCCGCGCGACATCGTCGCCGTGTTCGTGCCGGAGTACGTCGTCGGCCACTGGTGGGAGGCGCTGCTGCACAACCAGAGCGCCCTGCGCCTCAAGGTGCGGCTGCGGCAGGAGAAGGGCGTGATCGTCATCTCCGTGCCGATGCAGCTCGACGACGCGGCCGAGCGCACCGCCCGCGAGGCGACGGTCCGCTGATCCCGAGTGCCACACTCGCGACCATGAGCACCGCGCGATCGGCCGTCGGCGCGCCCTCGGGGCGGCGCCGGCCGCTCGTGCGCGGCGCGGCATTCGCCGTCGGCGTTGCGGCGGTGTGGCTCGCGGCTGTGACGGCGTCGGCGTACAACCCGCTCGACCTCGCCGCGGTGCTGCTCGTGATGCTCGCCGCGGTCGTGGCTCTGGCGCTCCTCACGGGCCCGGTGCTGGCGGTGGTCGCGGCAGTCGTGGTCGTGGGGATCGTGAACTGGTACCTCGTGCCTCCGTACGGCACCTTCACGGTCGCCAGCACCCAGAACCTCGTGGCGCTCGTGGTGTTCCCGCTCGTCGCGGCCGTCACCGCCGGCCTCGTGGAGGTGGGCGCTCGGGCGCGGGCGCGCGATGCGGCGTCGGCCTCGCGCGCGGAGCTCATCGGCGACGTCGCTGCCGACACGAGCGGCTCGCTCGACCGCATCCGTTCCGCGCTCGACCTCGCGGAGCTTCGGCTCGTGGCCGCGGACGGCGCGGTCGTGGCGGTGAGCGGAGCACCCGGTGCCGGCCTCGGCGTGGTGGTCGACGTCGCCGCGCCCGACGGATACCGGCTGGTGGGGGTAGGAGCACCGCGGATGGCGGAGGATCCGGCGTTCCTCGCGTCGCTGGCGGCCACGGCGGTCCGGGCGCACGAGAGCGCCGAGCTCGAGCGCGAGAAGGACAGGGCACGCACGCTCGCAGCCGCCGACGGGGCGCGGTCGGCGCTGCTCGCGAGCGTGGGCCACGACCTGCGTACGCCGCTCGCCGGTCTGCGGCTCGCCGTCGACACGCTGCGCTCCCCCGAGGCCGAGCTCGACGAGGCGGCTCGGGCCGAGCTGCTGGGCACGGTCGACGCGTCGACGACGCGGCTCGACGAGCTCATCTCCAACCTGCTCGACATGAGCCGGCTGGAGGCGGGCGGCCTCCCCGTGCGCCGCGAGGCCGTCGCCCTCTACGGCGTCGTGTCGGCAGCGGTGGCCGGACGCCCGGCCGGATCGGTGCTGGTGCAGGTGGACGAGCTGCTGCCGCTCGTGTCGGCCGACCCCGTGCTCCTCGAGCGCGCAGTGGAGAACCTCGTGTCGAACGCGCTGCGGCACGGACGCGCGGGAGCGGGCCGCCCGGTGCAGGTGCTCGCGACGCCACGCACCTCGGCGGTGGTCCTCGACATCGTCGACCACGGGCCGGGCCTGGGCTCCTCGGCAGCAGCCGCTCCCCCGCTGGCGGCCTCCCGGTCGGCGGACGGCAGCACGGGCCTGGGGCTGGAGATCGTGCGCAGGTTCTGCGAGGCGATGGGGGCCGCGCTCGAGCTGCGCGAGACCGAGGGCGGCGGGCTGACCGCGCGCATGACTCTGCCGATCGCCCGCGGGGGTGCCGGATGAGCGACCTCCTCGTGGTCGAGGACGACGAGCAGCTGCGCAAGGCGCTCGTGCTCACCCTGCGCTCGCGCGGCCACGGCGTCACCTCGACCGCGTCGGGCGAGGAGGCCGTGTCGCTCGCGACAGCCCGGCGGTTCGACGTCGTCATCCTCGACCTCGGCCTGCCCGACCTCGACGGCGTGGCGGTGATCGAGCGGATCCGCGCGAGCAGCGGCGTGCCGGTCGTGGTGCTCTCGGCGAGGCGCGACCAGTCCGACAAGGTGAGCGCGCTCGACGCGGGCGCCGACGACTACCTCACCAAGCCGTTCGGCATGGAGGAGCTCCTCGCGCGCATCAGGGCGGCGCAGCGCCGGGCCGGGCCCGTGGCCACGAGCGCCACGGTGACCACACCCGACTTCGTCGTCGACCTCGGCCGCAAAGCCGTGCGGACGACCTCCGGCGACGAGGTGCACCTCACCCCCACCGAGTGGGGCGTGCTCGAGGTGCTCGTGCGCGCGGACGGCCTGCTCGTGCCCGGTGCCGACCTCCTCGCGCAGGTGTGGGGCCCGGCGTACTCCACGCAGACGAACTACCTGCGGGTCTACCTCGCCCAGCTGCGGCGCAAGCTCGAGCCGGACCCCGCGCACCCGAGGTACCTGATCACGGCGGCGGGGCTGGGCTACCGGTTCGACGTGACGGGATCCGGAGCCTGAAACCGACCCCGCCGGACGGACCGCCGAGGGCTCTGGCAGGCTGTGCCCCGACGCGCGGCGACGGTGCCGCGGGCCCGTGCGACGGGACCCGCGAGAGGGCCCCCGGGCGGGCCCGTGACCCCCTTTTCGCGGCTGTCATGCTCGGAAACACGGTCGAAACAATCGGGACACCGACGGGAAATCCCACCCCCGTAGGTTCCCCGAGAACGCTGAGACGAGCCCGTCGCAGCTGCCAGTGATGCCCCCACAGTCGTCGGCGCCGCCGGGGACCCCGCGAGGAGGATGGATGTTCAAGAACGCGGAGGAAGTGCTCCGGTTCATCCGTGACGAGGACGTGGTCTTCGTCGACGTGCGCTTCTGCGACCTGCCCGGCGTGATGCAGCACTTCAACGTGCCGGCGAAGTCGGTCGACGAGGCGCTGTTCACCGACGGCCAGATGTTCGACGGCTCCTCGATCCGTGGCTTCCAGGCCATCCACGAGTCGGACATGAAGATCGTGCCGGACGTGAAGACGGCCTTCGTCGACCCGTTCCGCAAGGAGAAGACGCTCGTCATCAACTTCTCCATCCAGGACCCGTTCACGGGCGAGCCGTACTCGCGCGACCCGCGCAACGTGGCCGCCAAGGCCGAGGCCTACCTCGCCACCACGGGCATCGCCGACACGGCGTACTTCGCGCCCGAGGCGGAGTTCTACATCTTCGACGACGTCCGCTTCGAGACCAAGCAGAACGCCGGCTACTACTTCATCGACTCCGTCGAGGGCGCCTGGAACACCGGCCGCTCCGAGGACGGCGGCAACCGCGGCTACAAGCCCCGCTACAAGGGCGGCTACTTCCCGGTCCCGCCGGTCGACCACTTCGCCGACCTCCGCGACGCGATGGTGCTCGGCCTCGAGCAGGTCGGCCTGTCGGTCGAGCGCGCGCACCACGAGGTCGGCACCGCCGGCCAGCAGGAGATCAACTACCGCTTCGACACGCTGCTCCAGGCCGCCGACGACGTCATGAAGTTCAAGTACGTCATCAAGAACGTCGCCTGGCAGGCCGGCAAGACCGTGACCTTCATGCCGAAGCCGCTCTTCGGCGACAACGGCTCGGGCATGCACGTGCACCAGTCGCTCTGGAAGGACGGCGTCCCGCTGTTCTACGACGAGCTCGGGTACGGCGGCCTGTCCGACACCGCGCGCTGGTACATCGGCGGCCTGCTCAAGCACGCGCCGTCGCTGCTCGCGTTCACCAACCCCACCGTGAACTCGTACCACCGCCTGGTGCCGGGCTACGAGGCCCCGGTCAACCTGGTCTACAGCCAGCGCAACCGCTCGGCCTGCATCCGCATCCCGATCACCGGCTCGAACCCGAAGGCCAAGCGCATCGAGTTCCGCTGCCCCGACCCGTCGAGCAACCCGTACCTCGCGTTCGCCGCGATGCTCATGGCCGGCCTCGACGGCATCAAGAACAAGATCGAGCCGCCGCAGCCGGTCGACAAGGACCTCTACGAGCTCCCGCCGGACGAGGCCGCCGCGATCCCGCAGGTCCCGTCGTCCCTGACGGCCGTGCTCGACGCGCTCGAGGCCGACCACGACTTCCTTCTCGAGGGCGGCGTGTTCACGCCCGACCTCATCGAGACGTGGATCGACTTCAAGCGCACCAGCGAGGTGGACCCCATCCGCCTGCGCCCGCACCCCCACGAGTTCGAGCTCTACTACGACATCTGATCGGTCGCGGCGCCCAGCGCCGTAACGCCAACTGCCGCAAGGCTTCTGCGAGCCCAGACCCCCGCCCGGGGGTCTGGGCTCGCACACGTTTCGCACAAGCCACCGCCGTACCGGCGCCCAGCCACCACCTAGCGGCGCTGCTCCGAACGGGTGATGCGGCCCTTGCCGCTGCGCGGCCGGACCGGACCGACCTGGTCATGAACAACACCGCATGGGCCCTGAGCCCCACCGATCCGATCTGGACCATCGAGCACGTCGCAGGCGTGCTCCACGTCGCCACCGACACCGCCCGGGAGTACACCTACCGGGCCGACTTCCCCGCCCCCCGCGTCCTCGGCGCCCGCAACCTGTGGCTCCGGGATGAGGTCCTGGCCTGGTTCGACAGGCTCCCGGCCCGCACCCGCCACCAGGAGCCCGCCGAGCAGCCCGCCGTCGTCCGTCCCGTGCGCCGCGCCTACAGCCCCCGCAGCAGCAAGGGGGCGGCAGCATGACCCGCGCCAAGCCGGTCTCCAAGGTCGGCATCGTCAGCATCCTCGCCCCCAAGGGCGACGACCCCTACTACCGCTGCACCTGGACCCGCGCCGACGGCAAGGCCGGCCGCACCACCGCCGGCCGCACGCTCGAAGACGCGAAGGCCAAGGCCGAGTCCATCGACCGGTTCGAGTCCCGGGCGGCCGGAGCCCGCAGCTACGCCCCGATCGAGGACGCCGTCAAGGAATGGGTGTCCACCCCCGTCCGCCGCAACCAGAAGAGGCACGGTGCGGACTGGTCCGACAAGCAGCACTCGCTCGTCACCCGCCTCATGACGAAGATGATGCGGGTCCTCGACGGGGAGATCTGCCTCGAGATGGACCGGGCCCTGGCCGACCGTCTCCGCGCCCAGGCCGGTACCCCCAACGGTGTGCAGGCCAACACCTCCGTGCTGCGGTGCTTCCTGCGCTGGGGTGTCTCCGCCGGCTACTTCACACCCGCGATCGGCGACCTCCTTCCCGTACGCACGGTCATGCCCGACCCGGACCTCGCCGGTACTCCTGCGCCCCCGCGCAGCGACCGTGCCCGCCTCGTCGGTTCCCACGAGGACTACATCGACGACGAGGATGTGCCCACGATCGACGACCTGCGCCGGCTCGCCGACGAGATGGATCGGCTCCTCCCGCTCTGCGGCCGTCTGATGGTGGAGTTCGCCGCGGACAGCGGCCCTCGGTGGGCGGAGCAGATGCAGCTGACAGCCCTGGACATCGTGGTCAGCGGCAAGCCGCACGTGCTGATCAACCACCAGCTCAACGAGGTCGCCACGAAGGCCAACGGCCTCATGCGCCGCAAGCCGCCCAAGGGCGGGAAGCGCCGGATCACCGGACTGGCGGAGGCCACCCTGACCGGCTACCCGCTCCGGGAGGAGATGCTGGCCAGGCGCACCGCAGCCCTGGCAGAGCAAGCGCGCGGGGAGAACCCGGAGGCGCTCCTGTTCCCCATCAACGGCCGGCTGCTCTTCTCCAGCGAGTTCCACGCCGACCTGTTCACCCCCGCAGCCACCGCCGCGGGCTGGATGCAGCAGACGTGGGTCGAGAAGTACTCGGTGTGGGATCCGAGCCGCAAGGCGTACGTGGTTCGGACGCGCCAGCGCAGCCAGTGGATACATGTCTGGCACAGCCTCAGGCACCTCTATGCGCGGACGTGCGTCGACGTCCGCAACTTCACGCCCGGCGAGCTCATGGCGACCGGAGGCTGGGAGAACATGGCCACCGTCATGAACCGCTACTACCGCTCCGGCAAGGACAACCAGGCATCCGCGCTGGGCAAGTTCTAGCAAGCGGCGTGATGCCCGGCACCCATGTGGTGCCGGGCATCACGCGCGGCCTATGCCTGCATCATCTGGTTTCTACGCGGCTGGCTTGAACGCGTCAGGCAAGGTCAAGACGATCGACCACGTCTAGAGCGACCGGCGCACGATCCGCGAGGCTGTCGGGATCCAGGGCGCGCAGATCCCGGTCGAGCCCGGGCAGCGCCAGGCACAGGCGGAGCCCGCCACGACGTCGAGGCGAGAGCAAGCCTGCGTCGTCAGAAGCGGTTCGGACTGCGCGTCGGCCGTGAACGCGGTCCATCGGGAATGCGTGACCGACGACGGCGGGTTTCCCGTCGTCGGGATCATCCCCAGCCACGAGCGGAGCGCCCATGCCGGTCGCGCGAGCAGCAGGACGACGGCTCGAGGCGTTCACGTCCGCAGCCCGCTCGTTGTGGTCGAGGACGGCACCGACCGACCCTGCGCGGCGTGAGTTGATGCGTCGCAGGTGGTCCGAGCTGCCGTCGACGGTCCGAACGCCGAACCAGATGGTGGGACGGTTCGCAGTCGGCTGCGAGGGCACGCACGGCGTCTTCCCGAGGTGCAACCTCACCTGCTCGCCCTGCTACCACTCGAGGGACGCGAACAAGGTCCGCACCGACGGCACGCACACGCTTCGCGCGGTAGCGGCCCAGATGGCGTTCCTGCGCGAGCGGCGAGGCGAACGTGGCCACGCCCAGCTCATCGGCGGCGAGGTGTCGCTCCTCGACCCCGACGACCATGCGGCCGTGCTGCAGGTCATGCGCGACTACGGGCGGGAGCCCATGAGCATGACCCACGGCGACTTCGACTACGACTACCTCCAGCGCCTGGCGTTGGACGCCGACGGGCGGGCTCGGTTCGGGCGGCTGTCGATGGCGGCGCACTTCGACTCGCTCATGCGCGGTCGCCGCGGTATCCCCAGGCCCTCGCACGAGTTGGAGCTCACCGCCTACCGACGCCGCTTCGCCGAGATGTTCGAGCGGCTGCGCCGGGAACATGGAGTCCGGTCGTACCTGGCCCACAACATGACAGTCACGCCCGCCAACCTCGACCAGGTCGAGGCAGTGACGTCTTCGGTCGTGCCGATGGGCTACTCGATGCTGAGCTTCCAACCGGCAGCCTTCGTGGGAGACGACCGACGGTGGCGTGAAGGCTTCCGCGACGTCTCGCCCGACGCCGTCTGGAATGCAGTCGAGCGCGGGGTGGGCGCACGCCTCCCGCACTCTGTGCTTCAGATGGGCCATCCGGCATGCAACCGCACGGCATACGGCTTCATGGTCGGAGACCGCTGGGTGCCCTTCCTCGACGATCGGGTGGCGGCTGACCTCAGGGTGCGTGATCTGTTCCTCGAGCACATGTCGGGCGTCGTGCTGGGCGGCGTCCCGTCGTGGGTGGCTGCGGGCCGCGTGCTCCGCATCGCCGTACGGCACCCAGGCGCCGCCGCCGCTGCCATCGGGCTGGGGCGGAGACTGCTGGTCCGCGCGGGCGGCCCAATGGCCGTCGCGCGCGGCCCCGTGCGGCCGATGACGTTCGTGATGCACAGCTTCATGGACGCCGCGGATGTGCGCCCTGCGTGGGACCTCCTCCGGGCCGGCGTGGCCAGCGACGATGCCCGGATCCGCGAGGTCCAGGAACGCCTCCAGTCGTGCGTCTACGCGATGGCGCACCCGGACACGAACGAACTGGTGCCTGCCTGCGTCCAGCACTCGGTGCTGGACGCGGAGGAGAACCGCGCCCTGCGGACCCTGCTGCCCCTCATCGAGGTCCGCACCGCGGCCCTGTGACGGCCGCACGTCATCCTGGTTCGCGTCGCAGGGTCCGGTAGCCGACCACGACCCTGGTCACCGCGCTGACGAGGACCACACCGGCCCACACCCAGGCGATCCCGGCTGCATGAGCGGGAAGGAGGCACCACAGAGCGTGGACGGCGACGGTCTCGGCCCCCTCGGCCAGGCCCCCCAGGAACGACAGCGACCGGCCGTCATCGAGGGCACGGCCGTGGCGCTCGGCGATGGACGAGAACGCCAGGAACGCGGAGCCGTTGAGGTAGTACGCCAGCAGCACCAGCAGGAACGGGAGCAGATCGTCTCCCGATCCGATGCCGACTCCCACGACGAAAGCGCCGTACACGACGAAGTCGGCCGTGATGTCCAGGAAGCCGCCGGCCCCGCTATCGGCAGCTCCTGAGGCACGTCTGCGACGGGCGAGCTCCCCGTCCAGGCCGTCCAGGATGCGCGACGCCAGCCACAGCACGAGCGCCGCCGACCACCAGGCGAAGCCGGCCGAGACCGCCGCCGCCAGGCCGACGACGAGACCCGCGAGCGTCACGCCATCAGCGGTGATGCCCGGACGGTCCAGCACTGCCGCCACCGACCCGAGAGGGCGCGCCATCATCGGCCGGATGCTCGAGTCGATCATGGCTTCCCCTCCTGCGCACCGCGGGCTGCAGGTCGCCGCCGCGATGCGATCACTCCGGCGACGGTGAGCACTCCGAACGCGACCACTGCTGCGACGAACTCCCACGAGCCGGGACGGGTGCCGTAGGCGCCGAGGGCGACGTAGGAGGCCGTGCCGGGGACGATGCCCACCGCGGTGGCCCAGAAGTACGGCGCGAACCGGATGCCGACGACACCGGACGCGTAGTTCACGACCGTGAACGGCACGAGAGGGACCAGCCTCGCGACGAGCACCGCAGCGCTGCCGTGGCGGGCTGCCAGGTGGTCAAGGCGCGTCAGATGGCCCGCCGCGAGCTGCTCGATCGGCTCCCGCCCGAGCCGTCGCCCGATGAAGAAGGCCGCTGAGGCCCCGGCCGTCGCACCGACCATGACGATGGCGATGCCGCCCGCGAGGCCCCACACCGCTCCCGCCACGATGCTGAGCACACCCTTGGGCAGCAGCACGATGCTGCAGACCACGTACGCAGCGAGGAAGCCGGCGACGCCGACCGCTCCTGCGGAGTCGGCCCAAGCCTGCATCTCCTCCGTGCTCGGCACGCCTGTGCGCCAGATGAGCAGCAGACCGGATGCCGCGATGAGCCCGAGCATCGACAGGCGGGCGATTGCGGCGACCTTGCGGCGGTGCACGTGACTCCTCGAAGCAGCGGACGGACTGGGAAGGCTTCGAGAGCGCCACCGTGTTCCCGGCTCGTCCGACCATCTCGAACGACTGTGGGAGAGCGCGTGCGCGACCGCATCCATCCTCGGCGCGACCGGCGCCGTCGGCCCGCCCGGCTGACTGCCGTCCTGGCGGCGGGCAGCCTCGCACTGTCGGCTTGCGCCGCGGCCGCGGCCGACCCCACGGTGTCCGCGCCTGCCACCACGTGGGACCAGAAGCTGGCTGAGGCTCGTGGCAGCACTGTGTCGCTGTGGATGTGGGGAGGCGACACGCAAGGCAACACCTACGTCGACGAGGTCCTGGCGCCGGCTGCAGCCGACCTCGGGATCACGCTTGAGCGGGTGCCGGTCGCCGACACCAAGGACGCCCTCAACCGCATCGCGACGGAGAAGCAGGCGGGGACCACCGACGGTGCTGTCGATCTCGTCTGGGTCAACGGCGACAACTTCCGCACGGGCAAGCAGGCAGGGCTGTGGCTGTGCGGCTGGTCCGACGGCCTGCCCAACATGCGCTACACGGACCCCGCCGACCCTCTGATCGGCAGCGACTTCGGCACACCGGTCGATGGCTGCGAGGCGCCGTGGCACAAGGCGCAGTTCACCTTCGTGTACGACTCCGCGCGGGTCCCCCACCCGCCGACGACCCTCGCGGGCCTCTTCGACTGGGCGAAGGCCCACCCGGGCCGCTTCACCTACCCCGCGCCTCCGGACTTCACCGGGTCCGTCTTCGTCCGCGAGGCGCTGTACTCCACGGCCGGCGGGTACGCCGCTGTTCCGGCCGACCCGTCACGCGCCAGCTACGACGCGGTTGCCCCGACGTTGTGGAAGCAGCTGCGCGACCTCGCCCCATCGCTGTGGCGGCAGGGCCGCACCTACCCCAAGGACAGCGTCGCGCTCGACCAGCTGTTCGCCGGCGGCCAGGTCGACTTCACCATGACGTACGGGCCCGCGACGTTGACGGCACTGGTAGCCGACGGGACGTTCCCGGCGACGACCCGGGTGCTGACCTTGGACGAGGGCACCGTCGGCAACGCCTCCTTCCTCGCGATACCCGGCACGTCAGGCGACCAGGCGGCTGCCGAGGTCGTCGCCAACCTCGCGCTGAGCCCCGAGCAGCAGGCGCGCAAGGCAGATCCGGCGGTCTGGGGCCAGTTCACCGTTCTGGACGTGACACGCCTCGATGGGGTCGACGCGGCCCGCTTCGACGACCTCCCCCGTTCGCCCGTCGTCCCGGCCTACGAGGTCCTGTCGCGCAACGCCAACCCCGAGCTCGCCGCCGGTTGGGTGCCTCTGCTCGACGACGGCTGGCGCCGCGAGGTGCTCGCCGGATGAGACAGCGGCTCGCCGTCGCGCCGGCGCTCGTTCTCGTGGGCGCCGTGCTCGTCGGCTCCCTCGGCACGGCGTTCGCGCAGAGCCTCGGCGCGATGTCGCTGACCGGCGACGGCCAGCTGGGCTGGGACGCCTACTCCGCGGTCCTTGCCGAGGGCGCGCCCACGGCACTGTTCGTGGGGATCACGGTCGCCGCGGCTGCGACGGCGCTCGCCGTCGCCGTCGGCATGGCGGTCGTGGTCGCCGTGCGGGCGACAGCGCGCGGCGGACGGCTCCTCGCGTCCGCGGCCGCGCTGACCGTCCCCGTTCCGCACCTCGTGGGAGCGGTCGGCGTCGGGCTGCTGCTGTCGGACTCCGGGCTGCTCGCGCGTCTCGCCGACCCTCCTCCCGGCGAGTGGCCCCAGCTCGTCGCCGGCCGTTGGTGGGGCGCAGTAGTCCTAGAGCTGGCCTGGAAGGAGTCCGCCTTCATCGCCCTGGTCGTGCTCAGCTCTCTGCCCGCCGACACGGGCCAGCTCGACGACACTGCTGCGGTGCTCGGTGCCAGCGCCCGACGGCGGTTCACGGCGGTGACGCTGCCCCTGGCCCGGCCGGCGCTGATCGTGGCGGCGACCGTCTCGTTCGTCTACGCAGTGGGCTCCTACGAGGTCGCCTGGCTGCTCGGGCCGGTCTACCCGGAGTCGCTCCCGGTGCTCGCCTACCGACTGTTCACCTCCACCGACCTCGCCGTCCGACCCGAAGCCATGGCGGCCTCCATGCTGCTGGTCGGCGTATGCCTGGCCGCGACCCTGTTCGCCGCCGGGCCACTACGTCGCCGCTGGGTCGCGACGTGACGGCGCGCACGCGCGCCGGTGCGACGACCGCCGGCGTCGCCCAGTCCGTGCTGTCCTTCTGGTTCGTGCTCCCCGTCGTGCCGATCCTGCTGTGGGCGATCGCCGACCGCTGGGCGTACCCGGCCGTACTGCCGACGCAGTGGGGGCTCGCCGGCATCGGCAGCGCGCTGGAAGGCCAAGGGCTTCGGGCGCTGTTGACGTCCTTCGCGCTCGGACTGCTGACAGCCGCGCTCGCGACGCCGGCGGGTGCCATGGCGGCACAGGCTCTGCCACGCATGGCACAGCGGGTACGACGCCTCGCTGCCGTCGTCGTGCTCGCACCGGTCGTCGTCCCCCCGCTCGTCATCGCGCTCGGCATCAACGTCGTGCTCCTGCGCCTGCGCGTGCCGGCGCCGGTCGGCGTAGCCCTCGTCCTCGCGGCGCTCGCCGTCCCCTACACGTTCCTGGTGATGCGCGCGGCGTTCGCGGGCTACGACCCGGACGTGGAGCATCAGGCGCGGCTCCTGGGTGCCGGACCGCGGCAGGTGCTGTGGCGGATCCGGATGCCCGCGCTGCGCCGGCCGCTGGCGATGGCCTCGCTTCTGGCGTTCGTCATCGGATCGACGGACTACATCGTCACCGTCGTCGTAGGCGGTGGAACCCTCGTCTCTGTCCCTGTCCTCGTCGCGGCAGCTGCCTCTGGTTCGGGCAACGACAGCAGGCTGGCCGCGCTGTCCATCGCCGCTCTGCTCCCCGCCGCCGCGCTCGCGCTCGTCCTCCTCGCCACCGGCCGACGACCTCGGCGGGACGATCGCGCGGCGAGCATGCCCGCCCGGCAGCTTCAGGAGGTGGCATGAGCACCGACCTGCGCCTCGACGGGGTCCGCTTCACCTACCCCGGCACGCCCTCGCCGGCGCTCGCGGCGCTGACCCTTCGCGTCGCACCCGGGGCCTGCACCGTGCTGCTGGGGCCGTCCGGATCCGGCAAGTCGACGGTCCTGCGTCTGGTGGCGGGGCTTCTCGAGCCACAGGAGGGCGACGTCCGGATCGGCGGATCCAGCGTCGTGGGCCTGGCGCCTGAGAAGCGCGGGCTCGCGATGGTGTTCCAGCGGCCCACACTGTTCCCGCACCTCACGGTCCTGGACAACGTCGCCTTCGCTGCACGCATGCACGGAGCCGGGCGGCGCGAGGCACGCCACACCGCCGCGCGCTACCTCGAGCTGGTCCGACTCGACGGCATGGCCGCCCGCACGCCGTGCAGCCTGTCGGGCGGGCAGGCGCAACGCGTGGCGCTGGCGCGCGCCCTGGCCGCCGAGCCGTCGGTGCTCCTTCTCGACGAGCCCTTCAGCGCTCTCGACCCATCGCTCACCGACGAGATGCACACACTGCTCGAGGAGGTCCGCGCCATCCTCGGCCCGACGATCCTCATGGTCACCCACGACCAGGCGGAGGCTGCACGGCTCGGCGACACCGTCGCCGTGCTCGTCGACGGCGAGCTGCTGCAGCACGCCGCGCCCGTCGAGCTCTACGCCCGCCCAGCGTCGGCCGCGGTGCACCGCTTCCTCGGCGGTCTCAACGAGCTCGACGGCGATGTCCGCGACGGCGCCCTCGCGTTCGCCCTCGGCCGGTGGGAGCTCCCGCCCGCCATCGGCCACGTCGAAGGCCCGGCGACGCTGCTGCTGCGCCAGGAGGCGATCACCATCACGGCCGCCGACGACGTCGAGGCGGATGCGGTCGGCACGGTCCGACGGTCGCGCGCCCGTGGGCCGCGCGCCTTGGTGGAGATCACCACCGCGGCGGGCGTCCTGCACGCCGAATGCACCGCAGGGTCCGCGCCGGCACGGGGTGCGGCCGTCGGACTGCGCGTACCCCTGCACGCGCGCACCGTCGTGGCTCGGGACGAATCCCGGCCGGCGATCGGCTCACCCACGAACTGAGAAGTCAGCCCTCGGTGTGCTCCACCGCGCGCCGGAGGGCCTCGCTGGCGCGGCGCACCGCGTCCTCGTCGGGCTCGAGCGCACGTCCGAACCGGTCCAGGGACCGGTGCAGCGCCCGGTACTCCTCGGCCAGGCCGGTGCACCGCTCGCAGCCCTTGAGGTGCTGCTCCACCTCTCGCGCCTCGTCGGGTGTCAGCAGGGCGGACGGATCACGGTCGAGGAACCGCTGCAGGCGCTTGCGGGTGCGTCGGCATTCCAGGGCCTCCCGCATCGACATCGGGCTCATCGCTGCCTCCCGCTCGATCGCAGATGCTTACGCATGCGGTCCCTCCCTCGGCTCAGCCGCGACATGACCGTGCCCACGGGGATCCCCAGGGTCTCGGCGCACTCCGCGTAGGTGAGCCCGTGGACATCGACGAGGATGAGGACGCTGCGGAACTTCACGTCCAAGGAGGCAAGAGCCCTCTCGACGTCGTCGTCCATCATCTCGTCGAGCACGGCATCGTCGGCGGCGGTCGGCCGCGCGGCGCCGAACGCTGGGCGAGGATCGACGACGACGTCCCAGCTCTCCACCAGGTCAGGTCGTGTCCGCCGGCGCAGGTTCGACGCCGTGTGGCGCAGGATCGTGAGGAGCCAGGCTCGCGGGTGCCGACCGTCGAAGCCGTCGAGAGCGCGGTAGGCGCGGATGAGCGTCTCCTGGACGAGGTCCTCGGCATCGCCGGGCGAGCCCACCAGGCTGTGCGCGACACGCAGCAGGACGGGGATCTCGGGCTCGACGTATCGGGCGAACGCCGATCCACGATCCGACGGCGCGGGGCTCGGATGCGTCACGAGCCGAGTATCCCGTGCGACTCCGTGTGCCGCCCCACAGACGTCGCCCACGGCGCCGTCGCAGGCTGGTGCTGCGTCCGGAGCGCGCGTCATGGCGAGCTCCGGACGTCCAGCGTCGAGCGCCGTGCGACGGTCCTGCGGATGCTCACCGGAAGGTCGCGGCCTGGGGCCGCCTGGCGGCTGAGCAGACGTGCCGCCTCAGCCTTCCGCGCCTCGGGCACGTCCGGCAGGTACAGGGCCCGCACTGCCATGTGTGCGTCGTCGACGGTCTCGAGGGGGTGGGAGAAGCGCAGCGCCCGATCGTCGGCGACCGGTAGGCCGGCCGCGGCGAGTGACCTGCGGAACCGACCGGGAACGAAGCGCTGCGGCATCTGCGGCCCCCCGCGCAGGCCGCGCACGAGCGGGAGGACGAGCCGGGCGTCGCGCGGCAGCGCGGGCCAGCCGACTGGTCGGATCGCGGCGAACACGCCTCCGGGACGCAGGACTCGGCCCACCTCGGCAAGCGCATGCTCCAGCGGCTGCATGAGCATCACGGCCATCGAGCACACGACAGCATCGACCGAGCCGGTCGCCAGCGGCAGGCGCATCGCGTCGGCCCGGGCCAGCGCCCCCCGACCGCTGCGCGATGCCTCTCTCAGCTCCTCCGGCGACAGGTCGACGCCGACGTAGGCCCGGGCGCCGGAGAGGCGGTCGTGGACCGGGGCGCTGCCGCACGCCAGATCGAGGACCACTCCGGGCTTGTCCGGCAGGGCCTCCACCAGCCAGTCGTAGGGCGTGCCCGCGCGCGGATGCACGGAAGCAGCAAGCACCCGTTCGGTGATGGCCGGGTTCCGCGCGTGATACGTGCGCAGGTAGGAGGGCCAGTCCGTCATCGTCACAGGCCCTCCTCGCCCGGGCGGGGGGAGCGCATGTCAGGCGGCGCCCATGGCGGCGAGGTGGTCCAGCACCTGCCGTGTGGTGGGTTCGCCCATCACCACGCCATCGGCGAAGACCACGGTCGGCACAGTCTGGTTGCCCCCGTTGGCACTCATCACGAACTCCACCGCGTCGGCGTCGGACTCGATGTCGATCTCGTCGAACACCACGCCCGCCCGCGTCAGGCCGGACTTGAGCCGCACGCAGTCGCCGCACCAGGCCGTGGAGTACATCGTGATCGCAGCGGTGGCCATGCGGGGCGCTCCTCGTCGTCTGATCCAGCACGTCTGCAGGGGGAACCCGCCGTCACGGCTCCCGCATTCCGGGAAGGGTTGGCGCGGTCCATCGGGTTCCGGTCCCGTGCTCCTGATCCTGCCGGGCGCGTCGGCGCGGGACTGCCGGTGGACCCGGCGCCTGGTGCCGACGTATGTCGACAACGACGCCGATGCGCTCCTGTCCTCGCGCGACCTGGCGAGGATCGAGGGGCACCTGCTCCGGTGCGACCGGTGCAGGACGGTGGTGCACGACCTCGTCGTCATGTCGTCGCGGCTTCGGTCGTTCGGGCGCCGGACGGCACTGTCCGCAGCCGAGGAGCGCCTCGTCCTGTGGAGCCGACGACGGTTCGCAGCCACGCCGCAACACGAGGAGGAGCCCTCATGACCAGCCCGGAGCGCCCGTGGGAGCTCGCCGTCATCGGCGGTGGCACCGCAGGCATCGTCGCGGCCAAGACGGCGGCAGGCCTCGGATCGTCGGTCGTGCTCGTCGAGCGAGACCGCACCGGTGGCGACTGCCTCTGGACGGGGTGCGTGCCGAGCAAGTCGCTCATCGCCGCTGCTCACGCCGCGGCCGGTGCGAGACGTGCGTCGAGTCTGGGTGTGCACGTGGACGAGGTGCGAGTGGACTTCGCCGAGGTCATGCGGCACGTGCGTGGGGCCATCCGGCACATCGAGCCGACCGATTCCGTGGCGGCTCTCCAGGCTGCCGGGGTGACGGTCGTGCACGGCTCCGCGCGGTTCGCCGGCCCGTCACAGCTCGACGTCGACGGGCGTCCCCTGCGATTCCAGAGGGCGGTCCTCGCAACGGGAGCCCGGCCGTCCGTGCCGCCGATCCCCGGGCTGGACGGCGTGAACCACCTCACGAGCGACTCCGTCTGGGAGCTCGAGGAACTGCCTCGTCGGCTGGTCGTGCTCGGCGGGGGGAGCATCGGGTGCGAGCTCGGGCAGGCGTTCGCGCGCCTCGGGTCCGAGGTCACCGTGGTGGAGGGCGCCGCGAGGATCCTGCCGCGGGAGGACCCCGACGCTTCCGTCCTGGTCGCACGGGCCCTCGCCGACGACGGGGTTCGGCTGGTCGTGGGCCGGCCGGTGGTCGGTGCCGTGGCCGAGGGCGCAGGCGGCGCCCTCATCGTGGGCGAGGGCGGCGAGCAGCAGCACGTCTCCTTCGACCGGGTGCTCGTCGCCCTGGGACGCGCACCGCGGACCGATGGTCTCGGTCTGGAGCACGCCGGCATCGAGCTGGACCCCCGACGCTTCGTCATCGTCGACGCTTCGCTGCGGACCACGAACCCGCGTGTGTGGGCCGCGGGCGACCTCACGGGCCATCCGCAGTTCACCCACGTCGCGGGAGTCCACGGCAGCATCGCGGCGAGCAACGCGGTCCTCGGGCTGCGTCGCAAGGTCGACGTCGTGGCGGTGCCCCGGGTGACCTTCACCGACCCCGAGGTCGCGGCCGTAGGAGCGTCGACCAACCCGGACGAGGTACCTCCCGGCACAGAACTGGTCACACGCGGGCACGAGCACGTGGACCGCGCCGTGGCGGAGGGCCAGACCGCGGGGTTCGCCCGCCTCGCAGTCAGCCGCAAGGGAACGGTGCTCGGCGCGACTGTCGTCGGCGCTCGCGCCGGGGAGTCCTTGGCCGAGGTCACACTGGCCGTGCGCAGAGCACTGCGTACCCGCGACCTCGCTGGCACCCTGCATCCCTACCCGACGTACACGGACGGGGCGTGGAACGCGGCCATCGAGGACGTGCGCGGCCGACTCGCTCGCCCGGCCGCGGCCCGCGGCATCCGGGCCATCCGCCGCGCGCGGCTCTGGCTGTCACGATGATCCCCGACCCGCCGCGATCCGGAGGAGGTGGCTCATGCAGATCGTGGTCATGACCGTCCCCGAGTGCGCTAGCCAGGAGGCCGCTCTCGCGGCGGCCCGTGCAGTGGTCGATCGTGCCGATGTGCCCGGGGCGGAGGTCCGCCACCTCGTCGTGTCCACCGACGAGCAGGCCCGCCTGCTGGACTTCCGAGGGTCGCCGACGTTCCTGGTCGACGGTGCAGACCCGTTCTCTGCTCAGGCGCCGCCTGTCGGGCTCTCGTGCCGCGTGTACCGGCTCGGAGGCCGGGCCGTCGGCTGCCCTTCGGCCGCGGAGCTCGCTGCGGCTATCGCGTCGAGCGCTTGAGCTCGGAGGCGCGAGCCGAACAGCCCCTGCGGCGCGTCACGCGGTGCGGCTGGTGTGCCCACCCGTCGAGGCGCTCCACGACGGATCGTCGGCAAGCGCGCGCAGCACCGCGATGTCCCGCACACGGATGCGGCCGCGGCGCAGGTCCACCAGGCCGCGGTCGCGCAGGTCGCCGAGCACCTTGGTCGTGGTCTCGCGCGTGGTTCCCACGAGATCGGCCAGCTGCTCATGCGTGAGACGCACGTCGGCCCCTCGGTCGCTGCCGGCGAGGGCGACCAGCGTCGACGCGACGCGCGAAGGGACAGTGCGGAAGACCGCCTGCTCGAGCCTCCGCTCCAGGTCCGTGACGCGATGGCCGAGGGCGGTCACGATGCGCGCCGAGACGCGGGCGTCGGCGAGCAGCAGCCGGTACACGTCGTCCTTGCTCATGATGCAGACGACGCTCGGCTCAAGGGTCTCGGCGTACGTCTCCTGCAGGCTCTGGCCGAGGAGCTGCATCTCGCCGAAGATGTCGCCCTTATCGACGATGGACAGGGTGAGCGTTCGCCCGTCGGCGGTCACCCGGTAGAGCCGCACCCGGCCCCTCTTGAGGATGAAGAGCACCTCGTTGCCCTGGCCCGGCCTCAGAAGCAGCGTCCCGGCCGGGACTTCGCGCATGGGGGCGGAGGCGGAGATGCGCTCCATGTCCTGCGGAGGGAGGTCGCAGAAGATGTCGACCTCCGACAACCGCCACTGGCCGGGGGCGAGGACGTGTGGTGAGCCGCGGTCGCGGTCTGCCATCAACGCGCACCCGCCAGCAACGTGACCAGGTGGTCGGGTTCGGGATTCCCCATGGAGATGAGGCGGTCGTTGTAGAAGTAGGTCGGCGTCCCGAGGAAGGGAAGGCCCTCGGGCAGTTCGCCGACCTCGACGTCGATCACGTCGACGACGGCGGTGGGAAGCCGACGGACAACCTCCTCCGCGACTTCGCGAGCGCGGCCGCAGCCGCCACAGTCGGCAGCGACCACGACCACGAGGTGCTGCCGCGACTGGGCCGCGCTCGCGTGGACCATCTCAGGACGACGCGGCAGGCGAGCGGCGGAGGATGAGCGCCGTCACCAGCCCGAGGACGATGCCGAAGATCATGTGACCCATGAGCGACTTCCAGACCATGTCGTTGACCTGGAAGAGCGGCATCCCGAGCTTCGCCGGCATGAGCAGCAGCGGGCCCAGCACCCACCACACGACGCCGTAGACGAGCCCCAGCCCGGTCCAGGCGCCGATGCCGAGCGATCGGCCGGTGAGGAGCAGCCCGAACAGGCCGCCGATGAAGGCCGAGATGGCCAGGTGCACAAGCCACCCGACCGCGATGGAGTCGCTGCCGACCAGTGCCGCGATCATCGGGATGGAGTCCATCATCTGCATCATCATCCCGAAGACGACACCGCCGGCGAGCCCGCCGACGACTCCGGCCGAGATGCTGCGAATGGCGGTCGACGGCTGTGCTGCCGTCGACCGCGAGGTGGCTGTCGTGGTCATGCTGGGTCCTTCCGTCGGGGTGCGGTCGCTCGGACGTTATGGCTGGCCGTTACGGGGGTTCTGTGTCGGCGCCCACGTTGAGTCGGGTGGATCGCTGCCGGAACCCGACGGGAAGACGCGGCCATTCCCGACGGGTTTCCCGATCGTGATGACGCTCCAGCGAACCTCGGGCCGACGGGCCAGCCATGCGTGAGCCGGCCGAGCTGCACTGGTCGACCAGGCGTCAGGCGGCCGCGCTCGTCTGCCGTGGCGCGACTTTCGACCCGTCCGCTCGAATCGCCGCCGTCGTAGGCACGCTGCTGACGTTGGTGAACCAGGGCACGGTCATCGCCAGCGGCGCTGCCGACTGGGCGACGGTGCTGAGGGTCGTCGCGAACTACCTCATCCCCTACGTCGTCTCCAGCATCGGCTTCCTGTCCAGCTACCGCCGCCCAGGTCCGTCATGAGCGCTGGGCGACGGCCGGCCGACCGAACGTGTGCCCGCCCACATCCGCTTCTGCTGAGCGCTGCGAGCGTGTTGGCATGAGGTTCGTCCTGGCCGCCCCGGTCGTCGCCGTGCCGCTCTGGCTCATCTGTGCCTCGTGGCGAGGCCGCGTGAAGATCCGCTGCTGCGGTTCCGACACCCGCTGCGATCTCCGTATGCGCCCCGCGTTCAACGACGATCCGCTGGTTCGCCCAGTACCCCGTCGACTCACGCGAGCAGGCTCCATCGTGTCCACCTCATCGCCCGACGCGCGGTGATTCGCCCGTCACGTCAACCGCCCCTGGGCTTGCCGAACGACCGTCGGCAGCCCGCGCCCAGGCCATGCGAGGCCATGGTCCGCCGTCCCGGTCGCCGAGGTCGAGGTGCGGGCAGCGCACGCCGACGGAGAACTGGTTGCCTGCCGCTACGGGCAGCTTCGATCTCGTGGCAGCTGAAGCGAGTCAGCCAGCGCCGCAACGGCGAGGACGGCACCCGCCGCGTTGCGCTCATCCAGGCGGTCCATCGCATCGTCGATCGAGGCGAGAGCGACGCAGATCCGGAGCGTTGCCCGCGTGCCACCGGACAGCCATCTCGTGTCGTCCAGCAGCTCCTCGGCGAACGGAAGTCGCTGCCAGTCCACCCAGCCGGGCTGACCGTCATCGAAGTCTCCAGCGATGCCGACCGTCCGCAACATCGCGTACAGGCTGCGACCGCAGAAGTCAGAGCGGCGAAGAAGAAGCCAGGCAGCATGGCGGCCCGGCTGACCGAGGTAGGGGGCGTCGAGTTCCATGACGACGACAGTGCACGGAGTGGCGCGTCGGCCAACCGGCACCAAGCCGGCGGACACCGTCATGCGAAACGGCCACCCGAGTGCTCGGGTGGCCGTTCCTGGCGTCGTGGTCTGCCGATTCACTGTCTCGGGGCAGATCCTCCGACGCGCAGGACTGTCGGGTGCCTCCACTGCCGTGCAACTGGATCCAGGCCCACCCGAGTGTGTCGTCGGTCACGTCGGCGCAAGCGATCGTGGTATCCGACTCACCGATGGCAAGGCGAAGGTCCCCTTCGAGGCCGCCAGCTCCTGCCCCCGTTACCGCCCGCCCAGCAACTTCTTCACGGCGGCGTCCGAGGTGGAACGGCTGACCACCGAGGGTCGACTCTTGAACGAGTCGGAGGACCCCTCAGCCGAGCGGACACGCGTGAAGGCAACGGGCTTGCGGCCCGTCACGACGCGCGGGGTCTCGCGCTTCTCAGCCATGACTTCCTCCCAAGACATCACTGTACGTCCAGCCCCTGACGGTGGACGCCATGCTGACCGCGTCAATGGTCACCAGTAGCTGCACAGCGAACATCAAGGCACCGACAACGCTTGCCAAGGTCCACCCGGCACCCGTCGCCGTGAGGACCGCCGACACGAACAGGGTGCTGCTGGTGGCCAGGAGGCAGCGCCGTGCCCGCCACAGCACAAGCCCGACGAGGGCGTGCTCCGCCGGGCGGGCGAACCAGGCCGCCAGCAGCGCTGGCGCGGCCAGAAGAATGGCGGCCACAGAACCTGAGCGTCCCCCGTCACCGATGACGCTCCCCCACCAGTCGGCGCCGGCCAACGTCACCATGAACGGCAAGGTGAGGAGGGCGAGTCCGACGAGGCTGCCGAGCGCAGCGACGCTCACGAGCCCCCTGCGGTGGGGCATGAGCTCGACCCAAGCCTGGGCGTCGCTGGACCAGGGCTGCCGCGAGTAGGTCGCGACATGGGCGAGGTGACCGGGCATGCGACCGTCCCCGCTGGGATCGACTTCGGCGTGTTCGCCGTCGTCCTCGTCTTCGACCGGGGTCCAGTACTCCAGGAGCGTGAGTCTGCTGATCTCCAGCCCTTCTGGAGCGGCGACTTCCAGGTGAACGCTCTTGGCGACGCGCATCTGCGGCATGTCCAGGTCGATCACGGCCGGCAGCTCTCCGATCCGGCTGGGCGGGTCGAACGCCATGTCGTAGCTGACCTTGACGATGGTCCTCGTATCAACCCGTTCATACGGGATCTCAACGACGAACCAGAACTTGTCGGTGAACTCCGCGATGCCCCAGGCAAGGAGCTCGAGCTGGAACCTGCGGTCGTCCTCATCGGCGGGCAGGGCGTCGTGCCATTCGGCCAAGCGGCCGACCACCTCAGAGGCGGTCACCCTCGCGTCGGCGGGCTCGCCGTTCACAACGTCGCCGATCCGCGATTTCACCCACTCCAGATCCTCACCGGGGCGTCCTTCGAGGGCCTCCTCGGCGAGGCTCTCCAGGGCGTCGACAGCGAGCCGGGCGTTCTCCCCTCGCCTGAGGACCGGGAGAGCGCCGCCGCTCGCGTCCGCCACGTCCAGACGGCGCAGCGTCCCCTTGCTGATCAACGCCAACGGCACCAGCACCCGGTCCCGGGAGCCGGGCACGGCGTCGTGGCCCCGGAGGGTGAAGTCGAAGGAGATCGACCGTCTGCTCTCGCCGGTGGGCAGGAACCGGATGGACTCGACCCGCCGGTCGATCCACTGATCGGTCGTCAGCAGAAGCGTGGCGAGCCTCTGCCCCCGCTGCGTAGGCGTCAGCGGCGTCGGCGGCCTCGCAGATGTCGGTACGGACACGGCTCCCCTTCCCCTCCTCGGCACGACGCTAGCGCGCAGCACGGACGCCGAGGGGTCGACGGCGGCCTGGTCCTGGTCAGCGCCGCCTGCGACGGCTCATGACCGGGCGTGGCGAGGCTGGCAAGGTCTGGCGGCCCACCGCTCAGCGTCAAGGACGGACCCGGAGAAGTATTCGTAGCGGCGGTCGTCCTTGACGCTGACGTGGCGCCACCTGCACCGATGCCTCCCCCGCGCACTGTCCAGGCCACAAGCCCACGACACGGGAGGCGATCGGCCATGACGACCCAGCCGCGCACGCGGAAGACCCACCGCAACGGCGGGCGCGCCCAGCTCCGGACGCGGTCCGCGCTGGTGGCCCTCGAGCCGGCCACGGCCGCCAGTCTGGAGGCCGAGCTCGTCCACGGAGCCGACGCCCCGTCCTTCGCGGCCACGGCCGCCGACGCGCTCATCGACTCCTACCTCGACGAGCACGGACGGCTGGTGCCCGCCCCGTCGGAAGCCCTGCTGCACCTGCCGCCGGAGCTGACCGAGGAGCAGCGGCAACGCCGCATCGAGCGCAGCAGGTTCGTCGACATGATCCGGGCCGACGCCTGGGCCGACAGCACCCTCACCGCGTACGGGTGGCACGTCCGGGCCTGGCGCGCGTGGGCGCGCGAGGAGGGCGTTCCGGCGCTGCCCCTCAACCCGCTGGACGTCGCCCACCACCTGGTGGACTACGCCTTCCGCTGGACCGGCGACCAGCCGGAGCTGGACGAGGACGGCGAGCCCTGCCCGGCCGTGGCCGCCAGCACCATCAGCCAGCGCATCGCGGCGCTGAACAAGCTCGCGGAGTTCGTCGGCATCCCCCGGCCGGGAGACAACGAGGGCGTGGGCCAGCTCGTGCTGGGACTGCGGCGCCGGCTGCTCGTGGCACCGGAGAACGCCAAGGCCGCCCTTGATCGCCGGTCCCTGGACCGCTGCCTGGCGGCGACGACAGGGGTGCAGCTGGCAGCCGCCCGGCTGCAGGTCATGGTGCTGCTGCGGCACGCCGCCGGTTGCACCGCCGGGCAGCTGGCGCGGCTGCACTGGGCCGACGTGGCGTTCGCCGACGACGGCTCGTGGGCTGACGTGACGTTCACGGGAAGCCGGCGCCACGATCCAGGGCGCAGCATCCGGCTGCACAGGCGCACCGGCGCGGAGACCTGCGCCGTGCGGGCTCTGGAGGACCTGTACCGGATCTCCCCCGGTCGGGGGTGGGTGCTGGCGCACGGCAGCGGTCGGGCGCTGACGCGCCAGGCGATCCATCTGGCCGTGACGACGGCGGTGGCCGCGCCCTGGGACGAGGTCCCTCGCCTGCCTCTCGTCGAGCTGCGCCGCGCCATCCCGATGGCGACCTCATGTGGCGCGTTCATGGCGGCGCGGGACGCGGCGCTTCTCGAGGTCGGCTTCATCACCGCGCTTCGCCGCTCCAACCTCTCCGCCCTCAACTGGAGGGACGTCGTCGACCATGGCTGCGACGGCTTCGAGCTGCGGATCCGGCGCAGCAAGACCGACCAGGAGGGCCACGGCCGGTCGAAGTGGGTGCCGCAGGCGGAGCCCGGATCGACGGGGCCATGCCCGGCGTCGGCATTCCGCCGCTACCGCGCGGAGCTCGTGAAGTCCCTCGGTCGCGAGCCGAAGGGCGAGGAGCCCGTGTTCTGCGCGGCGCTGTCGAACGGCGCGCTCCGCCGCGACGGCGAGGGCCGGCCCTGTCGGCTGACGGGCGACGGCGTCAACGAGGTGGTGCAGCGGCTGGCCACTGCAGCCGGGCTCGCCGGCACGACGGTGAACGGGCGCCACCCCTACGGCGCCCACAGCCTGAGGGCCGGGTTCATCACCGAGGCTCTCCGGGACAACAAGCTCGCCATCGAGGACGTGCAGGAGGTCAGCGACCACCGCACCATCGCGATCCTGCTCGACTATCGCCGTGAGGTGAACGCCTCGCAGCGCAACGGGAGCAGGAAGATGGTTCAGGCACTCGGGTCGTCCAGCGGCAAGGCGTAGCGCTCGACGTCGGCCGCCCGGCCGCGGGAGCGGTCGTACTTGGCCGTCGTCGTGATGCTCTCGTGGAAGGTCAGGTCCATCGCGATCTCCAGCAGGCTCAGACCTGCCTCGGAGGCGAGCGTGACGCCTGTCGCCCGCAGAGTGCGCGTGCTGACGCTGACCTGACGGCCGTCGCCAGCCAGGGCGGGGCCACCGGCGCTGCGGTACAGCGAGCGCAGCAGCTGCGATGCGCCCTGGAGGGTCATCGGGGCGCCCAGGTCGGTGTCGCCGGCGAACACGTAGTCGTCGTCGCTCGCGCCCTGCCAGCGTCTCACCTCCACCTGGTCCCGGAGTGCACAGGCCGGGCAGTGGCCGCCGCACCGTACTCCGCCTGCGTCGGCGTGGAGGACCGGCTTGACGTTCGGCCGGCGCTTGCGCAGCCCGGCCGACCGCTGGATCTTGGCGCCCTTGTCGAGGCCCATGCGGCACTCGTAGCCGTCGACCGTCTCGACGATGTCGATCATGCGGAGCGCGGCCATGTCCGCGTGACGGTTGGCGGTGACGATGCCGACGAGCAGGTAGGCGCGGTGCCGGCGGCGCCGGGCGAGCTGCGGGTCGACCATGCGGAGCCACCAGGTCCAGTCGTCATCGGACAGCGGCCAGGACGGGCTCGCGTTCGGGTTCGGCTGAGCGCCGACCGGCCGATGCGACCTGTCCCATGCCCGCTTGAGCGCGCGGCGGTCACAGCGCCGACCTGCCACCGCGTCCCCGGAGGGGTCGGCCAGAGGCAGACGCTCCTCGGGATCAAGGTCGAGAGCAGCGCAGAGATACCGGAAGCCCTCGGGATCGCGTTCGGCGTCGACGACGCCTCTCGTTCCCTCAGCCCGGATCGCGATGCCTCGAGGGTCTCGCCGGAAGGACGACCGCGCCAGCCGCTGGGCTTGGCCGCTCAGCGGGTCCCATCCCAGGTACCGGCTCACCACCAGGACGCCGCGACGCCTGCGGACTGCGGGGAGAAGCTCGACGTCGTCGGCGACGAGCGCAGCCATGAGCTGGGCGACGTCCGCGGTGACAGCGTCCGTCCTCGGCGCCAGGCCCGGGGGCTTGCACCGACGCTCCGCAGCGAGGTACCGCCGGATCAGCGCTCCTCGGACGGTTACCCCGACCTCTCCGAGGACCGCGGCCACGGCGCAGACGTACCCCGCCTGCGTCTCGAACGCCCAACGCTCGCGTCCGGAGAACACGAACTCGAGCACCGTTCTCTCCGCTTCCCCGTCCGGAGTGCCCGCCCCGGGTATGCGGCGGTTGTTGGCGAGGCACCACAGCTGGAACCGCGCGAACTGGCCATGCTGCGCCTCGGTGGGTCCACCGGCTCGCACCTTGGCGATGACCTGGTCACGTGCGCCATCCCTAGTCATGTCCCGCTCCGTCGCCGAGGCCGCTGAGAAGGCGCACGGCAGCACTCCTGCCCGAGTGCCGACCCGTGTAGCGCAGGGTCGTCTCGGCGTAGACCTGGCGCAGGCCTGACTGGATCGTCTCGAGGTCCCAGCCGTCGCGGTCGGCCTGGTTCCCGTAGCCGCGCCGGGTGCTGTAGGCCGAGTAGGTGCAGGGAATGCCCGCGAGCCGGCACAGCCGCTCGAGGTCGTGGGCAGCGAGCTTGACCAGGTCCTTGCTCGCCTCACCCGACTGAAGCCGCGCGAGGATGAGCG
The DNA here is from genome assembly GCA_050251215.1 of Candidatus Nanopelagicales bacterium. GTDB lineage: Bacteria > Actinomycetota > Actinomycetes > S36-B12 > CAIYMF01 > Longivirga. The sequence continues at coordinate 30,064 of JBFWNE010000003.1, forward strand.
GTCCGCCGCGCCCGACTCGGGCATCGCGAACGCACAGATACTCCGCGAGGGCGTCGCAGACGATCTGGTGGTTCTCCCAGCTCAGCGCCCGCTCCACCTTCTTGTCGCCGCGCGGGTCATCCTTCGTGGAGAGGAGCCGCAGGAACCAGGCGCCTTCATCGGGCGAGAGCCAGACGCACTCGCGGGGAAGGCCGTCGAGGTCGCCGGCCATGCGCAGACCGAGGCTCCAGGCCAGGGCCACCCAGGCGCGGGCGCGGACGATGATCAGGGCATCGCCTCGCAGGTCGGCTTCGGCCATGAGGACGAGGCCTCGCCGCAGCCCCGCCAGCTCCCATGCGGTCAAGTCGTGCCGGGCCTGCAGGACGATGGCTTGGCCGCGCGGATGCGTGGCCAAGCCGGCCCAGCCGCGGTTGCGCAGGTTGAGGAAGACCTGCTTGATGCTCGCCGGGCCCTCCGCGAACAAGACCGATGACGGGTCCAGGTTCTCGGCGACCACCTTGACCGCGCACGCGGTGCAGTCCCAGGGAACCCCTCGTGCGCGCGACTCGTGATCGCACAGAAGCACGTGGCCGGCGACGCTGACGCCGCCCTCTACAATGGCAACGTCCGCCGCCACCAACCTTCTGAGCTGCGGGACGGTGAACCCGGCATCGAGCGAGAGCAGCACAGCAGCGCGCTTGGCATCAGCCGCCGGCGTCCTCGGGACCGAGACCTCCATCAGCGTGCGCATCGCCGCGCGCGTGAGAGGCACGGCGCGACGGTCCTCCGGCTCGGCACCCGCCTGATCGTCCTGCTCGGCCAGCCGCTTCTGATACCCGCGACGCAGTCGCGTCCAGTCCGCCGCGTGCGCCCGCGACTCGATCGGCAGCGGCTCATCCCCCAGGACATGGCGCACCGCAGACAGCAGCCCCAGGACGCTGTTCCACTGGTACAGCGAACCGTCTGGCTTGCGCCGACCGAGCAGCGCGACGTAGGCCTCGTACGGTGCCGCGGCTGGGTCGTATCCCAGGGAACGACAGTGACGAATCCACGACCGGAAGCGCTCGTCGTAGTCGCTGAGCGTGCGGTCCTGCAGCCCGCGGCTGGCCAGGAAGCGCTCGAGCTCCTCGGCGAAGGCGGCTTCGTCCTCGATCTTGGGGGGCTGGAAGTAGGGCTTGCGGCCGCGGCCGCCGTTGCGTGTCATGCCGAGGACCGTCCGCGCCGAGGCTCAGTCCGCAACCAGCACGACCCCGCATGGCGTGCGGCGTCCGGCATGGAACGGCAACCCCGAGTTGGCCCCCTTGTTGCGTCCCCCGGATGAGCCACAAGGGGTTCCTCACGAGCGACATGGAGTCGCCGAAACGAGAGGAGCTCCGATGAGCAACCGTCGGGCGCAGGGTGCCGAGCACCCCGACTACCCCACCGTGATCGGCCACGAGAGGCCGATCTGGACCACCGTCCAGACGGACGGGGCGTTCATCAGCATCACCGGCATGAGCGTGTTCGACCCGTGGCTCGCCGGGATCGCGGAAACCCACCGGGACGATCTGGCCGGATGGCTCTACCGGACGCTCATCCGCGGTGCGGACCTCGAGCAGCAGCGACTGCTCGTTGGCGCAGCGGAATCGGCAGCTGTCGCCGCCGTACGCCTTCGCCAGACCCTCGCCGTCATGTCGCAGTCACCGACGGCGAACCATCGCCTGCAGCAGCATGCGGAGAAGTCCCGCGACGACCTGGTGAATCGGCTGCTCCGCTTCGAGGAGCTTGCGGCAGCTCTCCGCTCAGCAGACGCCTGAGAACGCAACGTGGGGCCGGCTTGTGCCGGCCCCACGTTGATCCTCCGAGAGGGCCGAGCCAGTTCCGCACGGGCAGGCATCAAGCCGGATCGCGGTCGTCAACCGCTCCGCCGGCTCCTCGAGAAGGCCGTAGTTCGGGTGGGAACCGGAAACCAGGGACTGTCCCGCCGTTGCAGACAGCGACGACATCGCGCAGCGCCAGGTCGACGCGGCCGGACAGGAGCGCTGCCGCGTAGCCCTCGGCGTGAGACGGGATCGTGCCTTCCTCGACCCAGCGGCGCGCGAGGATCGCGCACGCCGTCGGGTGCCCGTCCACCCGCTGGCGGGGCTGTTCGGATCCCGTCTCGTCGACCATGCGGTCACCGTTGCAGCTGCCGGGGACATCTCGCGACGGAACGCGTGGTGCGCCCTGCTGGCGCCCCGCCCGGGCGAACAGTGACCCGCGCGCCACGAGGCGCTGCATCCCGGCGCGACGCCCGGGCCCGGCCAGCCACCGGGGAGACGCCCGTCAGAGGGGTTCTCGTCGACGTGCCCGATCAGTGGGCCGCGTGCACGTCGGGTCGACGCCGAACGGTCGGGGACATGCACTTCGGGGCCCGGGTGCCGCCTGACCGCAGGGCAGGCACCGGCGGCGGTAGCCGCCCAGGGGAACGGCCGGGCCGGCGGGCCCGCCCTATGCCTCGTAGGGAAACGTCGGTCAGCGCCTCACCCGATCGCCACCACCGGCCCCTCAGGCGCGCGACGGGCGCACGTTGGCCAGGCTCGTGGATCACTCGGCGGCAGGGAAGAAGCTCTCGAGATCGTCATAGGCGGCGACCACAGGACCCGGAGCTTGGAGTGCGATGTGGTCGCCTTCGACGGCCTCGCGCATACCGCCGATGTCAGGGAAGAGGACTCTGCGGCTGCGGTTGTACGTGGACTCGAGGTGGGTCCTCATCGGCTTCTTGACCGTCGTGGGGATCACGAGGACGCACATAGGCAAGCTGATGGGCTTCCCGGGCCCCTTGGCGGCGCCGAAGAGGCTCTTGATCGTGGTGGCGGTCGGCAGGCGGCCTGGAGGTCGGTGCAACCCGTCCATGCCCGGCACGGATGCGGCCAGGGGGACCACGCCGGAGAGGAACAGCCCTTCTTGCGCCTGCATGCGGGCGTCGCGGATCGTCGGCGTGACCAGGAAGGGGGCCTCGTCCCGGGCGGCGGTGTTCAACGCAACGCGTAGCGGCCAGCCCAACGGGTCTGCCAGTCCCCCGTACGTGCCGGAGCCACCGGGCTCAACGGTCTGGAACTCGGGCAGGTCGGTGACGTCGAACGCGATCAGCGCGCCTGCCGCATCGCCGGTCTTGCTCGTGCGCTGGCAGGCGAACCAGAGCGCGGTGATGGGGTTGGACGTCACGTCGAGCAGCCTTGTGGGGATGCCGTGGTGCTGAAGTTGAGCGAGCACGTGGAGATCGGATCCCCAGGGGACGTCGAGGGCCACTCCCCACTGGCGCGCGGTGCGGATGAGGGCAAGCTCGCGCTCCCTCAGTTCGAGTTCGCTCGGCGGTCGCCCCAGCTCCTCGGTCAGTGCACGGACGAGCGAGGAGGAGATCCGGTATCGGCTGTCCGGTACGCCGCGCCAGACGTATCTGCGCCCCGCCGCGAGGGTGCCGATGCGGGACACACCACGCATCAGCTCGTCGATGGAGGAGACCTTGTAGCCGAAACCGGTGTCGACCCAGGCCTTCGGGCCCATGCCACCGGTCAGGTCGGTCACGCGGATGCTCCGCCCTCGGCCGCGATCCGGTGTCGGAGCTGGTTGAGGGTGGGTCCGTCCTCACCGACGCGCCAGGCGTACCAGCCGTCGTAGGACACGACTTCTGCGGCGGCCATCGCGGCGCCCGAGGGGCTGGCGTGCCGGGTTCCGTCGGAGAGGGTGATGACGCCATCGGCACCCAGTTCGGCGTCGTACCTGGTGCCCTTGCGGGGGCGGCGCCAGACGAGAGGCGCGGGCGTCTGCAGTGTCGCGGCGACATCGGCGAGGGTGACTTCGAGGAAGGCGCGGTCGTCCGTGGCCGCCGCCTCCGGCGCGTCGTCGGCGGGTGCCGCCGCGTCGGTGGCCTCCGGCTCGGTCTCCCACTCCACGTTGAGCACGCGGCGGCGGGATGCGTCGACGTAGAACGCGGCGCGGATCTTCTGGACCGGCAGGCGGTGCTGGATGAGGAAGTCCAGTGCGTTGGCGGTCCTGGCATCGAAGCTGCGCGCGACGAGGACGAGCTTGGGGTCGCGCTGGACGAGGACGGGCGTGCTGGCTCCGGTGAACTCGGCCCAGTCCTCCCAGAAGGCGGCTTCTCCACCGTGGTAGAGCGAGGCGATCTGGTCCAGGTTGGTGGTTCGGGCCCAGCCGGCGTACTCCAGGGCCTGGGCGAGTTGGGAGCGGTCGATGTCGCGCTTGACTTCGATGACCACCACGCGGCCTGCGGGGTCCAGGGCCAGGATGTCCGGGATGAGTCCGCCGGGCAGGGGTGCTTGGCGACGGACCCGGAACAGGTTCTGGCCGGTCAGTTCCTCCAGGTTGTCCCAGAGCAGCGTCTCGATCTCGGACTCGTACACGTTCGCAGGGACGTGCTGGCGGCTGAACTGGACGAGATCGTCGTCGCGCAGATCGAAGATGGGCACGTTCTCCCCCTGAGTGTCGGTCGTGGACCACGGTAGGGCCCTCTACCGACGCCCGTCGTCTAGAACGTCCCGGACGTCTCCATCGGGGTCAGCAGACGTCGTGCCGCCTGAGGCCGCGGGCCGTCTCTGCCGCGGACAACGCCAGGGAGCACACCGGGCAGACCACGGGGCGAACCGCCGCGGGGTGGCCGGGCCGCGCCGCGGGCCGCGCGTTCCGGGAGCCTCGTGCGTCAGCGGCTGCCTTCCGTGCAGGAGGCGAAGCCGGTTGGCTGGGCCGTGGCGGGGAGGCGGCAGGCAGCCCGGCGGTGTCGAGGTCGGAGATGTCCGCCCGCACCCCATGGGCGAGCAGCGCCTTCACGGGGCGGACAAGGCGCGTGGCCAAGCGCTTGTCCTCGGCGTTCCCCGTTCGTCGCAGCGCCACCACGACCGGCCGTAGGAGCGTCCATGCGAGTTGAGTCTGCTGGCGGGCTGCTCGTTTCTCCTTGGCGATGACGGCGAGCCTGGCCGATCGCAGATGCGGCATGGCCGTGGCCACTTGACCCACTCGGCCGCCCAGGCGTCGCTTGTCGGCATCGGTCAGTCGGACGGACACGGGGATCGACGGAATCGGCTGTTGTGGCGGCGACTCGGGTGCCGGCCGGCTCCCTTCCCCGGTGGTGGATCCGCTGGTCGCCACGAGCCGCTGTCGGCCGCGCTCTGCGTCCCAGTCAAGGCGTCTCGCCACGTCAGATCCTCATCTGCGCCGTCAGCAACAGTCCGGCCCTTGCCGCTCCGAGCAGGTCACGCCAGTCCTGCGTAACGGTCGACGAAGGCGATGAGGCGGTCGAGGACGGTGCGCTTCTTGGTGGCGTGGCCGGCGTCGGGAGCGAACCGGGACACCGGGGGCAGGATGCGGGTGATCGCTGTCCCGGTCGTAGGGACTGCTCCATCTCGGAACGCGTCGTTGACGAACGCGCGGGTCTCCTCCGGGCGGAGGCGCTCGCTGGTGATGATGTCCTCGAGCTCCGCCGTGCGGCGCGCGGCGAGGAAGGCCTGCCACTGGTCGCGGGTGTCGCCAGTGATCGAGACCTGCTCGATGAAGGCAAGGATGAGGTCGCGCTTGTTGCGCAGCGACGGGCTGGAGTCGATGGCGCGCGTGACTGCCTCGGAGTCGATGACGCGGTCCTCGCCGTCGCCGTGCTCGGTGCGCCAGGTGTCGATGAGGGCGAGGATGTAGTCGACGCCGACCTCGACCTGCTTGATGAGCTCGATCTCGAAGACGACGTCGTCGTTGATCGACGCCTTCTGCGCGGCGTCGACGGTGCGGAACTCGGCGTAGAGGTCGAGGTAGACCGACCGGTAGTCCTGGAACTGCCGGGGGCTCAGCGGGTCATGCCCGGTGAACTCGTCGAACGCGGTCAGGATGTTGCGCAGCCGCAGCAGCTGCCCGAACAGGGCGATGAACTCCTTCTGCGCCGCCTCCCCCACGATCACCTGCCCGAGCGGGAACCGGGCCAGCAGGTCGGTCACGACCCGGTCGTACTCGGCGTAGTAGTCGGCGTAGGGCTTGAGCAGCACGATGCCGCGGGCGTCGCGGTTGCCGAACAGGGCGAGCGCGTCGTTGGTGGCGTCCTCGAGGTCGCGGAAGGAGACGATGTTGCCGTAGGTCTTGACCGAGTTCAGGATCCGGTTGGTGCGCGAGTAGGCCTGGATGAGGCCGTGGGCGCGGAGGTTCTTGTCGACCCACAGGGTGTTCATGGTGGTGGCGTCGAACCCGGTGAGGAACATGTTGACCACGATGGCCATGTCCAGCTCGCGGGACTTCAGCCGGCCGGCGAGGTCCTTGTAGTAGCCCTGGAACCCGTCCCCGCCGGTGTCCCACGAGGTGCCGAACATGTCGTTGTAGTCCTGGATCGCGTCCTCGAGGAAGTCGCGGGAGGGCTGGTCGAGCCCGGCGGTGTCCAAGCCCTCCTCCTCGACGAAGGTTTCGGCCTCGGCCTCGTTGGCGGCGTAGGAGTAGATCAGCCCGATCCGCAGCCGCCGGTAGCCGGGGTCGGCGGCCTCGCGGGTGCGCTGCGCGGTCTCGAACGCGTTGTAGTACCGCTTCGCCGCGTCGATGGAGGCGGTCGCGAACAAGGAGTTGAAGCCGGACAGGCGCTTGTCGCCGAGACGGTAGGTGGCGGTGCGCTTGGTCTTCTGGTCGTAGTGGTCGAGCACGTAGTCCACGACCTGGCCGAGCCGGGTGGGGTCGAGCAGGGCGCGCTCGGTGTCGATCGCGGACACCTGCGCGTCGGGAAGGGACGCCGGGGCCTTGATGGTGTTGACGTAGTCGATGCGGAACGGCAGGACGTTCTTGTCGTTGATCGCGTCGACGATCGTGTAGGTGTGCAGCCGGTCGCCGAAGGCCTGCTCCGTGGTGCGCAGCGCGACCGTGCCGGTGGTGCCGGCGTTCTCGGCGAAGATGGGCGTGCCGGTGAACCCGAACAGGTGGTAGCGGGTGAACGCCTTCTCGATCGCGGTGTGCATCTCCCCGAACTGGGAGCGGTGGCACTCGTCGAAGATCAGCACCACGTGCCCGGAGTAGATGGCGTGGCCGGCGTTGGTCTTCACGAACGTCGCGAGCTTCTGGATCGTGGTCACGATGATCCGTGACGACGGGTCTTCCAGCCGGCGCTTGAGGTGGGCGGTGTTCGTCGTGCCGTCAACGGCGCCCTTCTCGAACCGGTCGTACTCCCGCTGGGTCTGGTAGTCCAGGTCCTTGCGGTCGACCACGAACAGCACCTTGTCCACTCCGTCGAGGCGGGATGCCAGCTGCGCGGCCTTGAACGACGTCAGCGTCTTGCCCGACCCGGTCGTGTGCCAGACGTACCCGCCGGCGGCGACCGTGCCCAACTGCTTGTGGTTGGTGGACGTGGCGATTCGCTGGAGGATCCGCTCGGTGGCCACGATCTGGTAAGGGCGCATGACCAGCAGCTTGCGGTCGACGTCGAAGACGCAGTACCGGGTCAGGAGGTTGAGCAGCGTGTGCTTGGCGAAGAACGTGGCAGTGAACCCGGTCAGGTCCGTGATGGGCCGGTTCTCAGCATCAGCCCACCAGGAGGTGAACTCGAAGCTGTTCGACGTCGTCCGCTTCCCGCGCCGGCTTCCCGACTGCTCCGCGAGGTGCCCAGCCCGGGTGGTGTTGGAGTAGTACTTCGTCAACGTGCCGTTGCTGATCACGAACAGTTGCACGTACTCGAACAGGCCCGAGCCAGCCCAGAACGAATCCCGCTGGTAGCGGTCGATCTGGTGGAACGCCTCCCGGATATCCACCCCGCGGCGCTTGAGCTCCACGTGCACCATCGGCAGCCCGTTGACCAGGATCGTGACGTCGTATCGGTTCGACCGGGCCGCGCCACCGGCCTGGTCGACCTCGTACTGGTTGATCACCTGGAGCCGGTTGTTGTGCACGTGCACCTTGTCCAGGAGGTACACGTTCTTGCTCGTGCCGTCGTCGCGCTTGAGGACCTGGACGTGATCGGTCTGGATGCGGGACGTCTTCTCGACGATGCCCTCGTTGACCCCCGCGATGCACTGGGAGAAGAACCGGTCCCACTCGGCGTCGCTGAACACGAACCCGTTCAACGCTTCCAGCTGCAGACGGAGGTTCCGCACCAGGTCGGCCTCGGACGCGATCGACACGTACTCGTACGCCTGGCCTCGCAGTTGCGAGACCAGCGCCGCCTCCAGATCCGCCTCGGACTGGTACGCCGACGCTTCGGAAGTCGACGGGTCGAACCGCGCCACCACGGTCGACTCGTCGCTGACCGAGATCGCCTCGAACCGCGCACCCGACCCCGGAGCTCCCAGCTCCTCGAAGCCCTCTGCCATCAGGCCACCCGTTCGGGCAGAGAGAGGAGCCGATCGCGGTAGTGCTCGTACTGCGCCCGTCGAGCAGCGATCTCCGCCGGCAAGCCGGACGACAGATCGTTGACCAGCGCATCGAAGGCGTCGAGAGCGGCCGCGATGCGCGCCTGCTCGGGCAGTGGGGGGACGGGTAGGACCAGCGAGCGAACGATGTCCGCGTTCAGGTTCTGGACCGTGCCTGCCCCTGCACGAGAGGCCATCTCGTTGTACATGGCCGTGGAACGGAGCAAGTGGTAGAGGAAGTCGGGGACGAAGCTACTCTCGAAGTCCTTGATCGCCAGCCAGCCATCGTGGATGCAGCCTTCGATGGCCACGACGTAGGGGCGCCCGAAGCTCATCGAGTTGGACAGCACGAAGTCACCGGGCTTCACCCGTCGAGACTTCTCCGCGCCAGCTTCCGTGATGCGCTCGGCCGTCTTGGTGATGAACTTGCCGTCGGCGGGGACGTCACCGATCTTGATCCAGTTGACACCATCCTGTCGGTCGGTGATGAACGCCTGGATGGGGCGTGGCGAAGCACCTCGGACGATCGTGGCGATGTCTCCGAAGGGACGCTTCGGCACGTCGGAGCCTCCCGAGTAGTCGAGTAGAACGTCTCGGTAGTAGACGTACTGACGACGACGAGCGGAGAGCTCACATGCAAGCTGCGCGACCAACGTCTCCATCGCCTCTAGCACGTCGACTATCTCCCGTTGTACCTCGACGGGCGGTACGGGGATCACGATGCGAGCAAGCTGGGAACCCGACACCCGCCTCACCTTCGTGCCGCTGACGAACGGTGCCTTCTGCGACTGAAACCGCCGCGACTGGAAGCAGTAGGCGACGTACCTCGGATCCAGCGTGTGGCGATAGATGTAGGCATCGCCGCTGACTGCGATCTCGTCAGCACCGATCCAAGCGACGGCCTTGCAGACGTCCTCATCATTCTCGCTAGTCGTCGCGATCACCAGGTCACCAGGCTGGGCCCGGCGGAGGCCTGCGCCAACTACGGGGTCTACGAAGGACACAGTCTCGCTGGCCGATGTTCCATAGGCGGTGAAGACCTGTCCGTAGTGGATAGCACCCATCCCGCTCGCCTGCAGATCCTTCTTCTGCAGTCCGTTCCCACGGATGAACTCGCCAAGATCCCCGAGCGGTCTGTAGTGGACCCCATCCGGGCAGAGCCGCGCGATCAAGTCGTCGATGTGACTCACGCCTGGCCGCTCTCGAGATCCGCAACTACGGCGTCGACCTTGGCACGGAGCTCCGCCTGACGCGCGACGATGCGAGCGATCTCCTCGTTCAGCTCCGTGATGTCGACGGCATCGCGGGTGTCCTCGGCCTCCACGTAGGAGGAGACGGCGATGTTGTAGCCGTTCCCTGCGATGGTGGCGTGATCGACGAGTGCGGCCATGTGCGGTATGTCGGCGCGGTTGGTGAAGGCGTCAAGGATGGCCCGCTGGTGCTCATCGGTCAGCTTGTTCTTGTTGCCCTGGCGCACGAACTGACCGGACCCGTCGATGAAGAGGATCTTGTTGTCAGTCTTCGACTTCCTGAGCACGATGATGCAGGTCGCGATCGTCGTGCCGAAGAATAGGTCGGGGGGAAGCTGGATGACCGTGTCGACGTAGTTGTTGTCGACGAGGTACTGGCGGATCTTGGCCTCGGCGCCTCCGCGGTAGAGCACTCCGGGGAACTCGACGATCGCCGCGGTCCCGTTGACCGCGAGCCAGTGCAGGATGTGCATCGTGAACGCGAGGTCGGCCTTGCTCTTGGGCGCGAGCACGCCCGCCGGCGCGTAGCGGGGGTCGTTGATGAGCAGCGGGTTGGCGTCGCCTTCCCACTTGATGCTGTACGGCGGGTTGGACACGATCGCCTCGAACGGCTCGTCGTCCCAGTGAGCAGGGTCGGTGAGGGTGTCGCCGTGGGCGATGTCGAACTTCTCGAAGTTGATGTCGTGCAGGAACATGTTGATGCGGCACAGGTTGTAGGTCGTGAGGTTGATCTCCTGGCCGAAGTAGCCCTGGCGCACCTTGTCATGGCCGAGGACCTTGTCGAACTTCAGCAGCAGAGATCCCGAGCCGCAGGCAGGGTCGTAGACCTTGTTGACCTCGGTCTTGCCGACCACGGTGATGCGGGCGAGGAGCTCGGAGACCTCCTGCGGCGTGTAGTACTCCCCGCCGGACTTGCCGGCGCTAGAGGCGTACATCGCCATGAGGTACTCGTAGGCATCGCCGAACGCGTCGATGGTGTTGCCGGCGTGGCCGAGCTTGAGATCGCCGATCGCGTCGAGAAGCTTGACCAGCTTCTCGTTGCGCTTCGCGACGGTCGGGCCGAGCTTGGGCGAGTTCACGTCGAGGTCGTCGAACAGGCCCTTGAAGTCGTCCTCTGAGTCGGTGCCCACCGCGGACGCCTCGATCCGGGTGAACACCCTCGACAGGGTCTCGTTGAGGTCCTGGTCGTGACGTGCCCGGGCTCGCACGTTGACGAACAGGTCGGAGGGAAGGATGTAGAAGCCCTTCTCCTTGACCGTCTCGGCGCGGCCGAACTCGGCCTGGTCGTCGGGCAGTGCGGCGTAGCTGAACTGCTCGTTGCCGGCGCGGTGTTCCGCGTCGTCGAGGTAGACGGTGAGGTTCTCCGAGATGAACCGGTAGAACAGGATCCCGAGCACGTAGGCCTTGAAGTCCCACCCGTCGACGCTGCCCCGCAGATCGTTGGCGATCCGCCAGATCGTCTTGTGCAGTTCGGCCCGCTCGGTCTCCTTGGTCGCCCCGTTCACGTTTCGCTTCCCCTCCTGGCCGGCGTCACCGGCACCACTCCCTGGGCCGCTCGACCGTGATACCTCACAAGCGCGTCGCGATCGAGTGGAACTCCGGCGCGCGGTCGACGGACCCCTGGTTCCGCCGAACACCCTAGCCACGCGCAACGACAGTCCAGCGGATCACTCGCCAGCAACCCGCGGTGCACCACCGTCACGGGCGAGCGCGGGGTGAGTGACTACTCGGGCCGCCTTCCACGAACAGCGCCTACGAGCGCCACGAAGCGGTCGAGGACCTCGAGGGCGTGGCGCTGCCGGGCTCGCGGCATGAACACCGAGGCCACCCCGAAGATCAGCACGACGACCACGGCCACGGCGACGGCCGTTGCGAGAATCGACACGGCGAACGTCGATGCGCTTGCGATCTCCAGCCACATCCGGCACCACCTCCTCGATCACCAGCATGCGGCCAGAATCCGAGCTCCCTGGTACAGTGCGATGACGGCTTGATCCGTCTGGTCGAAGTCCGAGATGTGAGGATGCAAGGAGTACTTCAGACAGGACAAGACGTTGCGATCAAGGAGTCACGATTGGTCACGAGTCCCGCGCGGCTCGCCGATGCGCGCCAGGATCGGCTCCTGCGACTCCGCGACAAGAAGCAGTTGCCTCGCGTCCTCCACGCGTTGCACGAGGAGTGGGCTGACGGGCTCCAGCCAGAACGGGTGCTGTTCCGCCTCGGGGTGGCCAAGCTGGCCAAGCCAGCGAAGGGCCCTTACAGCGACCGGAAGCTCCCTCCGCGGGAGCAGCGTCCCCCAATCACCCGCCTGATCGCTCCGCGGAGCGCCGCGCTCGATCTCCTCACCACAGCCGTCTTCTTGGCGCAGTGCGAGGCTCATCCGGGTCGGGCACCGCGAGTTCTCCGGCCGCTGACGCCCGACGTAGCGGTGGACGAAGAGGCTCCCAGAGCCTGGTCCGACCTTCTCGCTCTGGACGCGCGTCATGCGCCAGGGGGCAAGACGCACTACACGCCCCAGGACAACAGAATCCGCCAGCTTCGGTCCGCCGTGAAGAGGCTCGCGGACCCTGATGTGCAGCTGGTCTCGCTGCCGAACGCGGTGGCCCGTGTAGGGCGATTCGACGAGCTTCGACTGCTGTTGGAGTCTGGCCCGCAGGGTGCCAGCGAGATCCCTTACAAGGTGCCGGTAGCCCGCGAGGCCTGCTTCTCGCTGCCCAGCACGTTCTTCCTCAACGGGTGGCACTCGGTGCTCACGAACTCCGAAGTCGCGCTCCTGTTCTGCCTCCTCGCCCATCGTGCCCAGCGAGCGCCCTGGGGTGACGAGGTGGTCGCCATCGACGGCGAGACCCGGGTGCACACGTTCGGTCTCGGTCCGGACGCGTACGCGACCCACCGCGAGTTGGCCGCGTTCGGTCTGATCGAGGTCGTTGTCGATGAGGGACGGCGCGAAGACGGGACGTACGCCGGCTTCAGCGAGGCTGAGCAGCCCAAGCTCCATCGGTTGCGCGTGGTCGAGGCCGGGTTCGAGAAGCGGGCCGACGCCGTGGTGCCGGCGACGTTGAAGGGCCTCGGTCGGTGACCAGCAACGCCCCTCCCTATCCGGGCTCCAAGGCAACGCGACCGACGAGTGCCGCTTCTTTCGCACAGGATTCGCACAACTCGGTGCCTCGCGAGCGCCTATCTGGCGCCTCCTTCTGTCCTCGCCGTGTGCAACAGTGCAGGTCAGAGCCCTAGAGGGGCCGAGGATCACGGAGGTTCTGGTGGTACTACGACATCTGAGCCGTACCCACCCGGACACCGCGTTCAGCGGGAAGGCCCGTCCCTCGCACGAGGGCGGGCCTTCCTGCCGACGTGGACGTGGCGGATGCAGCATGGTTGAGTCGCCGACTGTGACCTCGCTGCCCTACTACGACGCCGACGCGGTGATGGCGCTCGGGTACGCCGGTGCGGCCGAGGCGATCGCACGCGCGCTGCGCGACGGTGTCGACCCGGCGGCGGGCATCGCGCGCAGCGGCGTCGACCTCGCGCATGGACGCATGCTGCTCATGCCCGCGGAGACCACGACCGGCACGGGCATCAAGCTCGTCACGATCGCACCCGGTAACCCGGAGCGCGGCCTGCCGCTGGTGCACGCGACGTACCTCCTGCTCGACCGCGAGACCCTCGCGCCTGCAGCGGTGCTCGACGGTACGGCGCTCACCACGCTGCGCACGCCGGCCCTGTCCGTGGCAGCAGCACTCCCCCGCCTGCCCGAGCGCCCGCTCCGGCTCGCCGTGATCGGCCACGGCACGCAGGCCCGGGGGCATGCGGCCGCTTTCGCCGCGGTGCGCCCGATCGAGGCGACGACGTACCTCGTCCGCGACCCCGGCCGCGCCGCCATGCCCGCGACGCGGCTCGGCACGAGCGAGGCGCGGCAGGTCCTGCGCGGCGCGGACGTAATCGTGTGCGCGACGACCGCCCGCTCCCCCGCGCTGCAGGACGCCGACGTGCGGGACGACGCGGTCGTCGTCGCCGTCGGTGCGTACGAGCCCGACGCGCGCGAGCTCGACGGCGCGCTCCTCGCGCGGTCCTCGGTGCTGGTCGAGGACGTGGGCACCGCGCTGCGCGAGGCGGGCGATGTGGTGCTCGCCATCGCCGAGGGGCACCTCGACGAGCGCCGCCTCCTCACCCTGCGCGGGGTGCTGACGGGATCGGACGACGTCCCGGCCGACCGCCCGCTCGTGATCAAGACCGTCGGCATGGCGTGGGAGGACCTCGCCGTCGCCGAGGCCGTCGTGGCCGGCCCGGGCTGACCTGCGATTCGCCGGAATGACAACGTCAGCCTCACTAGGGTCGAGACGACGCAACCGGCGAGCAGGAGGGGGTCCTGCCATGGGCAGCACCACGGATCGGGCAGAGCTCGAAGCCATCGGGATCGAGGCGTTCACCTACCTCTACCCGCTGGTCCTCATGAACCGCACGGTGCGGCAGCTCAGCAACGTCGAGCGGGTCGGCCAGGCTCCGCTGCACGCACCGATCGGCGCGTTCGTGCACGTGCCGGCGTTCCCGCCCGGCGACTTCAAGGGCGTGGTGCGGCCCAACTTCGACACCCTCTACTCCAGCGCGTTCGTGCGGCTCGACGAGCCGGTGATCCTGTCCGTGCCGGACGCCGGCGACAACTACTACCTCCTGCCGATGTACGACATGTTCGGCGAGGTCTTCGCCTCCCCGGGCACCCGCACCACCGGCAACGGCGCCCAGCAGATCGCGATCCTCCCGCCCGGCTGGGCAGGCGACCTGCCCGACGGCGTACGCCGGATCCGCGCGCCCCACGCCCTCATGTGGATCATCGGCCGCACCGAGGCGAGCCCGGCGACGTACGGGGCGGTCCACGCCTTCCAGGCCGGCCTGACGCTCACTCCGCTGTCCGCCTGGCCGGGCTCGGCTCCCGAGGTCGTCGGGACCGTCGACCCGGACGTCGACATGGTCACCCCGCCGCTCACCCAGGTGTTCGACCTCGACGCGCCCGCGTTCTTCGCCGAAGCGACGGGCCTGCTGGCGCAGTACCCGTCGCGGCTGTTCGACCAGACGATCCTCATGCGCCTCCAGCAGGTGGGGATCGTGGAGGGCGAGGTGCTCGACGTCGCCGCCCTCGACCCCGATGTCCAGGCGGCCCTCGCCGCCGCGGTGCCGGCCGCGCAGGCGCGCATCACCGCACGGCAGAAGTCGCTCGGCATCGAGGCCAACGGCTGGCGGATCACGTTCGAGAACATGGGCAGCTACGGCCAGGACTACCTGCAGCGCGCGACGGTCGAGCTCATCGGGCTCGGCGCCAACCTGTGCGACGACGCCATCTACCCGGTGTCGTACGTCGACGCCGACGGCCGGCCGTACTCCGGCGAGCACGCGTACGTGCTGCACTTCGAGGCCGACCAGCTCCCGCCGGCGCGCGCGTTCTGGTCGGTCACGCTGTACGACGACGAGGGGTTCCAGGTGCCGAACGCACTGAACCGCTTCGCCATCGGCGACCGCGACGCGCTGCGGTTCGGCGCGGACGGATCGCTCGACCTGCACATCCAGGCGACCGCGCCCGGCGGCGACCGCGACAGCAACTGGCTGCCGGCGCCGACGGGCTCGTTCAACCTGTGCCTGCGGATCTACTACCCGGCCCTGTCGGCGCTCGAGGGCTCCTGGTCGCCGCCCGCCGTACGCCGCGTGTGACCCGCCCGCCTACGTCCTGACCGTTTCAGACGCCGAACTCGGCGAGGTCGCCGACCTCCGGCTCGCCCGCGGCGCGGGCGAAGGCCGACATCGCCTGCAGGACCAGATCGCGCTCGCCGGGGGTCAGCTCCATGACGACGCGCCCGATCTCGGCGCGCCGTCGGGCGGTCACGCGATCGACAAGCTTGCGGCCCGACGGCGTGAGCCGGATCAAGGTCTCCCGGCGGTTCTCCGGATTCTCCGAGCGTCGCACCCACCCGGCGGACACGAGGCGGTCGGCGGTGCGGGAGAACGTCGACGCGTGCACACCGAGCGCGGCCGCCAGGTCCTGGTTGCGCAAGGGCCGGTCCGACGTGGACAGCACCACCAGTGCCCGGAACTGCGGCACGGTCACCTTGTCGAGCTCGGGCGCGATCGACCGGGCGACCACTGCCAGCAGTGCTCGCGACGCGGTGAGCAGCGCTGCTGCCGTCTCGTCGGAATCCGCCACGGCCCCATCGTGCCCTGATCGTCCGTGCCTCATGCGCGCACGCCACGCATGCTATGGTGCATCAGTTGCTGTCATACATGAAAGCGAGCACATGGCGACGACCGACGATCCCGATCCGGCAGGGCGCGGCCCCGGCCTGTGGCGCGGGGCCGGGATCTTGGTGCTCGTGGTGCTGCTCGTCGCCGGCGTCGCCCGGTTCATGCGCCAGGACGTCGTGTCCAGCTGGCGGCTGCTCGCGTCGTGCACGGCGTCCGCGGACGTCGAGGTCCAGGCCGTGTCCACCAGCCTTTCCACCCGAGCCTGTGCGAGCCCGGCCGCGCGGACAGACGTGGCCCGCGGCTGGCCGGTCGTGACGTTCGTGCTCCCGTCCTCGGCCGGGACGCGCCCGACCATCCGCGCCGTGCGCGCGGACAGCGGCGCGCGCTCGATGTGGGTCGAGTACGAGGTCCGAGGGGACGGCCGGGCCGGCAGCGATGTGGTGCTCGCGTTCGTCGAGGTGCCGCCCAACGCGCTCCCGCCGCTGCCGTTCACCGTCCGCGGGGCCACCGGCCTGCTCACCGTCGAGACGATCCCGGGATGAGCGCCCGCATGCGCGCCGCCGCCCGCACGCTGCACCGGTACGGCGGGCAACCGCGCCTGCTCTGGCTGTCGCTGCTCGTCGGCATCGTTGCGGGGCTGGGGGCGCTCGCGTTCTCGTGGGCGCTCGCGGCCGCCACGCAGCTCCTGCTCGTCGACCTGGGCGGCTACACGCCCGCGACGACCCTCGGCGAGGGCACCGGGGCCGCGGCGTCGTCCTTCGAGCGCCCGTGGGCCATCCCCCTCGTCGTGGGGCTCGGCGGCCTGGTCGCCGGGATCCTCGTCCAGACCTGGGCCCCCGAGGCGGAGGGGCACGGCACCGATGCCGCCATCGCGGCCGTGCACCACGACCCCACCGGAATCCGGCTCCGGGCCGTGCTCGTCAAGCTCGTGGCATCGGCCATCACGATCGGATCGGGCGGCTCGGGCGGCCGCGAGGGCCCTACCGCGCAGATCAGCGCGGGCACGGCGTCCGCGCTCGCCCGCTGGCTCCGCCTGCCGCACAGCACCGGGCGGCTCCTCGTCACCGCGGGCATGGCCGCGGGCATCGCGTCGATCTTCCGGGCCCCCCTCGGCGGCGCCCTGCTCGGCGTCGAGCTGCTCTACCGCGACGACCTCGAGTCGGACGCCCTGCTGCCGAGCCTCTTCGCCTCGGTCACGGGGTATCTGGTGTACGGCTCGGTCGCCGGGTTCACGCCGATCTTCGGCGATCAGAGCGCGGTCGCCTTCAGCGGAGCCACCCAGTTCGTGTTCTTCGCCGTCCTCGGCCTTGCAGCCGGTCTGCTCGCCCGCCTGTACGCCGGCAGCTTCTACGGCGTCGCCGCGGCGGCCCGCCGGGTCGTGCTCCCCCGGTGGCTGCTGCCGGCGATCGGCGGGGTCCTCGTCGGGTTCCTCGGGCTCGCCGTGCCGGGCGTGCTGGGCACCGGGTACGGGACCGTCCAGGCGTTCTTCTCGGCAGACAACGTCCTCGCCGTGCCGCTCCTGCTCGTCCTCGTGGTCCCGGTCGCCAAGATCCTCGCCACGAGCCTGTCGATCGGGTCGGGCGGCTCCGGCGGCATCTTCGGCCCGGGGATGGTGATCGGGGGCACCCTCGGTGCCGCCGTGTGGCGGCTGCTGCACGAGATCGCTCCCGGGACCCCGTTCGATGCAGCCGTCGGCCCGTCCCCCGGCATCTACGTCGCCGTCGGCATGGTCGCGGTCTTCGGCGCCATCTCCCACGCGCCGCTCGCCATGATCGTGATGGTGGCGGAGATGACCCAGAACCTCGCGGTCGTGCCCGGCGCCATGCTGGCCCTCGTCGTGGCGTCCCTGATCGTCGGCGAGCGCACGATCTACCGGAGCCAGCTCGCCGCCCGGAGCGACCTGCCGCGGCCCGAGCCGGTTCAGGTGTAGCGCAGCAGGAGATACGGCACGCAGATCGCGATCGACATCGCCGCCGTCGGGATGCCGTACTTCAGCCACTGCGCGAAGGAGATGTGCAGCCCGTTGCGCGCCGCGATGCCGACGATGACCACGTTGGCGCTCGCGCCCACCAGCGTCGCGTTGCCGCCGAGGTCGGCACCGAGCGCGAGGGCCCACCAGAGCCCGCCGTCCTGCCCGAGCGCCGGGTACGTCGTGACCAGCGAGTCCACCACCGGCGACATCGCGGCGACGTACGGGATGTTGTCGACGATCGCCGAGATCACCGCGGAGGCCACGAGGATGAGCGACAACGTGGGCCCCGGGGCGCCGCCCGTCGCTCCCGCCACGACGTCCGCGAGCGCCTGCAGCGCACCGACGTGCACGAGCGCGCCGACCAGCACGAAGAGCCCCATGAAGAAGAGCAGGGTCTCCCACTCCACGTCCTCGACAAGGTCCTGCGGCCGCAGGGGCGAGAGCAGGATGAGCACCCCGGCACCGACGATGGCGACCACGGACGGCGCGACGCCGGTCTGACGCTGGAGCAGGAACCCCACCAGGATGAGGGCGAGCACCGCCCCGCTGCGGCGCAGGAGGCGGTGGTCGGTGATCGCCTCGCGCTCGTCGAGCGCCATGAGGG
This sequence comes from Candidatus Nanopelagicales bacterium, assembly GCA_050251215.1. GTDB lineage: Bacteria > Actinomycetota > Actinomycetes > S36-B12 > CAIYMF01 > Longivirga. The sequence continues at coordinate 48,433 of JBFWNE010000003.1, forward strand.
CCGTCGCCCGGCTCGGGTCGCCCACGAGCGCCGACCGGAAGAGCACCCGCGCGAGCAGGAGGAACGCCGCCAGGATCACGAGCACGATCGGCGCGAGGTGGACGAGGAAGTCGGTGAACGTCAGCCCCGCGCGGCTGCCGATGATGATGTTCGGCGGGTCGCCGACGAGCGTCGCCGTGCCGCCGATGTTGGAGGCCAGCGCCTCGGCGATGAGGAAGGGCACCGGGGTCAGCCCGAGCCGGTCGCACACGAGCAGGGTGACGGGGGCGACGAGCAGGACGGTGGTCACGTTGTCGAGCAGCGCCGACGCGACCGCCGTCACGAGCACGAGCAGCACGAGGACGCGGTAGGGGCGCCCGCGCGCGAGCTTGGCCGACCGGATGGCGAGGAACTCGAACACGCCGGTGCGCCGTACGACCCCGACGACCAGCATCATCCCCAGCAGCAGGAAGATGACGTCCCAGTCGATGCCGGTCTCGTGGGAGTAGAACGCCTCTTCCGAGCGGACGATCCCGAGCGCCAGCACCAGTGCTGCGCCGCCGAGCGCGGCCGCTACCCGGTGGATGCGCTCGGTGGCGATGAGGATGTAGACGCCGACGAACAGACCGACGGCGAGCCAGGCGACCGGCGTCATCCGACCAGCCGGTCCACGATGACGTTGACGCTCACGACGCCGAGGAACCTGCCGTTGTCCACAACGGCGACGAGGGGTACGTGCGCGGCCGACAGGACCGCCGCGATCTCGAGGAGCGTCGCGTCGCCGTCCACGGCGGTGGTCCGCGTCCGCGAGGGGCGTTCGAGGGCGTCGACGAGGTCGGCGACCGTGAGGTGGGCGAGCGTCGAGGCGAGGTCGTCCGAGGACGCCTCGTCCCAGACCCGGGCCAGCGACGGGTCGTCGCGCACGTACGTGGGCACGGCGACGCGCAGGACCTGCGACGCCGGGACCACGACGTACTCGTGCCCGAGGTCCACCACGAGGCCGGGCAGGCCCGCCGACACGAGCAGCCGGAGGGCATCGCTGAGCCGCTGGGACGGCTCGATCAGGGGCGCCGGCACGGCGAGGTCGCGGGCTCTCACACGGCGAGTCTGCCCGACGGGTCGCTCCGGCGTCAGGACGGGGAGGTCGGCGCGGCCTCGAGCATCACGCCGCCGCCGGACTTCTTGGCCGCGTAGCAGGCCCGGTCGGCGAGGGTCACGAGCTCGTCGGCGTGCGGGGGCTCGGGCCCCACGATGGGCACGGCCCCGATGCTCGCCGCCACCGCGAGGTCGTGCTCGCCCGCGCGCACCGACACCTCCGAGATCGCGGCCAGCATCCGGCGGGCGATGTCCAGTCCGCGCTCGACGCCGCAGTCGTGCAGGATCACGGCGAACTCGTCGCCGCCGACGCGTGCGACCACGTCGCGCTTGCGCACCTGGCGCTGCATCGCGGCGGCGACGAGCTGCAGCAGCGCGTCGCCGGCGTCGTGCCCGCCGCGGTCGTTGACGCTCTTGAACCCGTCGAGGTCGACGTACATCAGGAAGTGCTCCTGGCCCTCCTCGACCGTACGGTCGCGCGCGACCCGGAGCGCGTGCCGGAACCCGCGGCGGTTGTACAGGTCGGTGAGCGGGTCGTGCTCTGCCTCGTACGTCGAGGACTCGGCGTCGCGCCGCGCCTGCCGCTCCAGGCCCGTGACCAGCAGCAGGAACACCTCGAGCAGGCCGACGACGAGCACCGCCCCGAGCAGGAGCGCGGGCACGTTCGAGGTGCGCACATCGTCGACCGCGTACGTCGCGGTGGTCACGTCGAGCGCCCACGTGCGGCCGTTCGCCTCGAGCGCCACCCGGCGAGGCTCGCCGGCGCCGCCGCTGAGGTCGGCGTCGTGCCGACCGAGCTCGACGGGCAGCAGCGGGTTCGTCACGTCGGTCAGCACGATGCGGCTGCCCTCCCAGACCGGGTCGGAGAACGTCTCTGCCACGAGGTCGCCGAGCCGGTAGACGCCGACGGCGAAGCCGAGCACGCGCGCGCGACGCTCCTGGGCGTTGCTGGGAGGCGGGTCGCCCGAGAACACGGGCAGGAGGACGAGCATGCCCTGCTGAGTCCCGTCGCCCTGCACGAGCTCGATCGGCGGCGTCGCCGTCGGACTGCCGGTCGCGATCGCCTCGAGCGCGGCCTGGGCCCGCTCCGGGTCGGACAGGATGTCGAAGCCGAGGGCCGGGAGGTTGCTGGCCAGCGGCTCGATGTAGGCGACCGGCACGTACGTGCGCCGGTCCCCGGCCGGCACCAGGGCGCCGCTGGAGTCCTTCTCGGTGATCGCGTAGGACCCGAAGCCGGGCTGCTCGCGCTCAGCCGCGAGGAACGCCCCGAGGTCGCTGCGACGCAGGTAGGGGTTCCAGGACACCGCCTGCAGCGAGGAGTGCCGCTCGAGCGAGGCGCGGGTGAACGCCCGGAACTCCGAGGCCTCGACGAAGTCGGAGGCGTTGACGAACGCTCCGATGCCGCGCAGCACCTCGCCGTGCACCTCGACCGACGCCTGCAGATCGGCCGCCGCCTCCCCGGCCAGCTGCTGCTCGCGCAGGCCCACGCGGCGCTGCTCGAGATCGCGGTTGGACACGAAGGCGGTGAGCAGGATGAGCGTCACGACCAGCGACGGCGCCGCCACCTTCCAGCGGCGGTCGTGCCAGACGTCGGCCTGGTCCGGCAGCAGCATGAGCGTGAGGGGGGCGAAGACCATGACGCCCATCGAGTCGCCGGCCCACCAGGTCGCCCAGCCGACCAGCGCCTCGCTCGGCTCGATGACGCCCGTGAGCAGCTGCGCCGCGACGCCGACCGTGCTGTTGACGAGGCAGGCGAGGGGCCCGGCCAGGAGCAGGAACCAGGAGATCTGGCCCGCGCGCGACAGGCTGACGTGCCTGCCCAGCCGGCGCGTCACCAGCTCGGAGCCGAGGAGCGCCTGCAGGGCGGCGCCCGCGCCGATGAGCCCGGCGGTGAGCGCGATCGCCCCGATGCCGAAGTCCTCGCCGGCGAGGGTCGTCGCGTTGACGACGAACGAGCCGAGCAGCACGCCGACGGCGACGGCGCGGCCGCCCTGGTAGACGAGCGCGAACGCGATGCCTGCTGCGGGCCAGAGCGGCGCCGCGAGCCCCGTGTAGGCGGCGAGCCCGAGCGTGACGAGGCCGGCTGCGGCGTACAGCCCCGCCGCGGCCGCGACGGCGACCGCGCCGTACGGCCCAGCGCCGGGATCCTTGGCCAGCGGTCCACCCCCTCGACATGACGCCGGCCCGGGCCGGCGGGTTCGCCGGAGCAAGTCTTTCCCTCGACCGCGTGCGGTGTCTCGACGACCACGGCATCCGCACTGCCGGGGCGGATACCCCCTGGGGTGTCGGCAAGGTCACGCCCCATCGCCAGGACTGCGCAGGCCCCGAGTTCTAGCGTCGAGACGTGACCACCGCCGACCTGCGCACCGACTCGCCCATCCGCTGGAACGCCGCGACCGAGGAGTGGGAGACCACGCTGCGGGGCCGCGCGGTCCTCGCCGAACCGCGCCTCAACAAGGGCACGGCGTTCACCCACGAGGAGCGCGAGGCGCTCGGGCTGGTCGGGCTGCTGCCCCCGCGCGAGCTGACCCTCGAGCAGCAGGCCAGCCGCGCCTACCTGCAGTACCTCGACCAGCCGACGGACCTCGCCAAGAACGTCTTCCTCACCGCGCTCCACGACCGCAACGAGGTGCTGTTCTTCCGGATGCTCGGCCGCCACCTGCCGGAGATGCTCCCCATCGTCTACACACCGACCGTGGGCGAGGCCATCCAGCGCTACAGCCACGAGTACCGCCGCCCGCGCGGGGTGTACCTGTCGATCGAGGACCCGGACGGCATCGAGGCGGCGCTGCTCGCCTCAGGCCGGGGCCCGGACGACGTCGACCTCATCATCGCGACCGACGCCGAGGGCATCCTCGGGATCGGCGACTGGGGCGTGGGCGGCATCGAGATCGCGGTCGGCAAGCTCAACGTCTACACCGCCGCAGCCGGCATCAATCCGGCGCGCACCCTGGCCGTGATGCTCGACGTGGGCACCGACCGCGAGGAGCTGCTCGAGGATCCGCTGTACCTCGGCGTCGGCCACCCGCGGGTCGGGCGCGAGGAGTACGACGCGTTCATCGACCGCTACGTGCAAGCCGCCAGCCGGCTCTTCCCGCACGCGATCCTGCACTGGGAGGACTTCGGCACGAGCAACGCCCGCCGCATCCTCGACCGCTACCGCGAGTCCGCGCTCACCTTCAACGACGACATGCAGGGCACCGGCGCGGTGAGCCTCGCCGCCGTGCTGTCGGCGAGCGACGTCAGTGGCATCCCGTTGACCGAGCACCGCGTCGTGGTGTTCGGGTCAGGGACCGCCGGCATCGGGATCGCCGACCAGATCCGCGATGCGATGTGCGTCGCGGGCGCCGACCGCGACAGCGCCACCCGCCGGTTCTGGTGCGTCGGCCGCCACGGCCTGCTCACCGACGCCCGCCCCGACCTGCGCGACTTCCAGGAGCCGTACGCCCGACCGGTCGCCGAGGTGGAGGGCTGGGACGTCGACTCCGAGTACGGCGGAGCCAGCCTGCTCGAGGTCGTGCGCCGCGTGCGGCCCACGATCCTCATCGGCACGTCCGGCCGCGCGCAGGCCTTCACGGAGGAGGTCGTGCGCGAGATGGTCGCGCACGTCGAGCGGCCGATCATCATGCCGATGTCCAACCCGACCTCCCTGGCCGAGGCGTTCCCCGCCGACCTCCTCGCCTGGACCGGGGGCCGCGTCCTTCTCGCCACCGGGAGCCCGTTCCCGCCCGTGACGTACGAGGGCACGACGTACGAGATCGCCCAGGTCAACAACGCCCTGGTGTTCCCCGGCCTCGGGCTGGGGGTGATCGTCGCCCAGGCGACGCGCATCACCGACGGCATGCTCCTCGCCGCGGCCGAGGCCGTGGCCGGTACTGCTGACACGACCGGGCCGGGGGCCTCGCTCCTGCCGCGGGTCGCCGACCTCCGGGCCACCTCGGCCGTCGTCGCCGCCGCCGTGGCCCGCGCCGCGAAGGCGGACGGCGTCGCCACGGCACCGGTCGACGACGGGCTCGAGGCCGCGATCGACGCGGCCATGTGGCGCTGCAACTACCACCCGGTGCGCGCCGTCTGACGCGACGCCCGTCAGCGGCCGGAGACCTCGAACGGCAGAGGTACGTCGCTGCGCACGCGGTGCAGGATCCGGAGGTGCTCGAGATCGCCGAGCAGCTCGAGCCGCCGCCAGAGGGGGCTGCCGGGGACGGCCTGGCTGGGATGCTCCTGCACCGCCAGCATCTGCGCGGCGCGATCGACCTCGACCACGACGCCCACGGAGTCGTCCGGCACCCCGACGAACCCGTGAAAGCCCTCGGCCGCCAGGGCCTCGGCGACCGATGCCGGCAACGTCCAGGCCACGACGTCGATCCCGTGCCGTCGTGCGACGTGCAGGGCCGCCCGCGTCACCGCGATGTGGTCGGGGTGCCCGCTGATCCCTGTCGTATCGAACACCAGCAGCAGGTCGGGCGAGAACGCGTCGATCGCCGCCGCGATGGCGGGCGCGAGGTCGGCCTCTCGACCGGCGAGCCCGCCGTCGGGCTCGTCGAGCAGCCGGACCCAGCAGAGGCCGAGCCGGCGAGCGGCCGCCCGCAGCTCGTGCTCGCGGATCTCGCGCAAGTCCCCGTCGACGCCGTGCAGGGTGGAGGCCTCCCCGTGGGTGAAGCACAGCACGCCGGCCCGCGATCCCGAGGCCGAGGCCGAGGACAGCAGGGCGCCGAGGCCGAAGGACTCGTCGTCGGGATGGGCGACCACCGCGAGCACCGACATGGTCATCGAGCGTCCTCCGTGGAGCTGGGAAAGCCGATGGGCGGATACCCCGGAGGGTATCCGCCCCAGACTACCTGCAGGGGTGCGCCGTCGCGGCCTGGGGCCGCGAGCGGTCAGGCCGTGAACGCGGCGAGGTGGTGCTGCGAGCCGGTGCGCAGGTTGGTGTAGACGCGGGTGATGTCGGTGATGCCGGATGCCCGGGTGATGGCGTCGCCCAGGTCGTCGATGTCCATCCGCTCGATGTCCGCGCCCACGGCGTAGGCCGCGCTCAGGCTCACTGAGCCGCGCGCGAGGAGGTCGTCGTACAGGGACTGCATCGCCGGCGTCGGGAAGGCGCCTTCCGCGTAGCCAGCCGTGGGGTCGGCGATGCCGTAGCGCACGAGAAGGGTGCGCAGCGATGCGGCGTGCCGGTCCTCGGCCGCCGCGATGGCCGCGAGCTCGGAGTCGTCGTACTGCGCGGCGAGCGCGGCGTACACGTCGCCCGCGAGCTTCTCCTCCTCCGCCATGGACTGCAGGTCGGCCTTCTGCGCCGCGGTGAGCGAGACGGGGGCAACCGCTCGGGTTCCCGTCGCGCGGTTCGCCGCGCCCCGGCCCGTGGCGGACTGTGCGGTGCCGTGCTGACCAGCGCCCATGGTCGTGCCGTGGCTGCCCGAACCGTTCCTCGTGCTGCCGTTCTGCAGGCCGGTGCCGTCGTGGAGGCCGTTGCCGGCTCCGTTGCCGTGCGTTGCCGCGACGGGTGCTGCGGCGGTGGTGGACAGGGGCTGCGCCTGGGCCGAGCCCATGAGGATGCCCGCTGCGATCAAGGCCATCGCCCCGGCACCAGCAGTGGCGGCAAGGGCGGTCTGACGTGTCGTCATCGTGAACTCCTTTATCAGGCCACCCCACGATCGATCGGGTGGCTCACAGGCAACTGTCGGCACCGAGGAGCGCACGGCGCTGTGTCCACGATGAATGCCCGCTGAGAGTTCGACCCACCTTCGGACAGGCATTCCTCACACCCCAGGGGGTAGTGAGGAATATACCCCCAGGGGTATAGTGTTGAGAGCGGCAGAGACCACCCCTACTGGAGGACCCCATGGCCACCCTGACCCTCACCGGCGAGAACTTCGAGCAGACCGTTACCGCCGAGGGCATCACGTTCGTCGACTTCTGGGCCTCGTGGTGCGGTCCCTGCCGCGCGTTCGCCCCTGTGTTCGAGAAGGCGTCCGGCGCCCACGAGGACATCCGCTTCGGCAAGGTCGACACCGAGGCCGAGCAGTCCCTCGCCGCAGCGGCGCAGATCTCCGCGATCCCGACGCTCATGGCGTTCCGCGACGGCATCCTCGTCTACCGCGAGGCGGGCGCGCTGCGCGAGAAGGACTTCGAGCAGCTCATCGCCGCGGTGCGCGAGCTCGACATGGACGACATCCGCGCCCAGGTCGCCGCCGCCCAGGCCTCGGCCTGATCCCCCGCCCGTACCGAACCCGGAGCACCCTCGTGAAGAACCCGGTCCGCCTCGCCATCCTCGCGATCCTCACCCTCGTCGGGGCTCTCGTCCTGTCGGGCTGCAGCTCGTCCTCGGTGCAAACCGTCAGCCCGCAGGACTTCCTCGCCCAGGCGGCCAAGCCCGGCGTCGTGGTCGTGGACGTCCGCACGGCCGGCGAGTACGCCGCGGGCCACGTCGACGGCGCAATCAACATCGACGTCGAGGCACCGACCTTCGACTCCCAGATCGCGACGCTCGACAAGGCCGCGACGTACGCCGTCTACTGCCACAGCGGGCGCCGCTCGGGCCTGGCCACCGACGCCATGGGCAAGGCGGGCTTCACCAACGTCTACAACCTGCAGGGCGGCATCGCCGACCTGCAGGCCGCCGGCGCGCAGATCGTCGCCGGCTGACCGACGCGCATGCCCGTCGACGTCTCCGCGTGGTCGGCGATCGCCCGGTGGCCGCTGCGCCGCTGGGTGGTCGCCGGCCTCGCTGCCGTCTCCACCGTCCTCGTGGTGGGCATCCCCACGGTGCTCGTGCCGACGCCTGTCTTCGGCCGCGAGGTGGCGGTGACCAGCTGGGCGTGGCCCGCCCTCGTCGTCACCTCGCTGCTCGCCGGGCTCGTGGCCGCGACGTACGTCCGAGCCTTCCCCCTGGACCCCGAGGCAGAGGTGCGGGACGTCAGCCGCTCCGGGCTCGTCGGCGGGTTCCTCACCTATCTCGCCGTCGGATGCCCTGTCTGCAACAAGATCGCGCTGCTCGCCCTCGGCTACACCGGAGCGCTGCAGTGGTTCGCCCCGGTCCAGCCGTTCCTCGCCGTCGCCGGCATCGGGCTCCTCGCCTATGCCCTGCACCGGCGGCTCCAGGGCGAGATCGCCTGCCGCGTCCCCGCCGCCCGCTGAGCGCATGATGACCGGATCGCCCACGTCCGAGCGGCTGTCGGCCCTGGTCGAAGACGCCGCGAGCCGCCTCGACGTCGCCGCGGGTGCCACCGCCGTGTGCACCTGGTCGCGGTCGGGCGTGGCCGTGCCCGCCATCAAGTACGCCGAGGGCCGGTGGGCCGCGCTGCGTTCGCTGGAGCGGGCGGTGCGGCGGGGCGGCGTGCTCGCCGAGCTCGCGGACGCCGAGCTGCGCACATGGGATGCGGCGCTCGCCGACCTCACGGCCAAGGACGCCGGTGCCGACTGGGTCGCCTATCGCACCGGCGGCGTGGACGCCCTCCGCGACCTTCTCGGCTGACCGCACGCGATGTCGGCGTTCGGTGTGCGCGCGCCGTACCGCGGCTGACACCCTGGCCGCAGGTGCAGCGACACGAGCGAGGAGGACCACCATGTTCGGAATCGGCGGATTCAGCGGCGGCAGCGCGAACGGGCCGCACTACGAGATCGAGGTCAACGAGGGCTCGGTCAACATGAAGCGGTTCGCGCAGGCCGCCAACGACCGGCACGCCAACGGCTACCGCATGGCCCACGTGTACAGCCAGGAGGGCAACACGATCGTCGTGTGGGAGAAGGTCGGCTAGGCGTCGGTCACATCGCGGGAGTGCGGCGCGGGCGGCGGTCCCGCGCCGCGCGATGATGGCCGGGTGGAGCGCATCGGCCGGCGGGCGTGGATCGTGTACGCCGTCGCCGTCGGCGCCTACACCGTCGCGGTCCTGCAGCGCACGTCGCTGTCGGTAGCCGGGCTCGATGCCGCGGCGCGGCTGGACGTCTCGGCGGGCGTGCTCGGCACGTTCGCCGTCGTCCAACTCCTCGTCTACGCCGGCATGCAGGTGCCCGTCGGCGTGATGGTCGACCGCGTCGGGCCCCGCGCACTCGTGGTCACCGGCGCGGCGCTCATGGCCGCCGGTCAGACGAGCCTCGCCCTGGCCGAGTCGTTCCCCGCCGCGCTCGCAGCACGGGTCCTCGTCGGCGCCGGCGACGCGATGACCTTCATCGCGGTGCTGCGCCTCGTCACCGCGTGGTTCCCGCCCCGACGCGTACCGCTCATGACGCAGGTGACCGGCCTCGTCGGCCAGACCGGCCAGCTGCTCAGCATCATCCCGCTGGCCGCGCTGCTGCACGGGCCGGGCTGGACGCCAGCGTTCCTGTCCGCAGCGTCGCTGTCCCTGCTCTTCTGCGCGCTGGCGTTCGTCGTCGTGCGCGACACCCCCGGCGGCAACCGCACCGAGGAGTCGTCGCCGTCGTGGACCCAGGTGCGCGACGACCTCGCGAGCGCCTGGAAGCACCCGGGCACGCGGCTCGGGCTCTGGACGCACTTCACGACGCCGTTCGCGACCTCGGCGTTCCTGCTGCTGTGGGGCTACCCGTTCCTCGTGTCCGGCCAGGGGATGACGCGCGCGGAGGCCAGCGCGCTCTTCACCCTGATGACGGTCGTGGCGATCGTGGTCGCGCCGTTCCTCGGCGAGGCGGTGGCCCGGCATCCCCTGCGCCGATCCTGGCTCGTGCTGTCGATCGTGGGTGCCACCGTCGCGGTCTGGACCGCGGTGCTCGTGCTCCCCGGCCCGGCCCCGCGCTGGCTGCTGCTCCTGCTCGTCGTCGTGCTCGCGCTGGGCGGGCCGGCGTCGATGATCGGCTTCGACTTCGCGCGCACGTTCAACCCGCCGAACCGGATCGGAACCGCCACCGGCATCGTCAACGTCGGCGGCTTCGTGTCCGCCCTCGTGGTGATCCTGCTCGTCGGAGTCGTGCTCGACCTCGTCGGCAGCGGCACGTCGTACTCGCTCGAGGGGTTCCGCGCCGCCTTCAGCGTGCAGTACGTCGTGTGGGCCCTCGGCGTCGCGGGCATCCTGCGCACCCGGCGCGTCGTGCGGGCCCGGCTCGCCGAGGAGGGGGTGGTGGTGCCGCCGATGCGCGAGGCTCTGCGGCGCCGGCGCGCCTCGCGGCGCGGACTGCCCCGCTGAGCCGTCCCGTATCGCGTACGGTCGGGCCCGGAGGTCCACGGACATGGGGACGAAGGCAGCGGGGCTCGAGCTGGAGGGGCGCTGGTCGCTCGTCCGCGGCACGCCGGTGTACCACCGCGCACGCGAGGTCGAGGGGTCGGAGGTGCTGCTGCACCTGCATGGGTTCGCGATCTCCGGCAGCTACATGGTGCCCACCGCACAGCTGCTGGCCGACGAGTTCACGACGTACGTGCCCGACCTCCCGGGGTTCGGCCGCAGCCCCAGACCCGACCACGTGCTCACGATCCCCGAGCTCGCCGACTCCGCGGCGGGGCTGCTCGACGCCCTCGGCGTGGAGAAGGCCACGGTGGTGGGCAACTCGCTCGGGTGCACCGTGCTGGCGGCCTTCGCCCAACGGCACCCCGACCGGCTCGCGCGTGCCGTCATGGTGTCCCCCGCCGGCGGCGTGCAGAGCCAGCCCTTGCCGCGGGCCATCTGGCAGCTGCTGCAGGACACGCCGCGCGAGCCGCCGTCCATGGCAACCGTGGCGGTGCCGGACTACGTGAGCTTCGGCGTCGTGACGACGTACAAGCTGTTCGTCGCGATGACGCAGTTCCCCGCGTTCCAGGCGCTCATCGCGATCGACAAGCCGCTGCTCGCGGTGCTCGGGGTGCGCGATCCTCTGCTGCCGCCCGCGGCCCGCATCCGCGAGGTCGTGCAGCAGATGAACCACGACCACCTGACGCTGGCCGTGCTCAAGGAGGCGGCCCACGCCATCAACTACAGCCATCCGCGCGAGACGGCCGACCTCATCCGGGCCTTCATGCGCGATGAGGTGCTGCGCTCGGATCTCGAGCCGGCGGACGGCCGCAGCCCTGTCGCCGTGATCAGCAAGCAGGGTCAGCCGAGGAGCTCCCGCACGACGGCCTCCGGCGACTGACCCGGGCGGCCTGCGAGCCCCCGCCCGATCCGTCCGCGGGTGTCGGGATCGACGGGTCTGCCGTCGATGAGGTAGGCGAAGCCGCGACCCTTGCGCACCCGCCGGATTCCTGGCTCGGAGGGCGCCGAGCGCCGCAGGCGCGTCACCGGCGTGCGAGCTCGAACCACACGGCCTTGCCGTCGTGGTCGCGCAGGATCCCCCAGCGGGAGGAGACCGTGGCCACGATCTCGAGCCCCCTGCCCGAGGTGGCCTGCGAGTCCGCGTGCCGGACGGTCGGCTCCCCCTCCTGCTGGTCGTCCCGCACCGTGACGCGCAGGACTCCGGCACCGGGCGACCAGCTCGCGGTCACGACCATCGACGACCTCGCATGCAGGAGGGCGTTCGACGCGAGCTCGCTCACCAGCAGGAGCGCGTCGTCCACGAGGTCGGACAACCCCCAGGCCGTGAGTGACTGGCGCAGGAACTCCCGGGACCGCGCCGGGCTGTCGATCGCGGGGGGCAAGCACATCCAGCGCGCATCGGAGGCCGCGACCCACATGGTGCCTCCTCCGGGCACGCCCGAGGGCGTGAGCCCTTGCATCCCGTGCGGCTCGGCGGACACCTCAGCCCACCGCCCGCAGGTACTCGTGCGCGAGCTCGACGTCGTCCACGTAGGGGAGGACGACGTCGAGCCGCGTGATAGCGAGGACCCGCCGCACCGGGCCGCGCGCGTCAGCGAGGACGAGACGGCCGCCGCCCGCTTCGTGGCGCCGCAAGGCCCGCACGAAGCGGGACAGGGTGACGGAGTCGACGAACCCGACGCCCGACAGGTCGACGATGAGCCGGCCGTCCGCAGGGACGGACTCGAGCATGGCGTCCACCTCCGCGATCCGGGTGACGTCGAGGTCCCCGGTGGGGGCAGCGACCACGACCGACGACTCGTTCACCGCGCGCCATCCGACCGGTCAGCGCTGCCCGCCCATGCCCGGACGCGGTCCGGGCACGATGCCGCCTTCTGCCTCCATGCGGGAGATGGGGGTGTCGGTCAGGTCGACATCGTCGAGGCCGACGACATCGGCGTCGTCGGCGCCCGCAGGCTCGATCCGGCCGTGCCAGCCCCCCTCCGCCTCGCCGCGCTCCTCGATGAAGTCCCTGAACCTCTCCAGGGAGCTCTGCACGGACGAGGACACGACACCGACAGCGTCGCCCACGCGCTCGGTGACGCCGTGCGGCTCGAACGCGAGGCGCAACGTCACGCGTGTGTGCTCGGGGTCCACGCGCAGGAAGGTCACACGACCGCCCTGCTCCGGGCCGCTGACGCTGCGCCACTCGACGATCTCGCCGGGCTTCTGCTGCAGGATCGCAGCGTCGTACTCGCGGGACACGCCGCCGACGTTGACGCGCCAGTGCGTCATCGCATCGTCCATCTGCGTCACGGACTCGACGTTGTCCATGAAGCGCGGGTAGGACTCGAACTGCGTCCACTGGTCGTAGACGGTCGTGATCGGCCTATCCACCACGACGGTGTGCTCGTGCGTGCTCATGCTCGCTCCTCTGGCCTGTCGTGCATCTGGTAGCGGTCGATCTCAGCTCGTCGCGTCGCGCAGAGCGTCCTTGACCTTCTCGCCGCTCTGCTTCACATCGGCCTTGGCCTGGTCCGCCTGGCCCTCGAGCTCGAGGGAGTCGTCGCCCGTCACCTTGCCGGCCGTCTCCTTCACCGCACCCTTGGCCTTGTCGGCCATGTTCTGGACCTTGTCGTCGGCACCCATGACGGTGCTCCTCTCGTCGTCGTTCTCGGCTGTGGAATCGCGTACGTCGGGTCTCGATGCCCGGGCCCAGCCCGGCTAAACCGCCTCGATCACCGGGTCCGGCAGCGGCTCCGGCGGATCGAACGGCGGCGGGTTCACCGGTGGGACCGGAGACGGCGGCACCGGAGGTTCCGCCGGGGGCTGCGGCACGGTCGGGGTCGGGACGTCCGGCCCCGGCTCCACCGGGGGCACGGGCGTCACGGGGTCCGGCTGTTGGGTCATGGCTCCTCCTCGAGGGCGTCGCTGTGACGCCCTCGAGGTGCCCCCGGCATAGGGGCGTCAACCGTGAGGACGGCCACGGGTCTTAGCCGGCAACTCCGTCCAGCGCGAGGGCCTCCCCGGCCCACGCCGGCTCGCGGCGCCGATCCCCGCGCAGGCTCTCCAGGGCGAGGGACATCGTGAGCGCGGTGCCGTGGCGGTCGAGCGTCTCCACGGCGCGCCGCTCGCCGGCCCAGGTCCAGGCCGAGCGCGCGGGCGCATCGCGGGTGACCACCCGCAGTGCCTGGGCGAGACGCCGCGGCTTCCCGGGAGGCAGGACCAGCCCGGTCGTGCCGCTCTCGACGAGCTCGCGCGCGCCCGGCACGTCGCTCACGACGAGCGGGGCACCTGCCCACATGGCGGTCGCCACGAGGCCGGCATCGAGGTGCTCGTGCGGCATCGTCACGACGAGGTCGCTGGTGCGCACGAGCACGCGCAGCGACTCGCCGGTGCGCACGCGCAGCAGGCGCAGCCGCGCCCCGACCTTCAGCCCCGACGCGAGCCGCACCCAGCGATCGGTTGTCTCGAGGTCCGCGGCCCCGAGGTCGTCGATGGCCACGGTGAGCCGCAGCTCGGGCAGCATCTTCAGCGCGCGGATCATGTCCGCCACGCCCGCACCGCCAGGGTCGGACGTCGTCAGCACGCTCGTCGCGGACGCTGGTACGTCGTGGCTCGCGCGGTTGCTGCGGGCGGCCGCAGACAGCTGCCAGGGGACGACGTCGCAGCGCTCGCGGCACACGCCGAGCCGGGCGAGCAGGTCGACCTCGGCGAACGAGGCGACGACGAACCGTGCGGCCCGGCGAGGGAGGCGGAGGCCGCACGATCCGTCCACGCGCAGATCGCCCGGCAGCGGCGCGAAGGCCCAGGGCCCGGCGTACGACGACGGCCGGTCGAGCAGGTCGGCCACGGTCCGGCCGACGGCCAGGACCGCGTCGGGAGCGATGGCGCGCAGCACGCGGGATAGGTCGGACGGAGAGGTGCACTCCACCGTCGAGATGCCCACGCCGTCCGCGGTCCGCGCCTCCTCCTGGCGCAGCCGGTCCCGGGCCTCGAGGGACAGCGCGCGCCCTCCGATCCGGCGCGGACCGCCGAGCCTCAGCGTCACGACCGTCACGTCGTGGCCGAACCCGGTCAGGTCCGACGCGAGGCACGCAGCAGGCCGCGCCAGCATCGCACCGAAGCTCTGGCGCGCACCGTCGGCGGCCGCGTCGTGCTGAACAACTGCTACTCGCACCGTGCACGCTCCTTGCTCGAGTTGCTGGAGGTCGTCCTGGGCCGTGGATGCTGGTGTTTGGGGGGCGGTCGATCGGGCATGCGGACCGCGCCCGGCAGGGCGGTGCTCGTGCGCATCGGGGCTCCGATCAGCGGGCATGGCGGGCGGGCACTGCCCGTCTACCCAGCGCTGCCGCACGGCAAACAGGGACCAGGGACCGGAAGCCGGACACCGCAGGTCCCGATTGACGAGAAGAGCACCCTTGACGCGCCCCCGAGGACCCTGCTCCCCTGACAGGCCGGAGACGGCGCGGCCTGACCCGTACGCGTCGTTTGGGGCGCGCCGTCCAGGGGCACAGGAGCGACCATGAGCCGGCAGCGCCCCGAGACCAGCACGCCCGACGACGTGGCCGAGGAGAAGGCACGGCGGCAGTCCGCGGAGCGGCAGGCGGTGGCCGACGGCGCAGCGGAACCGCGTCCCGACGAGGCCGCGGGCGGCGCTGCCGAGGACGAGGCGGCGTACTCGACCGAGGGCGAGCAGGGGGCGGCGCAGCCCGCTCCCCGGTGACGGACGGACGGACTCCGGGGCGCGGGGCGTTTGCCCCTGCCGCACCTGGGGAAACCGTGCACCCGGGCCACCGAGCGGTGGCGGACCCCTCAAGGAGAAGCACATGCTCTGGTTCATCATCGTCACGATCGTCATCGGCTTCGTGGCCGGCCTCATCGCCCGGGCGATCCTTCCCGGCGACGACTCCATGGGCCTGCTCGCGACCACCGTCCTCGGCATCGTCGGCTCGCTCGTGGGCGGCTTCCTCGGCTACCTGCTCCTCGGCTCGGACAAGCAGGACGGCGCGTTCCAGACCTCGGGCCTCATCGGCTCGGTCATCGGCGCCATCATCGTCCTGCTCATCGTCCGTCTGACCCGGCGCGAGCGCGTCTGACGAACATCGGCGTCCTGAATGCGCGTTTGCGCGCTCGGCTGGACGGGTATCCGGACAGCCTCACCCTGGAGGACAGATGATCATTCTCGGACTCATCCTCGTGCTCATCGGATGGCTGGCCAAGATCAGCATCCTCGTGACGCTGGGAGTCATCCTCGCCATCGTCGGCGTCGTGCTCGCCATCCTCGGCAGCACGGGCCGGGCGGTGGGCGGACGCTCCCATTGGTTCTAGGCACGACCGAGACGGCGCGCCCGCCCCCGCGGGCGCGCCGTCGCACTTCCTCCATCCGATCGAGATCGGATGGGGCTGCCCGAGCATTCTGCGGAGGCGCGCCGTCCGATGTTTGGGGAGCCGCGAACCGGGGCATGCTTCCCCGGTCACGCGCGTGCGCCGTCCACGAGGGGGTGGGTCCACTGCCGCTCGCCCAGGCCACCGAGGGTCTGCTCGACCTGACCGTGGAGCTCGCCGGCGCGATCGATCCCGCCGCCATCCTCGACGTGATGACGGCGCGCTGCCCGGAGCTCCTCGGCGCGAGCATGGTGACCATCTCGCTGCTGGAGCCCGACGGGCGAACGCTGCGCCTCGTGTCCTCGGTCAACACCCCGACCCCCGTGGTCGTCGCGTTCGACACGTACGACTCCGAGGACCCGCTGCCTGCCGGCGATGCCCTGCGCACAGGGCGCCCGGTCGTGGCTCGCTCGGTCGAGGAGCTGCACGAGCGCTACCCCACGATGAGCTCGGTAGACCTCGAGCACGTGGCGCTGTGCGTGCTTCCGCTGCAGATCGCCGGAACGCCGGTCGGCGTGCTCGGGCTCGGCTGGTGCGATGCCGCCGAGATGCGCGAGGACGTGATCGCCCTGGCCGAGGCCGTAGCCGCGGTCTGCGCCTCGGCGCTGCAGCGCGCTCTCGCATCGGAAGGGACGCACCGCGAGAAGTCGCGATCGGAGTCGGCGCTCGCGAGCCTACGCTCGCTGCAGGCGGTCGCCGCCGAGCTCGCGCACACCGTGGACCTCACGGCGGCGGCCGGGGTGGTGCTGGAGCACGCCGTCGCGGCTCTCGGCGCCGACGCGGGGCTGCTCAACGTGCTCGACGACGACGAGTCCACCGCGACGCAGATCGCCACCGTCGGGATCGAGGGGAGCCGCCTCGCCGACTGGACCACGTGGGCCGTCCGCGACTCGCGGCTGGCCCGCGAGCTTCTGCGCACCGGGCTGCCGGTGCTCATCACCGACCAGCGGGACCGGCACGAGCGGTTCCCCGACCTCGACGAGAACGCGCTGCCCCAGGAGGCCTGGGCGACCCTGCTGCTCACCTCCGGCTGCCGGCACCTGGGGATGGTGTCGATCGGCTGGGAGCATGCGCGCGAGTTCGGCAGCGAGGACGTCGCCCTGCTGCAGAGCCTGGCCGACCACCTCGCCGCCGCGCTCGACCGCAACCGGCTCATGTCGACCAACGAGGCGCTGCTCGCCGAGAGCACGCGCATCGCCGAGACGCTGCAGCGCTCGCTCATGCCCGGCCCGCTCCCCGAATGGCACGGCGTGTCCCTCGCCGCGGGGCTCAAGCCCGCCGAGACGGGCACGGAGGTGTGCGGCGACTTCTACGACGGGTTCCTCGCCGTGGACGGCTCGCTGGTGCTGGTCATCGGCGATGTCGCGGGCCGGGGTGTGACCGCCGCCGGCCTCACCGGCATGGTCCGCCACACTCTGCGCGCACTCGCGCGCGACATGCCTCCCGTCGAGGCCCTCGAGCGGCTGAACCGGGCGCTGGTGGAGTCGGCATGGAGCGGCGAGCCGCGGCTGCTGACCGCCGCGATGCTGCGGCTGACGCGCATCGACGGCGGCCTGCACGTGGAGGTCTCGCTCGCCGGGCACTGCCTGCCCGTGGTGATACGCCGGCGCAGCGCGCAGCACGTGGGTAGGCCCGGCATGCTCCTCGGCGCGTTCCCCGACGTGACGATCGGGACGGCCGAGCTCGACCTCGCGCCCGGCGACCTGCTCGTGCTGCACACCGACGGCGTCACCGAGGCGCGGCGCAACGGCGTCGAGTTCGGCGAGGCCCGGCTCCTCAAGATGCTCGCCGCCATGGCCGACCCGCAGCCGCGGGAGACGGTCGACCACGTCCTGGACTCGGTGGGCTGGTACCGCACCACGGCGCCGGACGACATGGCGGTGCTGACGGTGCGGGCGACGGATCCGCGACCGCTCAGCGCACCAGGTCCGCGAGCGAGAGCGCCTCGGCCATCGACCGCTGGGTGAGCTCGCCCCGCTCCACCTCGTCCCACGTGACGGGAGTGGCGGCCGTGGGCCGCTCGCGGCCGCGCAGCGACCAGGGCGCGATCGTGGTCTTCGCGGGGTTGTTCTGGCTCCAGTCCACGAGCACGCGGCTCGCACGCAGGTCGCGCGACTGACGGCTCACCACGAGGTCGGGCAGGGCGCGCGCGAGCGACTCGGCGAGCCCCTTGGCGTAGTCGTTGACCGACCCGGCGGCCCGGATGGCGGGGACCGCGTCCGGGCCGTGCGGGAGCTCGGCGTACAGCTGCATCCCCTTCGACCCGCTGGTGACGGCGTACGCCTCGAGGCCGTCGTCGGCGAGGGCCGCCCGCGCCGCGAGGGCGACCCGGGCGCACTCGGGCAGGCCGGCCGGCGCGCCCGGATCGAGGTCGACCACGATGCGGTCGGGCGGCAGCGGCGCGCCGGTCGCGCGATCGATCCGCCACTGCGGCGCGTGCAGCTCGAGCGCCCCGCTCTGGGCCAGCCACACGAGCACGGCCTCGTCGTCCACGAGGGGGTAGTCGAGGTCGCGTGCACCGCGGCCCGAGCGCTCGCCGGTGTGGTGCAGGGTCGCCCGCGGTACCCAGTCGGGGGTGCCGCGCGGCAGGTTCTTCTCGATGAACGAGTCGGCCTCGACGCCGTCCGGCCACCGCTTGCGGCTCACCGGGCGGTCGCGCAGCTGCTTCAGGATCAGCGGCGCGACGCCGAGGTAGTACTGCAGGACGTCGGCCTTGGTGGTGCCGGTGCTCGGGTAGAGGACCTTGTCGAGGTTGGTCACGCGAACGTCACGACCGGCCACGCTGAGCAAGCCTCCCGTGCTCACGACCGCCTCCGTCCCAGGTCCGGGTCTTGCGCGAACACTGTTTCAGGTCTGATCCTGCCGGGTACGGCGTACGACGGTGTGCCGTCGGCGAAGGAGATCGCGATGCGCTCGATGTGGAAGGGGTCCGTGGCGTTCGGGCTCGTGAACGTGCCCGTGAAGCTGTACGCCGCCACCGAGGACCACGACGTCCGCTTCCACCAGGTCCACGCCGCTGACGGCGGCCGGATCAAGATGGTGCGCACCTGCTCGGTCGACGGCCAGCCCGTGCCGTACGCCGACCTCGCCAAGGCCTACGAGACTCCGAGCGGCGAGGTCGTCGTGATGGAGGAGAGCGACTTCGAGAGCCTGCCCGTCGCCGGCAAGCGCGAGATCGACGTGCTGGAGTTCGTGCCGTCGGACCAGGTCGACCCGCTGCTGTTCGACCGCAGCTACTACCTCGAGCCCGAGGCGCGCGCGCTCAAGCCGTACGTCCTGCTCCGGGAGGCGCTGCGCACCACCGAGCGCACCGCGCTGGTGCGCGTGGTGCTGCGCCAGAAGTCGCAGCTCGCGGCGCTGCGGGTGCGCGGCGACGTCATCGTCCTGCAGACCATGCTCTGGCCGGACGAGGTGCGCCGCGCGGCGTTCGACGTGCTCGAGTCCGACGTCGAGGTGCGGCCGCAGGAGCTCACCATGGCGGCCTCGCTCATCGACAGCCTCTCGGGCGACTTCGATCCCGACCAGTACCACGACGAGTACCGCGAGGCGCTGCTCGCCGTGATCGACGGCAAGCTCGCCGGCGGCGCCGGCGTGCCCGTCGAGACGGTCGCCCCGGGCGAGGACGCCGGGGACGGCATCGTGGTCGACCTCATGGCCGCCCTGCGCGAGTCGGTCGAGCGCAGCAAGAAGGGCCAGACCCTGGCGGCCGAGGAGGCTCAGGAGGCCGAGGCCGACAAGCCCGCCCCGCGCACCGCTGCGAAGAAGACCGCTGCGAAGAAGACCGCTGCCCCGGCTGCGAAGAAGGCCGCACCTGCGAAGAAGACGGCGGCCAAGAAGACCGCCGAGAAGTCGACCGAGACCAAGCGGCGCCGCAGCGCCTGAGCCGGGGGCGCTCCCGCCCGCACCGGCGGCCGGACATGAGTGGTGCCCGGGACGGGAGGGGGTCTCGTCCCGGGCACCAGGCTGGTACCCCTGCGCGCCAGCGGTAAACCTGCGTAGGCGTCCCCCGGTGCTCGGTTCCCCTGCGGGCTGCAGTCCGCACGGCTCAGGGCAGCTGGTGCAGGACGAACGGGGTGACGCTGCGCGCGCCCGCCTCGCGCAGCAGCGCGCCGGCGAGCGTGGCCGTCCATCCGGTGCGCCACGTGTCGTCGACCAGGAGCACCGGGCCTTCAGGGACCGGGGCCCCTGGGACCAGCGAAAGGCGCGCCGCCTGGGCGCAGGCGCGGGCAGCCGGCGACAGGTCCGGGTCGGGCGGGGGCCCGGCGAGGGCGAGGGCATCGAGCAGGGGTACGCCGATACCGCCCGCGATGGTGGCGGCGACCGACCCAACGAGCCGCGCACGCCGGGTGCTCGGGACCGGCACCACGGCCTCGACCGCCTGCGGCAGCTGCGGGAGCCAGCGGCGGAACGTGCGCTCGATCGCCTCGAGGAGCCAGTCGGGCGCTGGAGCGTCGGGGGCGCCGGTGCCGGTGACCGACGGCAGCCGCTCCCACGCCGGATCGTCGGCGAAGGCCAGGGCGCGTCCGGGGGCGAGCGCGAGCGACGGCGCGATCCGGCCGCGCCAGTCGGGCCGTCCGCTCGCGGCGTCGATGCCGGACGTGAACATCTTGCGCGGCTCGAGCGGCACCTCGAGGTCGCGCAGCCATGCCCGCGCAGCCTCGCGCGACTCCGGATCGATGGTGGTCGGGAGGCCCGAGGGCAGCGACCCCGTGCAGACCGAGCAGCGCCCGCACCGCTCCCCCGGCTCGACCGGATCGTCGAGCGAGCGGCGCAGCAGCACCTCGAGGCAGTCGCCGCCGTGCACGTAGGCGCGCATGATGTCGGACTCGCGGCGGCGCACCGCGACGAGCGCGTCGTACTTCTCGTGGTCGTACACCCATTCCTGCCCGGTCGCGACCCACGACGTGCCCTCGCGCTCGACCGCGCCGTCGACCGCGAGGACCTTCACGAGCAGCTCGACCCGGGTGCGCCGCACGCCGGTCGCCGCCTCGAGCGCCGGAACGCTCAGCGCCCCCTGCTGGCGCAGCGCGCGCAGCACGGCGTCGGCCTCCTCCGGCCGCGGCACGCTCGCGGTCGCGAACCAGTCCCACAGCCGCTCGTCCGCCTCGCCGGGCAGCAGCACGACGCTGGCCTCGGGCAGTGCGCGGCCGGCCCGCCCGACCTGCTGGTAGTAGTCGACCGGCGACGGCGGCGAGCCGACGTGCAGGCAGAAAGCGAGGTCGGGCTTGTCGTAGCCCATGCCGAGCGCCGAGGTCGCGACGACGGCCTTGAGCTCGTTGGCCTTGAGCGCCGACTCGATCCGCGCGCGGTCGGCGGTCTCGGTGCGCCCGGAGTACGCCGCGACCGCGTGCCCGCGCGAGGCGAGGAACCCGGCGAGCCGGTCGGCGTCGGCCACCGTGAGCGCGTAGACGATGCCCGACCCGGGCAGCACGCGCAGGGCTGCGTCGACCCACGCGTAGCGGTCGAGCGCGGTGAGCCCCGGGAGCACGCCGAGGTGCAGCGACTCGCGGGCCAGGCGCCCGCGCTGGACGAACGTGCCCTCGCCCAGCTGGGCGGCGACATCGGCGGTGACGCGCTCGTTCGCCGTGGCGGTGGTGGCGAGCACCGGCAGGCCCGGGTTGGCGAGCAGCAGGCCCGCGATCCGCTGGTAGTCGGGGCGGAAGTCGTGGCCCCACGACGAGATGCAGTGCGCCTCGTCGATCACGAGGAGCCCGAGGCGCGGCAGCAGCACGTCGAGCACGGTGGCCGAGAAGCGCGGGTTGGCCAGCCGCTCGGGCGACACGAGGAGCACGTCGAGGTCGCCGGCGAGGAGCGCGCGCTCGACGTCGGGCCAGTCGTCGAGGTTGGACGAGTTGAGCGTGGCCGCCGAGAGCCCGGCCCGGCGCGCGGCGGCGACCTGGTCGCCCATCAGCGCAAGCAGCGGAGACACCACGAGCACCGGGCCGCCGCCCGCCTCGCGGACGGCCTTCGCGGCGATCCAGTAGACGGCCGACTTCCCCCAGCCGGTCGCCTGCACCACGAGGGCCCGGCGGCGGTCGAGCACGAGCGCGGCCACGGCGGCGCGCTGGTCGTCGCGCACGACGGCGCCGGGGCCGGCGAGCGCCGAGATCACCCGCGCGGCGGCGGCGTCGAGCTGCTCCTCGCTGACGGCCGTCATGCCGGCATCCCGTCGACCGCGTCGACCAGGGCGGCGAGGGCCGTCCCGAGCCGCTCGACCTCGGCAGGCACGGGCGCGCCGTCGGCGTCGAGGTACTGGTCGCGGCGGATCTCGACCATCACCGAGGAGACGCGCAGGTCGTCGCAGTAGTGGCGGGTCGGCACGTAGGTGCCGCTGAACGGCTCGTCGACGCCGAGCTCCCACGCACCGAACGCCTCGACTGCGGCGGCCCGGAGCGGCTCGGGCGTGTGCTCGGGGTCGAAGCCCAGGCAGACCTGTGGGCGGCGGTCGTGCGGGTGCCGCTCGTAGGGCAGCACATCGCGCGGGTACGAGTGCACGTCGAGCACCACCGCACGGCCCACGGCCGCGAGCCGCTGGTCGACCAGATCCGCGAGGGCCTCGGCGTACGGGTGGAAGTAGTGGGCGAGCAGGTCGTCGCGCACGTGGGGATCGGGGTCGCGCAGGACCCCGAGGGCGGAGGTGGCGGTGTAGACCGCCCCCATCCCGATCTCCTCCATCTCCTCCCGGTCGGGGTCGGTGAAGCGCTCCGGATCGATCACGAGGCGCGAGAGGAGGTTGACGAAGGACCAGGGCGCGCGGTGCGCCCGCTGGGCGGCGTGGTCCGCGATCCGGTCCGTGTCGGCGTCGGTCATCGCCCGGAGCTCGGCGGCGAGGGCGTCGTCGTCGAGCAGGATCCCGGCGCGCACCTGCCCGGGGATCGCCGTGGCGGAGTGCGGCACGTGCAGCACGACGGCGGACTCCTGGTCGCCGCCCAGGATGCGGAACGACGCGGCCGGGTCGATGCTCATGGCGACGACCGTAGGCGAGGCGTCCGACGTCGGCGAGGCCGGCCGCGATCTACCATCGGAACCGATGTTTAGGACGCGCGCGGGAGGGTAAAGGCGTGGCGTCAGGTGTGCTCCCCGTCGACAGCCCCGAGCGAAGGACCCCAGTGACGCAGAGGCGTACGCCCTCGGCCGCAGCGCGCGGCGAGGTCGTGGTGGCGCTCGTCCTCGATGCGTCCGGGCAGCACATGTGGCGCTCAGCGGTCGCTTCCGCACTGCCCGCGCTCGATCCCGCGCTCCTCGACGACCTGGTCCTCGTGACGGGCGAGCTCGTGGCGAACGCGCTGGAGCACGGCCTACCGCCCGCGGCGCTGGAAGTCGTCGCTGAGGACGGCGGATCGGTGCTCGTCTCGGTGCTCGACGGCGGTCCCGTCGTACCTCTGTCCCCGCTGCCGATCGCGCCCGGTGCGGTGCGCGGCCGCGGGCTCGCCATCGTCGATGCCCTCTCCGCGGAGTGGGGCATCCTCAAGACCCAGCACGGCAAGGCGGTGTGGGCCCGGGTGGCCCGCGCCGATGACGAGTGACGAGAGGCAGAACCATGGCAGACGCTCCGGTCGTGATCACCCTGCAGGGTGAGTACGACATCGCCAACGCGCCCGAGCTCCTGGACATCCTGACGATGCGCGGAGGCGGGACCCCGGTCGTGGCCGACCTGCGCCAGGTGACGTTCCTCGACTCCGCGGCGCTGTCGCAGCTCGTCCGCGCGAACTCGCACCTCAACGACGCCGGCGCGTCGCTGACGCTGGTGCTCCCCGACTCGGGCCCGGTCGCCCGGGTCATGTCGATCACCCAGCTCGATACCGCGCTCACGACCACGCAGTCGCTCGAGCAGGCGCTGGAGTCGCTCGGCGCCTGATCCGTCCCCTATGCGCGAGGGGCTGCCCGGGACGTCGTCCCCGGCAGCCCCTCGCGCGTTCGGTCTCAGTCCTGCAGCAGGCCCTCGCGCAGCACGCCGAGCGACCTGGCCAGCAGGCGCGACACGTGCATCTGGGAGATGCCGACCTCCTCGGAGATCTGCGTCTGGGTCATGCCGTGGAAGAACCGGAGCACGAGGATGCGGCGTTCGCGCGCCGGAAGAGCGGCCAGGAGGGGACGCAGTGCCTCTCGGTACTCGATCGTCTCGAGCGCCGGGTCGTCCGCGCCCATGAGCTCGGCCAGCGGCGTCGACTCGTCCGACGATCCGACGTGCGCGTCGAGGCTCGTGTAGCTGTACGCCTGGGCGCCTTCGAGGCCCTCGAGCACCTCCTCCTCGGAGATGCCGAGGTGCGCGGCGAGCTCGGCGACTGTCGGCGAACGGCCGGTGCGCTGCGACAGCTCGGCCGTGGCCTGGCCGAGCGACATCCGCAGCTCCTGCAGCCGCCGCGGAACGCGGACCGCCCAGCCCTTGTCGCGGAAGTGCCGCTTGATCTCGCCGATCACCGTGGGGGTCGCGTACGTCGCGAGCTCCACCCCGCGCTCGAGCTCGAACCGGTCGACGGCCTTGAGCAGGCCGATCATGCCGACCTGGGTGAGGTCCTCGATCGGTTCCCCGCGGTCGCGGAAGCGCCGGGCGAGGTACTGCACGAGAGGGATGTGCAGGGTGACGAGCTCGTTGCGCGCGCCCTGGTGAGCGGCGGAGTCGGGGTCGGTCGAGGCGAGGATCTCGAGCAGCTCGCGCTCGCGCGCCCGGTGGGCGTCGCCCCAGCCGCGCGGCAGCACTACCTCGGCCGGCGCCTCGTCGGCGGGTACGACGTTCTCGTCCGCAGGCACGACCTCGGAGCCCTCCGGCGACGGGTTCGCGGTGTCGTCGGCGGGGGGCGGCGGGTGCTCCGCCTTGGCGGCGGCGGCGTTGCTCACGCCGGGTCCGCCAGCGCGGTCGACCGCGCGGACCGCAGCGAGATGGTCACGCCGTCCGGGGTCTCCTCCGCCCACAGGTCGACGACGAGGGCAGCGAGCACGGCCCAGGCGAAGCTGTCCTGCTGCGGGAGCACAGAGCCCTCGCAGTGGCCGGTGATGGCGACGAGGACCGACTCCTCCTCCACCTCGAAGCGCACCTCGAGGAGCGTGTCGGGCACGGCGTTGGCCGCGAGGAGTCCGGCTGCCTCGCCCACGGCCAGGCGCACGTCCTCGAGCTGCTCGAGGTCGAAGCCGACGCGCGAGGCCACGGCGACCGCGGTCGAACGGACCAGCGACACCCAGCCGGTCTCGGCGGGCACGGACAGTCGTACGGCGTTCTGGGTCATCCCCGCTGCTCCTCGCGGCCGATGGGCGTCGTGCTCGCGACGCTAACGCACCCCGACAAGGTCAGGAACGGGCCGGACGCACAGAGCACGCCTGCGTGATGCCCCGCCTGGACGAGCCTCAAACATCCGATTCCGCGCCGTGGGCGCGAAGATCCGTGTCCCCCCGCCCGGCGGCGAAATATCCGGCAGTATCGCTCGGGTGGACGGGGGCGATGTTGAGGTGAGTGCTGGCAGCGATTTCGTTGTGAGCTGCGGTTGGAACACACCGCTGGGGCGTCTGCGTGAGAACGCAACGATGCCCCTGGCCCGACTGACAGTCAGCCGGTCTGGCCTGCTGACGATGGCATCGCCTACTGCACCGCCCGTCACCCTGCGCCCGGCCGAAGTGCTCGACGTTGTTCCGATGCGTGGGGGTGGCTGGAGTCCGTTGAAGTCGCCTGGGCTGGCGATCCATCGCTCGAACGGCCAATGGGACTACGTCTGGTGTCTAGGTGCTGCGCGTGATGAGGCGGCAGCCGAACTCCTCGCCGCCGGGTTCCCAGTCCGTGAGCAGCAGGGCGGTGTGTGGGTCTGGCGGACGGTCTTCGGTGCTGGTCGGCCTCCGCGCTGAGTGAGGGGCGCAGATGTACCGATTGCGCTCGCGGGGCAGGGCGTAGTCGGGGGAGGATCGACGACGTGGCCAAGCATGAGCGTGGCTCGCTGCCGGAGGTGGCACCGGTGCCGTGGCGTCGACGACCTCGTCGGACTCTCCAGGATTACGGCCGAGCGTTCGTGGTCGTGCCCGCAGTCCTCTTCTCGGCCTGGATTGCCGTCATCGTGGCTGGCGTGCAGTGGCTCCGTGGGACCCAGTTCGCCAGCCCTGTCTCGGCGGCGGCACTTCTGGTAGTGACGCTGCTCGGAACGGTGTGGGCCGCCCTCTTCTATCGCCGGCCGCTTGAACCGCGCCAGGCGCCAGACGGCGAAGTGATCGACTGGTCCAAGCCCGATCCTCCTCGGATCTGATCGCCCAGAGGTGCCGTTCGCGATCGAATCGCGCTGGTCGAGGGAGTCCCCGCGAGCCGTGGAGCACGGACGGCGCGGTGCCCCAACGCCAGCGCTCTCGCGCGAACTCAGCCGAGGTCCGTCTCCCTCCCTCTCACGGGGACTCCGGAGGAAGAGTCTCACAGATTCGACCAGCCCCGATGTGCCGTTCGCGCTCGCATCCGTTTCGTTGACGGGAGACTTGGACCGTGCGACCGCCGGGGTTCCGAAGAGACCTGCGACCCCTTCATGACCTTCGGGAGTTCGGTCACTGGTTCGGGGAGATCACTGCGACAAGGATCGGACATGTCGTTCTGTCCGTGGCGGCGATCATCGACGGGATACGTCGAGTGGCCGACCACAGTGCGTGGGGAATCCTGCTCATCGCGGCGGGCATGGCCGCGCTGCTGGTCCCCGCGTGGATCTTCTACTACGGCGTGCCTGACCGGGATTCGTCCTACCGAGGGAAGCACTCCTCCTAGTGCAGGCAGAAGCGCCTCCGCTGCAATCGCGATGTGCCGCTCCGGGGCACGCGTAAGTGCCGATCTCGCTCGCTCTTTGCGACAGGATGACAACGTGTTCGAGTGCCCTGTCTGCCGCTCCTACGAACTGACGACCAGGCCCTACGAGACCTGGCCGCCGCCTCCCGGCATGGCACTTGATCCGCCCTACGAGGACCTGCTGGGACGCCCTTCCTATGAGGTCTGCCCCGGATGCGGGTTCGAGTTCGGGAACGACGACAACCCCGGAGGGGCAGCGTCGCCGGTGTCGTTCGAGGCTTACCGAGCCGATTGGGCGCAGCGAGGAAGTCCTCGCTTCTCGCCTCGGACATAGCGAGCAGACGTGCCGTTAGCGAGCGCCCAGCGGGTGATGGCACGCTGTTCCCGTGACCTACGTGGGACGTGTCTGATGGCGACTGGGGACTGGATCGACGTACCCAAGGGCGTTGCTGTGACCGTCTCTGGTGGCGCCCTCGCTCTGCTGCTCGTCGGTGCCTTGACCATCGTCGACGGGCTGGCCTGGGGCTGGCTCCTCGTGGTCGGTGGCATCGTCATCGCAGGATTGGGCTGGAGCCTGCTCCGCCGGTACATGCGAGCGACCGCGACGGTCACGCCGCAGAAGCTGCCGCCCGTGGACGGGAACCCGGTGAACGAGCCACCCAGCAACGTCAAGCGCTTGGACTGACGACGCAACCGAGCAGATGTGCCGCTATCGCTCGCTTCTGATCGGGCGAACCGGCATTCTGACTCGCATGAAACCCGGGGGAGCTGAGCGGCACCGCGTTACGAGCCATGACCTAGAGGACCGGCCAAGTCCGCCCGCTCGGAGCGGGCTGACAACGTCGATTGTTGTGCTGGCATTCGTGCTGGTTGGCGTCGGGACGGTTCAGTTCGTCATCGGGGGCGTGGGTAACCTGATTGCCGGACCCGACTGGCAAGAGCGAGCCCTGGGCATCCTGTTCCTCTGGCTCGCTGCTATGGGCGTCTATGCGCTTCGAGGCTGGTTCGAAGGTCGGCAGAAGTCACGCTGGGTCGCACTCGCATTCCTGCCGATCATGTCCCTGGCCCTGCTGTGGGACGACCAGCGTTACGGCGACACGACCAGAGCGGAGTGGGTGGGCATCCTCGTGCCACCGCTCGCCGTTTGGGTCCTCCTATGGCTGCCGTCCGTACGGCGCGTCTTCCGCCAGCCCTGATCTGCAATCGCGATGTGCCGTTATCGATCGTGTTGCGTGGCGGTTTCGGTCTTTGATTTCGCTTGGGGCTGAACGGTTCTGTCCCCATCGGTGCTTCCGATGCCGCGGCGTTGTCGGAGGTGGTCGGCATGCTTGTGCCATCTGATCCGGGGGGCGCGGTGAGGAGGTGACCATGGCTGCTGAGACGTCGTGCTTCGTGGATGTCGAGGCGGGCGAGGCGATGCCGCCCGGCTGGTCGCCGTACCCGAGCCCGGCGGAGGTGGCGGAGTTCGAGGCGCTGATGGTCTCCCTCGGCTACCGGGACCGCGAGCACGACGACGCGCCGCCGCACCCGGACGAGCTCGACGAGCACCCGGCCGTGTCGGAGGTGCTGGGCGATCCGGTGCAGGCGCTGGGCCTGCTGTCCGGGCCGGGCACGGCGGCGGGCTCGTTCGACGTCGGGGTGCTGGAATCCCTGGACCTCGCGGCGGTCACCGCCCCGCAGGACCTGCTGGTGGCGCTCAAGGCGCTGGACAAGGTGGAGGCGTGGGTCCACGCCCGCCGGGTCGAGGTGCTGACCGCGCTGGCCGGCACCGAGCCCTCGGGCGCCTACCTGGCCGAGGTGCACCTCGAGCACGAGGTCGCGGTCGCCCGCCGCACGTCGGACTACGCCGCCGGGGTGGCCATCGACGTGGCGCGCACGGTCACCACGACGTTCCCGGACTTCCTGGCCGCGCTGCGGTGCGGGGCCGTGGCGTGGGGGCATCTGGCGGTGCTGGTGGACCGCACCCGGTTCGTGGCCGACCCCGACGCGCTCGCGCAGATCGCCGCCCGCGCCCTGGCACGGGCCCGGACCCGCACGCCGGGGCAGTTCGCCGGCGAGGTGGAGAAGCTGGTCGCGCGGTTCGACCCCGACGCCGCCGAACGGCACCGCAAGGCCCGCAAGAAGGACCGGAAGGTGTGGGTCAAGCGCCTGGCCGACGGGATGGGCATGCTCGGCTACGTCGACGAATGGTCGCTGGTCAACGCCGTCTACGAGACCATCGCCGCCGACGGCCGCGCCCTGAAGAAGACCCGCAAGCAAGCCGCCGCGGCAGCCGCCGCGCGGGGCGCGGGCGACGCCACTGGCCACGACGGGGATGCCGCGGAGGACCCCGCGGACGAGCACGACCCGTCCGACGAGCAGGACCCGTCGGACGGCGAGGGCCTGGCCGGCGGCGGACGTCCCGCGGACCCGGCCGGCGACGACGGGGAGCCGGGGGCGGACGCGGATCGGGCGACCGCGCTGGCCGCCCGGGTGCTGGGCAGCGTCGGCCCGGACGGGTCGGTTACCTGGGACCGGGCGTCCGCGACGCTGGTGCGGCTGAACGTGACCATCGACTACCTCACACTGACCCGGGAGCGGGAGCGGATCGCGCTGCTGGACGGGCAGCCCGTCCCGGCCGAGATCGGCCGGGAGTACGCCGCCATGGCCCGCACGTTCCGCCGGTTCGTCACCGACCCCGTCGACGACCACCTCCTCGACCTGGGCACCACCGACTACACCCACGCGCACCTGCGCGCGTTCACCCTCGCCCGCGACATCTGCCGCAACCCCGTCCACCAGCACGCGTCGACCTCGACGCGGCTGGAGATGGACCACGCCGAGGAGCACCCCCGCGGCCCGACCTCCGCGGGCAACTGCGGCGGGGTCTGCATCCCCTCCCACCAGCTCAAGACCGCCCGCCTGGTCGACATCACCGACTCCAAGGCCGACGGGTCCTGCACTTGGACCACCGCCTGGGGCCAGGTCGTGCACATCCCGCCCCGCGCGTCCCTCGACACCCCCGACCCGCCCGACCCGCCCCAGCACGAGACCGAGCCCGCGCCGCAGCCCGGCCCCGGGCCGGACCAGCACGACCCCCCACCCTTCTGACCATGCCCGGCCGGCGCCGGATCCCCGCCCCGCACCACAGGGGCAGGGTTCCGGCGTACAGCCATGCCCGGATCCAGCCTCGACGTCCGAGGATGCGGGTAGAACAGGGGCAGCGATCCACGACGAGCGGAGACGACCATGAGCCGGCACGTTCAGCTGACCTTCGACGCGCGCGACCCGCGCGCACTCTCGATGTTCTGGCGCGACGCCCTCGGCTACATCCACCCCGCTCCCCCGGGCGCCGACCTGCCCGAGGGCGCCGACCCGCTCGCAGCGTGGGACCAGTTCCTCGAGAAGGTGGGCGTGCCCGTCGAGCAGCGCAACTCCTCCTCGGCGCTCGAGGATCCCGACGGCGCCGGGCCGCGGATCTTCTTCCAGCAGGTGCCCGAGGACAAGGTCGCCAAGAACCGGCTGCACCTCGACCTCCGCGCCGCTCCCGGACTGCAGGGCGAGGAGCGGATGACGGCGCTCGAGGCCGAGTGCGCCCGGCTCGTCGGGCTCGGCGCCACGCGCACCGAGCGGTTCGACCCCGCGCCGCCCCTGACGTACGGGCACATCGTGATGGCCGACCCCGAGGGCAACGAGTTCTGCCTCGACTGA
The DNA here is from genome assembly GCA_050251215.1 of Candidatus Nanopelagicales bacterium. GTDB lineage: Bacteria > Actinomycetota > Actinomycetes > S36-B12 > CAIYMF01 > Longivirga. Next base: position 78,481 of record JBFWNE010000003.1, read on the forward strand.
CGCCGTCCGGGCCCGGCGCTACGGTCGGGCGATGGTGTTCTGGCAGCTGACCATCGACGCGCACGACCCGCCCCGCCTCGTGGCCTTCTGGGCCGAGGCGCTCGGCTACACCCCCACGCCGCCCGACCTCGACACGCCCTGGTACCAGCACTACCGCGGCCGGCTCGGCGGCGAGGAGGCGTTCGACAACCGCCTGTTCGACCCTGCGGGCGAGCAGCCGCCGCTGTGGTTCCAGGAGGTGCCGGAGGACAAGGCGGGCAAGAACCGCCTGCACATCGACGTCTACGCCACCGACCGCGACGACTCCCTCACCCTCGACGAGCGGGTCGCGCTCGTCGACGCCGTGGTCGCACGGCTCAGCGCGCTCGGCGCCACCACGGCGTACGTGACCCGCGAGGACGACCCCGACGACTTCTTCTACTTCGTGACGATGCGCGACCCCGAGGGCAACGAGTTCTGCGTCAGCTGAGCACCGACGCGACGAAGGCCCGCGCATCGTCCGGGCTCAGCAGCGCGAGCGCTCCCCCGGTGAACCGGTCGTCGTCGGTCACCTCGCGCCCGAGCCACGCAGGGAGCACGTCGGGCAGGTGGTGGCGGGCGCCGAGGTCCACCTCGGCGAGCACGAGCCCCTCGAGCGCGCCGTGGAACACATCGACCGCCACCTCGAGGTAGCCGTCGAGAGGCAGCACGTGCCGGGTTTTGGCGAGCGGATGCGCCGGCAGCACGGCGAGCGCCGCACGCTCGGCGTCGTCGAGGTAGAGCGACGTGTGCGCGATCTCCGCGCCGCTGCTCGGATCGAAGCGCACCTTGTGCCCCAGCTTGTGCACCATCGGCGTGCCGGTCTGGGTCACCGACCGCAGCCGCATGCGCGTCCCGACGATGTACCGGTCATCGATCGCGAGCACGCGCACCGCCGACGAGAGGTCGGGCAGCTGCGCCACCAGGAACCGCCGCTCGTGCTCGAGCTGGGCGTACTTCATCGTGATCACGAGGCGAGTATCCCGACAGCGCCTCAGCCTTCGCGGACGAACTCCAGCACGAGCCGGTTGAACGCCTCGGCATGCTCGATCTGGGTCCAGTGCCCGCACCGGCCGAACACGTGCAGACGTACGTCGGGCACGACGTCGAGCAGGTGCAGCGCGTTCGCGAGCGGGATCACCTGGTCGTCGCGGCCGTGCACGACGAGCGTCGGCTGGGGCAGCCGGGCGATCTCCTCGTCGGGCGTGACCATCGCATCGACCCAGCGCTGGCGCGGCGCCGGGAACATCGCGGAGAACGACTCCTGGAACCCGGGCTGGATGCTCGCCTCGTACCGCACCTGCGCGAGCTCGTCGGTGACGAGCGCCCGGGAGTACGCGAAGATCCCGAGCAGCCCGCGCATCGCCTCGAACGACGGCTCGTAGCCCCACACGGCGTCGAGACCCGGCGTGATCTCGAACGGGACGCCGACGCTGCCCATGAGCACGAGCTTCGACACCCGCTCGGGATGCCGCGCCGCCACGCGCAGTGCGAGCGCCCCGCCGAAGCTGTTGCCGACGAGGGCCACCCGCGAGAGGCCCAGCGCGTCGAGGAACCCCACGACCTGCGCGACCCAGGTGTCCATCGAGTAGTCGACGCCGTCGGGGCGCTCGGTGAAGCCGAAGCCCACGAGGTCGGGCGCGTACACCGCGAGCTCCTGCGACAGCGCAGGGATCGTGAGCCGCCAGTTCGCGTACGCCGTGACCCCTGGACCGGAGCCGTGCAGCAGCACGACCGGGTCGCCGGATCCCGCGTGCAGGTAGTTGGTCGTGATGCCGGCTGCGACGACGGCTGCGCCGATCTCCGGCCGCTCGGTGCTCATGCCCGAAGGATGCACCGCTGCCCGGCGACGACGACCCGCAGGTCCCGCGCCACGGAACGCTCTCAGTCCGAGGGCACCGAGGTGACCCGGCGGTGCGCCTCCTCGCCCACGGCGTCGGGGTCGAGGCCGCGATCGCGCATCAGGGCGTCGACCTTGGCCTCGAGCCGCACGTCGCTCTCCTTGGACTGCGACGAGCCCCAGAACAGCAGGAACGCGAGGCCCGCCGCCTGCCAGCAGAGCTGCAGGAACTCCGACTGCCAGTTCTCCAGCGTCGAGGCGCCGAACTGCACGAGGAAGTCCGACATCGCGAACGGCTGCCCGTGCTGCTCAGCCTCGTTGCGCACGACGTTCATCTGGAACAGGAACTGCCCGACCCAGGAGATGAGGAACAGCGCGAGCGTGACCCACAGGAACGAGTACGCGCGAGTCCACGGCGGCTTGCCACGTCGTACGTCGGCCATGGTCCCTCCCCGCGCCGGCTGCTGAGGCACCAGCAGTACCCCGGCCGCCCTCGGGCAAACGTGCGCCGACAGGCGCCGGGATCGTGGTGGGATCGAGCCATGCCGCAGGCCGCCTCCCCCGTGCTGCGCGCCCGGCTGCGCGCGCAGCTGCTCACGACCAGGGAGGCGACGGACCCCGTGCAGGTCGTCGACCGGCTGCTCGCGGTGCAGGCGCAGGACGCGCGAGGCTTCCGCCTCGCTGTGCGCGCGCGCTCGTCCGTGGGCTCGGCGTACGACGTGGACCGCGCGCTGACCGACGACCGCAGCCTCGTGGTCGACTGGCTCGGCCGCGGCACGCTGCACCTCGTGCGCAGCGAGGACCACGCGTGGCTGCACAGCCTCACCGCACCTCGCCGGCGCACCGAGAGCGCGCGGCGGCTCGCGCAGGAGGGCGTCGACCCCGCGATGGCCGAGCGGGGCGTCGCGGTCGTGTCGCGCGCGGTGCGCGAGAACGGGCCGCAGACCCGCACGCAGCTGCGCGACCGGCTCGACTCCGCGGGCGTGCGCACGGCGGGCCAGGCCCTCATCCACGTGCTCGGCGCGGCGTCGTACGACGGCCTCCTGCTGCGCGGACCGGTCGTGGACGGCGAGCAGGCGTTCGTCGACCCGGAGTCGTGGCTCGGCCCGCGCCCCGCCCTGCCCGACCGCGACGTGCTGCTCGCCGAGCTGGCCCGCCGCTACCTGCTCGGGCACGGCCCGGCGAGCGCCGACGACCTCGCCTACTGGATCGGCCTGCCGCTCGGCGACGCGCGCCGCGGCCTCGCGGGGGTGCGCGGACTCGTCGAGCACGGCGACGGCCTGGTCTCGTTGGCGCCGCCGCCCGACGACGCCGCGCTGCCCGCACCGGTGCTGCTCGGCCCGTTCGACCCCGTGCTGCACGGTTGGCGCTCCCGCGCCCTCGTGGTCGGAGACGACGAGGACGGCGTGGTCACGAGCAACGGCATCTTCCGCTCCGTCGCCCTCGTCGACGGCCGCGCAGTCGCCGTCTGGAGGCTCGCGGGCGGGCGGCTCACCTGGACGGTCCGCGACGGCGAGCACCTGGCGCCTCAGGTCGAGCGGGCTCTGACCGCGGACGCGCAGAAGGTGCTCGACTACCTGGGCTAGTGGCCGGCCAGCTCGAGCTGGCGCACGTCGTCGCGCAGCACCTTCGTGGGCCACACGACGTACGCGATGCTCGCGACGAGCAGCCCCACCGCCGCCATCACGGTGACGGCGAAGGCAGGGCTCGTGCGGTCGGCGATGAAGCCGGTGAGCAGGTAGCCGAGCGCGGTCACCGCAGCGAACCCGGCGCTCGCGATGCCGACCACGCGTCCCCGGTGCTCGTTCTTCGTGAGCAGCGTCGTGAACGACATGACCGGCACGAGGAACGCCTGAGCGATGCCGGACACGAACCACAGCACCACCAGAACGACGACCGACGGCTCGAGGCCGGTCACGAGCAGCGGCAGGCACACGGCGATGGCGAGCGGCAGCACGAGGTCGAGCTGGTTCCGGGGGGCGCGCCGTCCGACGAGGATCGAGCCGAGCGCGGCCCCGGTGATGACGGACGCCATGAGCACGCCGCCCCACGCGTCGAGCTCGCCGGCGTCGCGCACGTAGGCGAGGGCGACCGCTTCGGGCGCGACCAGCGACGCGGCCATGCCCCAGCCGAGCAGGATGAGCGCGCGCCGCGACCGGTCGGCCACGAGCATCCGCCAGCCCTCGGCGAGGTCAGTGAACAGCTGGCGCACGGACTCGGTCGCCTCGAGCATCGCGGGCCGGTTGCGCAGGAACGCCGCGATGAGCGCGTACGACACGATGAAGGTCACGGCGTCGATGAACAGCGCCGTCTGCGGGCTCGTCAGCTGCACGACGAGGCCGCCAAGGACAAGGCCGATCGCCTGGTTCGCCAGGTGCAGCGAGCGCGAGAGCCCCGTGCCCGCCGTCACCAAAGACGGAGTGCCGAGCACATCCGGGATCGACGCCGCGCGCGCCGACTCGAACAGCGGCGTGAACAGCTCGGCGACGAACAGCAGCACGAACAGCACCCAGAGCGGGGCGGCCGACCCGGCGACGAGCGCGAGCACGCCGATCGCGATCGCGCGCGCGACGTCGGCGAGCAGCATGAGCGTCTTGCGGCTGAAGCGGTCGGCGAGCGATCCCAACAGAGCCGCGCCGAGGAACGTCGGCACGAACGTGACCGCGAACGTCGCGGCGGCCAGCAGCGCGGAGCCGGTGTCGGAGAGCACGAGGAGGGCGAGCGCCACGCGCGCGATCTGGTCGCCGGCCTCGCTCGCCACCTGGGCGGCGACGAGACCTCGGAACTCGCGTACGGCGAGCACCTCGCGCAGACCGGCGCGCTGACGCTCCGCATCCCGACCCGTGTCGGCAGAGCTCACGCGTAGAACACCCTTTCCACGACCCCCCGTGCGCGCCGCGTGATCCGCCGGTAGTCGTCCAGCAGCGCGCCGCTCTCGCCGGGAGGGTAGCCCAGCACCTGGGAGACGGCGGCGAGGTCGCGCGTGTCGGTCGGCACCATGTCGCTCGCTCGGCCCTTGACCAGCATCACGGCGTCGCGCACGCGCGTCGCGATCCGCCATGCGGACGCGAGATGGTCGGCGTCCTCGGCTTCGAGCAGCCCCGCCGCGACCGCGCCCTCGAGCGCGGGCAGGGTGCGCGTCGTGCGCAGCGCGGGCACCTCGTGGCCGTGTTGCAGCGCGATCAGCTGGGCAACCCACTCCACGTCCGAGAGCCCGCCGCGGCCGAGCTTGGTGTGCAGGCCGGGGTCGGCGCCGCGCGGCAGCCGCTCGGCCTCCATCCGCGCCTTGAGCCGGCGGATCTCGCGGACGTCGCCCTCGCCGATCCCGCCCTCGGGGTAGCGCAGCGGGTCGATGATCGCGACGAACTCGCGCCCGAGCTCGGCGTCGCCGGCGACGGGCTCGGCGCGCAGCAGCGCCTGCGCCTCCCACGCCGACGACCACTTCTCGTAGTACGACGCGTACGACGCGATCGTGCGCACCAGCGGGCCGTTGCGCCCCTCGGGCCGCAGCGACGCATCGACCTCGAGCACCGGGTCCGGCGTCGGGATCATGAGCAGGCGCCGCAGCTCGGCGGCCACGGCGAGCGCAGCCTCGTGCGCATCGCGGTCGTCGGCGCCCGGCAGCGGATCGTGCACGAACAGCACGTCGGCGTCGCTGGCGAACCCGAGCTCGCCCCCGCCGAAGCGCCCCATCGCGACCACGAGGAAGCGCGTCGGCAGCGCGCTCCCCCGCTCGGCCTCGACCGCGCGCACCGCGATCTCGAGCGCGCCGGTGATGGTCGCGCCCGCGATCGCCGACAGCGCGACGCCGGCGTCGTCGACCTGCGCCGTCCCGAGCAGCTCGGCGACGGCGGTGCGGAACAGCTCGCGCCGGCGCAGCGCGCGGACGGCCGCGACGGCGACCTCCGGATCCTCGTGCCGGCGTGCGGCTGCGAGCGCCTCGGCGTCGAGCGCCTCGCGCGTGCGCGGCACGAGCTCGTCGTCGTCCGCGAGCATCGTCACGCCCTCGGGTGCGCGCATGAGCAGGTCGGACGCGTAGCGGCTCGATGCGAGCACGGTCGCGAGCCGCTGGGCCGCGAGGGACTCGTCGCGCAGGAGACGGAGGTACCACGGCGTCGAGCCGAGGGAGTCGCTCATGCGGCGAAACGCGAGCAGTCCGGCGTCGGGGTCGGGGGCACCGGCGAACCAGCCGAGCATCACCGGCAGCAGCGTGCGCTGGATGGCCGCGCGCCGCGTGACGCCGGACGTGAGGGCCTCGAGGTTGCGCAGGGCGCCGGCAGGGTCGACGTACCCGAGGGCCTCGAGGCGCTGCCGGGCAGCCTCCTGCGTCAGGCGCGCCTCGCCCGCGTCGAGCCGGGCGACGGCGTTGAGCAGCGGGCGGTAGAACAGCTTCTCGTGCAGCCGGCGCACCTCGCGCCGGTGCCGCTTCCAGGTCTCGGTCAGCTCCGCGACCGGGTCGGTGCGCATGCCCATCGACCGCGCGATGTGCCGCAGCGCGACCTCGGAGTCGGGCACGACGTGCGTGCGGCGCAGGCGGTGCAGCTGGATGCGGTGCTCCAACGTGCGCAGGAAGGCGTACGACTGCGCGAGGGTGGACGCGTCCTCGCGACCGACGTATCCCCACGTCGCGAGCGACTCGAGCGCCGTCATGGTCGTGGCGCTGTGCAGCATGACGTCGCTGCGGCCGTGCACGAGCTGGAGCAGCTGCACGGAGAACTCCACGTCGCGCAGGCCGCCGGCGCCGAGCTTGAGCTGGCGCTCGGCATCCTTCGCGGGCACGTTCTCCTCCACCCGGCGGCGCATCGCCTGGGTGTCCTCGACGAAGTTCGGGCGGTCGGCGGCGCTCCACACGAACGGCGTCACGAGGTCGACGAACGCGCGCCCGAGCTCGAGGTCGCCCGCCGCAGGGCGGGCCTTGAGCAGCGCCTGGAACTCCCAGGTGGATGCCCACCGCCGGTAGTAGCCCTCGTACGACGCGAGCGTGCGCACGAGCACGCCCGACTTGCCCTCCGGCCGCAGGTTGGGGTCGACCTCCCAGATCGCTCCTTCGGACGTCGGCGCGTTGCAGGCGCGCATGAGCGACTGGGCGAGCCGCGTGCCGGCGCGGACCGCGTCGGTCTCGTCGACGCCGTCGAGCGCCTCCACGACATAGACGACGTCGACGTCGGAGATGTAGTTGAGCTCGCGGCCGCCGCACTTGCCGAGCGCGATCACCGCCAGCCGCACGAGGTCCGCCGCATCCGGATGCTCGGCGCGGGCGATCGCGAGCGCGGCCTCGAGCACGGCGTCGGCCAGATCCGCGAGTGCGGCGGCCACCTCGACGAAGGGCGCTCCGTCGGCGAGGTCGGACGCCGCGATCGCCAGGAGCCGCCGGCGGTACGCCATCCGCAGGGCGGCAAGCACCTCGGCGCCCGAGCCACGGGCTGTCGGCTGCTCGTCGCGCGGATCGGCGCCGACCGCCCGCAGCAGCTCGGCCCGCACGACCTCGAGCGGCGCGAAGTCGGGGTCGTCCTCGTCGTGCTGGCGCAGCACCGTCCAGTCGCCGGGGTGCCGCACGAGGTGGTCGCCGAGGGCGACCGAGGCGCCGAGCACCGTCAGCACGCGGCGCCGCGTCTCCTCGTCCTCGTCGAGCTCGGCGACCAGCGCGCGCGCTTCGGGATCTCCGGTATCGGCCATGCGCGACAGCGTCCCGAGCGCGAGGTCGGGGTCGGCCGCCAGCGACAGGTCGACCACGGCGTCGGAGCCGAGGCCGACGAGCCCGGGGTCGGACAGCAGGCGCACCGCGAGGGCGGCGTCGGCGAAGCCGAGACGGGCGAGGCGCCCCTGCAGGCTGCCCGCCCGGCCCTCGGCGGAGCCGTCGAGCGACATCAGGGGCGCGGCGTGCCGGCCGACGCGCGCACGACGTCCGCGAAGGCGTGCGCGAACGGCCGCCAGGCCGCGCGCATCTCCTCGGACCGGTCGTCCATCTCGGTGAGCACGGCCTCGGGCGTGCGGCCGCACTTCTCCACGGGCGCGGGATCGTCGCCGAACCAGGACCCGAGGATCTCGCTGTCGACCTCCGGGTGGAACTGCACCGCCCACGCCGCGTCGCCGAGGCGGTAGGCCTGGATCGGGCAGTCGCGGGTGCGGCCGAGCAGCACCGCGCCCTCGGGCGCCTCGATCATGGCGTCGCCGTGGTACTGCGCGACGGGCACCCCCTGCGGCAGCACGGAGAACAGCGGGTCCTTCTCGGCGTCGTCGGTGAGCTCGATCTCGTAGACGCCGACCTCCGCGACCGGCGCCCGGTCGACGACGCCGCCGCACGCGAGGGTCATCACCTGGCCGCCGAGGCACACGCCGAGCACCGGCGTGCCGGACGCCACGGCGCCCGCCACGAGCGTGCGCTCGTCGGGCAGCCACGGCGCCACGTGGTCCTCCCACGCTGCCATCTCGCCGCCGAGCACGACGAGGCCGTCGACGTCGGACGGCAGCTCGGTCGGCACGGCCTCGCCCTGGTCGGCGCGGACGAGGACGAGCTCGACGCCCGCCTCCTCCCACCACTGCCCGAGCAGCGCGGGCGGGTCGGTCGGGTCGTTCTGGACGACGAGCAGGCGGACGGGCACGGCGGCACCCTCGATGGTCTGGGAGGTCATCGGGCTGTCCTTGCGCTAGAGGTCGGGCGGCTAGAGGACGGGCAGGTAGCGCGAGAGCTCGAACTGCGTGACCTGGCGGCGGTAGTCGGCCCATTCCTGCTGCTTGTTGCGCAGGAAGTGGTCGTACACGTGCTCGCCGAGGGTCTCGGCGACGAGCTCGCTGCGCTCCATCACCGTGAGCGCCTGGCCGAGCGAGCTGGGCAGCGGCTCGATGCCGAGGGCGCGGCGCTCGGCCTCGGTGAGCGCCCAGACGTCGTCCTCGGCGCCCGGCGGCAGCTCGTACCCCTGCTCGATGCCCTTCAGGCCGGCGGCGAGCATCAGGGCGAACGCGAGGTAGGGGTTCGCCGCGCTGTCGATCGAGCGGAACTCCACCCGCGTCGAGTTGCCCTTGCTCGGCTTGTACATCGGCACGCGCACGAGCGCGCTGCGGTTGTTGTGGCCCCAGCAGACGTACGCCGGCGCCTCGCCCCCGCCGCCGAGGCGCTTGTAGGAGTTGACCCACTGGTTGGTGACCGCGGTGATCTCCGGCGCGTGCCGCAGCAGGCCGGCGATGAAGCTGCGGCCGACCTTGGAGAGCGAGTACTCCGCGCCGGCCTCGTAGAACGCGTTGCGGTCGCCCTCGAAGAGCGACAGATGCGTGTGCATCCCCGAGCCCGGGTGGTCGGCGAACGGCTTCGGCATGAACGTGGCGTACACGCCCTGCTCGAGCGCGACCTCCTTCACCACGAGGCGGAAGGTCATGATGTTGTCGGCGGTGGTGAGCGCGTCGGCGTACCGCAGGTCGATCTCCTGCTGGCCGGGCGCGCCCTCATGGTGGCTGAACTCCACCGAGATGCCCATCGCCTCGAGCATCGTGATCGCCTGGCGGCGGAAGTCGTAGCCGAGGCCGTGCGGCGTGTGGTCGAAGTAGCCGACGTGGTCGATGGGCGTCGGCACCTCGCCCTTGCCGAAGCCCTGCTCGAGGAGGAAGAACTCGATCTCGGGGTGCGTGTAGAACGTGAACCCGAGCTCGGCGGCCTTGGCGAGCTGGCGCTTGAGCACGTGCCGCGGATCGGCGTACGACGGGCTGCCGTCGGGCATGAGGATGTCGCAGAACATGCGGCCGACGCCGGGGCTCTCGCCCCGCCACGGCAGCACCTGGAACGTGCTCGGGTCGGGCTTGGCGAGCATGTCGGACTCGAACACGCGGGCGAAGCCCTCGATGGCCGAGCCGTCGAAGCCGATGCCCTCCGAGAAGGCGCCCTCGAGCTCGGCCGGGGCGACCGCCACGGACTTGAGCATGCCCAGCACGTCGGTGAACCACAGCCGCACGAAACGGATGTCCCGCTCCTCGATGGTGCGGAGCACGAACTCGGTCTGCTTGTCCATGACGCCATCTTGGACCACCGTGCGTCACAGGCGTGTGTCGGCTCGCCCTGACCCCGCCGGAGGGGGACGCCTAGGCTGCTCCCGTGCCCCAGATCCGGCTCGCTCTGGCCCAGGTGAACCCGTGCGTCGGCGACCTCGCCGGCAACCTCGACCGCGTTCTCGCCGCCGCGCGCGACGCCCACGCCGCCGGCGCGCGGCTGGTGGCGCTGCCCGAGATGGTGATCACCGGGTACCCGGTCGAGGACCTCGCCCTGCGTCCGTCGTTCCAGGCCGCGAGCCGCGCCGCGCTCGAGCAGCTGGCCGCCCGCCTCGTCGACGAGGGCCTCGGCTCGCTCGTCGTGGTCGTGGGCTACCTCGACGTCATCGCCGACGGCCACGACCGGCTCGGCCGCCCGCGCGGCGGTCCGCAGAATGCCGCCGCCGTGGTGACCGGTGGCCGCGTCGTCGCGCGGTACGCCAAGCACCACCTGCCCAACTACGGCGTCTTCGACGAGTTCCGCTACTTCGTGCCCGGCACCACCACGACCGTCGTGCGCGTGGACGGCATCGACATCGCGATCGCCATCTGCGAGGACCTCTGGCAGGACGGCGGCCCCGTCGCATCGGTGCGCGACACCGGGGCCGGGCTGCTCGTGGTCATCAATGGTTCGCCGTACGAGCGCAACAAGGACGACGTGCGGCTCGAGCTGTGCGCCCGCCGTGCCAGCGAGGCCGGCTGCGCGCTGGCCTACGTCAACATGGTCGGCGGGCAGGACGAGCTCGTGTTCGACGGCGACTCGCTCGTCGTCGCGGCCGACGGGTCGCTGGTGGCCCGCGCGCCGCAGTTCGACGAGGCGCTGCTCGTGGTGGACCTCGACCTGCCCATGGCCGATCCCGCCACCAGCGCATCCGTCGCCTCGATCGGCTTCCCGGTGCCGGCGTACGCCGCGGAGCAGCCCGCGGTCGCCCCGCGACTGTCGGACGACGCCGAGGTGTGGCAGGCGCTCGTCGTCGGCCTGCGCGACTACATCGCGAAGAACGGGTTCCGATCCGTCGCGCTGGGGCTGTCCGGCGGCATCGACTCGGCGGTCGTCGCCGCGATCGCGTGCGACGCGCTCGGCGCCGACAACGTGCACGGCGTCTCCCTGCCGAGCGTCTACTCCTCCGAGCACTCGAAGGACGACGCCGCCGACATGGCCGAGCGCACCGGCCTGCACTACCGCACGGTGGAGATCGCGCCGATGGTCGACGCCTTCCAGGGCCAGCTGCACCTCAGCGGCCTCGCCGAGGAGAACCTGCAGGCCCGCGTGCGCGGCACCACGCTCATGGCCATCTCCAACGCCGAGGGCCACCTGGTCCTCGCGACAGGCAACAAGAGCGAGCTGTCGGTGGGCTACTCGACGATCTACGGCGACGCGGTCGGCGGCTACGCGCCGATCAAGGACGTGCCGAAGGTCGACGTGTGGCGCCTGGCGCGCTGGCGCAACGAGATCGCGGCCGAGCGCGGCGAGACGCCGCCCATCCCGCCCAACAGCATCGAGAAGCCGCCGTCGGCCGAGCTGCGCCCCGGCCAGCTCGACACCGACTCGCTGCCCGACTACGCGGTGCTCGACGACCTTCTCGACGACTACGTCGAGAACGACCGAGGTGCCGCCGAGCTCGTGGCCGACGGGTTCGACCAGGCCCTGGTCGAGCGCGTGCTGCGGCTCACCGACGTCGCGGAGTACAAGCGCCGGCAGTACCCGCCGGGCACGAAGATCTCGTCCAAGGGGTTCGGGCGCGACCGGCGCCTGCCGGTCACGAACCGCTGGCGCGAGACCGTCGAGGGCTAGCGCGCGAGGAACGACGCGAGCACCGCGTCGACGAGGGCCTCGGCGCCGGCGCCGGGTGCGGGGTCCCGCCCGCTCGAGCGCACCTGGTTCATGTAGACGCTCGAGCCGATGATGAGCGTGATGAGCAGCTCGAGGTCGGCATCAGAACGGATCTCGCCGGTGTCGATCCCCCGCCGCAGCACCACGCGGAACAGCTCCCGCCGCGGCTCGATGACCGCGTCGTAGAACGACTCGAACAGCCGCGGGTTGGACTTCGCGTGCGCCATCACGCGCTGGAACACCATGCCGTTCGGCGACTCGTTGTACGTGCGCCACCACTGCGAGACGAGGTAGACGATGCCGTCGCGCGCCGAGCCCGCGGGTGCGTCCTCGGGCACCATGATCAGCGCCCCGAGCGACGCCACCACCAGGTCGTCCTTGGTGGGCCAGCGGCGGTAGATCGTCGCCTTCCCCACGCCGGCCCGCGCCGCGACCTCCTCGACCGACAGGCCGGTGGGACCGACCTCGGCGAGCAGGGCGAGGGCGGTCTCGAGCACGAGCGCGTCGACCCGGCCGTCGCGAGGACGGCCGGGTGCACGCGTGCGGGCGACGGTCACCGGCGCTCGCCCTCACCCGCCCCGGGGGCGATGTACTCCTCCGCCACCTCGGCGGCGTACGAGCCCTCGAGCGCGCCGGCTGCGGCATCGGCGTCCGACCGGTCGTGCGATCGCCCGATCTCCCCGTGGCCCTCGGCGTCCGCGGGCTTCGCCAGCCCGTGCGCGCCCTTCTTCGGCGGCGTGATCGGCGGGAGCAGGAACCACACGACGAGCGCCGAGATCGCGACCAGGGCGAGCGAGATGAGGCTCGTGACGTGCGAGGCGCTGACGAACGCGTCGTACGACACCTGCCGGCCCTGCTCGATGACGTCGGCCGGCGCGCCCTGCGCGGCGAGCGCGTCGAGAACGCCCTTCGTGCCTCCGACGGAGTTGCGGGCCGCGTCGACGGCGTCGGCGGGCAGCTGAGGCGGGAGCCTGTCGATGACCGGCTTGATGCCCTGGGCGTACTGGGTGGCGAGCACCGTCCCGATCACTGCGACGCCCAGCGCGCCGAAGACCTGGCGCACCGTGTTCTGCACCGCCGAACCGGCTCCGGCGCGCGCGAGCGGCAGGACGTTCTGCATCACGGTGGAGGCCGGGGCGATCACGTTGCCCATGCCGAAGCCGAAGAAGAAGAACACGACGAGCACGATCCAGAGCTGCCAGTCGGGCTGCATCCGGGCGACGCCGATGAGCGACAGCGTGACCAGCACGAGGCCGCCGGTCATCACCCTGCGGTAGCCGAACCGCTCGACCATGCCCGCGCTGCGCGGGGCGGCGAGGATCTGGCCGAGCGCGAACGGCAGGAAGCACAGGCCTGCCTGCAGCGGCGAGAACCCGCGCAGCACCTGGAAGTAGAACGGCAGCGTGAACGTGATGCCGGACATCGCGAAGAACGTGAGGCTCACCGCGGTGAGGCTGACGGCGTACCCGCGGTTCTGGAACAGCGTGACGTCGAAGCTGCGGTGGTCGCTGCGCGCCTCGGTCCACACCCAGAAGGCGAGGATCGCGATACCGATGACCATCGGCACCCACACCGACGGCGTCAGGAACGTCAGGGTGACCGAGGCGTGGATGATGCCGTAGACGAGCAGCACGAGGCCGACGAACGACATGACGAGGCCGGGGATGTCGAGCCGCTGCGGGTGCGGGTTGCGGGTCTCGGGCACGACCATGAACACGCCGACGAGGCCGGCGATCACGATCGGCACGTTGACGAGGAAGACCGCGCCCCAGTCGTTGCCGGTGAGCCAGTTGGTCCAGCTGGGGTGCTCGAGCAGGAGGCCGCCGAGCACCGGGCCGAGGGCGACGGCCGCGCCGACCGCCCCGGCCCACGCGCCGATCGCCTTGCCGCGCTCGTGCGGCGGGAAGACGACGGTGATGATCGCGAGCGTCACCGGCATGACGGCGGCGCCGCCGATGCCCATGACCGCGCGGAAGGCGATGAGCTGGCCCGGCGTCGCGGCGAAGGCGCAGGCGGCCGAGGCCGCGCCGAAGATGATGAGTCCGATGACGAGCACGCGCTTGCGGCCGAACTTGTCGCCGAGCACGCCCCAGGTGAACAGCAGCGCGGCGAACACGAGGATGTAGGAGTCGATCGCCCACACGAGCTCGCTCTGGTCGGCGCCGAGGTCCTTCTGGATCGTCGGCAGGGCGACGTTGAGGATGGTGTTGTCGAGGACGACGACGAGCAGGCTGACCACCAGCACGCCGAGGATCGCCCAGCGGCGCGGGTGGCCCGCACCGGATGTCTGCCAGCCCGCGGAGGGCGCTTCCCGTACTGCCCCGGTGTCTGCCATCGGTCTCTCCCTCACCCGCGCCGCGCGCGGTCGTCGCATCCGCCCCCCCAGCGGAGGTGAGGCATGCCTCACCAATACCGAAACGGAACCGTACCGTATCTCTCCCGCGGCGCCAACCGGGCCGGTTGCTGACGTCGGGGCCCCGACGTGTCACCATGGACGCCGAACGGGTACCCCGCCTCGGGGACTCGAGTCGCTGGAGGTCCTCATGACCGGCACGTCCTCGCACGCCCCGGAGCCCCTGTACGGCGGCTCGCCCAGCGGGCGGCGCATCTCCGTCCACGACCTCGCGAGCGCCAAGGCGCGGGGCGAGAAGTGGCCCATGCTGACGGCGTACGACGCCCTCACCGCACGTGTCTTCGACGAGGCGGGCATCCCCGTGCTGCTCGTCGGCGACTCCGCGGCGATGGTGGTCTACGGCTACGACTCCACCGTGCCGGTCACCGTCGACGAGCTCATCCCCCTGGTGGCCGCGGTCGTGCGCGGCTCGCAGCGGGCGATGGTCGTGGCCGACCTGCCGTTCGGGTCGTACCAGGCCTCCCCCGCGCAGGCGCTCGAGACCGCGAGCCGCTTCATGAAGGAGACCGGCTGCCACGCGGTGAAGCTCGAGGGCGGCCACCGCGTGCTCCCACAGGTCGAGCTCCTCGTGTCGTCCGGCATCCCGGTGATGGGCCATGTCGGCCTCACGCCGCAGTCGGTGCACGCGCTCGGCGGCTACAAGGTGCAGGGCCGCGGCGAGGACGGCGTCACGCTGCTGCAGGACGCCAAGGCGCTGCAGGCTGCCGGCGCGTTCGCGGTCGTGCTCGAGGTCGTGCCGGCCGACCTGGCCGCGCAGGTCACGCAGGTGCTCGCGATCCCCACGGTCGGCATCGGCGCCGGCGGCGGCACTGACGCCCAGGTGCTCGTGTGGCAGGACATGGCCGGCCTCACGCCGGGCCGCACCGCGAAGTTCGTGAAGAAGTACGCCGACGTGCACGGCGTTCTCCACGACGCCGCCTCCGCCTGGGCCGCCGACGTCGTCTCCGGCGCCTACCCCGCCCCCGAGCACACCTACTCCTGACCCTCCCCCTTTTTTCCTGGTCAATGTGGCTTTCACTGCCTTCGGCAGAGATAACCCCACATCGATACCTGCGGCAGGCCGGCGTACGGGCACCGGTACGCCGGCCCCAGCACCGCCCAGCGGCGTACGCCGATCAGCCGCCCCAGCGCCACGCGCGGCGTCCGGCGGACCTGCCCTCCGACCCGGCGACCCGGACCTGCGGACGCGGACGGCTCCGCGCGACCTCGCGCGCCGACAGCACCTCCGCCAGCACCCGGTTCGGCGCGGCCTCGAGGTCGACCGGCAGGACGGGGACGAGCAGCACGCCGACAGCGGCGTACCGAGCGTTCCGCCGGATCGTGGCGAGGTAGCCGGGACCGGAGTGGTACTCGACGCTGTCGACCTCCACCGCGACACCCTCCTCGAGCCAGGCGTCCGGCACCCCCACCAGCTGGCCGCGTGCATCGACGACACGCGCGTTGAAGTACGCCGGAATGCCGGCCTGGGCGAACAGCTCGACGAGATCCGCCTCCGGTCCCGAACGCGCGCCGCCCTCGATCGCCGTGAGCACGTCGCGGAACAGTCCGCTCCCGCGCATCGGCCCGAGATCCAGCTCCTCGCGCAGCTCGGCCACAGTCGCGAGCTCGCGCTGCACGGCTTCGGAGAGGATGGCCGCGACGTCGCCCCGCGTGCGGAGCCGGCGTACGGCGTCCCCTACCGCTCGGGGCACGGCCGCGATCGGCAGACCGTGGCGCCTGACCGACGGAACCGGCCATCTCACCGTGCGCTCGGCGCGGACGAAACCCTTGGACGAGCGCTGCCGCACCGCAGGGATCAACGTATGCACGGGTTCCGGGCGGTCCGGGTCCTCGTCCGATGCGTCCTGCAGTCGCAGGGCGCGGAAGCCGTGGTGGCGCAGGGCCGACGTACCGGTGAGCAGCGAGTCGGGACCGCAGTACAGCAGCGCAGCCGCCTCACGCTGCGGCCGGCTGGGATGGCCGCCGCTGACGAGGTGGACGCCGGGCAGGACGCGGGTCCACACACCGCCGGCGCACTTGCGGCTCGCGGCGCTCGACGAGACGCCGAGCTCGGCCAGCTGCGCCGCGGTGATGAGGCCCATCTGGGTGTCGGCCACGTCGCGTACGGCGACGAGCCATGCGGGGAGTCTGCTCATGCCGCGGAACAGTGGCCGCCCGCGGCGGGACCTGGACCCGCGGACGACCGGCATCTGTGGACAGCATGCGGGGCCGAATCTCTGTGGACGGCAGTGAAAGCCACATTGACCCGGAAATCGGGGGGTGGGGCGCGAGGTCCGGTCGGGTGGTGGATGCAGCAGGTCAGGGCGGTGGTGCGGCACGATGCACCTGTGGACGTGTCGAGGGTGAACCTGCTGCGCGACGTGCTGTCGAGCACCGGATGGGTGGACCGTACGCGCGGGTTCGCGCGCAGCCTGCGCCGCTCGACCGATCACGGCGACGGCCTGCTGCTCGTCGGCACGCCGACGCACGAGCCGTGGCACCTCGCCGCGCACCTCGACGACGAGTCGCGGTACGCCGGCATCCCCACGCTGTCGCCCACCCTCGTCCGGTGGTCGCCTCCGCCCGGGGCGCCCGAACACCTCGCCGTGGGCCTCGACCGGCTCGAGGCCGCGCGCCGCGGGGAGACGCTCTTCGTCGTCGCGCCGGACGACCCCACCGAGCAGCTGCTCGAGCGGCTCGCCGACGCGCGACGCATCGGCGCGACGCTTCTGACGATCGATGCCGGCGACGGAGACCTCGCGGGTCTCGCGCACGACCAGCTCATCGTCCCCTCGCGCGGCCTCACGGCCGCGGGCGAGCCGTCCGGCCTCGCGGTGGCGCTCGAAGGGTTCGGCCTCGGCGACGTCGACCTCTCCATGCCCGAGGTCTCCTTCGACACCGTGCAGCACCTCGTGTCGGCGGCGGCCGGGGAGGACGAGCTGCTGCGCTCGGCCCCGAGCAGCGGGTCGGGCAAGCGCGGCTTCCGCGACCGGCTCGGTCGCGCCCTCGACAGCATCCAGGGCTCGTCCGCGACGCGCGACTGGTGACCGGCGAAACGTCCGCGCACATCGGGCGCGGCGTCCCGCACACTGACCCCTCGTGAGCTCCGAGCATCCGACCGCCGAGCAGGCCAGGCAGACCTCCCGCTGGCGGCTCGACATCTCTCCCCTGCGCAGCTCGCGCGACTTCCGCGCGCTGTTCTCCGCCGGCGTCGTGTCCTACCTCGGCTCGATGTTCACGTTCGTCGCGATCCCGCTGCAGGCCCAGCAGCTCACCGGCTCGTTCGTCGTGGTCGGGCTGCTCGGCCTCGCCGAGGTGATCCCGATCCTGGTCTTCGGCCTCTGGGGCGGCGCGCTCGCCGACCACGTCGACCGGCGGCGCATGATCCTCGTGACCGAGATCGCGCTCGGGGTCGGTTCGCTGATCCTGCTCGCGAACGCGCTCCTGCCGGATCCGCACGTGTGGGTGCTGTTCGTCGTCGGCGCGCTGTTCGCGACCTGCGACTCGTTGCAGCGTCCGTCGGTCGACGCGCTCGTGCCGCAGACCGTGCCGCACGACCAGCTCGCCGGCGCGGCCGCGCTGATGTCGCTGCGATGGAGCGTCGGCTTCATCATCGGCACGTCGCTCGGCGGCCTGGTCGCGTCGTACCTCGGCGTCGCCGTGGCGTACGGCATCGACGCGATCTCGTACATGTTCTCCTTCCTCATCTTCCTCACGCTGAAGAGCCGCGGCCGCATGCAGGAGGAGGGCACTCCGGGCATCGGCGCCATCGCCGAGGGCGTCCGCTACGCGTGGGGCCGCAAGGATCTGCTCGGGACGTACGCGATCGACACGCTCGCCATGGTGCTGGCGTTCCCGTGGGCGGTCTTCCCGTTCGTCGCCGAGAAGTTCGACGCGCCCTGGGCCCTCGGCCTGCTGTACGCCGCATCCTCTGTCGGCGCTGCGATCGCGTCGTTGACGAGCGGGTGGACGGCGAACGTGCACCGGCACGGCAAGGCGATCGTCATCGCCGCATCGCTCTACGGCCTCGGCATCGCCGCGTTCGGGCTCTCGCCGTCGTTGTGGCTCGCGCTGCTGTTCCTCGCTCTGTCCGGCGCTGCGGACATGGTGAGCGGCGTCTTCCGTTCGCTCGTGTGGAACCAGTCGATCCCTGACGAGCTGCGCGGCCGTCTCGCCGGCATCGAGTTCCTCTCCTACGCGATCGGGCCGCAGCTCGGCAGTGCGCGCGTGAGTCTCATGGCGCAGTGGCGTGGTCTCGGCGTCTCCATCGCGTCCGGCGGAATCCTCTGCGCCGCAGGCGTTCTCGCGCTCGCCGCTGCACTCCCGACGATGTGGCGGTACGACGTGCGCACCTCGCCCGAGGTTGCTGCAGTGCGTGCAGCGCGCGCGTCGCGTGCCGACGACGACGCGAGCTGACGCGCGAAAGCGTCGCCGAGACATCGCATCGAGCGCGCTGCGTCGATACCATGCGCGCGACACGAAGTGTCGGCACGACGCGAAGATGCCAGAACTTTTCGCTTCGCTCTGCCACAGTTCAATCGAAGGCTTTCGGCACCAAGGCCGAGAGACGACTCAGGGAGGCATCGTGGCGGCTGCTAAGACCACCGCGAAGAAGACCGTGGCCAAGAAGGCCCCGGCGAAGAAGGCTGTGGCCAAGAAGGCTCCGGCGAAGAAGGCTGTTGCCAAGAAGGCCCCCGCCAAGAAGGCAGTGGCGAAGAAGGCTCCGGCGAAGAAGGCTGTTGCCAAGAAGGCCCCCGCCAAGAAGGCAGTGGCGAAGAAGGCTCCGGCGAAGAAGGCTGTTGCCAAGAAGGCCCCCGCCAAGAAGGCAGTGGCGAAGAAGGCTCCGGCGAAGAAGGCTGTTGCCAAGAAGGCTCCGGCCAAGCGCGCCGTCGCCAAGAAGGCTCCGGCCAAGCGCGCAGCGAAGAAGGCCTGACCTTCCACGCGTCACGAAGCCCCCGGCACCGCGAGGTGCCGGGGGCTTCGTCGTTCGTCGGACGCGTCGTGGTCAGTCGTCGTCCTCGGCGTCCATCGCCTCGTTGCGGGCGCGCATCCGCTCGAGCACGCCGGCAGCCTCGGCCTCGGTGG
The DNA here is from genome assembly GCA_050251215.1 of Candidatus Nanopelagicales bacterium. Lineage (GTDB taxonomy): Bacteria > Actinomycetota > Actinomycetes > S36-B12 > CAIYMF01 > Longivirga. Next base: position 97,666 of record JBFWNE010000003.1, read on the forward strand.
CGTACGGCCCGAGCCGCTCGGAGTTCGGGTCGCCCTGGCCCTGCTCCACGGTCTGGGTGCGCAGGTTGAACCACCAGTCGCCGGTCATCGGTCCTCCTCGTCGTCGTCGGTCGTCGTCTGCCGCATCCGCGGGGTCGACCTAGACTCTGCACCATGCCGCTCTCCCCCGGGGTCATCAGCCCGATGCGTTCCGTGCCGCCGCACATCCCGCGTCCCGAGTACGTCGGGAAGCCGCGGGCCGCGCGGTGGACGGGCTCAGAGGTCAAGGACGCCGAGACGATCGAGCGCATGCGTGTCGCCTGCAGGCTGGCCGCCCAGGCGCTGCAGGAGGTCGGGCGGGCGATCCGCCCCGGCGTCACCACCGATGAGCTCGACCGCATCGGCCACGAGTTCCTCTGCGACCACGGCGCCTACCCGTCCACTCTCGGGTACCCCGGCGGCGGCCGCGGGCCGGCCTTCACCAAGAGCCTGTGCAGCTCTCTCAACGAGGTCATCTGCCACGGCATCCCCGACTCCACCGAGCTGCGCGACGGCGACATCTGCAACATCGACATCACTGCCTTCATCAACGGCGTGCACGGCGACACCAACGCCACGTTCCTCGTGGGCGAGGTCGACGAGGAGTCGCGGCTGCTCGTCGAGCGCACGCACGAGGCGACGATGCGCGGCATCAAGGCGGTCGCCCCCGGCCGCCAGCTCAGCGTCGTCGGCCGCGTCATCGAGTCGTACGCGAAACGCTTCGGATACGGCGTCGTGCGCGACTTCACCGGCCACGGCATCGGCGAGTCGTTCCACTCGGGTCTCGTCGTGCCGCACTACGACGACCCGAGCGCGACGACGTTCCTCGAGCCGGGCATGACCTTCACCATCGAGCCGATGATCAACCTCGGCACGTACGCCTGGACCATGTGGGACGACGGCTGGACCGTCGTCACCGCCGACCGCCGCCGCTCGGCGCAGTTCGAGCACACCGTGCTCGTCACCGACGACGGCGTCGAGATCCTCACGCTGCCGTAGACGCCCGCATGCGGTGCCCCATCGGCGCGACGGGGTCGCTAGCCTTCCTGCCATGAGCAGCACCGCTTCCGTGCGCGAGTGGCCGGCCGACGTACGCACCCTCGCCGTCGACATCGGAGGCTCGGGCTTTAAGGCGGCGGTCCTCGACCCCGAGGGCACCATGCTGACCGAGCGCGTGCGCATCGAGACGCCGTACCCCTGCCCGCCCGAGCGCCTCGTGAGCACGCTCATCGAGCTGACGAAGGATCTCGGCCGGCGCGACCGCGTGTCCGTGGGCTTCCCCGGGCTCGTGCGCAACGGCAAGGTGCGCAACATCCCGTCGCTCTCGCGCGCGGCGTACGACGGCGACACCGACCCCGCGCTCGAGAAGGCCTGGCTCGGATTCGATCTCGAGTCCGCGCTCGCCGAGGCGTTCGGCGTGCCGACGAAGGTCGCCAACGACGCAGACGTGCAGGGCTGCGCCGTGGTGACCGGCGAGGGCTTCGAGTTCGTCATGACGCTCGGCACGGGCGTCGGCACCGCGATGTTCCTCGACGGCCGCCTGCTGCCGCACATGGACGCCGGGCACGCGCCATTCCGCAAGGGCGACACGTTCGAGGAGCAGCTCGGCAACGTGGTGCGCAAGCAGATCGGCAACGAGCGCTGGGGCAAGCGCGTCCTCGAGGCGATCACGGCGTACGACCGGTTCCTGTTCTTCGACACCATCCACGTCGGCGGCGGGAACGCCAAGCACCTCGACCCCGCCGACCTCCCGCACAAGGCGCGGATCGTCGCCAACACCGCGGGCATCATCGGCGGGGTACGGCTCTGGGACCTCGACGCCTGAACCCGACCGTGATCCACCGAACATGGTCCGGCTTTCAATGGTTGAAATTCAGGCCTAACCTGGCTCCATGACCACTCGGTGGCTCGACTCCGAGCAGCAGCGGCACTGGCGCGCGTACATCGCCGCCACGACGCTGCTGTCCGATCGGCTCTCGCGCGAGCTGCAGACCGCGCACGGGATGTCGATGGCTGATTACGAGATCCTCGTCCGCCTCTCCGAGGCGCCGGACCGGCAGCTGCGCATGAGCGAGCTCGCCGACTACACGCTGGCGAGCCGCAGCCGCCTCTCGCACCAGATCGACCGGCTCGAGAAGGCCGGCTGGGTTCGCCGCGAGGCGTGCGAGACCGACCGCCGCGGCGCCAACGCAGTGCTCACCGACCGCGGCTGGGACGTGCTCGTCGCCGCCGCGCCCACCCACGTCGAGGGTGTGCGCGAGCACCTCGTTGACCTGCTCACCGAGGAGCAGTTCGCCGCCCTCGGCTCCGCGCTCGCGATCGTGGCCGAGCACCTGCAGTCCTCCGGCATGGCGGTGCAGCGCACGGCGTAGCGCGGCGCGCAGACGACGAGGCCCCGGGACCAGCGTGCTGGTCCCGGGGCCTCGTGCGTTGCCTCGCGTCGTCCCGATCAGTCGACTGCGACGGCGTCCGCTTCTCCGATCCACCGTTGATGGAGAGCGGAGGTCGGGCGGTCTAGCTGCGGGCCGTCCGATCGGGGGCGACGGCTCGCGTGGGGTGCTCGGTCAGGAGGGGTCGATCAGGCGTGCTGGGGCTTGCGGCCGGCGACGAGGAAGACCGCGCCGGTGGCGAGCAGGGCGCCCCCGAGGCCGAGCAGGATGCCGGTGCTCGAGCCGGTGTGCGCGAGCTGCGGCTGGCCGCCGGTCGAGGGGATCGTGCCGGGGGCGTTGGAGCTGTTGTCCACCGCGGAGTCGCTCGGGGCGTTGGTCGGCTCGTCGGTCGGGTCGACCACCGGCTCGTTGGTCGGCTCGTCGGTCGGGGTGTCCGTCGGCTCGTCGGTCGGGGTGTCCGTCGGCTCGTCGGTCGGGGTGTCCGTCGGCTCGTCGGTCGGGGTGTCCGTCGGCTCGTCGGTCGGGGTGTCCGTCGGCTCGTCGGTGGGCTCGTCGGTGGGCTCGTCGGTCGGGTCGTCGGTGGGGTCCACGACCGGGGTGACCGCGGCGAGGCACCAGGCCTTCGTGACGCCGGCGTCGATGCCCTCGATGAAGTCGGCCTTGGCGGCACCGGCGGCGTGCTCGACGCCGTTCCAGACGCCCGCGGCCTTCCAGGTCTTGTTGGGCTCGGTGCGGTGCTCGAGGTGGCCCTTGTAGGTCGCCGAGCTCTTGTCGACGACGATCCAGGTGAACGGGTTCGTGTCGGACGAGCTGGCGTGGCAGATGCCGACCTTGTGGCTGTCGCCGTGGTCGTCGCCGTGGTGGTCGCTGGCCGAGGCGCCGGCGGCGAGCGGGAGGGCCATGAGGCCGAAGCCGAGGGTGGCGGCGGCGATACCGGCGATGCGCGTGGTCGAGGTCTTCATGATGAGCTCCGTTGAATCGGGGAACGGTGGGGGGTCTGTCGTTCCTCGAGGCCGGTCTCACCACTGGCTCTCCGCGACGCCGCCCCTGGCGGGGATCGGTGACCGTCTCGACGGTCGCGGGTCGAAGCCTCCTCGATGACGGATCCGGTGGAGATCCGCCGCGGCCGGTGGAGCGCCGCAAGAAGAGAGTGACCCATGCACGACCTCGACGGTCATGCTCCGTGACGCTCGATACGCCATATGGGGCAAGGGATCCCGGGATCTGTACCTCGGCGACACGAGGGCTTGAGGACGCGTTGAGGAACACGGTCACGCGGCGTGGCCCTGTGTCCCGGCACACACCCGAGACCCCGCCGTCACAGACCCGAAACGACGCCGGGCGACGATGGGCGCATGCTCACGATCTGCACCCGCTGCCGCACCCCCTACGACCACCGTCAGACGCTGCCCACGGGCCCGCTCGTGCTCGCCGGGGCGTGCGACGCCTGCGTCACCGGCGCTGCGCGTGCGGAGGTCCCGATGCTCGCCACGGTGGCGCATCTCGACGTCGAGCTCACGGTCCTTCCCCGCACCGTGCTCCCCGTCGCGTCCTAGGCGCCGCGGCCGAGAGGCCGCCCACGGTCGACGAGGCCCGCACCCACTGGGGGTGCGGGCCCCGTCGCGTAGAACGGGGTCGGACCGATCAGGCGTGGGTGCCGCGCGGGCGTCCGAGCACCATCGCCGCGATGCCCAGCAGCACCAGAGCGATGCCGCCGACGAGCGGCAGCAGCGGGTTGGAGCCCGTCTGCGCCAGGCCCGGGTGCGCAGGCTCGGTGGTCGCGGGGTCGGTGGTCGCGGGGTCGGTGGTCGCAGGGCTGGTCGTCGCCGGCGCCGTCGTCGCGGGCTCGGTCGTCGCGGGCTCGGTCGTCGCGGGCTCGGTCGTCGCGGGCTCGGTCGTCGCGGGCTCGGTCGTCGCCGGCGCCGTCGTCTCGGGCTCGGTGTCGGTCGGCGTCGGGCTGGCCGAGTGCGAGCACGACTCGGAGTGGGTGGGCTTCGGCGCGTGGCTGGCCGAGCCGGTCGGCTCGTGCGAGGGACGGCGCGACTCCGACTCCACGGGCTCCGGCACCTCCGACACCGTCGGACCGGGGCACCCGAGGTCGGTCTCGTCCTCGTCTCCGATGACGTCGTCGCCGTGCGCCTTGTGGCCGTAGATCGCGCGCGAGTCCACGACCGTGCGCACGTACGACGACGAGCCCTCCACGTGGTGGCACACGACAACCTTGTGGTCGCCGTCGTGCCCGGACTCCTCGGCCGACGCGCTGAGCGAGGGCACGATGAGGCCGGCGCCGAGGAGCACCAGCGTTGCCCCGACGGCGGTGGCCGTGCGGGATGAGCGGCGGGAGGCGGTACGGCTCACGGCAGGTCCAAGCGATCGGCACGGCACCGAGGCCGGTCTCACCCTGACTCGCCGCGACCGCGCCCTCGCGGGGCGGGTGACCGTCGTACGGCCGCGGGTCGACATCTCCTCGCGCGCGGCGATACCGCGCCCCAGCAGCGTGCGGTGCGGTCCTCAAGGGAGCCTCAGCCCCAGGCGACCGCAGAGTCACGGCCGCTCCCCGAACGGGTGGTCCGGGGAGCGGGTGTGCAAACGAGCCGGTCTGTAAGCCGGATTCTGTCCCGACCGCTCGCGCGGCCGGGGGCGACCATCCATCTGGGGCCGTCGTCTCCGACGACCTCGGTGCGGTCCACCCGCAGGCTCGGACGGGCCGTCCTCGAACGCCTGCGCAGGAGGCGAGCCTCCCTTTCGACCTTGCTCCGGGTGGGGTTTGCCGAGCCACGACCGTCACCGGCCGTGCTGGTGGTCTCTTACACCACCGTTTCACCCTTGCCGGCGCCGAAGCACCGGCGGTCTGTTCTCTGTGGCACTGTCCCGCGGGTCACCCCGGGTGGCCGTTAGCCACCACCCTGCCCTTCGGAGTCCGGACTTTCCTCGGCCCCCTCGCGGGGCACCGCGGCCGCCCGACCGACTCGTCTGCGCCTGCAAGGCTACCCGGTCGCGGCCTCCGGCTCGGCCGGCTCGAAGCTCACCTGGCGCCGCGCGGTGTCCACGCCGGTGAGGCGCAGCCTCACGCGGCGCCCGAGCCCGAGGCCCCCGCCGGGCACGTGCGCGCGTACGGCGGGCCAGTGCAGCTGCACCACGTCGTAGTCCTTGCGCTCGTCGACGACGACGGCCTGGTACTCCTCCCCCACGTGCTGCTCCAGGATCACCGCCTCGACGAGGTCGACGCAGGCGCGGTCCAGGGCGCGTGCGCGCTGGTCGGCAACGCGCATCTCCTCGGGCAGCGCGGGCAGCGCGTCGAGCACCCACGCCGGCACCTCGCGCCCCGACGCGACGGACAGGCAGCACTCGGTGCCGTAGCGATCGACGAGCCGGCGCAGCGGGGCGGTCACGTGCGCGTACGGCGCTGCCACGGCCGCGTGGCGCAGGGCGTCGGGGGCGTCGTCGTCGACCTCGCGGTCGACCACGGTGTAGCCGGCCGAGCGCAGCAGGATCGTGACGAGGTTGAGGAACGCCGCGTGCGCTGGCGGCCGCGGGTCGAGGTGGCGCACGAGCTCGGCGTACGACACGTCGCGCGGCCAGTCGATACCGAGACCGGCCGCGGTGCGCCGCAGCCGCTCGTAATCCTCGTGCGGCGGACGCGGCATGGTCCGCACGATGCCGACACCGGCGTCGAGCATCATGCGCGCGGCCGAGATCCCCGTCAGGAGCGAGATCTGCGCGTTCCACGACTCGACCGGGTGCGGCGCCCGCATCGCGAGCCGGAAGCCGGGACCGTCGGCCTCGATCTCCTGGTCGGGCACACGTACGTCGATCCCGCCGCGCTCCACCTCGAGCTCCTGCCGGCGCAGGCCCACCTCGCGCAGCAGGACGAGCGACTCGTCGGCGGTGCCGGCGTCGATCGCCTTCTGCACCTCGCCGTACGCCAGCTTCGCGCGGCTGCGCACGAGCGCCCGCTCGACGTCGACCTCGACCGGCAGGCCGGCGGAGTCGAGGTCGATGCGCCACAGCACGGCGGCGCGCTCGACGTCCGGCAGCAGGCTGGCGGCACCTTCGGACAGGACGGGCGGGTGCAACGAGGTGCGCAGATCGGGGCTGTACAGAGTGACGCCGCGGGCGTGCGCCTCGCGGTCGATCGGGCCGCCGGGCCGGACGAAGGAGGCGACGTCGGCGATGGCGTAGTGCACGCGGTAGCCGCTGCCCCGGCGCTCGATCCACACCGCCTGGTCGAGGTCGGTGGAGCCGGCCGGGTCGATGGTGACGAACGGGATCCCGGTCGCATCGCGCCGCTGCTCCCCCTCGGGAGCCGGCGGGGGCTGCGGCGCCGCCGCGACGGCCTCGGCCTCGGCGAGCACGTCCGCCGGGAAGGCCGACGGCACCCCCTGCTCCTCGCGGACCGCTGCGAACCCGGCGCGGAGCACGTCGCCCTGCCGGGTCTGGGCGCGCAGCCAGCGTCGGGTCACCTCCGCACCGTACGTGCGGAACCGACGTACGGCACCCGGGTTGGGCGCGAACCCGGACGGTGGGCGAGGATCGGCGGGTGCTCGTGCTGCTGCCGCCCTCCGAGGGCAAGACCCCCGCGCGCCGCGGCGCCGCGCTCGACCTCGGGTCGCTGTCGTTCCCCGAGCTCACGGCGACGCGCGAGCGGGTGCTCGACGCGCTCGTCGACCTCGCGCGGTCGCGGCCGGAGAAGGCCCGCGAGGTGCTGGGGCTCTCGGAGCGCCAGATGGACGAGGTGGTGCGCGATGCCGGGCTCCTGTCCGAACCGACGGCGCCGGCCGGTCGCGTGTACACGGGGGTCGTGTACGAGTCGCTCGACCTCGCCTCGCTCGACCCCGCGGCCAAGCGGCGGGCGACGAGGTCGGTGCTCGTGCAGAGCGCGCTGTTCGGCGCGGTGCGGCTCACCGACCGGATCCCGGCGTACCGGCTCTCGGGCGACTCGGTCATCCCCGCGCTCGGCCCGCTCGCCGCGGTGTGGCGCGATCCCCTCGCGACGGCGATGACCGCGGCGGCCGGGCGCGGCCTCGTGATCGACCTGCGCTCGGGCGTGTACGCGAACCTCTGGAAGCCGACCGGCGCCGTCGCCGACCGCACGGTCGCCGTGCGCGTGCTGCAAGAGCTGCCCGACGGCACGCGTAAGGTCGTGAGCCACTTCAACAAGGCGACCAAGGGCCGGCTGCTGCGGCAGTGGCTGCTCGACGGCGCCGATCCGCGCGACCTCGACGAGCTCGCCGAGGCGTGCGAGAAGGCGGGCGTCGTCGCCGAGCCCGGGCCGCGCCCGAAGCCCGGCCGCCCGATGACCCTCGACGTCGTCGTCTCGGACCTCTAACCCGTGTGGCGGTTCGCCGCGGTCGGCGGCGTGCTCGTGGTCGTGACGGGTCTGCTCTCGCCGTCGTCGGCGCTCGACGTGCTCGCGCGGCTCGCCCCGATCCTGGTGTTCCTGGTCGCGGTGACGGTGCTGGCCGAGCTCGCCGACGCGTCGGGGCTGTTCGACGTTGCGGCGCGCGAGTGCGCACGGTGGGCGCGCGGGTCGGTGCTGCTGCTGTGGCTTCTCGTCGTGCTGCTCGCGACCGTGGCGACCATCGTGCTGTCGCTCGACACGACGGCCGTGCTGCTCACGCCGGTGGTGCTCGCGCTCGCGACCAGGCTCGGCCTGCCCGCGCTGCCGTTCGCGATGACGACCGTGTGGCTCGCCAACACCGCCAGCCTGCTGCTGCCGGTGTCGAACCTGACCAACCTGCTGGCGCAGGACTCGCTGCGCCTCACCGCGCTGCAGTTCGCGTCGGTGTCGTGGCCCGCGGCCCTCGCCGCTGTCGTGCTGACGGTCGTGGTGCTCGGCGTCCGCTATCGCTCGTCGCTGCGCGGCAGGTACGGGATGCCGGAGGCGCCGCACGTGTCGGACCGCATCCTGTTCTGGCTCGCCGCCGGGGCGTGCGCCCTGCTCGGACCGCTCGCGGTGGCGGGTGTCCCGGTCGCGTGGGCCGCGTCGGCGCTGGCGCTCGTGCTGGTGGTGGCGTTCGCCGTACGCCGGCGCGACGTGCTGCGGTTCGCGATCGTGCCGTGGCAGCTCGTCGTGCTCGTGACCGGGCTGTTCCTGGTCGTCGGTGCCGGTCATGCGCACGGCCTCGACACCGCGCTCGCTCGGCTCGTGGGCGTCGGCGACTCGGTGGGGTCCCTGCTGCACCTCGCCGGCGTCGCCGCGGTCGGGTCGAACGTGGTCAACAACCTCCCGGCGTACGCCGCCCTCGAGCCGACCGCGGGGTCGACACTGCGGACCTTCGCGCTGCTCGTCGGCGTGAACTGCGGGCCGCTCGTGCTCCTGTGGGGGTCGCTCGCGACGCTGCTGTGGCGCGACCGGTGCCGCGCCCGCGGGCTCGACGTCGGATGGCGCGAGTTCGGCGCGCTGGGCCTCGTCGGCGTGCCCGTCGTGGTGGTCGGCTCGGTGCTCGCCCTCGCCGTCGGCTGACCCATCGCCCGCGAACTCGCTGGCCGGGCGTCGGTGCGCGCTGGCAGGGTGGGGCCGCCGGGTCTCCGGCGACGGGGGCGAGCGAGGAGGACGCCGGTGCCGGTGATCGAAGCGGTTGGGCTGGGGCGCACGTACTCCGCCCGCACCGGGATCCGCCGGTCGTCCCGTCAGCCCGTCGAGGCGGTGAAGGGCATCTCGTTCGAGGTGGAACGCGGCGAGCTCTTCGGCCTGCTCGGCCCGAACGGCGCCGGCAAGACCACCACCATCAAGATGCTCATCACGCTGCTGCTGCCGACCTCGGGCAGCGCCCGCGTGCTGGGGCACGACGTCGTGGCCGAGCCGCGCGAGGTCCGCCGCCGCATCGGCTACGTGTTCGGCGGCGACCGCGGCCTCTACGAGCGGCTGTCGGGCCTGGACAACCTCCGCTACTTCGCCGAGCTGTACGCCGTGCCCCCGCGCGAGCAGAAGCAGCGCATCGGCGAGCTCCTCGAGCTGGTCGGGCTGGCCGGACGCGAGAAGGAGAGGGTCGAGGGCTACTCCCGCGGGATGCGGCAGCGGCTGCACATCGCGCGCGGCCTCCTGCACAAGCCCGAAGCGGTGTTCCTCGACGAGCCGAGCATCGGCATCGACCCGGTCGGCGCGCGCGAGCTGCGCGAGACCGTGGCCAACCTGACGGCTCAGGGCGTGACGGTGCTCCTCACGACCCACTACATGTTCGAGGCCGACGAGCTCTGCGACCGCATCGCCGTCATCGCCGGAGGGCGCATCGTCGCGGAGGGGACGCCGTCCGACCTCAAGGACCGCGTCTCGGACGGCCACGTGGTCGAGGTCGAGGTGTTCGACGCGTTCGACGACCGGCTGGATCAGGTGAGCGGGGTCCAGGGCGTCACGGGCGTCGCGGTCGAGGACGGCTCGCGGGCGCAGGTGCTCGTCGTACGCACCAAGACGGCCAGCACGGCCACGCCCGCGGTGCTCGCGGCGCTCGACGGCCTGTCGCTCGGACGGGTGTCGACGCGCGAGCCGACGCTGGAGGACGCGTACGTCGAGCTGGTGCGCGACGCATGAGGACCCTGCGTCTTGTCGTGATCACGTGGTGGCTGCAGCTGAAGATGCGCAGCCGGTCGTCGTTCGATGGGTTCCTGTCGATCGTCTACCCGCTGTTCTTCGCCACGACGGTGTTCCTCATGTATCGGGAGGGGGGCGACCCGCAGGCGCTGGTCGTCGCGGCGGTCGGCGCCGCCTGCATGGGCGTGTGGTCGGCGGTGAGCACGACAGCCGCCATCACGCTTCAGGCCGAGCGGCGCCAGGGCACGCTCGAGCTGCTCGTCGCGGCACCGACCAGGTTCTGGCTCACCGTCGTGCCCGCGACCATCTCGATGGCGACGATCGGGCTCTGGAGCCTCGTGGCGACGCTCGTGTGGGGCCGTGTCGCCTTCGGCATCCCGGTATCGTTCGACCAGCCGCTGGTGTTCGTGCTCGCGGCGCTCGTGCTGGCCTTCTCCCTCGGGCTCGTGGGGTTCCTGCAGGCCGTCACCTCGGTGCGCTACCGCTCGGCGTGGGCGATCGGATCGGTGTTCGAGTTCCCCGTCTGGCTCATCTGCGGCTTCCTCGTGCCCCTGTCGCTGCTCCCGTCGTGGGTCGCGCCGATCGCCTACGTGCTGCCGCCGACGTGGGGCGTGGCCGCGGTCCGCGATGCGGCCCTGGGCGGGAACCCCTGGCCCGACATGGGGCTGTGCCTGCTCACCGGCGCCGTGTACGCCGTGATCGGCGTCGTCCTCGCGCGGCGGCTCGTCGACTCCGCGCGCGAGCGCGCAACCCTGGCGCTGACATGAGGCAGATCCGATGAGCGCCGCGCTGCGCATCTTCTTCCTCGGCGGTCTCACGAGCTACCGGGCGCTGTTCCACTGGCTCACGCCGTGGGTGCTGATCCCGACGTTCATCGTCGCGCCGCTGTTCGAGCTGCTGTTCTTCGCCTTCGTGGGCAAGGACGCCGGTGTCGGCGACAGCACGTTCTTCCTCATCGGAGCGAGCGTGCTCGCCGCAGCGATCCCGGCGCTGTTCGCGATGGGCAACACGATCGGCGACGAGCGGCGCTCGCAGACGCTCGGCCTGCTCCTCGTCAGCCCTGCGCGTCGGTTGCCCCTCTTCCTCGGGCGGGCGCTCCCGGTGATCCTCAACGGGTTCCTCGTGTCGCTGGTGTCGCTCGTGCTGGGCTCGCTGGTGCTGCGCGTGCCGCTCCCGCCGTCGACCTGGCTCCCCCTGCTCGCCGTGCTCGCCATCACGTCGTTCTCCTGCACCGGCCTCGGCCTCGCCGGGGCGGCGATCGGCCTGCGCGTGCGCGAGACCGCGACCCTCTCGAACGTGATCCTCGGCCTGCTCATCGTGTTCGGCGGCGCGTACGCGGCAGTGGCCGCACTGCCCGCCTGGATGCAGCAGGTGTCGCACGTGCTCCCGCTCTCGCACGGCATGGTGGCGGGCCGGGCCATCGCCACCGGCGCGCCCGTCGGGGACGTGCTGTGGCTGCTGCGCGACGAGGTCGCGATCGGGCTCGCCTACGCCGTGATCGGGATGGGCCTGCTGCTGCTCTTCGAGCGCCAGAGCCGTCGCCACGCCACCCTCGAGCTCGCATGACGGCCACGCGGCTGGTCTCGCTCGACGACGTGCCGCGGCTCGCCGAGCTCGCGATCGCAAACCGGGAGCACCTCGCCCCGTGGCTGCCCACGCAGTCGGCCTTGTCGCTCACCGAGGAGGGCCAGACGGACGCAGTGCGCACAGCGCTCGACGCGTTCGGCGCGGGGCAGTCGGTGCCGCACGTGATCCTTGACGGCTCCGGCGCGGTCGTCGGGCGGATCACGCTCAACAGCGTGATCCGCGGCGCGTTCCAGTCGGCGAGCGTCGGCTACTGGGTCAGCGCGGACCGGACCGGCGAGGGCCTCGCGACGGCAGCCGTGGCACGAATCGCCGAGCACGCTTTCGGCGAGCTCGGGCTCCACCGGCTGCAGGGCGAGACCCTCGCGCACAACCACGCCTCTCGCCGTGTGCTGGAACACAACGGGTTCGTCGAGTACGGCCTCGCGCCCGACTACCTGCGGATCGACGGCCGCTGGCAGGAGCACGTGCTCTACCAGCGCGTGAACGCCGGCTGGACCCCCTGATCCTGGTTAGAACGGGGGCTGGTCGATCTGGGTGTCGAGTGCTTGTGCTTCGGCTGGTCGGGGGAGGTAGGGGCGTGCGGGGATGCGGATGGTCTGGCCGAGGGCGGTGGTGAAGGTGGCGGAGCCGTCGTGCCGGCTGTCGGTGATGTCGAGGAGTCCGGCGGTCTTGCGTTGGTGGCATTCGGTGCAGAGGGGTCCGCAGTTGGCGGCGGTGGTGGGGCCGTGGGGGTGCTCCTCGGCGTGGTCGAGCTGCAGGAGGCGGGCGGCTCTGCGGGTGCAGCCGGGTGATCGGCAGCCGCGGTCGCGGGCGAAGCAGTGCCGTCGGAGGGCGGCGGGGACGCGGATCTTGTCGCCGTAGTCCTTCACCCATCCGTCGACGGGGTCGGTGACGACGCGGCGGATGAAGGTGGTCCAGGCGGCGAGGTCGCGGGCGAGGTCGGCGGGGGCGGGCTGGTCGTTGATGAGGGCGACGTGGTCGGCCAGGCCGCGCAGGGTGTCGAGGTCGATGACGATCTCGGTGGTGATCGTCGTGGCGGCGGCCCGGTCGAAGCGCACGGTCCCGTCCGCGTCGACGGTGCCCAGGATGCGGGCCATGAGCGCGTCGGCGCGGCACGGGTCGGCGCGCAGGTCGCCGTCGTCCCAGACGGGCTCGGCGCCCTGGGCGGCGGCCCGGTCGTTGTCGCGCTGGCGCTGATCCGCGATGGCGTCCCCGTCGGCGACGAGGGTGGCCATGATCGCGTCGATGACGGGGGTGTCGTGGGTCAGGCCCAGGAACGACATGCCGTCGCGGCCGCGCCGGGAGTACACGTGGCGGCCCTTGTGCGCGGTGCGGCGGCGCTCGACGGCGTCGGGGTCGAGCTCGGCGATCAGCGCGGCGAGGTCGTTGCGGAACTCGGCGACCACCTTGGACACGGCCGAGGGCAGCGCGAGCCGGCCGATCAGGACCCGGGTGCCGTGGTCGGTGACGTCGACGCACTCGGAGATGAGGGTGCGGCAGTGCCAGTCGGACACCTCGCCGTCGAGCAGCGCCTGGCCGAACGGCGCGAACTCGCCGAACAGCGCGCGGGCCTGGGAGATCTGGTGCTGCGCGGAGTCCTTCGAGATGCCCAGCGCGATCGCGACCTCGTGGGCGATGTGCCGGTCGCTCTCCGACGACACCGCCGCCCCCGGGTCGCGCGGGCCGGCGATCGCCGCGATCGCGGCGTACCGGCGCCCGATCGCGGCCTGCGCCTCGCGGTCGAGCCGGGCCAGCTCCCCGACCAGCTCGGGCGCGGCGACCCGGTCCTCGAGCGCGTCGGGGTCCACGAGCCCGAGGGCCCGCGCCCACAGCCGCGACGAGTCACTCGACGCCACGAACCGGGACTCCAGCTCCGCGCGGGCAGCCGCCGCGCGCTCCTCCCGCCTGGCCGCGATCCGCCGCGCCTTCGCATCCGGCTCCCGAGCGGGCTGCGCGAAGTCGGCCTCCAGGCCCTCCACGACCCCGGCCTCCAGCTCGCCAACCAGCGATGCGAGCAGCTCCTCCACCGCCGACGCGGCAGCACCGCGGGCACCGGCGGGAGGGGTGGAAGGCATGGACAGATAATAGAACACCTGTACGTCCGTGGCAATGCTCTGCCCAGCGAAAGTTCCTCGAAAACCGTTCCGCCACAAGCGAACACGAGCGGAGGGATCCACCGAGTCGTGGCTGGACGTGGCAGCGCTGCACGAGGTACCACGACCAACACAGGCCATGCTCGGCGGGCATCGCGGCTCGCCCACGTCCTAGCCTCGGGGACGACGAAGGGGGCGCATGAGCGGCACGAGGGTCTACCGCGACGACGTCGACATCGAGTGGCTCCGCGACCACCTGCGCGGCGCGCGCCGCGTGCTGGTGCTGACGGGAGCGGGGGTCAGCCGGGCCTCGGGGCTGCCGACGTACCGCGGCGAGGGCGGCATCTACGACGGCACCGACATCGAGGCTCTGCACCACGCCGACGGCCTCCCCGGCTCGCTGCCGGCCCTCTGGGGGTTCTGGGGCCCGCGGCGCGCGACGATCACGGCGGCCGAGCCCAACGCGGCGCATCGTGCGATCGCGGAGTACCAGTGGGAGGGCCGCACGGGCGATCGCAGCGTCACCCTGGCGACGCAGAACATCGACGACCTGCACGAGCGCGCCGGCAGCCCCCAGGTCGCGCACCTGCACGGGTCGTTGTTCGCGACGAGCTGCTACGCCCGGTGCGGGTACGCCGTCGACCCCGACCTCACGCCGTACGACGACACGCCGCTGTGCCCGCGCTGCGGCAACTGGCTGCGCCCGTCGGTGGTGCTGTTCGGCGAGCAGCTCGACGTCGATGCCTCGATGACGGCGCGTCGAGCGGTCCGCGAGTGCGACCTGCTGCTGGCGGTCGGCACGTCCGGGGAGGTCAGCACCGCCTCGAACCTGATCCGGTACGCCTCCGACGTCGGCGCGCTCCTCGTGACGGTCGATCCGGCGCCGAGCGTGCCCGGCATCTTCGACGTCCACGTGGCGCTGCCCGCCGAGGACGCCCTCCCCCGCATCCTGCTCTGACGCGGTCAGCAGGTCGCGAAGACGTAGCCCGGCTTCCCGCGCACGACGAGGTCGCGGTCGCGGTACACGATGCTGATCTGCGAACCTCTTGCGGCGCACGCCTTCTGAAAGTTCGCGCGGCCGCCGGCATCGGAGTACTCGATCTCGATCACGTGCCGGCCATAAACCTTCGTGTACGCCGAGCACTCGGCGTACACCTGGCACTCCTCGACCACGGCGAAGTCGAAGCGAGTGACGGAGCGCAGGGCAAGCATGTCGACGTCGTTCTTCTGCGCGACGGCGAGGCCCCGGGCGTGGCCATGGGCGACGAGCGCCGCGGCGAAGCCGGCGTTGTTCCGCATCGTGAGGCGGCCGCGCGAGCGGGTCCACGAGTCGAGGTTGTCGGGCTCGACGGCGCGGAAGCCCGTGGCCGCGCAGCGCGCGAGCCAGATGTCGGCGACGGCGAGCAGCTCGCGGCGCTTGGCGGAGGTGGACGTGTCGAGGAGCGTCTCGTCGGGCCAGTCCGGGTCGGCCACGAGCCGGCCCTCCGCATCGCGCAGCAGCAGGGAGGGATGGTTCGCAGCCCACCACGACCGCGTGCCGGGCTGGGTCTGGAACGCGTTGATGTAGCAGATCCCGTACCGGCCGGGCGAGGGCGTGGAGGTGACGTCGCGGGTCACGACCGTCACGCCGGCGGCCGGCGCGTAGGCGCCGCCGAGCTGGTAGTCGACCGAGGCATCCACGGGCGGCGGCGACACGGCGTACGCCGGGACCGCCGCAGCCAGCGCCGCAACGGCGGTCGCCACGACCGCCGTTGCACGAGGCATCACCCGCATGCCGCCAGCGTGGCACGCGCGGGCTTCGGAGGGACTACGGCGTCCAGGTGGTGCTGAGGCCCTCAAGGTGGCTCGACTCGGCGAAGCTGCGCATCGAGGCGTTGCCGTCGGCGTACCACGTGAGGGTCGTGATCGACGCGGGCGCGAGCTCCATCCGGTTCATCGATTGCAGCGGCGCGCCGAGCGCACGGGCGGTGAGCGAGCGGATCGACCCCACGTGCGCCGCGACCACGATGCGCGCGCCCCGGTGCTGCTCGAGCACGCCGTCGAGGGCCGCGCCCACGCGGTCGTAGATCTGCTGCAGCGACTCGCCGCCGGGCGGAGCGACCTGCGGCGACTCGAGCCACGCCGACATCTCCGCCGGCCATCGCGTCATCACCTCGGCGAAGGTGAGGCCGTCCCACTCCCCGAACCGCGCCTCCTCCAGGCCAGGCACAGGGACCGGCTCGACGCCGATGCGCCGCCCGATCACCTCCGCGGTCTGGCGCGTGCGCAGCATCGGCGAGCACAGGAGCACATCCGCGCCGCCGCGGCGCTCGACCTCCGCGGCCGCCGCCTCCGCCTGGGCGATCCCCTGCTCCACGAGCGGCGGGTCGAACGGCCCCCCGCTGCCGGAGAAGCGCCGCTCGAGCGAGTGCTGCGTGACACCGTGCCGGACGATGAGCGTCACGGTCGGTGCGCCGATGTCCGGGCCCCAGCCGACGATCGCGGGCCGCGGGCCAGGCGGAACCGGATCGGCCTCGACCTCGGTCTCGTACGCGTCGACCGACGTGCGCCGGATGCTGCCGTCGCGCCCGCGCTCGACGGCGTCCATCGACTCGTTCGCGAGGGCGTCGGCGGCCTTGTTCTTCTCGCGCGGCACCCAGGTGAAGGTGATCCGCTCGCGCGGCACCACGTCGCGCGCCTGCAGTGCGATCCGCCGCAACGTGTCGTTCTTGATCGCCCAGCGGCCGCTCATCTGCTCGACCACGAGCTTGGAGTCGAGGCGCGCCTCGACGTGTGCCTCCGAGTCGATCTCCATCGCGGCGCGCAGGCCCTCGAGCAGGCCGGTGTACTCCGCGACGTTGTTGGTCGTGTGCCCGAGGTGACCGGCGAGCTCCACGAGCACCTCGCCCGTCGCCGCCTCGCGCACGACCGCGCCGTAGGCCGCCGGGCCCGGGTTGCCGCGCGACCCGCCATCGGCCTCGACGACGAGGCGCCGGTTCACAGACCGGACTCCGGCGTGCGCACGAGGATCCGGCGGCACTCCTCGCAGCGCAGCACGGCGTCGGGAGCGGCCTCGCGGATGCGGCCGAGGTCGGTCGGCGTGAGCTCCATGCGGCAGCCCTCGCAGCGGCGCTGGTGCAGCGCGGCAGCGCCCACGCCGTTGTGGTCGGCGCGCAGCTTGTCGTAGAGCGCGAGCAGGTCGGCCGGGATGTCGGGCACGACCTTCACCCGCTCCGCGGCGACCCACTCCTTGTCGCGGTCGCCCTCGGCCCAGGCGGCGTCGCGCTCGGCCTTCAGCCGGTCGATCTCGGCGGTGATGCCGTCGCGCTCGGCGGTCACCGTCGCGAGCGCGGCGCGCGCGTCCTCGAGCTTCTCCATCACCTCGAGCTCGGCGTCCTCGAGGTCGGACTGACGCCGCGCGAGCGACTCGACCTCGCGCTGGAGGTTCTCGAGCTCCTTGGCGGACCCGACCCGGCCCGAGAGCAGCAGCTCCTGGTCCTTGGCCGCGCGCTGGCGCACCTGCTCGACGTCTGTCTCAGCCTTGGCCATCGCGCGCTCGAGGTCGCTCACCTCGGTCTCGCCGGCGACGACGCGGTCGCGCACGCCGCCCCAGCGGGCCTCGAGCTCGGCGATCTGCGCGATCTGCGGCAGCGAGCGGCGGCGGTGCTCGATCTGGTCGAGGCGTGCGTCGAGCGCCTGCAGGTCGAGCAGGCGGAGCTGGACGGCGGGCTCGGCGTTCACCGGTCTCCTCGATGTTCTGGTGTCGGTCGTGCGGCAGATCTACAAGCGCGCGGACCACGGGTCGGTGACGATCCCCGACACGTGGGTGTCCACCGTAACGCCGTCCGCCGCGAGGTCCGACACGAGCAGGGGCGCCACCGCATCGAGCCACGGCCGCTCGGACGCCCAGTGCGACACGTCGAGCACGGCCGGCCCTCCCGCGGCGAGGTTGTCGAGGGCCACGTGGTGCTTGAGATCCGCGGTGACCAGCACGTCGGCGCCGAGCTCCCCCGCCTCGGCGAGGAGGTCGGACCCCGAGCCCCCGCAGACCGCGACGCGCTCGACCGTGCGCGCCGGGTCTCCGGAGATGCGTACGCCGTGCGCCGTCGCCGGCAGCGCCGCGTCCACCACCGCGGCGTACTCGCCGAGCGTGGTCCCGGCATCGAGCAGGCCGATCCGGCCGAGCCCTGTCGGCCCAGCCGGGGCGGAGGGCCGCACCGGGCGCACGTCGAGGAGGCCCAGGAGCGCCGCGAGCGCGTCCGAGACGCCGTCGCGCGCGACGTCGGCGTTGGTGTGCGCGGCCAGCAGCGCGCACCCGCCTCGGATCAGCGCGTGGACGACGCGGCCGCCCGGATCGGTGGCGGCGACCGAGGACACCGGCCGCAGCAGGAGCGGGTGATGGGTGAGCAGGAGGTCGGCTCCGGAGTCCAGCGCCTCCTCCACGACCTCCAGCGTGGGGTCGACGGCCAGGTGGATCCGGCGTACCGGGGCCGCCGGGTCGCCGCACACGAGGCCGACGGCGTCCCACGGCTCGGCCCAGGCGGGGTCGTAGCGGCGGTGCACGGCCGCGACGACGTCGGCCACGGTGGCGGGGCGCTCGCTCATGCCCGGAGCCTACGAGCACGGGCGCCGACGTGACGCGACGCACGGCGTCCGGCGCCCGGGTGTGGGAATGTCTCCCGGGGGAACCTGTGTTCGAGCCGGTGCACGCGCACCGCCGCGACACCCTGATGAGGAGAACTGCTGTGGCATCGATCGAGCTGACGGGCGAGGTCTTCGACGAGACCGTCACGACCAACGACATCGTCTTCGTCGACTTCTGGGCCGAGTGGTGCGGTCCGTGCCGCAACTTCGCCCCCGTCTTCGAGAAGGCGTCCGAGGCGCACCCCGACATCGTGTTCGGCAAGGTCGACACCGAGGCCGAGCAGGCGCTCGCCGGCGCCGCCGGCATCACGTCGATCCCCACGCTCATGGCGTTCCGCGAGGGCGTGCTGCTCTACTCCCAGCCCGGAGCGCTGCGCGACGCGCAGCTCGAGCAGCTGATCAGCGCCGTGAAGAACGTCGACATGACCGAGGTGCACGCGCAGATCGCCGCGCAGAAGGCCGGCGCCGCCGAGGCCTGAACCGCCCGTACGTCGAAGGCCGCCGCCCCAGCAGGGACGGCGGCCTTCGGCGTTCACGGGGTCAGCGGCTGCGGCGACCGGCCCCCGCGGAGAACTCCGAGATCGAGCGGCGCGGGCCGGTCGACGCCGCGGCCGCGCGGGGCCCGCGCGAGCGGCCACCGCCCTGGGACGAACCCTGGCCCTGCGACTTCTGGCCCTGCTTCTGCCCGGGCTTGTCGTTGCGCTGCTGGCGCGGGGAGGAGCTCCCTCCCTGACGGGACCGGGGCGCGCCGCCGCGCGAGCGGCCTGCGGGCTGCGGCGCGGGCTGGGCGGAGGGCTCGACGTACGCTGCACGAGGGCCGGTCAGCTCGAGCAGCTCCGGCGAGCCCGGCTGCACCGTGGCGAGCGCGGGCTTGATGCCGGCCTTGCGCGTCATCTGCGTGACGTCGCCGCGCTGCGCGGAGGTCTGCAGCGTGACGACCACGCCGGACGCGCCGGCACGGGCGGTGCGGCCGGAGCGGTGCAGGTACGCCTTGTGCTCGGTGGGCGGGTCGACGTGCACGACGAGCGCGACGTCGTCGACGTGGATGCCGCGGGCTGCGACGTCGGTCGCGACGAGCACCTTCACCTCGCCGCTGCGGAACGCCTCGAGGTTCCGCGTGCGCGCGTTCTGCGCGAGGTTGCCGTGCAGGTCCACGGCCGGCACGCCGGCCGCCGTGAGGTCGCGCGCCAGCTTCTTGGCGCTGTGCTTGGTGCGCAGGAACAGCACCGAGCGGCTCTCGCCGGACGCGAGCTCGTGCACGACCTTGGCCTTGTCGGCCGCGGTCACCGTGAGCACGTGGTGCTCCATGTCGGGCTCGGTGCGCGCGTCGTCGTCGACCGAGTGCGTCACCGGGTTCGACAGGTAGCGACGCACGAGCACGTCCACGCCGTTGTCGAGCGTGGCCGAGAACAGGAGCCGCTGGCTGCCGCTCGGCGTGGTGTCCATGATCCGGCGTACACCGGGCAGGAAGCCGAGGTCGGCCATGTGGTCGGCCTCGTCGAGGACGGTGACCGAGACGTCGTCGAGGCGCACGTGGCCCTGACGCATGAGGTCCTCGAGGCGGCCCGGGCACGCCACGACGATGTCGGTGCCGCGCGCGAACGCCTTCACCTGCCCGCCCTGGCCGACGCCGCCGTACACGGTCATGGTCGAGAGGCCTGCGGCCTCGGCGAGGGGCACGAGCGTGTCGTGCACCTGGGTGGCCAGCTCGCGGGTCGGCAGCAGCACGAGCGCGCGCGGGCGCCCGCGACCGGCGCGACGGCCCTCGGCTGCGAGCCGCGCGACGAGCGGCAGCGCGAACGCGATGGTCTTGCCGCTGCCGGTGCGGCCTCGGCCGAGCACGTCCCGACCCGCGAGGGAGTCGGGCAGCGTCGCGGACTGGATCGGGAACGCGCTGTCGATGCCCTGCGCTGCGAGGACGTCGACGAGCGGCTGCGGCACTCCGAGGGAGGAGAAGCCGACGGGACGGGGGTTCGTGCTGTGGGTCATGGGACCTTCCGGGTCGTGGTGGTCGCCCGCATGACAGCGCGCAGCCCGCTCGGAAGGAGCGAGGGCGCAAGGGATGCGTCGTCGGCGACCGTGGTGCGTCCCCATGCGGGTGCACCGCAACCGGTCACTGGGCCGGAGGCTCGGGGCGCTGCGCTGTTGGAGCGCGTCCCCGTCGTGAGAAGGGATTCGCCGCGGGGTCAGTGCCACCCGGTGCTCGGCGAGATGCGTCCAGAGTACCGGAGTTCGGGGACTCCCCCGACCACGCAGCGGTCCCGGGAGGGGCGCACCCGTGTGATCCGCGCCCGCTGACGTCCCATCCGCCCAGCAACGGGGCCAGGATGTCCGGCGGGGGGCGGAAAGGCGGGCCTATGGGCGCCAACGCACCGGCACGCGCCGCATTGCGGCTGGCAGCCGGCTACTTCGTCGTCTCCGTCGCGTGGATCCTGTTCTCCGACGAGCTTGCCCGCCGGCTCGCGTTCGGCAACGACGAGGTCGAGCGGTCGCTGCAGTCCACGAAGGGCCTCGGCTTCGTCACCCTGACCGCCATCGGCCTGTTCGTCATCGCCCGCCGTTACCTGCTCAGGATCCAGGACTCCACCGATCGGCTGCGCTCGGCGTACGACGAGACCCTCGCCGGCTGGGCGTCGGCGCTCGACATCCGCGACCGGTCGACCGCGCAGCACACCGAGCGCGTGACGACGCGGACCGTCGCCCTCGCGCAGCGCTTCGGGTTCGAGGGGCGTCGTCTCGAGGACGTACGCCGCGGCGCCACGCTGCACGACATCGGCAAGATGGGCGTGCCCGACGACGTACTCGGCAAGAAGGGACCGCTCACCGACGAGGAGTGGGTGCTCATGCGCCGGCACCCCGAGCTCGCGGTGCAGATGCTGCAGGGCATCGACTACCTGCGCGACGCGCTCGCCATCCCCCGGTGCCACCACGAGAAGTGGGACGGCACCGGCTACCCCGCCGGCCTGGTGCGCGAGCAGATCCCGCTCGAGGCGCGGCTGTTCGCCGTCGTCGACGTCTACGACGCGATCACCTCGGTGCGGCCGTACCGCAACCCGATGCCGCCCGAGGAGGCACGCGCCACGATCGAGGCCGGCTCGGGCACCCATTTCGACCCCGCGGTCGTCGATGCGTTCCTGCAGCTGGTGGACGAGGAAGCGGCCCGGGCAGGGCGAGGGCCCGCCACCCCCCAGTAGGTGACGGGCCCTCGAGCGGGTGACGAGCACCGCAGCGAGGCGGTCCGGCTCGCTGGTCACCCGAGCCTTGACCCGGCCTGCTTTCGACCGGGCACGAGAACCATCCCGCGTCGATGTGAACAGCCCGTTTCGTCCCCGGGACGACCACGTCAACCTTTTCTGCGTAGGCGCACAGTCCCCCACGTCCGTTCCGGCCACGAGCTCGTGGGAGAGCCCGGGCGGGTGCAAAGGGACTCGAACCCCTGGCCCCCTCCTTGTAAGGGAGGACCACCGAGAACGGTGTCCTCCCGCTCGGAAGGGGCGGCGCAGAGCGCAGTGGTATGCGGTCGGATCTAGCTAACTCCCGACTTGAACAGTTGCGAGGCACTTCGCCGGCGACTCATTCTCCGATCCAATTGACACATCAGCGAGGACTACAACCCCGGATGCGCCGGGCCGGTTAGCGGCTGGGTCTTCATCGGCTGGGGGGGTGCTGCTCAATCTCCTTCTGGGTTTCGTCTTCTTGCGCCCCCGAGAGTCCACGCCGCTCCCGGTGACGGGCGTGGAGGCCATGCCAGGCGGCATGGACTACACGAACCCGCAGGACCCACAAGCCCCCTGCTAGCGCTCAGCGAACGGGACGGTGAACACACGCCATCTCGTTGGAGCGGGCAGAGCCGACTACCCAGCGTATCCACCCGTATTGGATTAACGCCTCGTCAAATTGCCGACCGCGATCGGCGGGTCTTTCGCGCACCGATCGGACGACGCCTACGACGCGAGCCGCTGCTCCCGCGCAAGGTCCTTGAACTTGGTCAACGTGGCGGCGTAGTCCTTCACTCGCTCCCAGCCCGCCAGCACGAGGTCAGGGGTCCCCGTGTTGTCGTCGATCGCCTTCAGTGTCCCACCGAGATCGTCGCGCAACTTCAATAGCTCCGGGTCATCCGGCGTGCCGCACTTCTGCCGGACTTTGACGGATGCGTCGTAAGCGTCGCTGCCAGCCGAGATCCCAATGTCGAAGGACTGCAATGCGTACTCGACTGCATCGCTCGCGCAGTCAATGAACGTGGTGTCAGAGGCTGATAGGCCCGACGGCTGAGAGGAAGCCCCCGAACCGCCGCAGGCTGCTAGAGCGGCCGCGGCCACAAGTCCGGCGGCTAGACGAATGACGAGCATGGGCCCCCTCGATTCCAACGCTCACGGGAGGAGCGTCACCTTCACCGCATTGCACTCGCGGTTCGACGTCAGGCGTCATCCTGCCACCGCGTGGGTCGGTGAAGACGGGGCGGCCAGCGACTGCTCGCGCACGCGCCACGGGCCCCCAGGAGCGTCCGCGGATCCGAAACCTCTGTCGGCACCGCGATCGGACCTCAGGCGGATCTATTCTGCGACCGTGGAACCTGCTCCCCGAAAGTCAGCCGCCCGAGAGGCATCTGAGGCGTTGGTCGTCGCAGCGGTCAGCGCTGTGCCGCTTGCCGGCGGACCGTTTTCCGTTGTCTTGCAGGCGGCGATGGGCCACATGTACGGCAGGCGCATGTCGGCATGGCTCGACGATCTGGCCGAGGTTGTGAATGAGCTCCAAGCTCGCGAGTCGGTGTCCCTAGAGGAGCTTATCGGCGATGAGGCTTTCGCTGACGCGGTCGTCGCAGCAAGCCGTGCCGCGCAGGCGACCCATTCCGACGACAAGTTGCTTGCGCTGAAGAACGGCTTGAGGCATTCAGTTGGCGAGGAAGCCCCGGAACTTGACGAGCAGGCCCGATTCTTCCGACTGGTCGACGAATTCACCCCATCGCATCTGCGCGTGCTGAAGGGATTGCTGCAGGTTCGGTTGACAGTGGTTTTGAGTGATCACGCTGCTGTCTGGGTGGCCTGAGGTGCGAAGGCTAGCTCGTACTCGACAGGGGTGAGCTTGCCGAGTCCGCGCTGGCGGCGGCGACGGTTATAGGTGTGCTCGATCCAGAACACGATCGCGTAGTGCAGCTCCTCGCGGGTGCGCCACTGCCGCTGGTCGAGGACGTTGCGCTGCAGCAGCGCCCAGAACGATTCCATCGCGGCGTTGTCCCCGGCTGAGGCGACCCGGCCCATCGACCCCTGCAGGCCCGCGGCGACCAGGACGGCCCGGAAACTCCTGGCTCGGAACTGCGAGCCTCGGTCCGCATGAACGATGACGACACCGTCGGGCTGGCGTCGCGCGATCGCCGCCCGCAGCGCGGCGACAGCGAGATCGGCGGTCATCCGCTCGCCGATCGCGTAGCCGACGATCCGGTTGGAGAACAGGTCCTTGATCGCGCAGCAGTAGACCTTGCCCTCGGCCGTGGGGTGCTCGGTGATGTCTGTGACCCAGGTGCGGTTGGGCTCGACGGCGGTGAAGTTGCGCTGGACGTGATCGTCGTGGACCGCAGGCCCCGGCTTCCCGCCCTTGCCGCGGCGGCCCTTGCGGACCGTGGTCGACCAGAGCTTCTGCTGGGAGCACAGCCGCCAGACCCGACGCTCCCCGACGGTGATGCCGGCCCGGTCGAGCTCGTCGGCCAGGAACCGGTAGCCGAACGCCGGATCGTCACGATGGGCGTCGAGCAGCGCGTTGGTCAGGTAGGCGTCCTCGAGCTCACGCGCACTGACCGGCTCGGCGAGCCACTTGTAGTACGCCTGGGCGGTGAACCCGAGCACCCCGCAGGTCAACCGCACCGGGAACCCCTCGGCGGCCAGGTCACGGACCAGCGGGAACTTCATTTTGGGAGCGTCGAGGACGCGAAGTACGCCGCCGCGCGGCGCAGGATCTCGTTCTCCATCTCCAGCCGACGCTTCTCCCGGCGCAGCTGCACCAGTTCGGACTGCTCGCTGCTGGTCTGGCCACCCCTGATGCCGTCGTCGATGTCGGCCTGACGCATCCAACGCCGAACCGACTCCTCCGAGACACCGAAATCGACCGCGACCTCCGGGACCGTCAGATCACCGCGACGGGCGACCGTGACCACATCCCGCTTGAACTCCGGGGGGTACTTCTTCGGCATAGCGACATCCTTCCCGAGGGACCCCGTCCCTCGTAAGAGATGTCAACCGACCCTGCAGCAATCCCGAACTACTTGCGCAGCCCTGCGGCTGCGTTCGTTGAGATTCCGAGGCCCAACATAATCAGTGGGTCACGCCTGTCAGTCTTGGTCTACGCCCTTCCTGAGTTCAATCAGCGCGACGAGTGGCTCGCGCTGCTCGTCAACGACCTCACGGCGGCGCAGTTGGCGAAGGGTTCCCTCGGAGGAATGGTTTCGGAGGCCGGGCTGTACGCGCCGATGACTACGCCGCTCGGCGAACGGTTCTTGGACTTCATCGCGGCATAGAACGTCACAATGGTGCCGACTCCTGCATGCAGGAGTCGGCACCATTCTCTCAGCGATCTAGGGGCGGACACCGAATGTCCTCACGACGGCGGTGGCCTGCGGGGCCGCGATGTCGTATCGGCGGTGGCGCGCACGGCGGACCTGGTCGGTGCCGAACTTGAAGTCCTCGCTGATGACCAGCTCGACTCGCGGCGGGGCGTCGCCTCGCGACGGACTAGCTGGCGCCGCCAACGAGGTGTTTGCACGCGCCCGTGGTGGCGTTGCCGAGGCGTACGCGTACGCCTTGCTTCTACGAGCCGTGTCGCGATCTCGGGTCCTCGGAATTCGGGTCGGTCGGATGGGTCTAGCCCTACCTGGCGCCCTACTCGCGAACGAGTCGTTAGCGGTTCAATGCTCCTACGGGTGGAGAGTCAACAAGTTGCCGAGGACCCACTGAGCTAGGGCCTCAGTCAAGTGCCACGCGCGCTACAAGGATTCCGGCACGATACACAAACGACGCAGACAACCGGAGCGAACCCTCAGGAGTAACGCGTGGTGTGGTGGCAGAAGACAAGCGACGGCTACGAACCGCCGACCAGTATCCCCGAAGGCTCGGCCTTGGATCTCGTCCACTACCTAGTGACTTGGGATCGTGACCAGTTCGGCAAGACACGGCTCAGCGCGAAACGTCGAGCCAAGCGGGCACAGGCATTCACCAGCGGTCTAACGCTCATCACGGCCGTCGTGGCGACCGCGGCAACAGTCGTCGACCCCTCGTGGTGGGGCGTGGTGATCGTAGCGATCTCCTCCCTTTCATCGTTCCTGGCCATTCGCGAGGCCCATGTCAACAATCGAGGAATTTGGCTGAGCAATACGGCGACTCTTGCGAGGCTCCAAGCCCTAGAACGGCGAATCGCGCTCGCGGAGCGCCTGCCTGATAGGTCTGGTGACGACGCCCTGGCGCAGAGTGCCTTGGCTGAACTGGGAGAGATTCGAGCGGACAGCGTCGTGCGTTGGGAGCGGCTCGATCGGGCACCCATCGGCGGCGCAAAGTAGACGACCGTCGTGTCAGCGACCCAGCGGCAGGACGTTCTGCGTGCCGGGCCAACCGCGGGAGATCGAGTGCAGAACGCCGACGCGCAGCCTGCCCAGAAAGGGTCAGGGTCACGGGAGTTCTGATGTGCTCAGAGAGCGGTGAGGCCCACCCCGACACGCTCCCCAAGGATGAAGCTCCACGGGGAAGCTGCTGATGTGGGCGCAAAGTCCCCTACTGCGCATCGCGCGATCCCAGCCCGGCACGCGCCCGAGCTCAGATGCGCAGCGGGGGCCCACGTCCGTTCCGGCCACGACGTCGGGAGAGGGCCCCGCCTGGCGGCCGGACCCACTCACGCCGTCCGTGGGCGCCAAGGGCCTCGAACCCCTGACCCCCTCCTTGTAAGGGAGGTGCTCTAACCAGCTGAGCTATGCGCCCGGGCGGCGGCACTGCGGCCGGCCCGAAGCGCGAGGGTACCTGCGGCCCGGCCGCGACCGGAAACGCGACAGCCGCGCCGGGGGGTTCTCGGGCCACCTCCGGCGCGGCTGCCAGGACGATCCTGCGACCGATCCGTCGGACCCGCATCTCGGAGCCGTCGAGCGACTACTGAGGGTCGGCCTGCTCGCCCGGCGGGCGCGACAGGACCCGGTCGATCGCCGCGGCGACGTCGGCCGCCAGACGTGAGCGGGCGGGGTCGTCGTACGCCGGATCGGCCGAGCCCGCCGACGTGGCCGCCCCGCACCCGCGGCACTGCACCTCGCCGAGCCTCTTCACGAGCGCGGTGGAGCCGCAGGCCGCGCAGCGGTCGAGCCGGTCGGTCCACCCGTCGACCTGGCAGTCGGGGCAGACCAGCACCTGCTCGCCGCCCGCGACGCCGCGGCGCCAGGTCGAGGGCCCCGACACGGGGTCGACCTGGCGCCGGCCGCAGAGGTGGCAGCCCATGGTGCTCAGGAGTCCAGCGCCGCCAGCGCGTCGCGGTAGTCCTGGGTGCGGCGGGCATCGCCGGGGCCGTTGACGACCGACCAGCGCACGACGCCCTGCTTGTCGATGATGAACGTGCCGCGCAGCGGGAACCCGCCCGGCTCGAAGAACGAGCCGTACGACTGGGCCACCGCGCCGTGCGGCCAGAAGTCCGACAGCAGGTCGAACTCGTACTTCTCCTGCTCGGAGAACACGCGCAGCGTGGCCGTGGTGTCGCACGAGATGCCGAGCACGACGGTGTCGTCGTTCTCGAACACCGTGCTCTCGTCGCGGATCGCGCAGAGCTCGCCGGTGCAGGTCGGCGTGAACGCCTTCGGGAAGAACACGACGACGACGTTCTTCTCGCCGCGGAACGACGACAGCCTCACCGGCTGGCCGTGCTGGTTCTGGAGCTCGAAGTCCGGAGCCTCCTGGCCGATCTCGACCGACATGCGTGTCCCCTCCTGGTGTGCGCCTCGTGCGCGGGCTCGTCACGGCAGGATGCGATCGTGGCACAGCTCCCCGCGCCCCTCCTGCCGAGCCCCGGCGACCACGGGCTCGCGACCACCGACCGCGCGCGGCTCGCCGCCTCGGTCGAGCGCGCGTGGGAGCTGTTCGCGCAGATGGTCGAGCCGCTCGACCTCGACGCGACGACGCGGGCCAAGGGCCTCACGGTCCGCGAGGTGGTCACCCCGCTCGGCGCCTGGGCCGACAACCGCCCGCTCCCCCAGCTGCTCGAGGAGGCGCGCCGCGGGGTCGTCGGCGACCACGACCAGGCCGCCCTCGTGGACGCCGTCCGCGCGGCGCACGCGCACGAGCCGCGCGAGGCGGTGCTGGACGCCGTGCGGGCGCAGGGCGGGCAGATGACCGCGTGGCTGGCCACTCCCGAGGCGGACGCCGACGGCCTCCTGCCCGTGGCCTCGATGCTCGGCACCATCCCGCTGCTCACGTTCCTGCACGCCTCGACGTACCCCCTCGCGACGTCGGCGCTCGACCTCGAGCAGGCGGGGGCCGTGGTGCCGGACGAGCTGCTCGAGCTGGGCCTCGTGGGCGTGCTGGACACGATCGGCGCGCTCGCCGCGCGCCAGGGGCTCACGGCCTCGCTGGTCGCGGCGACGCCCACGGTCTGCGCCGGGGTCGGCGCGGTGCCGGGGTCGTGGCGCACGGCCGACCTCGACGCGTCCGACGGCGCAGCCCTCGGCCCGCGGGTGGAGGGCACCGTGCGGATGCTGCTCGACGTGACCGCGAGCCGCGCGGACGTGCCCCGGGCGATGGCCGGCAAGCAGCTCGCGCTGCACGACGTCCCCGGGCTGCTCGCGCTGGCGCCGCTGGTGGAGCAGGTGCCGGGCATCCCGGGCGGCGCGGCGCTGAACGCCAGCATGCGCGCGGTGTCGGCCGTCGGATCGCTGCTGCGCCGCCTGCCGTTCGGGCGCCCGCAGTCCTAGCGGCGGGCGGCCTTGGGCGCGACGAGGCGGGTGCCCTGCCACTCGCGCGAGGCCGACAGCGTGCTGGTGGCCTGCAGGCCTGCGGTCGGGGCGGCGTCGGCGATGTCGCTGGACTCGACATGGCCGCCGCGGCCGGGCTTCGGGGTCAGCAGCCAGACCACGCCCTGGTCGGCGAGGATCGCGATGGCGTCCATGAGGGCGTCCACGAGGTCGCCGTCGTCCTCGCGCCACCACAGGAGCACGACGTCCACGACGTCGTCGAAGTCCTCGTCCACGAGCTCGGAGCCGGACGCCGCCTCGATCGCGGACCGCAGCTCCTCGTCGACGTCGTCGTCGTAGCCGATCTCCTGCACGACCTGCCCGGAGCTGATCCCCAGCCGGCCCGCCAGGGCCTTGCTCGCCTCGGGGTTCCCCTCCGCGCCGTCCGCCGTAGCGGTCACGACGTCCTCCGCCTTCTGTGCTCCGGCGGCCCCTCGCCACCGTCGTGGGAGTAGTCCACCGGACCGCGCGCCGCGCACGCAAGCACCACGGGCCGGAGCCGGCGCGCGTCGCGCGGGGGCCCGAACGCGGCGCCGCGCTGCACTGACCCGCGAGTAACAGGCAGGATGGTGCCCTGCGCCTCCCCCGCGACCCGGGGCCGGCGCGGCAGAGGACGACACCGCACCACCCTGGCGAGGGCAACGGCGCCCCCGAACGCACTTCCTTGCGACCCGAGGAGATGGACAGACCCGTGGCACCTGGACGCGACCGCGAGCCCCTGATCGCCGGCGGCCTCCCCACCCAGTATGTCGACGTCGACCCCGACGAGACCGGCGAGTGGATCGACTCGTTCGACGCCCTCGTGGCCAACGCCGGCCCCTACCGCGCGCGCTACATCATGCTGTCGCTGCTGCGCCGGGCCGCCGAGCAGAACGTCGGGGTGCCGAGCCTGCGCTCGACCGACTACATCAACACCATCCCGCCGGAGCGCGAGCCCTGGTTCCCCGGCGACGAGGAGATCGAGCACCGCATCCGCCAGTACAACCGGTGGAACGCGGCGATCATGGTGCACCGCGCGCAGCGGCCCGGCGTCGGCGTGGGCGGGCACATCTCGACGTACGCCTCGACCGCCTCGCTGTACGAGGTCGGGTTCAACCACTTCTTCCGCGGCAAGGACCACCCCGGCGGCGGCGACCAGATCTTCTTCCAGGGCCACGGCTCGCCGGGCATGTACGCCCGCGCGTTCCTCGAGGGGCGCCTGTCGACCGAGCAGCTCGACGGGTTCCGCCAGGAGCTGTCGCACCCGTCCGGGTCGCTCCCGTCGTACCCGCACCCGCGCCTCATGCCGACGTTCTGGGAGTTCCCGACCGTCTCGATGGGCCTCGGACCGCTCAACGCGATCTACCAGGCCCGGTTCAACAAGTACCTCCACGGCCGGGGCATCAAGGACACGAGCGACCAGCGCGTGTGGGCGTTCCTCGGCGACGGCGAGATGGACGAGCCCGAGAGCCGCGGCGCCCTGCAGATCGCGGCTCAGGAGGAGCTCGACAACCTGACGTTCGTCGTGAACTGCAACCTGCAGCGCCTCGACGGCCCGGTCCGCGGCAACGGCAAGATCATCCAGGAGCTCGAGTCGTTCTTCCGCGGCGCGGGCTGGAACGTCATCAAGGTGATCTGGGGGCGGCGCTGGGACGAGCTGCTCGCCGCCGACCGCGACGGCGCGCTCGTCAACCTCATGAACCGCACGCCCGACGGCGACTTCCAGACCTACAAGGCCGAGAACGGCGCGTTCATCCGCGAGAACTTCTTCGGCCGCGACCCGCGCACCCGCAAGCTGGTCGAGGACTGGACCGACGAGGAGATCTGGTCGCTGCGCCGCGGCGGCCACGACTACCGCAAGATGTACGCCGCCTACCGCGCGGCCACCGAGCACAAGGGCCAGCCGACGGTCATCCTCGCCAAGACCATCAAGGGCTGGACGCTCGGCAGCCACTTCGAGGGCCGCAACGCGACCCACCAGATGAAGAAGCTGACCCTCGACGACCTCAAGCTGTTCCGCGACACGCTGCAGATCCCGATCGCCGACGACCAGCTCGATGCGTACCTGCCGCCGTACTACCACCCCGGCATGGACCACGAGCACACGCAGTACCTCCTCGAGCGCCGGCGTGCGCTCGGCGGCGGCGTGCCGGAGCGCCGCGTGGTGAGCAAGCCGCTCGTGCTGCCCGGCGACAAGGTCTACGACGCCGTGAACCGCGGCTCGGGCAAGCAGGCCGTGGCCACCACCATGGCGTTCGTCCGCCTGCTCAAGGACCTCATGCGCGACCCCGAGATCGGGCACCGCATCGTGCCGATCATCCCGGACGAGGCCCGCACGTTCGGCATGGACTCGATGTTCCCGACGGCGAAGATCTACTCGCCGCACGGCCAGACCTACACCTCGGTCGACCGCGATCTGGTGCTGGCGTACAAGGAGTCGACGTCCGGCCAGATCCTGCACGAGGGGATCAACGAGGCAGGCTCGGTCGCGTCGTTCACCGCCGTGGGGTCGTCGTACGCGACCCACGGCGAGCCGATGATCCCCATCTACATCTTCTACTCGATGTTCGGCTTCCAGCGCACCGGCGACGCGTTCTGGGCCGCGATGGACCAGATGGTGCGCGGTTTCGTGCTCGGCGCCACCGCGGGTCGCACGACGCTCAACGGCGAGGGCCTCCAGCACGAGGACGGGCACTCCCCCGTGCTCGCGGCGACCAACCCTGCCGTGGTCGCGTACGACCCGGCGTACGGCTACGAGCTCGGGCACATCGTGCGCGACGGCCTGCGCCGCATGTACGGCGAGAACCCGGAGGACGTCTACTACTACCTCACGGTCTACAACGAGCCGTACCCGCAGCCCGCTGCCCCGGAGTCGCCCGACGTCGACGGCATCCTGCGCGGCATGTACCTCCTGTCGCCCGCGGGCGAGGGCGAGGGACCGCGCGCCCAGGTGCTCGCCTCCGGCGTCGCCGTGCCGTGGGCGCTCGAGGCGCAGCGCCTGCTGCGCGACGAGTGGGGAGTGCACGCCGACATCTGGTCGGTCACCTCGTGGACCGAGCTGCGCCGCGACGGCCTCGCCGCCGACAAGCACAACTTCCTCAACCCGACCGGCGAGAAGGCCACGCCGTACGTCACCGAGCGCCTGGCCGGCCGTCCTGGCCCGGTCGTCGGCGTCTCGGACTACATGCGCGAGCTGCAGGACATGATCCGCAGCTGGGTGCCCTCCGACTACGCCACGCTCGGCACCGACGGATGGGGCATGTCCGACACCCGCGGGGCGCTGCGCCGCCACTTCCTCGTGGACGCCGAGAGCATCACGGTGCGCACGCTCGCCTCCCTCGCCGACCGCGGCGAGCTCCCGCGGGAGCGGGTGGCCGAGGCGATCGAGCGCTACAACCTCACCGACCCGAGCAAGGCCGACGCCGGCAACACCGAGGGCGCCGGCTGACCCGCGCACCGCATGACGAAGGGCTCCTCCGATCCGGAGGAGCCCTTCGTCATGGACAGGTCAGCCGAGCGTGGCGTGCATCTCCCAGACGAGCACCTCGGCGTCGCCGCCGACCGCTGTGACGCGGCGGCCGTCCGAGGCCGTGATGCGGGCGGCGTCGCCCGTCTCGAGCAGGCCCTCGCCCTCGAGCTCGACCGCGCCGCGCGCGACGAACAGGTGCACGAACGGCGCGTCCGGCAGCGTCACGCTGGTCGCGTCCGCGAGCCGTGCGGCGAGGAGCCCGGCGTACTGGTTCTGGATGCGGATCGCGCGGTCCTCGGCGTGCTTGGCCATGCCGGACGCCACGGTGACGAGCCCGCCCGCCTGCAGCTCCTCGGTGATGTCGAGCTGCTCGTACCCGGGCGCGATGCTGCCGGTGTCGGGCACGACCCACATCTGGATGAAGTGCACCGGGTCCGTGTGCGAGTCCCCGCCGGTGATCCGCCAGGCGTCGTTCTTCTCCGAGTGCAGGATCCCGGTGCCGGCGCTCATCCGCTGGGCGAGCCCCGGCTGGATGACGCCGCTGTTCCCCTCGGAGTCCTGGTGCACGAGCCCGCCGTCCAGCACCCAGGTCACGATCTCCATGTCGCGGTGCGGGTGCGTCTCGAAGCCGGTGCCGGGCGCGACGACGTCGTCGTTGGACACCAGCAGCAGCCCGAAGTGGGTGTTGGCCGGGTCGCGGTGGTGGCCGAACGAGAACGAGTGCTTGCTGTCCAGCCAGCCCAGCTCGGTGGCGAAGCGGTCGGTGGAGCGGCGCAGGTCGACCGACGGCGACAGGCGGGTGGTACCGGTGCTCACGGGTCCTCCTCAGTAAGTAGTTGATCGCTCAACCACTTACGCCGTTGTCGTATTCCGACAGTGAGCGCACCCGGATCCGGGCCCGGGAAGCCTAGGCTCCCCCCGTGCCGACCGCCAGCGCCCGCCACCGCGCCGCCACCGTGCGCCGACTCGAGCGCGCCACCGGCGGCCTCGCCACCGCGGCCTCCGCGCGGATGGAGTCCGAGCTCCCCTGGTACGCCGCCATGTCGGCCGAGGACCGCTCGTGGGTCAACCTGGTCGCGCAGGCCGGCATCGCGGCCTTCGTCCGCTGGTTCCGCGACCCCGAGGGCGCCTCGGCCATCACCGCCGATGTCTTCGGCACCGCGCCGCAGGAGCTCGTACGCGCGGTGTCCCTGCAGCAGACCGTCGACCTCGTGCGCACCACGATCGCGGTGGTCGAGGAGCACGTCGAGGAGCTCGCCGGTCCGGAGGACCTCGCCTGGGTGCGCGAGGGCATGCTGCTCTACTCCCGCGAGATCGCCTTCGCCGCAGCCCAGGTCTACGCCCGGGCGGCCGAGGCCCGCGGCGCCTGGGACGCGCGCCTGGAGTCCCTCGTGCTCGACGCCCTCCTGCGCGACGACCTCGCCGACGACGTCGTCTCCCGCGGCGCGGCCCTCGGCTGGGGTGCGGTGTCCGGCGTGTGCGTGGTCACGGGGCGGGCGCCCGACGGCGACCCCGAGACGGTGGCCGAGGGCGTGAAGCGCGCCGCCCGCCACCACCGCTACGACGCCCTCACCGGCGTGCAGTCCCAGCGCCTCGTGGTCGTGCTCGGCAACGTCGTCGACCCGGTCGTGGCGGCCCGCTCGGTGCTGGCGCACTTCGCCCCCGGCCCGGTGGTGGTCGGCCCCGTCGTGCCCCGACTCGCGGACGCCGGCCGCAGCGCCCGCGAGTCGCTCACCGCGCTGCGCGCCGCCGTCGCCTGGCCGGACGCCCCGCGGCCGGTCCTGGCCGAGGACCTGCTGCCCGAGCGTGCCCTCGACGGCGACGACGACGCCGTCGCCCGCCTCGTCACGGACGTCTTCGAGCCGCTCGTGGCGGAGGACCCGGCGCTGGTCGAGACGCTCTCGGCGTACCTCGAGCGCACGGGGAGCCTCGAGGGCACAGCGCGCGAGCTGTTCGTGCACCCCAACACCGTGCGCTACCGGCTCCGCCGGGTCGCCGACGTCACCGGGCTCACCCCCACCGTCCCCCGCGACGCGTGGTCGCTGCGGATGGCGCTGGCCCTCGGCCGCCTGGGCGAGGACCGGACCTGAGCCTGGTACGTTGTAGGAAACCTACAAAGTTCACGCTGCGTGTTTGGCCGGGCCGTGATCAGCGCGTGACCTTCGATGCCGGAAGGCTGAACCCGTGCTCGTCGTCGTCGCGCCCGGACAGGGCTCCCAGACCCCCGGTTTCCTCACGCCCTGGCTGGAGGTGCCCGGCTTCGCGGACCGCCTCCGCTGGCTCTCGACCGTCGCCGGGATCGACCTCGTGCGGCACGGCACCGAGAGCGACGCCGACACCATCCGCGACACCGCCGTGGCGCAGCCGCTGCTGGTCGGCGCGGGCCTCGTCACCCTCCTGAGCCTGTTCCCCAAGCCGGGCGAGGCGTACGGCAAGGTCGGCGCGGGCGCGGGCCACAGCGTCGGCGAGATCACCGCGGCCGTCGGTGCCGGTGTCATGACCGCCGAGCAGGCCATGGTGCTCGTGCGCGAGCGCGGTCGGGCGATGGCGGCGGCCGCCGCGGTCACCCCGACCGGCATGACCGCCGTGCTCGGCGGCGACCGCGACGAGGTCGTGGCCGCGGCCGAGAAGCACGGCCTCACCGCCGCCAACGAGAACGGCGCCGGCCAGATCGTCGTCGCCGGCACGCTCGAGCAGCTCGAGGCCTTCGCGGCCGAGCCGCCCGCCAAGGCCCGCCTGCGGCCGCTGCAGGTGGCCGGCGCGTTCCACACGCACCACATGGCCCCGGCCGTGGCGGAGCTGGCCGCGCTCGCGAAGAGCATCTACGTGCACGACACCCGCCTTCGCCTCATCAGCAACGCGGACGGCCAGGTCGTGCACAGCGGCCGCGACGCCCTCGCCCGCCTCGTGACCCAGGTGAGCAACCCGGTCCGCTGGGACCTCTGCATGCAGACCATGGGCGAGATCGGGGTGACGGCGCTGCTCGAGCTCACCCCGGGCGGCACCCTCACCGGGCTCGCCAAGCGTGCGCTCCCCGGCGTCGAGACCCTCGCGCTGTCCACCCCGGACGACCTCCCCGCGGCCTGGGACCTCATCGAGCGCCACGCCACGGTCGCCCCGACGTCGCAGTCCCCGACCTGGCGCCTGCTCGTGGCCCCGGCCAAGGGCACGTTCCGCCTCGGCGTCACCTCCGAGACCGGCGACAGCCTCGTGGCCGGCGCCCCGATCGGCACCATCGTCAACCTGCGCGACGAGCAGCCGGTGCTCGCCCCGCACGGCGGAACAGTCGTCGAGTGGCTCGTCGAGGACGGCGATCCCGTCAGCCCGGGCCAGCCCCTCGTGCGGCTGCACCCCGAGGCGGGCCGCGCGTGAGCGCCCGCATCACGCCGACGCCCGTACGGGCCGGCAGCCGCATCGTCTCCACCGGCTCGTACCGCCCCGCGCGCGTGATCGACAACGCCGAGGTCTGCACCTGGATCGAGTCCTCGGACGAGTGGATCCGCGAGCGCTCGGGCATCGTCGAGCGCCGCTGGGCCGCCCCCGACGAGACCGTGTCCGACATGGGACTCGCCGCCGCCGAGAAGGCGCTCGCCGCGTCGGGCCTCGCGGCCACGGACCTGTCGATGGTCCTCGTCGCGACCGTGTCGCACCCGTACCAGACGCCGTCCGCAGCCGCCGAGATCGCCGATCGCATCGGCGCCCCGCAGGCCGCCGCGCTCGACGTCGCCGCGGCGTGTGCCGGCTTCTGCTACGCGCTCGGACTCGCCGACAACCTCGTGCGTTCGGGCCAGTCCGAGCACGTGCTCGTGATCGGCGTCGAGAAGCTGTCCGACTTCGTCCGCCAGGACGACCGCGGCTCGTCGTTCATCTTCGCCGACGGCGCGGGTGCCGTCGTGGTGAGCCCGAGCGACCACGCGGGCATCGGGCCGACCGTCTGGGGCGCCGACGGCGCGCAGAAGGACGCCATCACCATGACGCAGTCGTGGACGGAGTACCGCGACGACCAGACGCAGGGCTTCCCCGCGCTCGTCATGCAGGGCCAGCAGGTGTTCCGCTGGGCCGTCGGGGAGATGGCCAAGGTCGCCCAGGAGGCACTCGCCGCCGCGGGGGTCACGGTCGACGACCTGGCCGCGTTCGTGCCGCACCAGGCCAACAACCGCATCACCGACGCCATCGTGCGCCAGCTCTCCCTGCCTGAGCACGTGGTGGTGGCCCGCGACATCATCACCACGGGCAACACCTCGGCCGCGTCCGTCCCGCTCGCGCTCGACCGCATGCTCGAGAGCGGCGAGGTCGGCCACGGCGGCCTCGCCCTCCTCATCGGGTTCGGCGCGGGCCTCGCCTACGCCGCCCAGGTGGTGGAGATCCCCTGATCCCCCGGGCCCGCCCGGGAGCACGACCCGTACGACCGCTCGACCCGCACCGCAGCACCCCGTCCAGCACCGAACGCCAGGAGTAGCAACGTGTCTCAGACCCTCGAGGGCCTCGCCGCCATCGTCAACGAGGTCGCCGGTACCCCCATCGCCGACATCACCCCCGAGAAGTCCTTCGTGGACGACCTGGACATCGACTCGCTGTCGATGGTCGAGGTCGTCATGGCCTGCGAGGACAAGTTCGGCGTGAGCATCCCCGACGGCGAGGTCAAGAACCTCAAGACCGTCGGCGACGCCGTCGCGTTCATCGACGCCAACGCCGGCTGACCAGTCCGCAGCACCACCCGCACGATCGGAACGACCAGCCGTCGCGGCGGCGCCCCCACCCGGGGCGCCGCCCGCGCGGCGCACACCTCCCGCCACGAGCCCAGGAGCATCGAGCATGAGCACCGCACCCCGTCGCGTCGTCGTCACCGGCCTCGGTGCCACGACCCCCGTCGGCGGCGACGTCGCCTCCACGTGGGAGGGCCTGCTCGCCGGCCGCTCGGGCGTCCGCACCCTCGAGGACGAGCGGTACGCCGAGCTCCCCGTGCGGTTCGCCGGCCAGGCGGCCGTCGACCCGTCCGAGGTGCTCGAGCGCCCCGAGGCCCGCAAGCTCGACCGGTCCCAGCAGCTCGCCCTCATCGCCTCGCGCGAGGCATGGAAGGACGCCGGCACGCCCGAGATCGACCCGCTGCGCCTCGGCGTCGCGGTCGCAACCGGCATCGGCGGCATCGTGAGCCTGCTCGACAACTACGACATCCTCAACACGCGCGGCTGGTCGCGCGTCTCGCCGATGTCCGTGCCGCAGCTCATGCCGAACGGCTCGGCCGCCTGGGTCGGCCTCGACCTCGGTGCCCAGGCGGGCATCCACACGCCCGTCTCGGCCTGCGCGTCGGGCGCCGAGGCCGTCAACACGGGCCTCGACATGATCCGCAACGGCCGCGCCGACATCGTCATGGCCGGCGGCACCGAGGCCTGCATCCACCCGATCACCATCGCGGCGTTCGCGGCGATGCGCGCGCTGTCGACCCGCAACGACGACCCGGCCACCGCGAGCCGGCCGTACGACGTCAACCGCGACGGCTTCGTCATGGGCGAGGGCGCGGGCATGCTCGTGCTCGAGGACTACGAGCACGCGCTCGCGCGCGGGGCCACCATCTACGCCGAGGTCGCGGGCGTGGGCCTGTCCGCCGACGGCCACCACATCGCCCAGCCCGAGCCCGAGGGGCGCGGCGCGAGCCGGGCGATCCGCTCGGCGCTCGAGAGCTCGGGCCTCGCGGCATCCGACATCATCCACGTCAACGCGCACGCCACCTCGACCCCGCAGGGCGACGGCGCCGAGGCGCTCGCGATCCGCGCGGCGCTCGGCGACGCCACCGACGGCATCGCGGTCAGCGGCACCAAGTCGATGACCGGCCACCTCCTCGGCGGCGCGGGCGCCGTCGAGTCGGTCGCCGCGATCCTCGCGCTGCGCCACCGCATCGCACCGGTCACGGCCAACATCGAGGAGCGCGACACCTCCATCGATCTCGACGTCGTGCACGGCGCCCCGCGCACGCTGCGCGACGGCGACGCCGCGGTGCTCAACAACTCGTTCGGCTTCGGCGGCCACAACGTCGCCCTCATCTTCCGGAGCATCTGATGACCGCAGTCGCCGGCGCCGACATCGAGGTCGCGGACCTCGACCCGCGGCACCCGCTCGTCCGCCTCGAGGCGTTCCTCGACGACGGCACGATGGAGCTCATCTCCCCCGTCGACGACTGCGGGGTCATCGCCGCGGTCGGCTCGGCGCACGGCACGCCGGTCGTGGTGTTCTGCACCGACCCGACCGTCCAGGGCGGCGCCATGGGCATCGGCGGCTGCAAGGTGATCGTCGAGGCCTACGAGCGCGCGAGCGCCGACGGCGTGCCGATCGTGGGCCTCTGGCACTCCGGCGGCGCGCGGCTGCGCGAGGGCGTCGAGAGCCTGCAGGCCGTCGGCCTCGTCTTCGCGATCATGACCCGTGTCTCGGGCCGCATCCCGCAGATCTCCGTGGTGCTCGGCCCGGCCGCCGGCGGTGCGGCGTACGGCCCAGCCCTCACCGACGTGGTCGTCCTCGGCCCCGAGGGCCGTGTGTTCGTCACCGGTCCGGACGTCGTCCGCTCGGTGACGGGCGAGGACGTCGACATGCTGCGCCTCGGCGGCCCCGAGCCGCACGGCCGCCGCTCCGGCGTGGTGCACGTGGTGTCGGCGACCGAGCGCGCCGCGCTCGACGACGGCGCGCGGCTCGCCTCGCTGCTCGGCACGCACGGCACCCTCGACGTCGCCTCGGTGGCCGACGTCGACCTCGCCTCGCTCATGCCCGAGAACGTCAAGCGCGCGTACGACGTGCACCCCGTCGTCGACGCCATCCTCGACGAGGGCAGCTCGCTCGAGCTCCACCCCCGCTGGGCCCCGAACATCGTCACCACCCTCGGCCGCCTCGGCGGCCGCGCGGTCGGCGTCATCGCCAACAACCCGCTGCGCCTCGGCGGCTGCCTGGATGCGACGAGTGCGGAGAAGGCCGCCCGGTTCGTGCGCATGTGCGATGCGTTCGGCCTGCCCCTCGTCGTCGTGGTCGACGTGCCGGGGTACCTGCCCGGCGTCGGCCAGGAGTGGGACGGCGTCGTGCGCCGCGGCGCCAAGCTGCTGCACGCCTTCGCCGAGGCCGAGGTGCCGCGGGTGACGGTGGTGACGCGCAAGGCCTTCGGCGGCGCGTACATCGCGATGAACGCCCGCGCGCTCGGCGCCACCAAGGTGTTCGCCTGGCCGGACGCGCAGGTCGCGGTCATGGGCGCGGTCGCGGCCGTGCGCATCCTGCACCGCCGCAAGCTGGCCGAGGTGCCGGCCGATGCCCGCACCCAGGTGGAGAACGAGCTGGCCGAGGAGCACACCCGCATCGCGGGCGGCGTCGACAAGGCGGTGGCCATCGGCGTGGTCGACGAGGTCGTGACGCCGCAGACCACGCGCAGCGCCCTGGCGGGCGCACTCGCCGACGCCCTGGCGGCCGACCCGGACATCCGCGGCCACCACGGCAACATCCCGCTGTAGCCCCGGGGGTGCGGCGCTTCGGTGCTGGACCGCCGTACCCCCGGCAGCACGTGGAACAGGCCCCCGACCGCGAGGTCCGGGGGCCTGTTCGGTTCCCTCAGGGAGGAGGGAGGCACGGAGTCTGCCAGGCAGGGGTCAGACGACCTGGTGCAGCCAGCGCACGGGAGTGCCGTCGCCGGCGGTGCGGAACGGCTCGAGCTCGACGTCCCACGGGCCGCCGAGCAGGATCTCGATCTCGTCCTCCACCGGCTCGCCGATCTCCAGGGCCCGGGCGATGGCCGCGCGCACGCGGTTCTCGCTCAGCATGATGTCGCCGGTCGGGCCGATCGCGGAGCGATGCACGCCGAGCACCGGGGTGCCGGAGTAGCGCTCGCCCTCGGTCGTCGCGGTCGGCTCCTCGGTGACCTCGAAGCGCAGCTTGCGCCAGCCCTGGAGGGTGGAGGCGATCCGGGCCGCCGTCCCGACCGGGCCGGTCCAGCTGAGGTCCGCGCGCACGGTGCCCGCCTGCACCGGCTGGCCGGACCAGTCCAGCCGCACGGCGGAGCCCAGGATGTCCGCGAGGGCCCACTCGACGTGGGAGGCCAGGGCCCGGGGGCAGGAATGCACGAAGACGACGCCACGGGTGACCCGTGCGCCGCGGGGCGAGGTGCCCGGGGTGCCAGTGCGCTCGGCCATCGGCTCGGCCCTTCCGTCTCGAGTGGGACGCCTTCCCCAGCGGTCACACGAGACGCACGGACCACGATCCGAACGCGTGGCCACGATAACCGCTCACGCCACGCCGGCACCACCCGCATCGCCGCTACCTCGCTGAACGTGATCAAGCGGGTACATTGCGTCACACGGGTGGTGGGCTGTCCGGGTGACACCCGGACGGCGCAACCTGGGACGCCCGCTCAGGTCGTCCCCGGGTCCGTGCCGAGAGCATGGGTACGGCACCGCACCTGCGGGCCCGTGGGGAGGGCGCGGCGTGCTGCCGCGGGTCGAGCGAGGGGAGGCGTCGTCATGTCGGAGGAGTCCGAGATCTTCATGACCGAGATGTACGACGAGGGCGTCGTCACCGAGGTGATCCGCCCGGCGGCGATCGTGCCGGAGGAGTCCGCGCGCGCCATCCTGGTCGAGCTCGCGCTGCAGGACGTGCAGTACGGCGGCCTGTGGCTGTCGGACCCGTCGCGCTGGGCGCTGTACGACATCCCGTGGGCCGCGGCCGGCCAGCCAGGGAACTCCCAGCTCATCGGCTCGATCCAGGTCGCCTACGGGACCCCGACCCGGTACGAGATCACCATCTACCGGGCCACGGTCACCAAGCGCGGGACCGAGCTCGGGTGGTCCGTCTCGACCCTGTGCGACAAGGCCCTGGGCTACGGCTCGCTGGACCTGGCCACCTGCCCGCGCGCCTCGCTCACCGCTCCCCCGAAGCCGTTCCACTTCTGACGGCACAGCGCCGGTTCAGAACCAGCTCGCCCCGAGGAACACCGCGCCGAGCATCGAGCCGAGCACGAGCAGCGACACGCCGATCACGACCCAGCGGGCTCCGACGCGGCTGATCATCCCCCGACCCTAGGCGAGGCCGCCCGGACCCGCCCCAGGGCACCCTTCCCGCGCTCATCGGCCTCTCATACGCGGGGCAGCAGGGCGCTCACAGGTTCTTCACAGGAACGGTCGGGATCGTTCCGTCCATGAGCAGCGCCACGATGTCCCGCCGCGCGGCCGGGACGCCTGCCCCCGGCTACCGCCGCCCCCGCCGCCCGCGCCGGGCGGGCGACGTCGCCCTCGCCCTCGCCGGCGTCGGCCTCGGCGCGGTCGCGGGCATCCAGATCGCGACGAGCACAGGGGTCAGCGGCCCGGGCGCGCTGCTCATCGAGCTGTCCCGCTGGGCCGGCCTGGTCGGCACCTACCTCGCCCTGCTCGTGATCTTCCTCGTGGCCCGGGTGCCGGTCGTCGAGCGCGCCATCGGCCTCGACCGGATGATCAGCTGGCACCGCAAGCTCGGCCCGCTGTCCCTGGTCCTCATCGCGGCGCACGTCGTGCTCGTGACCGCCGGCTACGGCGCCTCGGCGCTGACGTCGTACCTCGGGCAGACCTGGATCTTCCTGTCGACCTACCCGTGGATCCTGCCGGCCTTCGCGGGATTCGTGCTCATGCTCGTCGCCGGCATCACGAGCTGGCGGGTGGCCCGGCGGCAGATGAAGTACGAGACCTGGTGGGTCACGCACCTGTACTTCTACCTGGCCATCGCGCTGGCGTACCTGCACCAGATCACGCTGGGCCAGCCCTTCGTGACCCACACGTGGGCCCGCTGGTTCTGGATC
This sequence comes from Candidatus Nanopelagicales bacterium, assembly GCA_050251215.1. GTDB lineage: Bacteria > Actinomycetota > Actinomycetes > S36-B12 > CAIYMF01 > Longivirga. The sequence continues at coordinate 139,113 of JBFWNE010000003.1, forward strand.
GGCCTGTACCTCATCACCTTCGTCCCGCTCGTGCTCTTCCGGGTGCTCGCGCCGCTGTGGAGCTCGCTGCGCCACAACCTGAAGGTGCACGCGGTGGTCCGCGAGAGCGCCGACACGATCAGCGTGTGGGTGAGCGGGCGCGACCTCGCCGCCCTCGACGTGAAGGGCGGCCAGTTCTTCGGCTGGCGCTTCCTCACCCGGCACCGCTGGTGGCAGTCGCACCCGTACTCGATCTCGCTCGGCCCCGACGCCCGCTACCTGCGCATCACGGTCAAGGACCTCGGCGACCACAGCCGCAGCCTCGCCAGCCTGAAGCCGGGCACGCGCGTCGTCGCCGAGGGCCCGTACGGCCTGTTCACGGCGGAGGAGCGGCGTACCGAGCGCGTCCTGCTCATCGCGGGCGGCGTGGGCATCGGGCCGGTCCGCTCGGTCATCGACGACCTGCCGAAGCACGTGCCGATCGACATCCTGTTCCGCGCCCGGCGTCCCGAGGGCCTCGTGCTCCGGGACGAGCTCGAGGCGATCGCGCGGTCGCGGCCGGGCGTGCGCCTGCGCTACCTCGTGGGCAGCCGGCGCGAGTACCCCATCAACGCCCGCACGCTGCTGCACCTCGTGCCCGACGTCCGCAGCCGCGACATCTACACCTGCGGCCCGGACGCCCTCATCGAGTCCGTGCGGCACGCAGCCGAGGTCCTGAAGATGCCGGCAGACCAGATCCACGACGACTCGTTCTCGTTCCACTCGCCCGACTACTACTCGTTCGCAACCACCTCGAAGGAGGCCGTGCGATGAAGCGCGCGATCCTCGTCGGCGGAGGCACCCTCGCGGGCGTCGCGGCCGTCCTCGCCCTCAACCCCGACGCCGCGAGCACGGCCACCGCCTCCTCGGCCACGCACTCCTCCTCGTCCTCCGGTTCGTCGTCGGGTTCGTCGTCGGGTTCGTCGTCCTCCGGGTCGACCGGCTCGAGCGGCAGCTCGTCCACGGACTCGAGCTCCTCCTCGAGCGGCTCGACCTCGACCGACGGCACCTACACCGGCGACTCCGTCGACGTGGGCCGGGGGTACGGCAACGTCCAGGTCGAGATCACGGTCCAGGGCGGCCGCATCGTCGATGTGACCGCGCTCGAGGCCCCGCAGAACGACGGCCGCAGCGCCCAGATCTCCAACGTCGCGATCCCGTACCTCGTCGACCAGGCGCTGCAGGCGCAGAGCGCGGACGTCGCCGGGGTGAGCGGCGCGACGTACACCTCGATGGGCTTCGCCCAGTCGCTCAAGTCCGCGCTCGTGCAGGCAGGTCTGGCATGACCGCGACCCTGCTGCCCGGGTCCGTGCGCACGCGCATGGAGCACGTGTGGAGCACCGTGGTCACCCTCGACGTGCGCGACGCCGACGCGACCGACGCCGGCGTCGACGCCGCCTGGGCGTCGGTCGTGCAGGAGCTGCACCGCGTCGACCGCGTGTTCTCGACCTTCCGGGACGACAGCGTCGTCTCCCTGCTGCGCCGCGGCGGCCAGCACGTCGTGGCCGACGACGTCGCCGAGGTCATCGACCGTTGCCTCGAGGCGCGCCGCCTCACCGACGGCGCGTTCGACCCGTGGTCCGCTCCGGGCGGCTTCGATCCGAGCGGGCTCGTCAAGGGCTGGACCGCCGACCGCTGCGCCGACATCGTGCGCCAGCACGGATTCCGCTCCTTCACCCTCGACGCGGCCGGCGACCTGACCTGCCGGGGCAGCGTGCCCGGGTACGACGGCCGCGGGTGGCCCATCGGGATCACGCACCCGGACGACCCCCTGGCCGTGGCTGCCGTCGTGGACGTGGTCGACGCCGCGATCGCGACCTCGGGCATCAGCCAGCGCGGCGAGCACGTACTCGACCCCCGCACCCGCGAGGCCGCGGCCGGCGCCCGGCAGGCGACGGTGGTCGGCACGGACGGCGCCCTCGCCGACGCGGTGGCCACGGCGCTGCTCGTGTCGGGCCGGGATGGTGCGCGCTGGTTCTCGGCGCTGCCAGGATGGTCGGCGTACGTCGTCGACGGCGGCACCACGACGGCCTGGGGGCCGGCCTTCACGACGTCCATCCCCGAGCAGGGGGGCGAGGAGCGATGACGATGACCCAGACGCGTCCGGGCGATGCCGATCTGCCGCAGAGCTATCTGCGCGCGGCCGACGGCGTGCCGCCCGTGCGGGTGCTCGTCGTCGACGACGAGCCCGACCTCGCCGACCTCGTCTCGACCGCCCTGCGCTTCGACGGCTGCCGCACCGCCACCGCGGCGGACGCCGACGAGGCGATGCGGGTGGCGCGCGACTTCCGCCCCGATATCGCGGTGCTCGACATGATGCTGCCCGGCGACGACGGCGTGACGCTGCTCGGACGCCTGCGCGCCGAGCATCCCGACCTGCCCGCCGTGTTCCTGACCGCCCGCGGCGACACCCGCGATCGCATCGCCGGCCTGCGCGCCGGTGCCGACGACTACATCGCCAAGCCGTTCAGCCTCGAGGAGCTCCTCGCCCGGCTGCAGGCGGTGCTGCGGCGCACCGGCCGGCTCGACGAGCGGGGCGCGGTCCTCACGGTCGCCGACCTCACTCTGGACGAGCTCACCCGCGAGGTACGCCGGGCCGGCGAGCTCGTCGACCTGACGCCGACCGAGTTCGACCTGCTGCGCTTCCTCATGCAGAACGCGCGCACGGTCGTCAGCAAGAGCCAGATCCTCGATCGCGTGTGGCACTACGACTTCGCGGGGCGCAGCAACATCGTCGAGCAGTACATCGGATACCTGCGCAAGAAGGTCGACTCGGACCGGGAGCCCCTCATCCACACCGTGCGCGGTGTCGGCTACGTCCTGCGCGCACCGCGGGCGGGCGACTGAGCATGTCCGCCGTCCCGTCCGCTGCCGGCGCTTCGCGCTGGGGCTCGATGACGCTGTCGCGACGCCTCGTCATCGGGCTCGTCACCGTCACGGCCGTCACGCTCGTGGTGGTCGCGGGCGCGACGCTCCTGGCGCTGCGGGCCTGGATGTTCCAGCAGATCGACAGCGGCCTGATGGACCCCAAGGCCGCGGCGTCCTCGGGCCGGGCGGACGCCGGCTTCCTCGCCCGCCAGTGGAGCGAGAACGGGGCCACCGTCGTGCAGCTGCTCGACGGCAAGGCCTACCCGCTCAGCCTCGGGCTCGGACGCGACCGCGACGGCGATGGCGACAACGCCCCCTGGTCGTCCTCGGACTACGAGACCCTCGCGGCACTGCCGACCGAGCCCGGTGCGACTCCCGAGACGGTCCGGCTCGAGGCGACCGGCGAGAGCCGTGCCGTGGCCACGATCGCCCCCTTCCGCGTCAACAACGGGCAGATCGTCGACGTCACGCTCGTCGCGGTCACGCCCGTCGCGCAGGCGCAGGGGCCGATCAACCGGCTGCTCGTCGTCGAGGTCGTCGCCGTCGTGGCGGCCGTCCTGCTCGTGGCCTTCGTGGGCACCTGGTTCGTGCGCCGCGAGCTGCGGCCGCTGCGGCGCGTGGCCGACACGGCCAGCGAGGTGGCCTCGCTCCCGCTCGGGCGCGGCGACGCCGTCATCCCCGCGCGGGTGCAGGAGGCGACGGCCTCGACCGAGGTCGGCCAGGTGGGCCTGGCGGTCAACGCCATGCTCGACCACGTCGAGACCTCGTTGCGCACCCGCGCCGAGACCGAGGACAAGCTGCGCCGCTTCGTCTCCGACGCGGGCCACGAGCTCCGCACCCCGCTGGCCTCCGTGCGCGGGTACGCCGAGCTCATGCGCCGAGGCGCTGCCGCCGATCCTGAGGCCGCGTCCCAGGCCGCCGCGCGCATCGAGGCGGCCGCGTCGCGCATGGGCCTGCTCGTGGAGGACCTGCTGCTGCTGGCCTCGCTCGACGAGGAGCGCCCGCTCTCGCAGGACCGGCTCGAGCTCGGACCGCTCGTCGCCGAGGCCGTGGCCGAGGTGAGCGCGACCTCTCCGGATCACACGTGGAGCGCCGACGTGCCCGAGCCGCCCGCGTCGGTCGAGGTGATCGGCGACCCCGCCCGGCTGCACCAGGCGGTCACCAACCTCCTCGCCAACGCCCGGTCGCACACGCCAGCCGGAACCTCCGTCACGGCCGTCGTCGGCCGCGATGCCGACGAGCGCGGCGCCGTCGCCTGGGTCGAGGTGCGCGATACCGGCCCCGGCTTCCCCGAGGACCTCCTCCCCCGCGCCACCGAGCGGTTCGCGCGCGGCGACTACAGCCGCTCGCGCGCGACGGGCGGCAGCGGCCTCGGCCTGGCCATCGTCAAGGCCGTCGCGGAGGCCCACGGCGGCACGCTCACCGTCGGCAACGCGCCCGACGGCAGCGGCGCCGTCGTGCGCCTCACCCTGCCCGCCGCGCCCGGTGGCACCGTCGAGGTCGTCCCGCCGCTGGCCGGCACCTCCGTCTGACCCGCGCGCACCTGAACGCGACGGAGCCCCCGACCTCGTGGTCGGGGGCTCCGTCGTGCCGGCGTGGCTCAGTGGGCCAGCGGCGGCAGGTCGATCGGGCGCAGCACGCGGTCGATGCCGTGCGCGACCTGCTTGTTGTACTTGTTGATGTCGACCTGCGACAGGATCACGCGCGGGTTGCGGGAGTTGCGGTCCTTGTCCCACAGCGAGATCTCGGGACCGCCGTACACCGCGACGGTGATGGTGCCGCCCTGGGCCGTCTTGAGGACGGCGCCGTTCGCCTTCACGGCGGCGGAGGAGTAGATCGTCGCGCCGGGGACGACGTGGTAGAGCAGCACGGCCTCGACGGTCGGGATGCCCAGCTTGGCGACCGCGTTGAAGATCTGCTTCTCGGACCTCGGCGCGATGCCGGTGAGGTCCTTCACGAGCAGACGGAAGGCCTGGTCGTTCGGGATGAAGGCGGTCAGCGGCACGGTGCCGTCGGTGAGCACCTTCACCTTGCTGTTGGGCTTGGCCGCGAGGACCGCGAGCACCGCCTGGGTGACGATGTCGTAGTCCCGCGGGTTGCTGTCGAACGTGCCGCCGCCGTTGGCGGTGAGCACGGCTGCGAGCGAGCGCTGGCCCTGCGCCTGGGCGGCCGGGGCGGTGAGGGCGACGCCGGACACGCCGAGCGCGACGGCGGCGGTGGCGGCGGCGATGCGCGTACGGAGCTTCATGTCTCTCCCGAGATCGAGGTCCGGCGATCCGGACGACTGCCCCTACTTCCGGACACCGGCCCCGCCTGGATGCAGCCCGATGCGGAAATCTTCAGCGCCGCCCGCCGGGGCTCCCGGGACGGCAGGATCGGGGGGGTGACCCACGACGATGCCGACCGCCTCTGGAGCGACCTCGCGACCCTGCGCTGCTCGCTCGCACCCGACGCAGTGCCGACCGACGGCGGGGGCAGCAGCCGCATCCTGGTGGTGCGGCTGGACAACCCGGCTGGGGACCTCGTCGACACCGCCCTGTTCGCCGACCTGCACGAGCTGGGCCGGCGCCTGGCGACGAGCACCGCCATCGGCGGCGTCGTCATCACCGGCCGGGAGCCCGGCATCTTCGCGCCGCACTTCCGCCTCGGCGAGATCGCGGAGGGCGCAGAGGCCCTCGGCCGCCCGGTGCCCCACGGCCTCGCCCGCGTCGCCTACACGGGGATCGCCGCGCTCTCGCGCAGCGACCGGGTCCGCGATGCGCTGCTCGGCTCCCCCGCCGCCGGCATCGCGGAGCTCGCGCGCACCCATGCCGCGCTCGACCGCCTCGGCACGCTGCCCCAGGTGGTGGTCGCCGCCATCGATGGCGACGCGCTGGCGGGCGGGTGCGAGCTCGCGCTCGCGTGCGACCTGCGCGTGATGGCCCGCGGCGAGGGCCGGATCGGGCTCGTCGAGGTGACCGCGGCGATCCCGCCGGGAGCGGGCGGCACCCAGCGGCTCGCCCGCGCGGTCGGGCACGCCCGGGCGCGGTCGATGATGCTGCGGGCCACGACGTACGACGCGGACGCCGCGCTCGAGGCGGGCCTGGTCGACGAGACCTGTGCGCCGCACGAGCTGCTCGAGGTTGCGCTGCGGGTCGCCGCCGAGGTCGCCCGACGCAGCCCGGACGCGGTCGGTGCGGTCAAGCGGTCGCTGGCCGGCGGCCGCGCCTGGCGGGCAGGGATCGCCGACGAGGCGGCCGGCTTCGTCAGCACCGCCTCGCGCACCCGCGCCATCGCGCGGCTGAAGGACTTCGCGGCGCTGTCCGACGCGCGCGGCACCCGAACGCCGTGGCGCGACCGCAGCTGGCTGCCGTAGGGAGCCTCAGCGCAGCGCCATCGCGCGCTCAGCGAGCGCGGTGATCGTGAGCGACGGGTTCACTCCGATATTGGCCGGCACGACGCTGCCGTCGAGCACCCGCAGGTCCTCGTGCACGTCGCCGTCGTCCGAGGCGAACACCCGGTGCTCGAGGTCCACGACGCCCTGCTCGGGCGAGGTGGCGATGACCGCGCCGCCGAGGATGTGCGCGGTCGCGCCGATTCCGAGCACCGGGTCGAGCAGCGTGCCGTACGCCGTTCCGCCACTTGCCGCGGCCACCGCACGCGCGGCGGCGTTGGCCTGCGGAAGGTACGTCGGGATCGGCGCGGCACCCGGCGCACGGCGCGAGCGCAGCCCCCAGCCGAGCGGGCCCCGGCGCAGCTCGAGCGCGATCTCGTTGTCGTCGTGCTGCATGACGGTCAGCACGGTGACGCGCCGGTTCCAGTCGCGCGCCCCGATGTTGGCCGTCGCCGTACGCGGATCGCGCACCAGTGCGGCGAGGGTTCCGCGCGCACGGGCGGACCGGCTCTCGGCGTCCACGAGCGGGGCGAGGTACCACCGCATGAACCCGTACGACGCCGGGAAGCGGTTGTTGGTCACGTGCGTCGAGCCGTCGGGGTGGAAGTCGCTGCTGATCGTCGCGCCGTCGGTGCTCACGTCGGGCGACCCCTCCGGCTGGAGCACGGCGGTGAACGCCTCGGAGTTGGTGCGCACGTGCCGGCCGAGCGCGGGTGCGACGTACGGCAGCGTGCGCCAGCGGTCGCGCGAGGCGAGCAGCAGCCCGGTCGTGCCCAGCACGCCGCCGGCGAGCACGACCTCGCGCGCGTCGAGCGTGCGCACCGGCGATCGCCGGTCGAGCGGGTCCACGACCTCGAGCCGCCATCCGCCTCCGCGCAGCCGCGCGATGCTCCGCACCTGCGAACGCGGCGTCACCGTTGCCCCGAGCGCCTCGGCGCGCGCGAGGTACGTGCGGTCCACGCTGTTCTTCGCCCCGTGCACGCATCCGGTGAGGCACGCACCGCAGCGCACGCAGTCGGCGAACGAGATCCCTTGCGGCGTCGGGCCGTACGTCGCCCCCGCGCCGAGCGCGGCGGCCGCCTCACCGAGCCACCGATCCTGCGCGCCGACGTACGGGTTGGTCTCCACGCCGAGCATCGAGGCCGCCGTCGCATAGTGCGGGTCGAGCTCCGCGGCCCAGTCGAGGCCCGTTCCCGTCCAGCCGCGCATCCGCCAGGCCTCGGCGCCGGGCCGCAGCAGGACGGCGGCGTACACGATCGACCCGCCCCCGACGCCGACGCCGTGCACCACGACGACGTGGCGCAGCACGCTCTGCCGGAAGTAGCCCGACAGGCCCGCCTCCGGCGCCCACAGGAGCGACCGGGTGCTGCGCGCACCGGCCTCGAGGTCCGCGCGCGTGAGCCGCCTGCCCTGCTCGAGCACCGCGACGCGGCGCCCGGCCTCGGCATGCCGCAGCGCCGCGACGCCGCCGCCGAAGCCCGAGCCGACGACGGCGACGTCCACGTCGAAGCTGGTCACGGCCTCATCCTGGCGGCCGCTGCACCACCGGCGGGTCGATGTGGACGAGATCGACGTCGGGCGTCAACTCGATCAGGATCCAGACGCGCTTCTTGCCCACGAGCCGCAGCGGCCACCGGGCGGGCCACATGAGCGAGAAGTGCCGGCCGTACTTCGCACGATGGGCGCGGACCCCGTCGCGGAACTCGCTGCGGTCGAGCACGACGGCCCGTCCGGGCGTGTACGCCGCCCCGGGGAGGAGCTCGCCGTACCCGTCGCATGCGGCGACCGCGACCAGGGGGTCGGCGGTGATCCGACGCACCTTGTACGAGTCGCCGAACGTGGAGACGAACAGCCGGTGCCCGTCGCCGCTCACCCAGACCGGCGTATGCGCAGCCGTGCCGTCGGCGCGGAAGCTCACGAGGTCGACGAACCGCTCGGCACCGAGCGCGCGCGTCAGGTCCTCGCCCATGCGGCGACTGTGCCATGCGCGGGCTGGTGAAACCGTCACACGAGCCGGAAAGCCCGGGTCGCGCCGCCGCGTTCCCCTACGCTCCCTGCATGAGCGACGACGCGACCACGCCCGCCCCCGACGCCCCGGTGGAGGCCGCCGGGCCGCGCCCGGCGCTCGACAAGAAGAAGTCGATCATCTTCGGCCTCCTCGGCCTGGCCGTGCTGGTCATCATCTTCGTGAAGGTGATCCCGCAGATCGGCTCGTACAGCGACGCCCTCGAGGCGTTGAAGACGATGAACGCGCGCGACGTCGTGCTCATCGCGCTCGCGGTGCTCGTCTACCTGGCGTGGTACCCGCTCCCCTTCATGGCAGCGACCCCGGGCCTGCCGTACGGCCGTGCGTTCCAGCTCAACCAGGGCGCGTTCGCGATCAGCAACGGCATCCCCGCCGGCGGTGCGTTCGGGCTCGGCGTGCAGTACGCCATGCTGGCGTCGTGGCGCGTGCCTCCCACCGTCGCCACCGCCGCGATCGGGGCGGTCGGCGTCTGGAGCGTCTTCGTCACGCTCGGCCTCCCGGTGCTCGGCGTCTTCATGCTGTACGCCGGAGGCTTCGCCGACGCCTCGTCGTACATCAAGTACGCCGCGATCGGCCTCGTCGTGCTTCTCGCGATGATCGTCGTGTTCGCGCTCGTCATGAGCAGCGAGAAGCTCGCCGTCAAGGTGGGCGAGCTCGGGGGCAAGGTGGTGAACCCGCTGCTGCGCCGGTTCAAGAAGGACGAGATGGACGTCGTCGGCGCGGTGCTGAAGTTCCGCAACGACATCGTCGACCTGGTGCGCCGGCGCTGGGCCGCGATCACGGTGACCCAGCTCGGCGTCTCCATCACCCAGGGCCTCATCCTGCTCGTGGCCCTCTGGGGGGTCGAGGGCGACGGGGACCGCACGAACGCCTTTCTCGTGCTCGGCGCGTACGCCGTCGCGCAGATCATGATCATGATCCCGATCACCCCGGGCGGCCTCGGGACGGTCGATGCCCTGATGCTCGGGATCCTCACGGCCGCAGGTGTTTCCGACGGCGCCGCGACAGCGGCGACGCTGGTGTGGCGCGCCTCGTCGTTCGTGCCGCAGATCCTCGTCGGCGTCCTCAGCCTCGTGTGGTGGAGCCGGACGGCCGCCAAGCGCCTCAACGAGGGCTCGGTTGCGCAGGCGGGGACGGCTACGACCGGCTAGGTTCCCGGCCATGAGCGCACCGACCGCCGCCGCCGTCCCTGTGCGCACCTCGGCGCGCACCTGGTTCGCCGCTCTCGCGGTGTGGGCGTGGCTCGGCCTCGCGATCCAGTTCGTGCTGTCCTCCACCGGGATGTACCCGTCCAACCCGAGCAAGCCCAGCGCGTACGGATGGAACCCTGCTGGGCTCGAGGGCCTCGTGCCGCGCGTGATCGACTTCTTCTCGTACTTCACGATCTGGAGCAACATCACCGTCGCCGTGGTGGCGACGATGCTCGCGGTGCGGCCCGATCGCGACTCCGTGTGGTTCCGCGCGGTCCGCCTGTCCGCGCTGCTCATGATCTCGGTGACCGGCCTTGTGTACGGCGTGCTCCTCGCGGGGCTGTCGAACCTGCGCGGCTGGGAGGTGCTGGCGAACTTCTTCATCCACCAGAGCGTGCCGCTGCTCGCGGTCGTCGTGTTCCTCGTGGCGGGGCCGCGCGGGTGGATCGACTGGCCGACCATCGGCCGCGCAACGGTGCTCCCGCTGGGCTGGGCGGCGTACTGCCTGGTCCGCGGCGCGGTGATCGGCGCCTACCCGTACTTCTTCATCGATGTGGCCGTGCTCGGCTACCCCGCCGTGCTGCTGAACCTCGTCGGCGTGCTGCTGCTCGGGCTGGTGATCGCCCTCGTGCTCTGGGCGCTCGACCGGTGGCTCACCCGGCGCGCCCTCGCCCGCTAGTACAGCGCCATGCCGGTGACGCGCGCGGTCGACCAGCGCAAGCACCGCGCCGACAGCTCGAGCGCCGGCACGGGCTCGCTCACGAGATAGCCCTGCACCTTGTCGACCCCGAGCGCGCGCAGCCGCTCGAACACCAGCGACGTCTCGACGCCCTCCGCCGTGACCGCCAGCCCGAGCTGGTGCCCGAGCGAGACGGCGTTCTCGACGATGATCCAGTCGTTGAGGTTGTGCATCGGGTTCGCCGAGACGAACTCACGGTCGATCTTCAGCGTCGTGAACGGGTACCACCGCAGCCGGTCGAGGGTCGAGGATCCTGTGCCGTAGTCGTCGATCGCGAGCTTGAACTGCGCCAGGCCGAGGCGGGTCATGACGTCGAGCGCGGTCACCGCGACGCCGTCCGCGACGGTCTCGGTGATCTCGAGCGTCCAGGCCGACGGCGGCGCCGCCTTGCCGAGGATGCTTGCGAGGTCGTCCGGCGTCTCGGGCACGTTGAGGTCGAGCGCCGACACGTTGATCGAGACGTCCTCGAGGTCGGCCACGCCGGGCACCGACACCCGGTCCTGCGCCACCTGCTCGGCCACCTGCAGCAGCAGGTCGTGCTGGCGGCCCTGGCGCTCGAGCGCCGGCACGAACTCGTCCGGCGGGATCAGGCCGTGCTCCGGGTGCCGCCAGCGCACGAGCGCCTCGGCGGAGCGCACCGTGCCGTCCACGACGTTCGCGATCGGCTGGTACAGAACGTGCAGCTGGCCCGGCACGAGCTCGTCGATGATCGTGTTCACGTCGGGTCGCCTGCGCAGGGTCGCGACGGGCTTCACGACCGCCTCGCGGCAGTCGCGCAGCAGCGCGCGCAGCGACGACAGCCCCAGCGGCTTGGGCATGGTGCCGAGCACCTGGAGCCCGTAGAGCTGGGCGACGCGCGTGGCGGAGGCGATGATCCGCTCGGACGCGCCGCTCGCGAGCACCACCCGAGCGCCGGGCGCGCGGCTGGCCAGGGTGCGCATCACAGCGATGCCGTCGCTGCCGACCAGCGCGAGATCGAGCACTGTGACGTCGAAGTCGGCGCCGAGCATGCGGTCGATCTCGTCCATCGTGCTGGCGCTCTGGGCGACGAAGCCGACCATGTTGGCGACGTCGGTGATGAGCTCGCAGATGGCAGGCTCGTCGTCGACGACGAGCAGCCGCGGCCCGGCGTCGACGAGCCCTTCGGGGCTATGGCGGGTGTCGCTCATCGGACGGCCTCCGGGGTTCCGAGCGGGAGGTCGTCCCGGCTGCGCAGGGCGAGGTGAAGCTCGTCCTTGGTGAAGGGCTTGGCGAGCACGCGGGTGCCGACCGCCTGGGCCTCGGCCATGCGGTCCGAGTAGCCGGTCATGAGCACGATGGAGACGTCGGGCAGCCCGGCGGTCACTCGTGCGGCGAGCTCCACGCCGTCCATCTCGGGGTCGCCGAGCCGGATGTCGGTCACCAGCACGTCGGGCTCGAACGACTCCGCGAGCGACAGGGCCTCGGCCGGGCCGACCGCCACGCGCACCACGGCCCCGGTCTCCTCCACCCAGGCACCGACCAGGCCGGCGAGCGCCGACTCGTCGTCGACGACGAGCACCCGGCGCTCGCCGTGCGCGCGCGGCACCTGCGCCGCGGGGGCGTCCTCCTCCGGCGCGGCCACCAGCGGCAGCAGCATCTGCACCGACGTGCCGTGACCTGGTTCGGTGGTGATCGTGGCGACGCCGCCGCTCTGGGTGGCGAAGGAGTAGACGGCCGTCAGCCCGAGCCCGGTGCCGTTGCCCGTGCTCTTGGTGGAGAAGAAGGGCTCGAAGGCACGCGCCCCTACCTCGGGCGTCATGCCGGCGCCGTCGTCGCGCACCTCGACCACGACGTACTGCCCCGGCGCGAGCTCCGACCCCTCGGTGCCCACGTCCTGCCGACCCACCCGCACCAGCACCGTGCCGCCGCTCTCCGTCGCGTCGCGCGAGTTGATCACGAGGTTGAGCACGGCGCTCGAGAGCTGCCCGGAGTCGACGAGCACGTCGTGCCGGCCGTCCTCCACCTCGAGCGTCACGCTGCGCTGGCCGCCGACTGCCTGGCGTACGAGCGGCATCATGTCGCGCACGAACGCGCCGACCTCGACGGCGCTCGCCTGAAGAGGCTGGCTGCGGGAGACGGCCAGCAGCGACGACGCGATCTCGGTGCCGCGGCTCGCGGCGTCGACTGCGCGGTCGACGTACCGGAGCAGGTCGGCCTCGGCAGCGACCCGCTCGTCCTCCTGCAGCATCTGCAGATAGCCGGTGATGATGAACAGCAGGTTGTTGAAGTCGTGGGCGAGGCCGCCGGCCATCGTGCCGAGCGCCTGCAGCCGTTGCGCCTGCGCACCGCGCACCGCGCGCGCACGCTGCTCGGTGACGTCCTGCACCTGGATGAGGGCGCGTACGCCGTCGCGCTCGGCGGCGGGGACGGGGCTGGCGTTGACGAGGTATATCCGCAGCGACTCCTCGGACGCGAGGTCGATGTGCTCCAGACTTCCGGCCGTTCCCTGGATGCACTGATCGAGCAGGGCCGTGAAGCGCGCGCGGTCCGCAGCCGTCATGGTGAACGGCAGCACGTTGCCCACATGCTGGCCGACGGTGAGCTCGGCCGACTGGTCCGTGCCGCCGTTGGCCATGCGCACCCGGCCCTCGGCATCGACGAGGGCGACGAGTCCGGGAGCGGAGGCGATCGCGGTCGCGAGCAGCGCCTCGCGGTCCTCGAGCCGGCGCTGCCCGCGGTATCGGGCGTTGGCGGCCTGGAGGACCAGCAGCAGCGCCACGACCGCGAAGCCGGCCAGGCCGCCGAGCACGAGGCCGCGCACCGTCATCGACGGCCCCAGCGCATCGGTCGCAACGGCCTCGATCCGCAGCGCCACGGTGCCGAACGTCGCATCCGCCCCCGCCCGCTCGCCCTGGGGGTCGAGCACGGCGTCCTCCGGGATCACGGTCGCCACGGTCCGGGCGGGCGACACGTCGACGAGCTCGAGGACGACCTCGTTCTGCAGCGGGCCGAGGCCGGTGGCTGCCTCGTGGAACACCACGGGGAGCGAGAGCGCCATGCTCAGCAACGGCGGAACGTCCGGAGCGGGATCGACGGTCTGCGGCGTGACGAAGACCATGCTGGGCTGCGGCTGCGCATCGGCGCCGGGGACGTCGCGGATCCCGAGCAACTGCAGGGATCCCGTGGCCAGCACCTGCTCGGCGGCGGCACCGTCGGCCGCGCTGCCGCCCAGCACCGGTCCGAGGTCGGGAGCGCTGCCCTGCCTCGACAGCACATGCACCGCGCGCGGACCGTCCTGCATCGTCAGGAGCGCCACGGCCGACACGGAGTTGTTGCCGCCCAGGAACGGCTGCATCCCCAGCGCGAACGAGGACTCCGTGACCCACGGGACGCGCGGAGCCGTCGCCGCCCGAGCCATGTAGCTGTCGATGTCCGAGCCGATCGCCTGCTGGAACGACGCGGCCGCCGTGTCCGCCGCGGTCTGCAGCGTCGCGGCGTCGTCGGCGGCCCAGTACGCCAGCACCGCCCGAGCGCCGAGGCCGACGAGCACGATCACGAGGAACGGGCCCGCGAGGGTGGACAGCGGAGCCCGCGACCCGGCCGAGCGCGACGGCCGCGCCGCCACCGCCCCCGCGAGGAACGAGGCGACGGCCACGGGGAGCGCGCGGGCGAAGAACACCTCGGCGTGCGAGCTCCAGGACTGAGCCACGGGGAGCCACCAGGACTCGGCCAGGCCTGCCAGGACGACCACCAGCGAGAGCCAGACGGTGACCACGACGAAGCGGTGGCCGGGCGCGGCGTCGGGACCGGCGCGGCGAGGAGTCCAGAACAGCACGGCGGCCACGGCGGCGCCCTCCGCGATCCCGAGGACCGCGTACGTGAAGGTCGCCGGCTCGAGACCCCCGGCGAGCACCGCCCCGAGCACGAAGAGGGCCACGTACGCGAGGCGCAGGGGGACCGACCGCACCTCGCAGAGCAGGACGGCGAGGACGACGAGGTCGAGTCGCACCAGGCCGTGGGTGAGCACCGCGACGGCGGAGGTGGCGACCACCAGGGCGATCGCGAGCCCGACGAGAGCGACGCGGGCAGCCGGGTGGCGCACCGGGGCCTCGGCGCCTGCCATCGTCGCTCCCGCCTCCCCCGGACCGCGGCTGGGCGCGGTCCACCGGTGTGTCGTGGTCGGCCGAACCGTCCCGGGCCGCGGACCACCTGTGCTCCGAGGGTAGGGTCAGGCTCTCGACCGAGTCTCCCCACGTCTCCCGAAAGGCCGTGCAGGAGAGGAAATCTTGAGCACGTGAGGGTGCTCCGGGCGCCTTCTGGGCGCGACGTCGCCATACCCGCCGCCGTACCGTGGGGGCATGCCCGCGAGCAGGATCATCCGCGCGGCGGCAGGTGCGGCGAGCACCCTGCTGCTGCTCGTCGTCGTCGCCTCCCCAGCCCTCGCCTCGACCGCGACGTCGGTGTCCGGCTCGATCAGCTTCTCCGGGTCCGGCAGCACGATGAAGGCCGTCACCAGCGTGAAGTTCACCTCGACGTACGCCGGCTCGTACAACGTGAAGTACGACGTCTACCGCAGCACGTCGTCGAGCAGGACGAGCCCCACCAAGGTCAACACCAAGACCGTGTTCACCAAGACGCTGACCACGGCGAAGGGGAAGGCGTACACGTACGGCCCCAACAGCAGCAACTGCGCTGCCGGGACGACGACGTACTACTACTGGATCCAGGGCACGGTCGCCGACACCACCGGTGGAACCGCGACGTTCACGTCCGGCGTCGTGAGCGCCAAGGGCTGCACCGCGCTATGAACCGGCGAGCGGCGCTCCTTCTCACCGGCCTGCTCGCGGCATCTCTCGGGGTGTTCGCCGGCGGCCCCGCCCAGGCGTCGACGGCGACTGCGGCCAGCGCGACGATCGCCTTCTCCGGATCGGGGAGCTCGATGAAGGTGGCGACGTCGGTGAAGTTCACCTCGACGTACGCCGGCTCCTACAACGTGCGCTACGACATCTTCCGCAGCACTTCGTCGACGAAGTCGAGCCCCACCAAGGTCAACACGGTCACGGTGTTCACCAAGACCCTCGCCACCGCCAAGGGCAAGAGCTACACCTACGGGCCCAACACGCTCAGGTGCCCGGCCGGCACCACCACCTACTACTACTGGGTGCAGGGCTCGGTCACGGATACGACCGGCGGCACGCTCATGGTCACGTCCAAGGTCGTCTCGGCCAAGGGGTGCACGTCCCTATGAGGCGCACGCTCCACCGCATCGGCGCGGCGGCGCTGGGACTCGTGCTCGTCGCAGCCGCAGGGACCCCGGCCCAGGCCTCGCCCGCACGCGCCGCCAGCGCCAGCCTCAGCTTCTCCGGGAGCGGGGCGAGCATGCGCATGATCACGAGCGTGAAGTTCACCGCGACCTACACCGGCGCGTACAACGTGAAGTACGACGTCTTCCGCAGCCTCACCTCGACGCGTACCAACCCGGTGAAGGTCAACACCAGGACCGTGTTCACCAGGACGTTCGCGGCCCTCAGCGGGACGACGTACGTCTACCGGCCCTACAGCACTCCCTGCCCTGCCGGCAGCACGACGTACTACTACTGGGTGCGCGCCTCGATCACCGACACGTCGTCCGGCACCGTCGTCGTGCGGTCCCCGAGCGTTGCCGCGGCGGCCTGCACCAGCGTGTAGCAGCACCGCGCGCTAGCGCCTGCCCGACCCCGCGAGCGACAGCTCCAGCGTCTCGGTGACGAGCGCGAACACCTGCTCCCGCTCGACGAGGAACCCGTCGTGCCCGTACGGCGACGGGATCACGCGCAG
Organism: Candidatus Nanopelagicales bacterium; assembly: GCA_050251215.1. GTDB lineage: Bacteria > Actinomycetota > Actinomycetes > S36-B12 > CAIYMF01 > Longivirga. The sequence continues at coordinate 155,105 of JBFWNE010000003.1, forward strand.
GCCGCCGACGGTCCCAGGCGCGTGCTCCGCCACGAAGGCCTGCGTGTGCAGGGGGTACAGGCGGTCGCTGTCGATGCCGGCGACCACGAGCGGCACCTGGACTCTGCCCAGGGCCGCCTCGGCTCCCCCGCGTCCGCGACCGACGTCCCAGGTGTTCATGGCGTCGGTCAGCGCGACGTACGTGCCGGCGTCGAAGCGTCGCAGCAGCTTGTCCGCCTGGTGGTCGAGGTACGACTGCACGGCGTACCGGCCGCCGGCGAACGGGTCCTCGCCGGGCTGCGGGTCCGTACCGAATCGGGTCTGCAGCTCGAGCTCGCTGCGATAGGTCAGGTGCGCGATCCGCCGCGCGATGCCCAGGCCGGCCGTCGGCCCGTCGCCGGGCTCCGCGTCGTGGTAGTCGCCGCCGCGCCAGCGCGGGTCGGAGGTGATCGCGAGGATCTGCGCGGTCTGGGTGCCGATCTGGTCGGCCGTCGCCACCGCACCCGAGGCCAGGAACAGAGCGGAGGCGATGCGGCCGCCGTGGCCCACGGCCCACTCCAGCGCCCGCATGCCGCCCATCGACCCGCCGAGCACCGCGGCGAAACGCTCGATGCCGAGAGCGTCGGCCAGCGCCACCTCGGCGCGGACCTGGTCGCCGACGGTGATGCGGGGGAAGCGCGAGCCGTACCGGCGGCCGTCCGGCGCCGTCGAGGACGGGCCGGTGGTGCCCTGGCAGCCGCCGAGGATGTTGGGCGCGACGACGAACCAGCGGTCGGTGTCCAGCGGCGCACCTGGGCCGACCAGCCCGTCCCACCAGCCGGGAGTGGGATGCCCGTCGCCCGCCGGCCCAGCCACGTGCGAGTCGCCGGTGAGTGCGTGCAGCACCAGCACGGCGTTCCCCCGGTCGGCGTCGAGCTGGCCCCACGTCTCGTACGCGACGACGACGTCGTCGAGCCGGCCGCCGAGCTCGAGGTCCATGGTCCCGAGCCGGGCGAACCTGCGTGCGCCCACGGGATCACCCTCCCGCCAGGCGCCGCTGGCGGGAGGGGGTCCCGGGGTCGTGCTCATCGGGGCGTCAGGCGCCCTTCGCGGCGCGGAAGCCCGCGTCGAGGTCGGCGAGGATGTCCTCGATGCCCTCGATACCGACCGACAGCCGCACGAGGCCCGGTGTCACACCGGTGCTCGCCTGCTCCTCCGGGGTCAGCTGCGAGTGCGTGGTGGACGCCGGGTGGATGACCAGCGAGCGGACGTCTCCGATGTTGGCCACGTGGCTGTGCAGCTCGAGGCCCTCGACGAACCGCTTGCCTGCCTCGATGCCGCCCTGGATCTCGAACGCGAGGACGCCGCCCGTGCCCTTCGACGCGTACTTCTGGCCGCGCTCGTACCACGGCGACGAGGGCAGACCGGCGTAGTTCACCGACAGCACCTCGTCGCGCGCCTGCAGCCACTCCGCCACGCGCTGAGCGTTCTGCACGTGGCGCTCGACGCGCAGCGACAGCGTCTCGAGCCCCTGCGCGATGAGGAACGCGTTGAACGGCGACACCGCGGCGCCGAGGTCGCGCAGCAGCTGCACGCGCGCCTTGAGGATGAACGCGAGGTTCGCGCCCAGGGCCGAGCCGACGCCGAGGTCGCGCGCGTAGACGAGGCCGTGGTAGCTCGGGTCGGGCTGGTTGTAGTTGGGGAAGCGCTCCGGGTCCTGCGCGAAGTCGAACCTCCCGCTGTCGACGATCACGCCGGCGATCGCGCTGCCGTGGCCGCCGAGGTACTTCGTCGCGGAGTGCACGACGATGTCGGCGCCCCACTCGATCGGTCGGATCAGGTACGGCGTGGCCACGGTGTTGTCGACGACGAGCGGAACACCGACCTCATGGGCGACGCGCGACACCCCCTCGATGTCGAGGATGTCGTTCTTCGGGTTCGAGATGGTCTCGGCGAAGAACGCCTTGGTGCTCGGGCGGGAGGCGGCGCGCCACTGCTCGAGGTCGTCGGGGTCCTCTACGAACGTGACCTCGATCCCCAGCTTCGGGAACGTGTAGTGCAGCAGGTTGTACGTACCGCCGTAGAGCGAGGGGCTCGCGACGATGTGGTCGCCCGCCTCCGCGATGTTGAGCAGGGCGAGCGTCTCGGCGGCCTGGCCGCTGGACACCAGCAGCGCCGCGACGCCGCCTTCGAGCGCGGCGATGCGGTCCTCGACCGCCGCCTGCGTCGGGTTCATGATGCGGGTGTAGATGTTGCCGAACTCCTTGAGCCCGAACAGGTTCGCGGCGTGCTCGGTGGAGTCGAACGTGTAGGACGTGGTCTGGTAGATCGGCAGGGCGCGCGCGTTGGTCTGGCTGTCGGGCGACTGCCCCGCGTGGATCTGCTTGGTCTCGAAGCTCCAGTCGGCGCTCATGTCTCGTTCTCTTCTCTCGTCGATGTCCCGGGCGTCCGGGGGTGAGTGAGGGTCGTGGGGCCGCGTCGCGGCGGTGCTCCTGCGGGAGCCTGGGCGCCCGATCGGGCGGTGGTGCGACCGAGGGACGACGAAGGCCGGAGAGATGCTCTCCGGCCTCGGGCGCGTGTCAGTCGGGTCCCTCTAGGGACGGTCGCACGGCCGCATGCCGGGCATTCGACACATCTGCGACGACACGCGACCGAGGTCCACGTGGCGGCGCGAGGTGAGGGCCGGGCGGCGATGCATGGGCAGGACCGTAGCAACGGGACGAGGCGCACGACAACGCGGGGTGCCGGAAGCGCCCTTGTTGCAAGGCTTTCGCAGAACCGCGCCGAGCCCGCTACGGCTGGATCAGTAGGCGCCGCGCGAGGCGAGCACCGCGCGCACCGTGCGCACCAGGATCGCGATGTCGAGCAGGAAGCTCCAGTTCTCGACGTAGTACAGGTCGAGGCGGACCGAGTCCTCCCAGCTGAGGTCGGCACGGCCGCTGACCTGCCACAGGCCGGTGAGTCCGGGCTTGACCAGCAGGCGCCGCTGCACGTGGTTCTCGTACTGCGCCACCTCGCGCGGCAGCGGCGGACGAGGACCGACCAGCGACATCTGGCCGAGCAGGACGTTGACGAGCTGCGGCAGCTCGTCCAGCGAGGTGCGGCGCAGGAAGCCGCCGACGCGGGTGATGCGCGGGTCGTTGACGACCTTGAGCATCGGGCCGTCGGTGCCGTGCACGTTGTCCTGCTTGATCTCCTCGAGCCGTTCCTCGGCGTCGATGGTCATCGAGCGGAACTTCAGCATCGTGAACGTGCGCCCAGCGCGGCCGACACGCTCCTGGCGGAAGAAGGCCGGGCCGCGCGAGTCGAGACGCACCGCGATCGCCAGGAGGAGGAAGAGCGGGGACAGCAGCACGAGCGACACCGCCGCCACGCCGCGGTCGAACAGGCCCTTGAACACGCGGCGGAAGCCGGTGAACTCGGGCTTCTCGACGTGCAGGAGCGGAAGGCCGGCGACGGGTCGCACGGAGATGCGCGGACCCGAGACGTCGGTGAGGTTCGGGCTCACGAGGATGTCGACGTGGGTTCCCTCGAGCTCCCACGACAGGCGGCGGAGCTCGGCCTGGGACAGCGTCGACCACGCGCCGAAGGCGATGGTGTCGGCGCCGCACTCGATGAGCGACTGCGCCGCGTCGCGCGACGTGCCGACGATCTTCACGCCCTCGACGGTGTCGCCCTGGGCGGAGTCGACGAGCGCGCCGACGACGAGGAACGGGTGGTCGTCGTGACGACGGAGGCGGCGGATGAGCTCGGCGGTGCTCCGCTCGGTGCCGATGACAAGCACCCGGCGGGTGGCGGTGCCCTCCTTCTCGGCCTTGCGCTCGACCCGGCGCCCGATGGCGCGGACCCCGAGGCTGAGAAGGGTCGCGAGCGGGATCGCAACGATGGCGTAGCCGCGTGCGAAGTCCCAGTTGAGGAGGTACGACGCGAGCGCGAGCAGGGCGAGGAACCGCACCGCGGAGTCGAGCACCCGGCGGAACTCGTCGGTGCCGTCCCCGATGAAGCGGGCCTCGTACGCGCGGCCGAGGGCGAGCACGCCCGTCCACGCGAGCGGGAAGAGCAGCGTCACCGGCAGGTAGAACGCGTTGGGGCCGTACCCGGCGTCGATGCCGAACCGCACCACGAGGGCGATGGACGCGGCGAAGAACCCGACGAGGGCATCGGCGAGGACGAGGCCGCGGATGTAGCGCTGGACCCAGCGCACGCGGCGCATCGAGATCGCCTCGAGGTCCGGCCGGCGGTCCTGAGGCGTCAGGTCCGCCTTGAAGACGCGGTTCGGCTGCGGGGGTACGGACGCCAGCGCCGGGGCCTCGCCCGCGCGGGTCTCGGTGGCCGGCGCGGCGAGGAGGGCGGCGTCGACCGCGCGGGCGACACCGTCGCTACCAGCTCGCAGCCGCTCGACTGTCACCCTGTCGTCCTCTCGCACGTCGTCCCCCCGGTCGAGCCTCGGTCCGCCGGTCTCCGGCGGTTCCACCCCTAGTGTCGTTCGCACCCCTACCCGGATGAACGTCGAGTGAACGCACCTTGAGGTGCGGATGGATCACACGCGTCCGAACGGGTGGGAGCCGCTCACGACATGGTTACTCCACCACCGTTTCCAGGACGTTGCTTCCACCAAACGGTTGAACGTGGCTCCCCATGCGGACCCACATCACCCGTTCGGGTTAAACGCCCGGCACCGTCAGTGAGTTACGCCTGCCCGATCGCGGGTCCGGTGTCCGGTGGACGCGCTCCCCAGTGCGGCCGCGAGGAGACCCCAGACGACCCACATCGGCTGCGGCATGCCGCTCGCGGTGAAGTAGGGGAAGAAGAAGTTGACGACCGGCAGGATCGCCGCGATGCCGACCACGGAAGCGCCGATGGCGATCTCGGAGAGCGCGGTGGTCTCGGTCGCGGCGGCGAGCAAGCGTCGTCCGGCCCGCCACGACAGATAGATCACCAGGGCGCCCGCGACGAGCAGCGGGATGCCGCCGCGCAGCAGGAGCGTGATGTAGCCGGACTCGGTGTGGTCCCAGCTGATGCCGGGCGGGTCGGCCGGGCCGTAGCCCGTCGCCCACATGCCGCGCAGGGCCGGGAGGTACTGGTCGCCCCAGACGATGAGCCGGTAGAGGATCGTCTGCGGGATGATCGAGTCGCCAGCCGTCGGCGTGACCGAGGTCGCGGTCTGCTGCTCGGCGAGGCGGCCCATGATCAGGGGGAAGAATGCGACGAGTGCCGCGGCTCCGCCGACCACGAGCCAGGTGAGCACCAGCTTCAGGCGCCTCACCGCCCACCCCACGACGAGGACCCCGAGCACGGCGCCCCCGATGATCGTGAAGGTCAGCGTGAGGACCAGCGATGCGGCGGCGATCGCGAGGACGAAGAACAGCCAGCCCGTCGCCAGCACCTCGGTGTCGCGGCGCAGCAGCAGCGCCACGACCACGAGCACCACGACCACGAGGTAGCCGCCGAGCGGGTGCCACATCGGGAACAGGCTCGTGGCGCGCATGACCGGGTCGTAACCCGGGGTGATGAAGATCCCGGTGCCCGTCAGCCCCACCGCGAGGTTCTGGAAGAACGCGGGCCCCACCATCTGCAGGACCGCCAGCATGCTCACCGGGATGCTCGCCAGCACGAGCGCCCGCAGCGCGACCACCCGCAGCGCCACGGTCGGGAAGGCCGCCGCGACGGTGCGGTACAGCAGCAGGAACTGGACCGGCCCGAGCATGGTGTTGATGTCGTCGCCGGTGATGATCGTCTGCTGCAGCGCGGAGTTGAGGACTCCGAACGCCGCAGTGCCGAAGCAGTAGACGAGAGCCGCCCAGTCCCAGGCCCGCCAGCGTGGACCGCGCAGCACCTTCCCGGCGAAGCCGAGGATCACGATCGCCCCGAAGACGACGAGCACCTCGGAGATCTTCAGGCCGGGTACGCCGAGGCCGCGCTTGAGGCCCGACGTGATCGGCACGAGGGCGACCACGACGACGCCGAGCAGCACCGGACGCTGCGCCAGCCACAGGGCCACGGCGACAGCACCCGCCGCGGCGACGCCGAACAGCGGCGCCCGCGCGGCCAGGGCGGCCGCCACTGCGGTCGCCCCGAGGGCGCCGAGGACGATCGCCCACGACGGAAGGGGGACGACGTCCATGACCCCGAGCGGCCGCTCCTGACGGACCGCCGCCGCCGTCGTCGGGAGCGGGCGCTGCGGGGCGATGGTCACGTCTGCTGCCCCAGGCGGTCGGACAGGCTCACCGAGCCGTTGCTCTCGCCGTTCAGGGCCGCCGAGCCGATGGACGCGCGCGACGGCGCCAGCAGGCCCCACACGACCTCGACGCCGTACTCGCCGAGGCGCACCAGGTTGTCGCGGGCCACGGCCACCCGGGTGCCCTCGCGGACCACCATGACGACGAGGTCGCTCATCTGCGCGCGCAGCTCCGCGCCTTCGCCACTGCCGGGCGCACCGACTGCGACGACGCCGATGTCGCCGGAATCCTCGCCGTTGCGGCCGCGCACCAGCTCCTGGGACGGCGGGGCGGCCGGCCTGCCCCCGACGGCCGCGGGGGCCGGGCCGCCGGGCGAGTCGGGGCCGAGGCTCGCGAGCAGCTGCTTGACGTCCTCGCGCGACATGGGATGGGTGGCGACGACGGCGACCTCGGGCGCCGGGATCCCCGACAGCGCCCGCCAGCGGTAGGCCAGGGCCCGGGCCTCGGCCGGGGTGATGTCGGCCCACGCCGTGGCCGGCGTGCCGAGGAGCTCCGCGAGGTCGTCGACCGAGTCGATCCGCCGGTCCGAGCGCTCGAGCGCGAACGCGGCGAGCAGGCCGACGAGCAGGCCGAGGACGCCGCCGATGAACAGCGACGACGACCGGGACTCGCCCATCTTGGTGGCCTCGGTGGGCACCGTGACGAGCTGCAGCGCGCCCTTGGCGATCTGCCCGGGCGGCGCCGGACGCGTCACCGTCGCGGCGACGGCGGTCGCCGAGTCGACGGCGACGAGCGCCTCCTGCGACAGCACGTCGATCCGGATGAGCGCGGTGCCGGGGTCGCTCGCGACCGTCAGGCTGTCGCGCAGGTCCTGCGCGTCCACGCCCGCCTTCGTGGCCGCGGCCGCGATCACGGCGTCGTCGAGAGGGATGAGGGTCGCGTACGTGGTCGCGAGGCGCGCCGCGGCGTCGGGAGAGCCGGGAGGCGGGTCGTTCTCCGAGATGGCGGGCACGACGACCACGGCCTCGGCGAGGTACTCCGGGGGCGTGCGCGACGACACGAGGAACGCGACGCCGAGCCCGGCGAGCAGGCAGAGCACCACGATGTACCAGCGGCGCTTGATGGGCTTGCCGAGCTTGCGCGCGGGCCGGCCGACGGTGCCGGCGGACGAGGTCATGGGAGTCGAGCCTCCGTAGGTGGCCCGGCGACGGACGCCGGGTCGTGCTGGTCGGCAGGGCGTGCTGGCGCGGAGAGGCCCAGCATCGCGAGGAGCGCCTGCCGTTGAGTGTCCCAGCGACGTTGCTGGCGTTCGCGCACGAGGTCGAGGTCCTGCAGGAGCCGGTCGTGCTCGCGGACGGCGAGCGCGAGGGCGGCACCGATGCTCTCGGCGTCGTCGCCGCAGGTGACCGCCTCCGGGAACAGCTCGCGCATGGTCTCAGTGTCGCTCATGACCAGCACCCGACGCGCGTAGCCGGCCTCGTACGCCGCGCGCATGACCGAGGTGGGCTCGGTCGTGAGGGCGAGGAGGATGTCGCACGCGTCGACCTCCGCGGCGTACGCCGCCTGGTCGAGCCAGCCGGTGAGCCGAACGTTCGCGGGCAGGTCGTCGAGCACGCCCTCCGGCGCGCGGCGCGGGTCGCCCGTGATGGCGACGTCGATGCCGGGCACGGCGCGCGCGGCGTCGATCACCGCCGGGACAGGCTCGTCGGAGGCGAACACGCACGAGAACAGCACCTGGGGGCGGCGGTCGCCGAGCGGGCGGGCGGGGCTCGTCGACCAGTGCGGCGGAGCCTCGTGCAGGACGAGCGGCCGGCCGCCCCACGAGCGCACGACCTCGGCCCACGACTCGGTGGTGACGAGCACGCCGTCGGCGGCGCGGGCGAGCCGCGCGGTGACGCGCAGCATCTTCTGGGCCTGCGCGTTGTCCTTGGCCCCGAAGGACGCCGGGTGGCTGTCCAGCACGAACCGGCCGCGCGCGATCCGGGCGTAGGCCAGCCCCAGAATGCCTGGGTAGACGGGCGGGTTCTGCACGACGACGGCGCGCGGACGCGAGCGCACGAGCCGCCCGATCGTGATGAGGGCGCTCGCGGCGTACCGCGCCGGCGTGGCCTTCCGCGCTGCGAGCTTCGCGGGGTAGATGGTGACCGCCTCGCCGTCGAGGTCGGCTGCCAGGTCGCGCGCCCGGCCCGCGGTCGGGGCCCAGGCGAGGAACTGCACGCGTGCACGGCTCATGCGGCACCGTCCCGGAGGAGCTGGAAGACCGGCGGGTCGGCGACGACCTCCACCGTGCGCGCCATCGCGCGGCGCAGGACGTCGGCGTCGAGCGCGTCGACCTCGCAGGCGATGGCGACGCCGCGGCGGTCGAGCTCGGCGGCGATCTGCACCTGGTGGTCGTCGACGTGCTCGCCGTGCGCGAGGCGGCGCGGGAGCAGCACCGCGCACTTCCCCTCGGCCATCGCGAGCAGGCCGGAGCCCGTGCCCGAATGCCCGACCACGAGGTCGGCCTCGCGGACCGCGGCCGACAGGTCGGCCGACGGGACGCTGTGCAGGCCCTTCACGGGAAGACCGCTGATGTCGGTCTCGCCGGTCTGCCACAGCACCTCGGCGTCCGAGGGCAGGACCTCGAGGAGCTTCTCGACCGCGCGCCGGAAGCCGTACGGCGCAATGGTGCCGAGGGTGACGACGACCGTGCGCGGCTCGGTGGGCGCGTCGGCCAGCTCCGGACCGGGCCGGAAGCCGTCGAGGATCGAGCCCGAGTAGTGCCAGCGGCCACCGGCCCACGACGGGTACTGCGAGTAGGTGTTCACGCCGGGGAGGCGCGACACGATCTTCCCCGACAGCGACGGGCCGTCGGCGCGCGCCGCGCTCTCGACGTAGTGGCACGTGATGCGCCGGGCCCGCGCGGGCACCATGAACGACACGGCGACGCTCGCGCCGGTCGACACGACACGGTCGTACTTCCCGGTGCGCAGCAGCGCGTCGGCCGTACGCCCGATCCGCGCCGCGACGGCAAGGTCGCGGGGTGCGGCGTACGGCACGTAGATGACGTCCTCGCCTGCGAGCAGCGAGCGCGACTGCGGGGTGTCGAACGTGACGAAGGTGGCGTCGCCGATGGGCAGGCGCGGGCGCAGCGTCCACATCTGCTGGAGGTGCCCGCCCCCGGAGCACACGAGGAGCGTGGTCATGAGGAGCCCTCCTGGTAGCCGGGCGAGGAGTAGCCGGTGCCCGGAGTGCCCGCCGGCAGGACGGCGCGCTCGGACGTGGTCGCGAGGGTGACGGCGCTCTCCCAGACCGACGGCGGGCGCAGCATCCCCTCGAGGTCGGTGCGCTGGTCGACGAGCAGGATGTCCCGCGCGTCGAGCCACGGCGCGGTGTCGTCGGTCCAGAGCAGGTAGGCGGCGCCGCCGTTGGCGCCGTCCGGCTCGCCGGTGATCACGATGCGGCGCAGGTCGAACGACTCCGGCGGGGTGTCGACGAACTGCTGGGGCAGGAGGAACAGGCCCTGGTACTCCGTCGAGCCGACGAGCCCGTCGACGCGCAGCCGCGCCGGGCCTGCCCAGGTCTGCAGCACGTCCGCATGGTGCCCGCCGCGCGAGCCGTGGACCGTGTCGACGTGGATGTTCTGCAGCACCACGGTGGCGCCCTCGGACTGGTCCAGGTTGATGCCCTCGGCCAGATCGCCGGAGATCCGGAGGCCCTCGACGTGGATCGTGCCGGTCTGGTTCTTCAGCAGCAGTCCGGTGCGATCCCGGGAGTCCGGGGCCTCGGATCGCGACGGCACGACGATCTCGCCGCCGAGGAGCACCACGTTGCGGCCCCCCTCGATCCGCAGGCCGCCCTTGAGCGTCAGCGGCGACGACGGGAGCCGCACGATGTAGTCAAGGTCGGGGCGGAGCTCGATCTTGGGCGTCGCGGCGGTGACGGTCACCAGGATCGGCTTGTCCAGCTTCGGGGGCGCCCAGGTCAGTCGCTCGGCCCGCGGGGCGAGGGCCGTCGGCGTCGGAAGCGTCGGCTCGGGCCCGGCCGCGGGCTCCCCTCCGCGGACGGCCGAGACCGCCACGGCGACGGCCGCCAGCAGCACCACGCCGACGACCACGAGCGCGAGCGGGCGGTTGCGCGAGGCCGGGGCGGGGGTCTGCTCGGACGGCGGTGCGGCGGCGTCCTCGGGAGCGACGTGCTCGGGAGTCGTGCCCACCGTCACCCCCTCCTCGTGCGCTGCTGGTCGTGCCTCGTCGGGGGAAAGCCTAGGCGAGCGGTCACGGATAGTCGTCATCGAGCGGACAGGTCCGCCTGTTCGGCCTACCCCGTTCGCAGTCGTGCCACGCACGGGGAGCCGGGCCGCTCACGGAGAGCGACGAACGTCACGTCTCCCGCGTTCCCGCACCGCTCCCGCGCATGGCACCGGCCCCGCCCTGCGGGGTGCAGGACGAGGCCGGGCACGGAGCACACGGTGCGGTGGATCCGATCAGCCGGCGTATCCCGGGCTGGTGTAGCCGAAGCCGGCGGTGGCGGCGAAGTCGACCGGGGCGCGGCCCTTGATGACGTTCGGCCAGTCGCTCGAGCTGTTCCAGTTGCCGAGGCCGCCGGAGGTGTAGACGTTGTACGTCGCGATGCCCTGCGGAGGACGGACCCGCCAGAGGATGTACTTCGCCTGGGCGTTGCCGACCAGCTCGACGTTCTTCAGCACCCAGTTCTCGGTGACGGCCGACGCCGTGGAGGTGTCGTGCGGGTTGAGGAACATGCCCTGGTAGCCGGTGGTGGCGGTGAAGCCGTCGACCAGGAGGGTCGTCGGGCCGTTCCACACCTGCAGGGCGTCCGCGTGGTTGGCCGACTGGGTGCCGGTGAGCACGGTGTCGATGGACACGTTCTGGACCTGGACCTTGGCCTGCGCGGCGCTGATGTTGATGCCCTCGGACAGGTTGCCGGACGAGGAGATGAACTTCACGCCCTCGAGGTGGATGGTGCCGGTCTGGCCGAGGAAGTACGCGGCGCGCTTGACCATGCCGTCGGCGGGGACGCCGGGCCCGGTGCCCGAGCTGTACCAGCCGCCCGCCACGTCGACGGTCCCGCCGATGATGACGACGTTGCGTCCGCCGACGATCTCGAGGCCGTGCGTGTTCTTGTACACGCGGTCGGTCGGGAGCTTCAGGATGTAGTCGGTGCCCGCCGAGAGCGAGATCTTGCCGTCGGGCTTGCTGGCGAGATCGACGGTGACGGGGTTGGTCAGGGCCGGGGGTGCCCACGACAGCGGGGTGCCGTCGGCGACCGGTGCGGGGCTGGTCGTGGTCGGCGCGGGGCTGGTCGTGGTCGGCGCGGGCGACGTGGTCGTCGGTGCCGGGCTGGTGGTCGTCGGTGCCGGCGAGGTCGTGGTCGGCGCGGGGCTCGTGGTGGTCGGCGCGGGCGACGTGGTCGTCGGGGCCGGCGAGCTGGTGGCCGGGGCCGGCGCGACGACGTCGACCGGGTCGACGCGCAGGCCGGAGACCATCGCGTAGTCCTTGCTGGCCTTGAAGGTCAGCGACAGCGCGCCGTCCTTGACCGTCACCACGGCCGAGCGGGTGAGCTCGACGTCGTGGCCGGCGACGGCGTACACATCCAGGTTCGAGAACACCGTCACGCCTTCGGCGGTGGCGCTGAAGACGCGCTTGCCCTTGGCCTTCCAGTAGGTCTCCGCCATCACGAAGGTGACCTTGTAGGTGCCGTTGGCGACGGGCAGCTTGTAGGCGCTCATGCCGTACCGGTAGTTCTTCACCACGGCGGCGGAGTCCTCACCGGCGATCGAGTCCGAGGTCTTGCCGATCTTGCCGCCGGTGAACCCCTTGTCCGGCGCCCAGACGGTGCCGTCGCTCGCGGTGAGGCCGGAGCCGCCCGCGTCGATGTTGAGCGAGACGACGGCGGCATCGCCGGCGGTGGCGCCGAATACCGAGACGAGGCCCGAGATGGCGAGGGCGGAGGCGACGCCCGCTGCCGCGAAGGCGCGGGGTGTGCTCGATGCGCGACGGGCGGCCGACCGCGGCTGTCCCGTGTGGCGCCCGATGGTGGTGGTCATGATGTGTGCTCCTTCGTCGGCACTGACGGCCGTGGAGGGGGCCGCCTTGCGGAAGTGCGCGAACACACTGGGTTTCGGGAGCGCGAGAGCGCGGCTTGACCCTCGCGGGGTGGTAGGGGCCATGTGGGTTACGTGCGCTGCAACACACGGCGACGCGCGTCCGTCACACGTCGCAACAGCCGTCCCTGGCCCGTCCGGAGGAGTCCCTCCTCACCCGCGCGCGAGGCCGTCCGCACTCCATCCGTGGCGGCGGCGTCACACGGGGCGACGACCCTCACCCGATCGGTCCAGCGCCGTGCGACCTGAGCCGAACGATGGGCCGATTCCGGACGGTCACGACGAGGTGCGGCGCGTCACGTCGGTCTCGATTCGCTCTCTGCCCGCTCAACCGGCATACGGACGCCGGGGTTCACCCGCGCGGAGCAGCCGCCGACCGCCAGAGCGCGACGTTGCGGCTCGCCTCGACGGCCGCGACCCGCGCGGCCTCGTCGCCGTCGTCGACAGCCGCCAGCCGGTCCAGGATCCGGAGCGCGGCGCGGGCCCAGGCCAGCACGAACAGCGCCGGCTCGACGTCGGCGGCGCCACGTCGGGACACGTGCTCGACGAGCATCCGCCGGGCGGGGCCCTCGGGGTCGACGAGCTCACGCTCGAACACGGGGACCTCCGCGTGCACGCCGTGCACGCCGGCCTCGGCGAACGCGAGGAACGCGAGCAGCTGGGCCAGGTCGTGCCCGGCCACGCCACGCTCGAGCCCGAGCTCCCAGTCGACCAGACCGACGGACCCGCCACCGGCGCCGAGCACGAGGATGTTGGGGTGCGCCGGGTCGCCGTGCTCGAACACCGCGGGCAGCATCCGCTCGCGCAGAGGCGCTACCTGCTCGCGGGTGGCGGCGATGGTGGCGTGCAGGGCGTGCTCGGCAGGCAGCAGCGCCTCGAGCCGGCGCAGACCGGGCTCGAGCAGGGCGTCGAGCAGCTCGGCCCCGGACCACTCCCCCGTGACGGGAAGGCCGTCCACCCAGGCGAGGACGCCGTCGCGGGCCGCGGGGTCGATGCGCACGCGTGCGTGCGACAGCGGCTCGCCGACGAGCGGCGTCTCGAGCAGGACCCGGCGAGACCCGACCGTGGTGCAGGCGAGGATCTCCGGCGTCGTCCCGACGAGCTGCGGCGCGGTCGCCGCGAGGCGTCGCAGCACCGTGGCCTCGTGCACGACCGCCTGGTCGTCGCGCAGCGACCGCGGCACCTTGAGGACGCTGCAGAGGCGTCCCCGCGCGTCCATGACGAGCCCCACGACGTGCCGTGACTCGGCGAACCCCGGCGTCACCAGCAGCACCCGCGCGTCCGACGGCAGGGCGCGCGCGATCACGTCGGGAGCAGCGCACCAGTCGGCCGGACCTGACGGCACGGCCGTTCCGGAGCGCAGCGCGACGACGACGCGGTCGAGGTACGTCGTCACCGCTCCGACCCGGCTGCCGGGGCCGTGCGGCCGGTGGCGAGGCGGTCGCGTGCCACCAGGGACACGAGCCCGATCGAGACGAGCAGGCTGCCGGCGCGCGACAGGAGCCGGCCGCGCCGGCTCCCCTCGTGCCGAGCCAGGGCGGCCAGCACGACGGGCCGGGAATCGAGCGGCACCAGCATCGTGCGGGCGCTGCGGCGCGGGGCCTCCCAGTGCAGCGCGATGTCCTGCAGCCCGGCCGCAGCGAGGGCCGAGAACGTCGAGCGCAGCGATCGGCGCGACGGCGCGAGGGCGATCACGACCCATGTGCCGGCAGGGAGGTCGCGGAGGCGGTCGGCGACCTCGGCTGGCGCGAGCGGGCCGAGGCGGACGCCGTCGCCGGGGTCGGGCAGCAGGAAGAGCGGGTCGTCGACCCTGGGGTCCACCCGTGCTCCGGCCGTCGTGCTCGCCACGTCCCCTGCCCCCTCCGAGGCACCACGGTACGGGTTGCGCGTCGCGGCCGAGCCGCGGGAGGACCACCGACGGAGCAGCGGCCCCGCGACGGGGATCTTCAGCAGCTCCGGGAACGTGTGCGCCACGTCGAGGTACGGCAGCGTGACGACGAGGACGGCGAGGCTCACGACGCCCGTCAGGATCAGGGCGAGGACGAACCCGGCACCGATCCAGAACTGCAGCAGGACGGTGAGGACCACGCCCGCGCCCATCGCTGCGAACGGCCCGGCCATCCAGCGCTCGGCGACTCCTGGCGGCAGCCCCGCGAGGCCGAGCTGGCGCAGGATGTTGCCGAGGACCAGCGACAGCGTCATGCCGACGGCGGCGCCCCATGCGCCGTACGGCGGGATGAGCAGCAACGACAGCGCGGTGCCGAGCACGAGGATCGTCACGTTGGCGAAGAAGACGAACCGGAGGCGCCCTGCGGTCGCCATCATGATCGCGCTGAACCCGGTCGCGGACTGGAACCAGAATCCGAACCCGAGGATCGCGAGGAGCGGAGCGCTGTCGGCGTACTGGCGGCCGAGAAGCGTCACAGTCGTGGGCTCGGCGAACGACACCGAGATGACGAGCGCGGGGTACGAGACGAGGGCGACCCACAGCGCGGTGCGCCAGTAGGTGAGGCGCACCCCGCGCATGTCGCCCCGCTCCCACTGCCGCGTGATCATCGGGGGGAACAGCACCCAGAAGGCGCCGGACGCCGCCATCGACAGCTGCGCGATCGGCAGCACCGCTCGCAGGGACGCCACGTCGGCCGCCGTCCCGACCGCTCCGAGCACGAACGTGGGCACAGCCATCACCACGACGTACACCAGCGAGGAGGTCATGAGCGGGAAGCCCTCGCGCAGAAGCGCGCGTACCGGCAGCGTCACCCGGCCGTGCAGGTTCGCGAGGAACCCGAGGCGCGAGAGCAGCCGGACGACCATCACGACGTAGATGGAGACGCCGAGCAACGAGGCGAGGACGTACCCGATGGTCAGTCCGTAGACGCCGGCGCCGAGCAGGAAGACGACGAGGATCGCGGTGAGGCGCAGACCTGGCTCGAGCAGGTAGCGGCGGTAGAACACCGCACGGGCGCGCGCGAACGTCGCGAAGGTGTTCATCACCATCGCATCGATGGCCGCGAGCGGCGCGAGCAGGACCATCAGCACGAGCAGGTTGGCGGCCGTCTCGGACGGCGCGATGCCGGGCGAGAGGCGCCCATGCCAGAGCAGGACGCCGAGGAAGATCACCGTGCTGAGACCGACGACGACGAGCGTCTCGGTCACCAGGACCCCGACGACCTTGCGGTCGTCACCCTCCTCGTCGTACTTCGCGAGGAAGCGGGAATCGATGCGGTCGAGGCCGAGCGGGATGACCGACTGCACGAGCGTGACGATCGACAGCGCCCACGCGAACGCGCCGTAGTCGTCCTTGCTGAGGACGCGCACCAGCAGGAGCTGGATGACGAGGCCGAGACCCATACCCAGCAGCCGGCCGACGAGGAGCAGCGCAGAGCCGCGCATCTGCGACTTGCTCGACACCTTGCCCCGCGGGGTGTGGGCGGGCGCGCCCTCGCCGTCCGCCGGGGGCGCGCCGCCGTCGAGCGCCTCCTCGGCGGTCATCGCCGAGCCGACCACGTGCGCCAGACGAGCCCTTCGACCTCGCGCCGGACCGACGACGCGTCCTGCGTGGCGTCGACGACCACGACGTTGTCGTACCTCTCCTGGAGCTCCAGGTAGCGCTGGCGGCGCTCCTCGAGGATCTCCGGCGTGTGCTCGCCCTTGCGGTCGAACATCAGCTGGCCGGGGGCGTCGAGCACGACGAAGACGTCGGGCGCAGGGCAGCTGTGCAGCAGCAGCGAGTAGCTCACGCGGGCGCGGAACGTGGGCTTGCCCGGTCGCAGGAGCGCGTCGACGACGTGGCGGTCGTACAGCACCACGCGGCCGCGGCGCTGGTCGAGCTTGGCCTTGGTCGAGCGCCAGCGCAGGGTCGCGAGCTTCACGCCGAGCCCCACGCCCGGAACTCGCTGCCACAGCGGCTCCTCGGGGTTGGCCCGGAACACGCCGAGGTACCGCACGGACACCGCGAGGGGGATCTCGTCGCGCAGGCCCTCGACGAGCGTGGTCTTGCCAGCGCCGTCGGGCCCGAGCACCGCGAGCGCGACGCCGGGTCGGCCGGGCGAGCGCCAGGCGAGCGCATCGCGGACGCGGCGGGCGTCCCGGGCGAGCCGGCCGGGGCGCCTCCTGAGCACGGGCGTCCAGCGCTCGAGCAGTGCGCGCAGCGCGGCATCGTCGCCGGCCAGCGCCTCGGCGGCCGCAGCGGCGCCCGCCGCCGCGGAGCCGGCTCCGAGCACGGCGTCCACGGCTGCGGGCAGCGGGCCCTCGAGCACGGGCACCCCGGTCAAGGACCCGGGGCCGCGATGGGTCGCCCGGATCAGAGCGAGCCAGTCGCGGTCGGCGTCGGCGACGCGTACGACGCCGTCGGGGCCGCGCACCGCGCGGGCGAGCAGGTCCTCGAGCACGGGGAGGGTGCGGCTGCGGGGGCCCGCTGCCTCCAGGACGGGCAGCAGATCGAGGACGAGCCAGCCGTCGTCCCCGGAGTCGCGGCGCACGAGCAGGCGGTGCGGGAGGTGCTCGGGGGCGCGGCGCTGGACGAACCCGGTGGCCACGAGCGCGGGAACGACGGCCTCGAGGTCGGCCTCGCGGACGAGGACGTCGACGTCGCCGCCGACACGGTCGAGCGCGCCGCGCAGCATGGCCCAGCGGACGCCCAGGGCATCGAGGGCGGCGAAGGCCGCGCGCAGGTCGGGATGGACGCCGGGCGCATCGCCGGATCCGGCGACCTCGTTCGCCTCGTCCGACGAGGAGGTGAGCACTAGGACAGGACCTCGATCGCGTTGACCTGCGGGTTGTCGAGGCCGCTGACGCGGCCGAAGGTGATCACGATGGGCGAGCTCGACGTGGTGGTCACGGTGAACTCTTTCACGATGCCCCGGCGCTGCCCGCCCGCGGCGGCGACGATGTCGAACCGCGACAGCACCTTCGTGCCGTTGATGGTGACGTCGAACGCGCGCTTGCCGGCAACGGTCCAGTACGTCTCGGCGAAGTACAGCCGCACCGTGTACGTGCCGGCGGACGGGACCGGCATCGACCAGATCATGTTCTTGCCGCCGGACAGGTCGTACCGCGAGGTCTGGAAGATCGACGCGGGCGTGCCTGCCGGGATCGACGGGTCGGAGACGTCGATGGCCGCGGTCGTCGAGGCGACGCGGAGCTTCGTGGCGTTGGCGTTCACCCACGGCGAGGCCGAGGCCGCAGTGTCGGCCAGCCAGCCGCCCGCGACGGCCGGGCCGCCCGCGTTGACGCGGTCGATCGACGTGCCCGTCGCCGGTGCCGACACGACGACCGTTCGCGTGGCGCTGGTCGAGCCGCCCGCGTTGGACGCCGTCAACGTCACGGTGTACGACCCCGGCGAGGCGAACGTGTACGACGGGTTCCGCACCGAGCTCGTGCCGCCGTCCCCGAACGACCACGACCAGGACGTCGGCGAACCCGTCGAGGTGTCGGTGAACGACACCGACAGCGGAGCGGTGCCGGACGTCGTCGACGCCGAGAACGACGCCGTCGGAGCCTGCACGACCGGCGCCGACACCACGACCGTGGTCGTGGCGCTGGTCGAGCCTCCCGCGTTGGACGCCGTCAACGTCACGGTGTACGACCCCGGCGAGGCGAACGTGTACGACGGGTTCCGCACCGAGCTCGTGCCGCCGTCCCCGAACGACCACGACCAGGACGTCGGCGAACCCGTCGAGGTGTCGGTGAACGACACCGACAGCGGAGCGGTGCCGGACGTCGTCGACGCCGAGAACGACGC
>JBFWNE010000003.1:173097-198277 GCA_050251215.1 Candidatus Nanopelagicales bacterium
TCCGCACCGAGCTCGTGCCGCCGTCCCCGAACGACCACGACCAGGACGTCGGCGAACCCGTCGAGGTGTCGGTGAACGACACCGACAGCGGAGCGGTGCCGGACGTCGTCGACGCCGAGAACGACGCGGTGGGCGCGGCGGGAGTCGCGGCGCCGCCGGAGTCGCTGAACCAGTAGCGCGGGGAGCTGTCGGTGGCCGCGAGCACCACCACGCCCGACTCGGCACTGGCCGTCTGCTTGCTCGAGGTCGCGTTGTTCATGCTGGCGTTCGCCACGTCGCGCAGCGCCGGCGTCGCCGTTGCCGGGAACACCCAGTCCGAGAGCGAGGCACTCTTCTCGTAGACGGTGCCCGTGTAGGCCACGGCCCCTGGCTTGGTCGGGCCGGTGTAGTAGACGTGCACCTCGTCGGTGCCCGGTTCGACGACCGCCATGGGCCGCGTCGCGGACTCGGCGACCGTGGCGACCGCGGCGGCCGTCCACGTGCCCGTGGCAGGGACGTACACGGCGGCGACCACGAGCGGGTCGGTCGCGACCGGTGCGCTGGCGTCGTTGCGACTCGTCTTCAGCACGGCGACGACGCGGCCCTGCGGGTCGCCGGGGATGGCCCGCAGGTTGACGTGGTCGTCCGACATCAGGGCTCCGGTGACCACGGGCGTGGCTGCCCACGTGCTGCCTGTGTCGCTGCGGCGCGCCGACCAGGTCGTGCCGGTCACCTGGTTGCTCCACACCAGGGTGGTCACGCCGTCCGCGCTCACCACGGTCGAGATGTCGTCGGAGGTCAGCGTCGTCGCGGCGGTGGACTCGGCCGACGTGAGGTTGCTCATCACCGGGATGAAGGAGGAGTTGAACGTGACGGTCGAGGCGTCGGCCGACCCGGAGGTCTGAGCGAGGTACAGACGCTTGTTGAGGGTCCAGGTCGCCCAGATCCGGCCGGAGTCGGTCTGCGCGATGACCAGGGACTCCGACGACCGGGCCGTGATCTGGACGGGGAACCCGGGGTCGGGGGTCCATGTGGTCCCCGACCAGGAGTAGCGCAGGAGAAGGGACGGCTCGACGGAGGAGGTGGACGAGGAGTTCGACGCCACGGCGTGCGAGGCGACGAACAGGTGCGTGCCGTTCCAGAGGACGTCGGACTGCGTCGCGCCCCGAGGGTCCAGGGCCACCCCGGTGTCGACCCAGGCCGAGGAGGCCCGGTCGAGGCGGTGGATCGCGTAGCCGCCGGTGGTCGCCGACGCCATCGCCGCCCACCAGGAGCCCTGCGCGAACCAGAGCTTGCTCTCGGGCTTGGTCGCGGTCGGCGTCGTGTTCGGGAAGCCCACGATGCTCGCGCCCGAGGTCCCGTAGTCGCCGGTCGCGGCGCTGGCCGCCGGCGCGGCGACGACGGATGCGACGGCGACGAGGAGCGAGGTCACGAGGGCTGTCGCTGCACCGGTGGCCACCGCCGCCCGGCCCCGCCGCGCGCCGGCACCGGCCGGACGCAGCCGCGCCCGGCTCTCCCTGCTCGTTCGTCGCCCGTTCATCGCGGTGACAGACTACGGGTGCGTCGCCCTCGCCGACGTCGTCCGAAGGGGGGAAACTCACCGTGAGTCACGAGTTTGTGCCCGTTCGTACGAGTGCACGTCACCGGAGGATGTCGAACAGGTGACCCCCACGTTGCGCTCCGTGAGCGTCGTGATCCCGACCCGCAACCGGCGCGTGCGGCTGTCCGGTCTCCTCGACCGGCTCCTCGCCGATCCGGGCGACCACGAGATCGTCGTGGTCGACGACGGCAGCACCGACGGCACGGCCGCGATGCTGCAGGAGTACGCGCGGCGCGGCGGCCGCGTCGTGCCCGTCGCCGGGCCGTCGTCCGGAGCGGCCGCGGCGCGGCTCGAGGGCGCGCGCCGTGCGACGGGCGACGTGGTCGTGCTGCTCGACGACGACGTGCTGCCCGAGCCGGGACTCGTGGCCGGCCACCTGGCCCACCACCAGCGCGAGGACGACCTCCTCGTGCAGGGCTACATGCCCACGACCGTGCCCGACCCGCTCCCCCGCGGCGGCTTCGCGACGCTGCTGTACGCCCAGGAGTACGAGCGCAGCTGCCTCGGCTACGACGCGGACCCCGGGCTCGTCCTCACCGCGCTCTGGATGGGCAACATCTCGCTCCCCCGCGCGCGCTTCGTCGAGGCGTCCGAGGACGAGCGCATGCGCTCCTTCGGCTTCCGGCACGAGGACCGCATCCTCGGGCTCCTGCTGCGCGAGCTCGGTCTGCGCGGGGTGTTCGACCGCTCCATCGTCGCCCACCACATCCACGCCCGCCCGCTCGAGGCGTTCCTGCGCGACTGCTACGAGAACGGCCGCGGCCGCGAGGCCATCCACCGTCTCTACCCCGACGTGCTGCCGGAGCCGTCCGAGGAGCTGTACCTCGACGGGCTGCCCGGCCCGGCGCGCTCGGTCGTCGCGGCGACCCGGCACGAGCCGGTGCGCCGCGCCCTCGTCGGGGCGCTGCGCGGCGGGATCTCGGCCGCAGGTGCGGTCGGATCGCGCCGGGGCGAGCTGCAGCTGGCGCGGATCGTGCGCAAGGTCGAGCAGCTGCACGGCGCGCGCGACCTCGACGCGACCGAGGGCTGAGGTCCTCAGGCGCGCGCGGCGAAATCGCTGGATGCGGCCGACGGCGCGCCCCACCCGAGAGCGTTGTGCGCCCGCACCGTGCAGGTGTAGCGGCGTCCGACGAGGAGCCCGCGCACCGTCGCCGTGCGTGCGCGGCCGATCGACGGCGTCCCGTCGCCGGCGGCGACCAGGACCGCGCGCGTGCTTCCGGCGGCCGAGCAGACGACCTGGTAGTGGTCGATCACCGAGCCCCGCATGTCCGGGACCTTCCAGGTCGCATCGACCGTGCGGCCTGCGGCCACCGTGCGGGTCGGCTTCGCCGGGCGCGCAGGCGTGGCACGGAGCCGAACCGTGCGGGTCACGCTCGTGCTCCCCAGCGCGTTCGTCGCGGTGAGGGTCACGACGTACGAGCCGGATCGGGCGTACGAGTGGGCGGTGCTGCCGCCCGCGCCGACGGCCGAGGGGGCCGAGCCGTCGCCGAAGTCCACCGACACCGACGCCGGAGCGCCCGTGGACGTGTCGGTCACGGCGAGCGCCAGAGCACCGGGGCTCGGCTGCCGCACGGACACCGCGGCCGTCGGGGCGGTGCCGACGACGACGGACCTCTCCGAGGTGGACGTCGACCCCTGCGCGTTCACGACGGTCAACGACACGTGCACGGTGCCGGCCGCGGAGTACGTGTGCGTCGGGCTCTGCTCGGTGCTCGTCGTGCCGTCGCCGAAGTCCCAGGCCCACGCGGTCGGAGAGCCCGTCGAGGTGTCGGCGAACTCCACCGCGAGCGTGCCGGCCGAGGGGGAGGACGCGAACGACGCGATCGCGGGCGGCGAGGTCACGACCACGGTCGAGGCGGTGCTCGATCCGCCGCTCGTCGACGCGGTCAGCGTCACCGTGAACGATCCGTCGGTCGCGAACGTGTGGGTGGGGCTCTGCTCGGTCGAGGTCGTTCCATCGCCGAAGTCCCACGCCCAGGACGTGGGCGATCCCGTCGAGGTGTCGGTGAACGCGACCTCGAGCGGTGTCGTGCCAGTCTCGGCGGAGGAGGCGAACGACGCGGCGGGCGACGGCCGCAGGACGACGACCGTCGCGGTCGCCGAGCTGCTCCCGCCGGCGTTGGCCGCGGTCAGTGTCACGGTGTAGGTGCCCTCGTCGGCGAAGGTGTGGGTCGGGCTCTGCTCGGTCGAGGTCGTGCCGTCGCCGAAGTCCCACGCCCACGAGCCGGCCGTGCCGGTCGTCGTGTCGGTGAAGGCGACGGCGACGGGGGCGGTGCCCGTGCTGGCGGACGTCGTGAATCCTGCGGCCGGAGGCTCCGGCAGGCGCGGGCCGGTGTCGGCGAACCAGTAGCGCGGCGTCGTGCGCGTGGATGCGAGCACGACCACGCCGGACTCGTCCGTCGCGACCTGCTTGCTCGACGTCGCGTTGTTCATCGTGGCGTTCGCGACGTCGCGGAGCACGGGCGTGCCCGCGGCCGGGAACAGGAGGGTCGACAGCGAGGCGGTCTTCTCGTAGACCGTGCCCTCGAATGCGACGACTCCCGCGGTCGAGGGACCGGTGTAGAACACGTGCAGCGCGGCAGCGGCCGGCTCGACGACCGCGATCGCCCGCGTCGTCGACTCCCCCACCGTGGCGATCGTGGCGGTCGTCCACGCACCGGAGGCCGGCGTGTAGACCGCGGCGATGAGCTGCGGATCGGTCGGCACCGGCACGACGAGGTCGTTGCGGCTGGTCTTGAGCACGAGCACCACGCGGCCGGCCGGGTCGCCGGGGATGGTCCGCAGGCTCAGATGGTCGTCGGACATCAAGGTGCCGGACACGACCGGCGTGGGCGTCCAGCTCGCGCCGTCGTCGACGCTGCGCGCCGCCCACGTGGTTCCAGTGACCTGGTTGCTCCACGCCATCGTCAGGGCTCCGTCGGCGGCCGCGATGGTCGAGATGTCGTCGGCCTCGAGCGTCGTGGCTGCCGTCGAGTCGACCGGGGCCAGTCCCGCCAGGTCGGGGATGAACGGCGCGCCGAACGCGACCGGCCCCCCATCGGCGTCGCCTCCTGTGGCTGCGACGTACAGCCGCCGATCCAGCGTCCACGTGGCCCACAGCCGCCCGCTCGACGACTGCGCGATCACGAGCGACTCGGACGAGGAGCCCGTGATCTGCACGGGGAAGCCGGCGTCCGGCGACCACGCCGAACCCGTCCACGAGTAGCGGTACAGCCGCGAGGGCTCGAGGGCCGAGGTCGTGGTCGACGATGCCGCCACGGCGTGCGAGGCCACGAACAGGTGGGTGCCGTTCCAGAGGACGTCGGACTGCGTCGCGCCCCGAGGGTCGAGCGCAACCCCGGTGTCGATCCACGCCGAGGAGGCCCGGTCGAGGCGGTGGATCGCGTAGCCGCTGGTGGTCGCCGACGCCATCGCCGCCCACCAGGAGCCCTGCGCGAACCAGAGCTTGCTCTCGGGCTTGGTCGCGGTCGGGGTCGTCGAGGCGAAGCCGACGAGGCTCTGCGCGGCGGTGCCGTAGTCGCCGTCGGCGGCCTGCGCGGGCGGGGCCAGCGCGACCGACGGCACGGCGACGAGGAGGGCTGCGAGCACCGAGCCCGCGAGGAGGCCAGCAGCGGAGAGGCGCAGGTGCGCACGACGGCCGCCGCGGCGCCGGCCGATGCCCGCCGCGGCGCGCATCGGGGACGGTCCGCTCATCGCCGCCAGGCTACGCAAGCCCCGGACTCCCGCGTGCCCCCCGCGGCGGAGCCGAGCGCGTCCCGTGAGCGAGGTTCACCCGGACGGAGCAGCAGGAGCGTGCCGATCACGCACGCGCAGTGAAGGGCGCGCCCGCGGGCGACGCGGTGTTCCACCCCGCGGCGTTGTGGGCACGCACCGTGCACGAGTAGCGCTTCCCTGCGGTGAGGCCCGTCAGCAGACGCGACCGCGCCTTGCCCGCCACGACGTCGGCGGCGGGCACGTAGACGGTCCGCACACTCCCCGATGCACGGCACACCAGCTGATAGGTGCCGATGGCCGCGCCGCGCGGGTCGGGCACGACCCAGCCCACGACGACCGCGCGCGGGCCGGGCACCCGGCGGGTCGGCTTGGCGATCCGTGCCGGCGGCGCCGCTGCCGCAGCCTCGGCGCCGGTCGCGGTGAACGCCGCCCCCACAGGCGACGCCGCGTTCCACCCGAGGGCGTTGTGGGCCCGCACCGTGCAGGAGTAGCGGGCGCCGGGCACGAGCGCGGAGACGGTCCGCGAACGGGCCGCGCCGGCCGTCGCGTCGGCGGCGGCGACGTACACCGTGCGCACGCTGCCGGGCGCCGCGCACACGACCTGGTACGTGCCGATCGTGGCACCCCGGGGATCGGGCGCGACCCAGCTCACGACGACCGCACCCGGCCCGGGGACCGAGCGCGTCGGCCGCGCGATGCGCGCCGGGGTCGCCTCGACCACGACGTCCGAGGGGCCGGTCTCGCTCGAGGGATGGTCGACGGTGTCAGACCCCAGGCCGTTGCTCGCGGTGAGCGTGATGCGGTAGCTGCCGGGCGCGGCGTACTCGTGCACCACAGCTGCTCCAGGGGCGGCGGTCACCGTCGGGGTCGCGTCCCCGAAGTCCCACACCACCGACTCCGGACCGCCGGCCGACGTGTCGAGCACCTCGACGGCCAGCGCGTCGAGGCTCGGCTGGCGCACCGTGAAGCTCGCGCTCGGCGGGATGCCGACGGTGATGCGGCGGGACGTGCTCGACGCGGGGCCGTTGGCGTTGTCGACGGTGAGCCGGACCGTCACCGGGCCTGCGGCGGCGTACGTGTGCACCGGGTTGCGCTGGGTCGAGGTGGTGCCGTCGCCGAACTCCCAGCGCCACGACGACGGGGATCCCGCGGAGGTGTCGGTGAAGCTGACCTGGCGCGGCCCTCCGCCCGACGTCGGCGCGCTGCTGAACGACGCGAGCGCGGGCGCCGCGTTGGTGCCGCCGAGGACGCGGAACCAGTAGCGGGGCGACACCTCGGTGGCCGCGAGCACCACCGCGCCGGAGGACGTCGTGGCCTGCTGCCGCGTGGTGGTCACGTTGTTCATCGACGCGTTCGCGATGTCGCGGAGCACGGGAGTGCCCGTCGCGGGGAAGATCAGGCCCGACAGGGTGGAGTCCTTCTCGTAGATCGAGCCCTCCGAGGCGACGGCGCCGGAGGTCGAGGGCCCGGTGTAGAAGACGCGCAGCGCGTCGGGGTCCGGGCCGACGACGACGACGGGGCGCGTCGCCGATTCGGCGACGGTCGCCACGGTGCCGGTGCTCCACGCCCCGGTCGCCGGGGTGAAGACGCCGGCGACGAGGAGCGGGTCGGTCGAGGTCGCGGGCACGGCGTCGTTCCGCGAGGTCTTGAGGACGGCCACGACGCGCCCCTGGGCATCGCCCGGAAGCGCCCTCAGGTTGAGGTGGTCGTCGGACATCAGCGGCCCGGAGACCACCGGGGTCGCCGTCCAGGTGCTGCCCGCGTCGGTCCGCCGCGCCGACCACGTGGTGCCGGTCGCCTGGTTGCTCCAGAGCAGCGTCGTGACGCCGTCGGCGCTCGCGATGGTCGAGATGTCGTCCGCGTCGAGAGTCGTCGCCGCTGCCGAGTCGGCCGGCGCCAGATTGGCCATGGTCGGGATGAAGGCGGTGTTGAACGCGACCGTCGCCGCGTCCGCCGATCCCGTGGTCTGCGCGAGGTAGAGGCGCCGCCCCTGGGTCCAGGTCGCCCAGATCCGGCCGGACGCCGTCTGCGCGATGGTGAGCGCCTCCGCCGAGGACGCCGTGATGGTCACCGGGAATCCGGCGTCGGGCACCCACGTGGCGCCGTCGAAGGAGTAGCGGCGCAGCTGGGACGGCTGCGCGGTGCTCGTCGAGGTCGAGCTCGCCGCGACCGCGTGCGAGGCGACGAACAGATGGTCGCCGTTCCACAGGACGTCCGACTGCGTGCCGGCGCGGGGGTCGAGGTCGACGCCGGTGTCGACCCAGGTCGAGCTCTGCCGGTCGAGCCGGAAGATCCGGTAGCCCCCGGTCGCGGTGGACGCCATCGCGGCCCACCACCAGCCCGCCGCGAACCACAGCTTGCTCTCGGGCTTGGTCGCCGTCGGCAGGGTGTTGGCGAAGCCCGACAGGGACGGACCCCGCGTGCCGACGTCGCCCGTGGCCGCGGACGCCGGCGCTGTCGGGCCCACCAGTGCGCCGAGCATGACGGTGAGCAGCGCAGCCGTCACGGTGAGCGCTCGGCCTCGGCCGCGCTGTGCCAGGTCAGCGGGATCCCGTGGTGCTGCGGGCCTTCGGCCGATCATCGCGAGCCAGCCTACGTCAGCGATGCGACGGGCGGGTCACCACGATCGGGCGATCTGTCCCGGAACGGGCGACGGGCGCCCACCTCGCGGAGGGCGCCCGTCGTTCCGTGCGATAGCGGTCAGGCGCGGGCCTTGTAGGCCGAGCTCGGCGCCGAGGGCAGGTTCCAGCCCTTGGCGTTGTACGCCTTGATCGTGCAGCTGTAGGTCTTGCCGGCGGTCAGGCCGGTGACCGTCGCCGTACGCGTGCGACCGATCTGGTTCACGAAGTCCGCGGCCGTGACGACCTTGTACTTCATGCTGCCGGTGGCCCGGCAGACCGCCCAGTACTTCGTGATCTTCAGGCCGCGCGGGTTCGGCGCCTTCCAGCTGAGGACCACCTTCTTGCCGGTGGGGACGACGCGGGTCGGCTTGGCGATCTTGGACGCCGTGGCGTTGACGGTGAAGTAGTACACCGACACGGTGGCCTTCGTCGTCGGGTGCGCGACCCAGTTCGAACCGACCGCGTTGCTCACGGTCAGCTTGACGCGGTACTTGCCGGGCTTGGCGTACAGGTGGCGGACGGTGGTCGACCCGGCCGGGTAGGCCACGGTGCGGCTCGTCTTGTCGCCGAAGTCCCAGGTGGCGCTGGTGGCGCCGCCGGTCGAGACATCGGTGAGGGAGATCAGGAGCCGGTGCTTGTCCGGGAACTTGTACGTGAACTTGGCGGTCGGCTTGGCGCCCACGACCACGGTCTTGACGACCGAGTCCGTCGTGAAGCCGTTGTCGACCTCGAGCGTCACCGTCTTGGTGCCGGCGGTCGCGTACGTGTGCGTCGGGTTCTCCGAGGTGCTCGTCGCGCCGTCGCCGAAGTCCCACGCCCAGCTGGTCGGCTTGCCGAGCGAGGTGTCGGTGAACTGGACCTTGAGGCCGTTCTCGTTGCCCACCTCGGACGGGATCGTCGCGGTGAACGCCGCCGCAGGTGCACGGAACAGGTCGTTGAACCAGTAGCGGCGGGTCAGCGTGAACGGGTTCGCGGTGGCCTGGGTCGCGTCGCTCGAGAGCACGATCGTGCCGGTCGTGGAGGTGACCGGCTGGGCCGACACGCTCGGGTCGGACTGGCCGTCCGGCTTGTTGAGCGTCATGCCGGCGTTGTTGGCCGAGTTCGCCCCGACGACGTCGACGCCGGTGAGGCTGAAGTTCGTCAGGTTCACGGCGCGGTGGTTGATGACGCCGATGACGTTGTCGGCAGGCGCCGTCGCGGGGTCGGACGGGGCCGCGTAGAAGACGTCGAGCGCGCGACGGGTGTTGTCGAGCGAGAGGACCGGCCGGGTGCCCTTGTCGGCCACGGTGGTCACGGTGACGTCCTCGGTCACGTCGACATAGCCGGAGTTGGTGCTGTTGAGCACCGTGCCGCCGCTGCGCGGCTGGATCTTGAGCACCTTGAGCAGCGGGTCGGAGTCGACCGGCGATGCGGCCTGGTCCAGCGAGGTCTTGACCGCGGCGTACACCGGCGAGGTGAGCCCGCTGGTCGGGTCGGTGACGAGCGAGATGTGGTTGTCAGCGCTGAGGTCGCCCGACAGCACCTGGGTGCCGAAGAAGTTGCCGGTGCCGAACGAGTCGCTCACGCGGTGGCGCGCGACGTAGAAGCCCGGCACGGGCGGCGCGTCGAAGGTCTCGGCCACACCGTCGCCGTTGGTGTCCGCGGTGACGGTGTCGGTCGAGGTGCGCTGGTTGCTGAACATGATGGTGACGAAGCCGTCGGCGGCGGTGATGGCCGAGACGTCGTCGCCAGAAAGGATGGTCTGGGCCACCTGCGTCTGCGTGCGCGTGAGCGAGCCGACCGCGGTGGTGTTGGCGAAGTTCTTCGTCCACTGCACCACGAAGTTGTTGACGAAGGTCGGCGGGTTGACGCCGTTCGCGGTGGTGTTGGTGTTGGTGGCGTACGGGCGACGGTTGTAGACGTACGTCGCCATGATCTTGCCGTCGGTCATCTGCGCGATCGACAGCGACGACAGGCCGCGGCTCGCCACGATCGTGATCGGCCAGCCCTCGTCCTTGGACCACGTGCCGTCCACGAGCGAGTAGCGGGTGAGGATCGCGTCGGCGTTCGCGGTCACGTTGTCGGTGTTGCGCGCGGTCAGCACGTGGCTCGCGATGAAGAGCTTGTTGGCGCTGGCGTTGTAGATCGCGTCGTTGGACGTGCCGTTGCGGGAGTCGATCACCACGTTGGTGTCGGTCCAGACCGGCGTGCCCGTCTCGCGGTTGTCGAGGCGGTGGATGCTGTAGCCGGTCGAGCCCTGGTTCAGCATCGAGGCCCACCAGGTGCCCCCGGCGTACCAGACCTTGTGCTGGGTCTTGGTGGCCGTCGGCGCAGTGCCGAGGGCGCTGATCGAGCCCGTTGCCTGCACCTGGCCGCTGAAGCCGACGCTGGCCACAGCCTGCGCGACCGTGGGAACGGCGACGACGAGCCCGGCAGCCAGCGCGCCGGTGGCGCCGAGGGCCGCGAACGCGCGCGCGCGCCTCGAGACAGTCTTCATGCGGGTTTCCTCCGTGGTTCGCACGCCCGCTGACCACGGACGACCCCCTGATGCTAAGCGCCGTCCTCACGCCCGGTGCCCGCGGTCACCCGTTCGATGCATCAAACGAGCCGAACGGTTACCGACAGGAGCGGCCCGCCCGAGGGGGCGGACCGCTCCTGTCGCGTCAGGCCAGGTAGCCCGGCGATCGGTAGCCCACGCCGCCGTTCGAGCCGTACTTGCGGCTCGGCTTGGTCGTCTTGACGTACGGCCACGCCGACCGGTTGGGCCAGAGCCCGGAGGACTGGCGGGTCGAGCCGGTCACGTGGACCTCGCTGGTGCGGATGGGGAAGCTGCCGGTGCGCCAGAGCAGGTAGGCGCCCTTGCGGCCGTCGATCCAGATCCGGCGCAGGTCGTACGTGGAGACCGACGCCGAGCTGTGCTGCTGCGGGGTGAGGAACAGGCCCTGGTACTGCGTCGCGGCGGTGAGGCCGTCGACGAACAGGTACTTCGGACCACCCCAGGCCTGGATCACGTCCGCGTGGTTGGTGCTCTGCGAGCCCGTGAGCAGCGAGCTCATCCAGACGTTGAACAGGCGCAGGCTCGCGCCGGGGAGCGAGACGTCGATGCCCTCGGTCAGCTTCTGCGTGCTGCTGGACATGAAGCGCACGCCCTCGATGTGCACGGTGCCGGTCGAGTCGCGGAAGTACGCCGCGCGCTTGACGACCTTGCCGCTGCCGTCGCGCCAGCCGTAGCCGACGTCGACCGTGCCGCCGATGACGACGACGTTGTGGCCGCCCGTGATCCAGAGCCCGCGGTTGTTCTTCCAGGCGCGGGTGGTGGGGAGCAGGATCCGGTAGTCGCGCGAGGGGTTGAGCTTGATCTCGCCCATCTGGTCCTTGACCTTGATCACCGTGGCGTTGGTGAGGGTGGGCGGCTTGCGCGGAAGCTTGGCGCTCGTGAGCGAGACCGGGGCGAGCGTGGGCAGGGAGGTCGAGGTGGCCGTGGGAGCCGCGGCCCCCGCCGGCTGGGCGGCGACGGCGGCACCGCCGACGAGCAGGGCAGCGGCAGCCGCGAGGGCGCTGGCACGCCCCGTCGTCCTGATCATGGGTCTCCTTCGTCGGTCCGTGCGCCGTTCCGTCGACGCACTCCAGGGATCGGCGCGATCCGCGGGGGGCCTTGCGCGCACCACTGGGGTCGTTACCGTTCCGTGATCCTGACGGACCCCATCACGGCCCTCGCACCGCCGTCCATCGGGCGTCCGCTCATCGAGACGGACCACCTCTGACCTGCGGCGAAACCCGCTCACGCGGAGTGATCAGGCAGTCCCGGGCGGCCCCAGGGATGCGCAGGCCGCCTCATCCGTTCGGCCCATCGGCCTCAGCCGTCCCACCGATCTCGTGCGCCCCGCGCGGGCAGGTCAGGCCCGCGTGCGCGCCCGCGGTGCGCGGACCGCGGCCGGGACGGGAGCAACCGGCAGCACCGGGGCCGCCGCGAGGCCGAGGAGGTCGAGCGCCTGCTGCATCGCCTCGAGGGTGCGGTCCTGGTCGCCGAGATGGCGATAGACCTCGGCGAGCTGGCGCCAGGCCTGGGCCGCGTAGCGCGAGGCGTCCGACGCCTGCAGCGAGGCCGCGGCCTCCTCGAGGAGGCCGACGCCGACGGCCTCCTCCCCCAGCGCCACCGACGCCGCCCCGAGCAGCACCAGCGAGTGCGCGCGCTCGAGCGCCTGGTCCTCGCCCAGCGTGTCCAGCGACGCCGCGGCGTGCTGGCGGGCCACGTCGGGCCGGCCGAGGAGCAGTTCGGCCCGGGCGAGCTCGGAGAGCACCGGACCGAGGAGCATCGCGCCGGTGTGCTGACGCGCCTCGGGCAGCAGTGCCCGCAGCTCGGCTCGGGCCTCGGCGGCCTGCGGCGGTCGGTGCTGCAGCAGGATCCACGCGCGCACGTAGCGCAGACGGGTACGGACGGGCAGCTCGCTGCCCGTCTCGGCGAGGACCGAGGCCTGCTCGACGATCCGCAGCCCCTCCCCGGCGAAGCCGCGCTCGGTGGCGTTGAGCGCCGCGTTCCAGAGCGCCTTCGCGCGGTCGTCGGCCGACGAGCCCTCGCCGAGCCTGTCGATGAGGTCGTCGAGGATCACCTGCGCCCGCATGAGATCACCGCGCTCGGCGTACACGCCGGCCACGGTCGAGACCAGCGCCGCGTAGCCCGGAGCCCCGGCGAGGTCGAGCTCGGCACCGCGCCGGAGCGCCGCCTCGCCGAGGTCGACCGCCCGGGCGATGTCGCCGGACTCCCGGTAGATCCGGATGAGGGAGACGCTGACCCCGATCCAGGGCAGGCGCGAGGGCGCCGTGTCGGCTGCGAGTCTCATCGGTTCGAGGACCCGCAGCGCCTCGCGCAGGCGCCCGAGCCGTTCGAGCGCTGCGGCCTGCACCTCGGCGGCCCGGAACAGCTGCGGGTCGGCGGCGAGGTCCGCGGCGCGGGTCAGCCTCGATGCCCAGGGCGCGAGGAGCGCGAGCGCCTCCTCCGGGTTTCCGAGCCCGAGCGCAGCCTGCGCCAGCACGAGGTCGGCCTCCGGCCCGGTCTCCTGCGGCACGAGCTGGGCGGCCGGGACGCCGAGCCGCGCGGCGAGCACGGCGACCACGGCGTCGGTGGGCTCGCGCCGGCCGGACTCGAGGTGGCTGACGTAGCTCGGCGACAGGTCGTCGCCGGCCAGGGCGGTCTGGGAGAGCCCGGCGTCGAGGCGGGCACGGCGCAGCCGGGCGCCGAAGGAATCGGCTCCCCCTGTGCTCGCGTCCCGGGCCACGTCGCCCCCTCTCGCCGCCCGTCCTCGGCGGCGGCGGACATCCAACCACCGGTCCGCGTGCCCACCCCCGTGAGGCACGCGGACCGACAGGCCTCTCGAACTCTGACGCAGATTATGACTGACTTGTCACGTCGTGTGTCACGACTCGCCCGAACGGGTGAGTCCTTTCCGTGGAGGTCCCCCATGAACGTCACCCGCCGTACCCGCCCGAGCCACGTCGTGCTGGCCGTCGGCCTCGCCCTCACGGCCGTCCTCGGCCTCGTGTCCTCCGCCCCCGCGGGCGAGCCGGCACCGGTCGTGGTGGCAGGCGGCCCCGGCCACTGCTGCTGACGCGCCGGCCGCGCCGGCGGCGCTCAGCCGTCGGCGCGGCGCACGGTTGCGGCGGCTGCCTCGGTCGCCACGGGGAGGCCGTCGGTCAGGTCGACGACCTCCGGAGCCGGATCGCGCAGGTCGACAACGTCGGGCCTGCGCATCGGCACCGCGCGGCGGTAGAGGTGGGCGTGCTCGGCGGCGTGCGCGTCGCACGCGCCGTCGACGCTGTTGTGCGAGTCGCGGTCGGAGATGAGGTACGTCGTGGCCTCGCGGCCGCACCAGATGCAGTGCATGGCACCTCCTGCCAGCAGCCCCTCTGCGACCAGTGCAGCACGTCGGACGAAGTTCCGCACGCAGACCTGCGGACCGGTCCATCATCGGGGCCATGCCGAGCACCGGGACCAACCGCCGCGTGATCGCCGTCGCCGTCGTCGCAGCGCTCGGCGGCTTCCTCTTCGGATTCGACTCCTCGGTCATCAACGCCGCGGTCCCGGGCATCGTCGCGCAGTACGGCACGTCGCCCACCCAGACGGGCTTCGTCGTGTCGATCGCGCTCATCGGCTGCGCCGTGGGCGCCTGGTACGCCGGACGCGTCGCGAACAGGCTCGGCCGGCCCCGCACCATGCAGGTCGCGGCCGTGGTCTTCATCGTGTCCGCGATCGGGTCCGCGTTCCCGGGCGGCGTGGGCGGTCTCATGGTCTGG
This sequence comes from Candidatus Nanopelagicales bacterium, assembly GCA_050251215.1. Lineage (GTDB taxonomy): Bacteria > Actinomycetota > Actinomycetes > S36-B12 > CAIYMF01 > Longivirga. Next base: position 187,282 of record JBFWNE010000003.1, read on the forward strand.
CGGTTCATCGGCGGCCTCGCCATCGGCGGCGCGTCGGTGATCGCACCGACGTACATCGCGGAGATCGCGCCCGCCGACCTCCGCGGGCGGCTCGGCTCGCTGCAGCAGCTCGCGATCGTGACGGGCATCTTCCTGGCGCTCCTGTCCGGCTGGGCGATCGCGACGGCGGCGGGCGGCGCGAGCCAGGACTGGCTGCTGGGGTTCGAGGCGTGGCGGTGGATGTTCCTCGTCGAGGTCATCCCGGCGCTGGTGTACCTGCTCGCCGCGCGCACGATCCCGGAGAGCCCCCGCTACCTCGTGGCGACCGGCCGCGCGGACGAGGCGCGCGCAGTGATGGCCGGCATGGGCCAGGACATCTCCGACGACGACCTCGCGACCATGCGCGCACAGCTCGAGGGCGAGTCGGCGCAGAAGCTGCGCGACCTGAAGGGCCCGCGGTTCGGGCTGCTCCCGGTCGTCTGGGTCGCGATCATCCTGTCGGCGCTGCAGCAGCTCGTCGGCATCAACGTGATCTTCTACTACAGCAGCATGCTCTGGCAGGCGGTGGGCTTCACCGAGGACGACAGCCTGAAGATCTCGGTCATCTCCGGCGGGATCAACATCGTCGCGACGCTCATCGCGATCGCGAGCATCGACCGGTTCGGGCGCCGCCCGCTCCTGCTGCTCGGCTCGGCCGGCATGTCGGTATCGCTGATCCTGCTGGCGTACCTCTTCGGCACGGCTCCGATCGTCGAGGTGGCCGCGACGTCCACCTGCGAGGCGCCGTGCCTGCAGCCATCGCTCACCGGGGGCGCGGCCACGCTGGCGCTCCTCGCCGCCAACGGGTTCGTCATCTTCTTCGGGTTCTCCTGGGGCCCGGTCGTGTGGGTGCTGCTCGGCGAGATGTTCCCCAACCGCATCCGCGCGATCGCCCTGTCGGTGGCCGCGGCCGCGCAGTGGGTCGCCAACTTCCTCGTCTCCACGACGTTCCCGCCCCTCGCGGCGACCGGCCTCGGCCTCGCCTACGGCATCTACGCGTTCTTCGCCGTCGTATCGCTGCTGTTCGTGTGGAGGGTCGTGCGCGAGACCAAGGGACGGTCGCTGGAATCCATGGACGCGGAGTACGCCGCGACCTGACCGGTCAGACTTCGCGGCTCCCAGGGCCGAGGGGCGTGCGCACTCGCGGACCTCCGTGCGAACGTGGCCGCGGGGAAAGGGAGGGGTCCATGCCCATGCACCGCGTCATCGCCGACGAGCCGTTCACCGTCGAGCTGCCGACCACGAGCGGCGGAGCCATCTACGTCCGCGCGTCGTTCGGCGAGATCGAGCACATCACCGCCGTCCACCCGCTGGTCGAGAAGACCGGTCGCACGCTGCTGCTGGTCTCGACCCATGCCGGTTTCAGCGAGCAGGTCGCGTTCTTCCGCGACAAGCTCGGCGACGCCGACCTCGACGGCATGGAGGGCGAGCTCGAGGCTGCCGTCACCGACGTGCTGTGCCGCGCGCTGCTCGACAGCACCGCCGTCGTCGACGACGCCTGAGCCGGCTCAGATCGCGCGGAACGCGACCGCGTCGACGACCTCGCGCTGGTAGTCGTCGCTGCGCCGGTCGAGGCGCACGAGCTTCCCGCCGATGGTCTTGCGCACCCAGAGCGTCGTCGACGTGCCGCTGTCGAGGCGGATCGCCGTCACCGCGCCGAGCTGCTTGAGCAGACCGGCGAACTGGTGCACCGACACGCCGCCCCACGAGCTGCCGAACTTCTTGCCGGCGACGGCGACGACGAGCATGTTTCCCTGCGCGTCCCAGGCGATCGCCGAGCGCGGGCGCGGCTGCTCGTCGCGGGAGCTGCACGGTGCGTCGACCGCCCCGTCGCGCACGATCGCGCCGCCGCTGCCGGTCGCGCCCGACGGCTTGCTGAACGCCGTGGCCGGGTAGCCGGCGTACCGCGTCGTGCCGTTCGCGCCGTACCAGAGCGTGGCCGGATCGCCGACCTTCACCTTCGCCAGCAGCGCCGCTGCTCCGGTGCCGGTGCGCGCGGTGAGGTACTTCTCCCACGTCGCGGGTCGGCGGGTGGCCGCGCTGCCGGTGAGGATCTTGGTGACCTTCGTGCCCGCGACCACGACCGCGCGGGTGCCGGCCGGGTGCGCCCGGCTGCCCCACGCGTTGGTGTACACCGCGATGCCCTGGCTCGGGAGGGTCTGCCAGTTGACCGAGCCGACGATGCCGCTGCCGGCCCGCGTGCTGAAGGTGCCCGCCAGGTCGAATGCCGCACCGGTGATGGTCTTGTTGGCGGAGTCGATGGCGATGCCGCCGTACAGGCCGTTGGAGTACGACTGGCGCACGAGCTTGCGCACGACGCCCTTTGAGATCTGCACGCGGTCGGGGATGCCGGGCACGCTCGGGTTGAACGTGCCTCCGTTGAGGACGACCACGGCGTTCGGGTCGCCGGCGACCATGCTGGAGACCGTCGCAGCGCGGGCGACGGTCGGCGACGTCACGACCGTCGGGGTCAGCGACGCCTTCGGGATCTTCACGACCGCGAGGCGGCGGTCCTTGTCGGTGAACGAGCGCACGTTGGTGTCCCAGATCCGCACCGTCGCGCCCCCGGGGAGGGAGTACGACGAGACCGCGGGCGACGACAGGATGCCCGGCGTCGGCGCGCAGGTGGCCGCCCCCGCCGGGCCTGCCGGGGACGCGGCGAGCAGCGTGAGGGACAGCGCGCCTGCGCCGAGGACGGCGGCGGCGGTACGGGTGCGCGGGCGCATCGGGGTCCTTCGGGTCGGGCGGGCGGTCACCGGCGTTATCGACCCTAGGCACGGGGGTCTGAAGGGGCCGCCACCCGTTCGGCAGGCGTGCGCATGTTAAGAAGTTTTGACATCGAGTACATCGTGCTTTACCTTCGTTGATGTCAAGCATCCTTGACATGGACGAAGGAGGAGCCGGTGGGCTTCGAGGAGCGCAACACCTGGTCGTTCGCGATCATCACGCTGGTCTCGTACACCGTGTACGTCGTGCTCGTGCTGCGCGCGGCGGACGGCGGCCCGCTGGTGGACGCGCCGTACCAGCCCTACCTGCTCGGCACGATCGGTGCGGCCATCGTGGTCGCGATCCTCGCGAGCATCGCCATCCGCATCTCCATCGCCGTGCGCGACCGGGAGGCGCCGCAGGCTGCCGATCAGCGCGACCGGGAGATCTCGGCGTTCGGGTCGCGCATGGGCCAGTCGTTCATGGTGATCGGCGGCATCGCCGCGATGCTCATGGCGATGGCGGAGTGGGACTGGTTCTGGATCGCGAACGTGATCTACCTCTGCTTCATGCTCTCGGCGATGACCGAGTCCATCGCGCGCATCGCCGCCTACCGGGGCGGGCTGCCGCAGTGGTGAGGCCGACCCGCGTCACCAACCGCATCCGCGCGCTGCGGTTCGAGCACGGCGAGATGACCCAGGCCGAGCTCGGCCGGCGTATCGGCGCCACCCGTCAGACCGTCATCGCCATCGAGCAGGGCAAGTACTCCCCCACCCTCGAGATGGCCTTCCAGATCGCAGGCGTCTTCGGCGTGCCGCTCGACGACGTCTTCCAGTACCCCAGTCAGGAGAACGGCGCATGACCGCCCAGATGCACACGCAGAGCACGATGAAGGCCTGGACCCAGGACGCGTACGGCGACCCCTCGACCTTCGTGCAGCGGGAGATCGCGGTGCCTGTGGCCGCGGACGACGAGATCCTCGTGCGGGTGCAGGCCGTCGGCCTCAATGCGGCCGACTGGCACCTGTTCCGCGGCAGGCCCTACGCCGCCCGCGCGGCGTTCGGCCTGCGCCGCCCGAAGAACCCCGTGATGGGGTCGGACGTCGCCGGCGTCGTCGTGCAGGTCGGCTCGGCGGTCACGTCGTTCGCCGTCGGCGACGAGGTGATGGTCGAGGTGCAGCGCGGGGGCCTCGGCGAGCTCGTGGCGGTGAAGGCGAAGCATGCCGCGCTCAAGCCGACGTCGTTCACGTTCCTCGAAGCGGCGACGCTGCCGCTCGCCGGGGGCACCGCGCTGCAGGCGTTGCGCGACCACGGCAAGGTCGCAGCCGGCGAGCGCGTGCTCGTGATCGGCGCATCCGGCGGCGTGGGCACGCGGGCCGTGCAGATCGCGGTCGCGCTCGGCGCCGAGGTGACCGGCGTCTGCAGCGCCCGCAACGTCGAGCTCGTCCGCTCGCTCGGCGCCGCGCACGTCGTGGACTACACGACGACCGACGTGCTCGCCGCGGGCACGACGTACGACGTGGTCGTCGACATGGTCGGCGACATCCCGCTGCGCTCGGTCCGACGCCTCCTCTCCCCCGGCGGTCGCTACGTGATGGTCGGCGGCGGCGAGGGCGGCCGCATCCTCGGCCCGGTGTTCGGGCCGATGGGCCGGACCTTCGGCACGTTCGTGCTCGGCGCGGGCGGCGAGAAGCGGTCGCTGCACGCCGCGATCGCCAAGCGCAACGGCGCCGACGTCGAGGTGCTGCGCCAGCTGGCCGAGGCCGGTTCGCTGCAGCCCGCGATCGAGCGCGTCTACGCCTTCGACGAGGCCCGCGAGGCGCTCGCGCAGATCGAGTCCGGCCGCGTCGCCGGAAAGCTCGTCATCGCCGTCGGCCACCGGGCCGGCGAGCACCACGCCTGAGCCTCGTGAAGCGGGCGTGCGTGCCGAGAGGCGATCACGTTTGGCGGTTCAGGGTTGCCTCACCTATTCTTGCGGTCCACCTGCATACAGACGGCGATTCTTCCTGTCTGCATGCCGATGAACCGGAGGATCTGTGGTCACGAACGCCGCACGCGCCCACGAGCTCGCTGACACCCCGGCCTGGCTCTCGCTCAAGGCCGCGGTCGCGGCGGTCCGCGAGCACCAGGCCGCCGACGGCTCGATCCCCGACGCCGGCCAGCACGCCGCGGCCGCGCAGCAGATCGACGACATCGTCGCCGGCGTGGAGGCGCTCTCCCCCGAGCTGCCGCACGACAAGGCGTACCACGTGGCCCTCGTCGACGACCTGCGCCGCTGGGCTGCCGAGGGCTTCGGCACGCCGGACTTCCTCGACTCGCTCGTCGCGTTCGACACGATGGCGCACCGCGTCGACGGCCTCGAGCACCTCGTGCTCTTCCCGATGCTGACCCAGAACGGCAGCACCGAGCGCAAGCTGGAGGCCGTGCTGCTCAGCGTGTTCTGGCCCGAGTGGGTCGCGCGCATCGAGGCCGAGCAGTACCGCAACGACAAGTTCGTCCCGGTCGCGTTCACCGACTTCACGGCGGGCTACGACACGCACAGCGCCGTGCTGTTCCCGGAGACCGTCGCCGTGCGCGAGGTGCCGTCGTTCGAGTGGGGCGCGATCTTCTGCGATCGCGAGGCTGCGCGCTTCCGCCGCGTCATCGGCGCGGCCGTCGACGCGCTGCGCATCGACCTGCCCGCCGACGCCGCCTCTCTGTTCGACGACCAGCGCGTCGCGCAGGAGACCTTCGTGCTCTGGGACCTCGTGCACGACCGCGCCCACATGCGCGGCGACCTGCCGTTCGACCCGTTCCTGGTCAAGCAGCGCCTGCCGTACTGGCTCTACTCCCTCGAGGAGCTGCGCTGCGACCTCAGCGCCTTCCGCGCCGCGGTGGCGCTGGAGAAGCAGGGCGTGCAGGGCGCGCGTCTCGTGCAGTACGCCGTGATCCTCGACCGGTGCCTGCGGTTCCCCATCAGCGGCACCCGCCAGCGCAACTACGACAGCGTGGGCGGCCAGCTGCTCTTCGCGGCGCTGCGCCGCGAGGGCGCCCTCACATGGTCCGACGCGTCGCTCACGATCGACTGGGACCGCGTCGCCGTCGTCGCCGAGGCGCTCCTGGCCCGCATCGAGGACCTGTACCGCACGAGCATCGACCGCAACAAGGCGAGCCACTGGCAGGTCACGTACGACCTCGTCAGCGAGTACGTCGAGCCGCACGTCGCCTCCACGTGGCGGCACGGGCTCGCCGCGATGGGCCCGCAGGCGACCACGAAGGAGTACAACGACTCCGTGCTCCCCGACGAGTTCCCCCTCAGCATGTTCTTCGAGATCCTCGCCAAGAAGGTCTCCCCCGTGGTCGAGTCCGCGCGCGGGATCCGCGCATGAGCGCCCTCGGCCCCGGCTCGCTCGTCGTCGTCACCGGCGCGGGCGGCCCGGCGGGTACGGCGATGGTCCGCGCCCTGATCGCGGCGGGCGCCCACGTCGTGGCAGCCGACCGCACGCAGTCCAAGCTGGACGCGCTCGGCGCGTCCCTCGGCGACGGAGCATCCCGGTTCACCGGCCGGGCGGTCGACCTGCTCGACGCCGACGCCGTGCAGCAGTGGGCGGCCGTTGCCGCCGCGCTGCACCCGGGCGGCACGCCCGGCGTCGACGGAGTAGTCCATCTCGTGGGCGGCTGGCGGGGCGGGAAGGCGTTCCTCGACAACACCGTCGCCGACTCCGAGCTCATGCTCGACCTGCTCGTGCGCACGCTGCAGCACGTCTCGCTCGCGTTCCACGACCACCTCGCTGCCGCGCCCCGGAGCGAGTTCGTGATCGTGTCGGCCGCCGCGGCCGAGAAGCCGACCGCAGGAAACGCGGCCTACGCCGCGGCGAAGTCGGCTGCCGAGGCCTGGACCGCCGCGCTCGCGGACTCCTTCTCCAAGGTCGCGCCCGAGGCCGCGGCCGCGACGACGCTCGTCGTGAAGGCCCTCGTGCACGACGCGTTGCGCGCCGCCGACCCCAGCAAGACGTTCCCCGGCTACACCGACGTGGCCGACCTCGCCGCCGAGACGGTCGCCCTCTGGGCGCTGCCGGCGGCCGAGGCCAACGGACTCCGGAAGGTGCTCGTCCCGTGACCAGCTTCGCCAGCGACAACTACTCCGGCGTCCACCCGGCGGTGCTCGACGCCGTCGCCGCCGCCAACACCGGCCGGCAGCCGGCGTACGGCCGCGACACCGAGACCGTGCGGCTGCAGGAGACCTTCCGCCGCCACTTCGGCGAGCGGGCCGAGGCGTTCCCCGTCTTCAACGGCACCGGCGCCAACGTCGTCGCGCTCGCCGCGATGACCACGCGCTTCGGCTCGGTGGTGTGCACCTCGACCGCGCACATCCACGTCGACGAGTGCGGTGCCCCAGAGAAGGTCGGCGGCGTCAAGCTGCTGACGATCCCGACGTACGACGGCAAGCTCACGCCGGAGCTCATCGACCTCGAGGCGCGCGGGATGGACGACGTGCACCGCGCGCAGCCGCAGGTCGTGAGCATCACGCAGACCACCGAGCTCGGCACGGCGTACTCGGTCGAGGAGATCCGCGCGATCTGCGACCACGCGCACTCGCTCGGCCTGTCGGTGCACCTCGACGGCGCCCGCATCGCCAACGCCGCCGCGCACCTGGGCGTGCCGCTGCGCGCGTTCACCACCGACGCCGGCGTCGACGTCGTGTCGTTCGGCGGCACGAAGAACGGCCTCATGCTCGGCGAGGCCGTCGTCGTCCTGAACCCCTCCGCCGCGCCGCACCTCGACTACGTCCGCAAGTCGAGCACGCAGCTCGCGTCCAAGATGCGCTTCGTCTCCGCGCAGCTCGAGGCCCTGCTGGGCACCGACCTGTGGATCGAGAACGCCTCGCACGCCAACGCGATGGCGCAGCGCCTCGCCGCCGGCCTCGAGGGACTGGTCGAGATGCCGCGCCCGGTGCAGGCCAACGCCGTGTTCGTGCGACTCCCTCAGGCCGTGATCGACGACCTGCGGCGCACGTACGAGTTCTACGACTGGGACGAGACGGTCGGCGAGGTGCGCTGGATGACGGCGTGGGACCACACGCCCGAGGAGGTGGACGCCTTCGTGCTCGACGTCCGCGCTGCGCTCGCCCGCGCCGGGGCGCCCGTCCCCGCCTGAGGCGTCAGGAGTCCGCGGTGAGCGGACCGGTGATGCGCCGCTCGGGATCGACGTTCTCGAGGATCGCATTCGATATCGCCGCGAGCTGCCCGAGCTGCTCGCGGCTGAGGCCGTCGATCACGTAGTGGCGCACGGCGGCGAGGTGGCCTGGAGCGGTCTCCACGACCTTGTCCCAGCCCTCGGCCGTGAGACGTGCGTTGGTCGCGCGCTTGTCCTCCGGGCACGGGAACCGCTCGACCAGCCCGCGGTCCTCGAGACGCGACACCACGTGCGAGAGCCGCGACAGCGAGGCGTTGGTGCGCTCGGCGAGAGCCGTCATGCGCAGCGTTCGATGCTCCGCCTCGGACAGCATCGAGAGCACCCAGTACTCGAAGTGGGTGAGGTCGGCGTCGCGGCGCAGCTGGGCGTCGAGCGCGGCGGGCAGCAGCTCGACCACCCCGGCGAGACGCACCCAGGCGGCCCGCTCCTCGGCGTCGAGCCAGCGCGGCTCCGGCGTACGACGTCTGCTCATGGGGCCATCGTAGCAATTACTTGACGGAACAACCATTGCCCTCTACCGTGTTACTTGACGCAACAACCAAAGCACCACGACCCGCAGGGAGCACCTCATGGCCAGCATCACCATCCTCGGCAACGGCAACATGGGCCAGGCCATCGCCGGCCTCGGCGCCAAGGCCGGCTACGACGTCCAGGTCCTCGACGTCGAGAACGCCGGCACCCCCGCCACCGGCGACATCGTCGTCCTGGCCGTCCCGCACCCGGCCGTCGCCGAGATCATCAGCACCCGCGGCTCCGAGCTCGCGGGCAAGGTGGTCGTCGACATCACCAACCCGGTCAACTTCGAGACCTTCGACTCCCTCGTCGTGCCGGCCGACTCGTCCAAGGCCGCCGAGATCGCCGCGGCGCTCCCCGACTCCAAGGTCGTGAAGGCGTTCAACACGACCTTCGCCGGCACGCTCGCCGCGGGCACCGTGGGCGGCGAGACCACGACCGTGATCGTGGCCGGGGACGACGCCGAGGCCAAGGACGCCGTGAAGTCGTTCGTCACCTCGGCCGGCCTCAAGGTCAAGGACGCCGGCGCCCTCACGCGCGCCCGCGAGCTCGAGGCTCTCGGCTTCCTGCAGATCGGTCTCGCCGCGAGCGAGCAGGTCGCCTGGACCGGCGGCTTCGCCGTCGTCGCCTGACGCAGCAGCACACAGCACCAGAACAGCAGCAGGACGGGCCGGGAGCATCGCTCCCGGCCCGTCCTGTGCGTTCTCTCAGATCGCCGTCCTCAGACGGTCGAGCTGACCTTGACCCACATCGTGGTCTTCTGCTGGTTGATGACCTTGATCTTGACGCCCGCGTTGGGCACCTTGACGCCGGTCATCGGGATCTCCGGGAACCAGTAGGCGTTGCGGTCGTCGAAGACCGGCTGCGCCTTCTGGCTGGGGATCTTGTTGAGGACGCTGTTCAGGTGCAGGTAGAGCGCGTCCGTGCGCTGCACCGAGAACGGGGCGTCGTACACCTGGACGCGCGAGCGCCACGGCTTGCCATCGACCCGGTAGAGCGGGGCCGGGTGCGAGTCGATCGGCAGCACGAGGCCGCCGCCCGGGTGCTCGCTCGTGTTGTTGTCGTTGTACGAGGTGTCCCAGTACGACACGAGCAGGCCGTCCTGGTACGGGAAGTGCTCGACCTTGTTGGTGTTCACGTCGTTGAACCCGAAGTTGTACGGACCGGTCTTCAGGTAGGCGTCGTACGACGTGTACGCCCGGTAGGACGCGATGTAGTAGTGGTTGTACGGCGAGGTCGAGCTGGCGCCGACGGTGTCGAACCCGTCAGCGGTCCAGCCGTTCGCGCCGCTCTCCGCGTCGTCGGAGAACACCGTGGTCGAGCCCGAGGTGAGGGCGATGTCGTCGGCGAAGAAGCCGATGCCGCCGACCGCGCCGTCGGTGGCGTAGCGGAAGCGGAGGTCGACCGTCTTGCCGGCGTACGCCGACAGGTCCACGGTGGCCTGCTTCCAGGCGCCGCCGGACGAGCCGTCGATGCCGTTGTTCTCCGCGGGCTGGGTGATGCCGGCCGCCGGCAGGGACTTGAAGCCCGTGCCGTCGTCGACCTCGATGTACGCGTAGTCGCACGGGGTGTCGCCGCAGTCCTCGATGTCCCAGTTGGCCTGGAACGTGAGGGTCGCCGGCTGGCCGGCCGGGATGTCGACGGTGCGCGTGAGCGTGTTGTTGAGGTTGTCGCCCGATCCGGACCACCAGTCGTTGGCGCCGGAGAACGGCGGGACGAGATCGATGGTCACGTCCTTGGGCGGCAGCACCACGATCAGCGCCTGCGGGAACTTGGTGTTGTACTCGTGCGGGCCGAGCTTGAGCGTCTTGGTCGCCCCCGCCTTCACCGCCGAGTAGTTCAGCCAGCCGAGCATGAGCTTGTCCCACGCCGACAGGTCGGACGCGCGGGTGCCGATGCCCTGGTCGCCCGGACGCCACTGGCGGCTCTGCGCCATGAGCGTCCACCACTCGACGCCGTTGTCTCCACCGGCGGTGTCGTAGTGGTCCGGGAGGCCGAGGTCGTGGCCGTACTCGTGCACGAAGACCGACAGGCCGCCGTTCTCGGGCTGGGCGGTGTAGTCGCCGATCCAGATGCCCGAGTCGCCGATCTGCGTCCCGCCGAGCGGGGCACCCGCGGGGCCGTCGCCCTCGGAGCCGTCGAGGTAGGCGTACCAGCGGTGGCTCCAGATCGCGTCCTCACCCTGGTACGGGTCGCCGTCGGCCTCGTCGCCGCCGGCGTGGACGATCTGGAAGTGGTCGATGTAGCCGTCGGGCTCGTTGAAGTTGCCGTCGCCGTCGACGTCGTACCGGTCCCACTGGTCGAAGCTGGCGAGCTCGGCGTTGACGTCGGCCTTGCTGCGGCCCTGGGCGAGCTGGTCGGCGTACCACTGGTTGGCGGCGTCGCGGATCAGCGCCCAGGTGTTGGTGCACACGATGTCGCCGCAGTCGTTACGGCCGTAACGGGCCTCGTTGTAGGGCACCTTCACCCAGTTGGTGACCGTGCCGTCGACGCTGTAGCGGCCCGAGCTCTGACGCTCGTAGTAGGTCTTGACCGACTCGACGCCCCAGCCCTCGCCGAAGTACAGCTTCTTGTAGAAGGCCGGC